>JBIKLL010000094.1:0-8529 GCA_044359815.1 Pseudobdellovibrionaceae bacterium
AGTATATGATTAATAAATTATCATAAACCTAATTAAATTAAATGACACAACACCAGATATGCCATGCGCGCTCGCAAATGTATTCAAAAGGTATAAAAAAAGAAAATTTGAAAATAAAAAATCTGGCTTCTGAAAACTAACCTTAGATTGATTAATTGCTGTTAAGCTTATCACACAATACGAGAGATGAGCTTGCGGCCGTTAGCAAGTATTCAAAAGATATAGAACAAAGAAATATTTGAAAATACAAAATCATAGAAATATTTTTTAAAATTCAAATTAACTGCAGGCAAGGGCGCTATCAAGTTGATTCTAAACCCGGCTGTAGTCGTCTTGGTATCTGACGATGTCGTCTTCGCCAAAATAACTTCCCAACTGCACTTCAACAAATTCCAAGACATCTGCGCCCGTGTTTCTGATTCGGTGCTTGGATTTTAAAGGTATTTTTATATAACTGCCTTTTTTGACAGGCAGAATTTTTTCATCCAACACGACTTCGCCTTCACCTTTTGTAATGATCCAGTGTTCTTCCCGTTTATCGTGGGATTGATAGGATATTTGGGCCTTAGGATTGACCTTGATGACCTTGGATTTAAAATGTGGGAAATCCCTCAAGATTTCAAATCTTCCCCAGGGCCTTTCCTCAAAAATATGTTCTTCTGTTAATTTTGATTTAGAGCTTTTCAATCGATCAACCAGGGTTTTGACCTCTTGCGAATGACCCTTTTTTGTAATCAAAGTTGCGTCCCCAGTATCAACGACAATCAAATCCTCGACACCAACAAAGGCGTAGGTTTTACCTTCATAAGGCATTACAAAATTTTCTTTTGAGTCCACTTCTATGCTGTGTGAATTTGCTTTTCCTTGATGTTGGTAAACCTCAGCAACAGCGTCCCAGGAACCCACGTCATTCCACTTGGGATCACAGGGAACACACAGCATTTCATCAGGGCTGAGCTTTTCCATGATGGCGTAATCAAGCGAAATATTAGGCAGCTGGGCATAGATTTCTTTGATATTGCTAAAATCATTTTTTAATCCAGAAAAAGCGTCCCAGATTTGAGGCTGCAGACTTTCCAGTAATTCGATCATGTGCTTAACTTGAAATATAAAAATACCGGCATTCCAATAATAATTGCCTTCCCTCAAAAACTCTTTTGCCATTTGATAATTGGGCTTTTCGTGAAACTTCAAAACGCCATGGCTTGAAACATTTTTTTTGTAACTGTAGGGCTGTTTGTCAGTTTGAATATACCCATAACCAGTGTTGGGCTCAGAAGGCTTCAGGCCCAAGGTAACGATCTTTTTATCCCGCGCGCAGGTTTCAGCTAGCTCTAACGCCGAAAAAAATATGTCTTCTTTTTCTATCAAATGATCTGCCGGAAATACCCCGACAATTTCGTTTTCTAGCTTTTTCATTTCTAGGTATTTACACAATAAAGCAATCGCTGGAGCCGTGTTTCTGCCGACTGGTTCAAAAATCACTTGAGTGTTTGCAAAACCAGCTTCAATGGCTTTTTTCTGAGTGAAATCTCGCAGCAACAGCGAGGTCACGATGATTGGATTACCAAACTTAGAAACTCTTTTTAAAGTTTTTGTCTGCAAAGCTTCGTCAAACAGATCGCAAAACTGCTTTGGAAATTTAGTTCTAGAAACGGGCCAAAGCCTAGTGCCACTTCCACCTGATAAAATCACCGGAATCATAAATAAACCTCTTGGTAATGAGTGATGTTTTTAAAAACAACCCCTTCGCATTCAAAATAATTTTGATCATCCGAAATGCTGATATTTTGTTTGTAATCTAACCTTATTGCCTCTTGCAAGCTCTGCCATTGTCCCACTTTGTCTGTAGCTTGGTGCTTTATTAAAAAATTCTTCCCTATCCCGGCATTAAACCCTGCCAATAAATCAGTATAGGTATCTCCGATTAAAACCGACTGAGACAAATTCAAATCGAATTTCTGCTGGGCCAATTTAATCATTCCTACCCTGGGTTTTCGCAGTGATTTACCATTGCTCCCCTTATATGACGCTGGCTGACTATGATAGGGTGACCAAAGCAATTCATCGAACCAAATCTGGTGTTGTGCAAACAAATCTTTCATTCGGTGATTCACCCTATGCATTTCGTTTTCAGTGTAAAATCCGCGGCCAATTCCTGACTGATTGGTCACAACAATTAAAAAATATCCCTGTTTTTGATAATGCGTAAGGCAAGGCAGGATGTCCGACACGATTTTAACTTTAGATGGGTCTGATAGGTAGTTTTGCTCCTCGATCAGCACCCCATCGCGATCCAAAAACAGGGCCTTATTGCCCCCTAAAGATTCCACACCAGGTTCCCAACATACGGACTTGAAATCCAGATTTTCATTGTCAAAAATAAAATCCACTAGTCTTTCTATTGCCTTATTTTGCGTCTGAACCCCAATCACACAGGGTAATTGCAACAGACGCCTTTGATTCCTGGTAAAATAGGCCTCCGAGATCAAAATGACATCATGCTGATTCAAATGACTGGCCATTTCCAAAACATCTTCCTGCACGCGGACAAAGGCTTTTGATAAATCTACTACAGAAAATTTCAGATCTAATTCTTTGGATACAAAGACTCTGGCTGAAAAATCACAGGCCAGTTTCAAAAACGACACCATATTCATTTTTTTATTCATAAATCACACACTGCAAAACATCGAATTTAATCAAACCCGACTAGCTTTGACAAGCATCAAGGTATAGATTGAAGTCAAATCTACATTCAACAGGAGTGACGGCATGACTATGAAAGTTCCATTTGTTGATTTGAAAACTCCCTACGGAGCTCTTAAAAAATCAATCAATGATCGCATCCAAAAAGTATTAGAACACGGTGCCTTTATTAATGGCCCCGAGGTGTCTGAGGTAGAAAAACAGCTTTCTGAATATGTAGGGACCAAGTACGCCCTGACATGTGCCAGCGGTACAGATGCTTTGTTAGTGCCACTGATGGCTCTCAATATCGGACCTGGTGATGAGGTCATCACCACTTCATTCTCGTTTATTGCCACTGCTGAAACTATCGTGTTGGCTGGAGCCACTCCGGTTTACGTCGACATAGATCCAAAAACTTTTAATCTGGATGTTAAGGAAGTCGAAAAGGCCATTAACTCAAAAACCAAAGCCATTATGCCGGTGTCTTTGTACGGCCAAATCCCTGACATGGATGCCATCAATGCCTTGGCAAAAAAACATGGATTATCTGTGATTGAAGACGCTGCTCAAAGCTTTGGGGCCAGTTATAATAACAAAAAAAGCTGCAGCCTTACTACCATAGGTGGCACTAGTTTTTTCCCAGCCAAACCTTTGGGGTGTTACGGCGATGGCGGTGCTATTTTTACCAATGATGAAAAGCTTTTTAAAATTATGAAAGAAATCCGCGAGCACGGATCTGAAAGCAGGTACCATCACACACGACTG
Organism: Pseudobdellovibrionaceae bacterium; assembly: GCA_044359815.1. Lineage (GTDB taxonomy): Bacteria > Bdellovibrionota > Bdellovibrionia > Bdellovibrionales > Bdellovibrionaceae > JBIKLL01. The sequence continues at coordinate 3,457 of JBIKLL010000094.1, forward strand.
GGCATCAACGGCAGATTGGATACCCTTCAGTGTGCGATATTGCTGTCAAAACTGGAACGCTATCCTTGGGAGCTGGAGCAAAGAAACAAAATTGCCAAAAAATTCTCGGAAGCTTTTGCTTCGATTAAAACCTCAGGATTTAGCTTTCCCTTAGTTGAAAAAAATCAGATTTCCGCTTGGGCACAGTACACATTGACTGTAAAAAACCGAGGTGATTTTCAAAACCGACTGAATGAAGTCGGAATCCCAACCAGTGTGCATTATCCAAAAACAATGCCCGATCAACCTTGGTATAAAAATCATGATGGCCGCGTGATGGGATCATTGCCCTTCGCCAGGGCTGCGGCCGAATCAGTCGTCAGCATTCCAATGTTTCCTGACATGACAGAGGACGTGCAAAACTACATTATTCAAAACGTAATAAAGGCATTAACATGACGGAATTTCGTCCGCTTTCAGAATCAGTAAAGCTCAATCACGCAAGCGGTCCTATCGTTTGGGGCGATTGCAAAAATTGGGTTTTATTTGCAGGTCCCGATATCATCGAAGATGTAAACATGGTGCTTGAAACTGGCAAAGAAATAAAAAGGATCACTCAACAAATGGGGATCCCTTGGATTTTGAAATGCTCTTTTGACAAAGCCAATCGACAAAGCAGCAAAAGTTTTCGGGGCCCGGGCGCGCACAAAGCACTGGATCAGCTTAATAAAATTAAATCAGAGCTTAACGTTCCCCTGTTGACTGACGTTCATGAAACGATTCAGGTGGCTGAAACCGCCAAGGTTGCCGATGTGATACAGATACCGGCGTTTTTAAGTCGGCAAACAGACTTGTTGGTGGAAACTGCAAAAACAGGAAAGATCATTCATATTAAAAAGGGGCAGTTCCTTGCACCTTGGGATATGAAAAGCATCGCTCACAAAGCCGTTGAAGCTGGAAACAAAAATATTTTGCTCTGTGAACGAGGAACGACTTTTGGATACAACCGATTGATTAATGATATGACTGGACTGGCAGAAATGCGAAGACTGGGTTTCCCTGTGATCATGGATTGCACCCATTCAACTCAGTTGCCAGGAGCCACAGGCGAAAGCAGTGGAGGTCGCAGCGATATGGTCCCATTGCTTTCACGAGCAGCGATGGCTGTTGGTGTGGATGGTATATTTGTTGAGACCCATCCAAATCCTGAAAAAGCTTTGTGTGATGGACCAACCTCTTTGCCACTAAAAAACTTGGGCAGTTTTTTAAAAAATATCGATTTGATTTGGAAGACTCATTTTCTATGAAAATTCGATCCCTGGTGACTGGCGGATTGGGATTTATTGGTTCTCATTTGTGTGATGAGCTTATATTACAAGACCATAGCGTCGAGGTCATCGATGACTTATCTAATGGCAATATACAGTTTGAAAACAAAGCCGTTAAATACCATCGCGATAGCATTTTGGATCTAAAAAAACTGACTCAAGTTATTTCTGATTTTAAACCTGATTATGTGTTTCATTTGGCAGCACTTCCTAAAATTCAGCCGTCTTTTGAAAATCCTATTTTATATGATGACTCTAACTTAAGAGGAACTCTGAATCTGCTTAAGGCCATTCAAGATTCACAGATCAAAATCAAAGCTCTTGTGTTTTCCTCCTCATCCTCGGTTTACGGAAACACTCAGATTATTCCCACTCCTGAAGCTGCCCCTATCGATCCGCTTTCGCCCTATGCTTTGCAAAAGTTTGCCTCAGAAAGATATTTAAAGATTCTGGGGCACAGAAAATCAATTCCAACTGTGAATTTGAGATATTTTAACGTTTACGGACCCAGGTCATTTAATCCCAAAAACACTGACAATGCTTATTCATCGGTGATTGGGATTTTTAAAAATTTAAAGTCTCAGGGTAAACCGTTAACCATCACAGGCGACGGCAGCCAGGAGCGGGATTTTGTGCACGTTAAAGATGTGGTTGCTGCCAACATCCTGGTAGCTCAGAAAATAAACCAGACTCAGTTTAAAACCTTTAATGTGGGAACGGGGTCAAAAGTTTCTGTTCAGCAAATTGCTGATTATTTTGAGTGCGAAAAAAAACACATTCCAGAACGTTTAGACGAAATAAAAACTTCGCAATCAGATAGCTCACTTTTAAAATCAATCGGATGGACGCCTACTGTTGACGTGGCTACAGCCATCAGAAAAGGACTGATATAAATGTCAGAATCATTAATCAAAAATCAATTTGAAGCTTCGGCCAAAAATTTACAACTGATGGCCAACTCTGGTGAGGTGATAAAATCTGTACACAAAGTCACTCAAGCTATCATTGAATCTTTAGCTCAAGGTGGCTGCTTGTATTTGTGTGGTAACGGAGGTTCTGCTGGTGATGCTCAGAATTTTGCAACCGAGCTGATCGCCAGGCTGAAAAATAACAGATCCCCAATCAAAGCTTTGTGTTTGAATGCTGACACTTCGGTGATGACCGCTATCAGTAATGATTTTTCCTATGATCAAGTTTTTTCCAGACAACTGGAGGCCCTGGGTTCCAGCAAAGATTTTTTGCTAACTATTTCTACTTCTGGTAATTCACCAAGCATTTTAAATGTGCTAACGGCCGCAAAAAAATTAAAAATCAAAACTGCATTGCTGGGTGGATATCAAGGTGGAAAAGCCTCTGCATTGTCTGATTTTTCAATTGTAGCCCCAGGTGAAAATGCAGGATTTATCCAGGAATGCCATATTGCTATTTATCATACGATTTGTGGAATCATCGAAACAGAATTAGCTCACAGAAAATTAGTTCAGTTTTATTAAATGATGTCGAAATTTCAGATAGCAATTACAGGTTCCACTGGAAATATCGGGTCCAAAATGGTTAACAGGGCACAGGCACTGCAATCAAGACTTGAGTCTTCGGTTGAACAAATGACCCAGGAATTATTAAAAATTAAACCTGATGTCGTTATTCATTTAGCAGGCATGATCTTAACTGACGATTGCGAAAAAAATCCTGACAGATGTTTTGAATTGAATGTCGAAGGCAGCAAAAAATGGCTTTTAGCCTGCCAAAAAGCTCAGGTTAAGAAATTTATTTTTGCTTCCTCGAGCCATGTTTATGCCGACAGCACCCAGGATTTAGATACAGACTCTGCACTGGGTCCAATAAACACTTACGGGAAAAGCAAACTGATGGCTGAAAACGAACTACAGAAAATTTCTTTAAATGAAAACTGTCTTTTAAAAATCGCAAGGATTTTTAGTGTCACTGACAAATCAATGAAACCAGGGTTTTTATATTCAAATTTGATTTCACGGGCTCTTAAAAAAGACTACTCACCCATACCAGGATTAAACTGTGTTCGTGATTTTATAACCGCAGATGAAGTCGCCCAGAAGTTATTCAGCCTGGCAAACAGCAACACCGACAAACAAATCATTAATATTTGCTCAGGAAAGCCCACACTGATTTATGATTTGGCAAAAAGTGTTTATTCTCAATATGGAGCAGATCCCACAAAAATCACCGAAGGACCACGCAATCCCCGTCATCGCACCGTTGGAATACCCACTGATTTTTGAAAAACTGTAAAACAATCATTCAAAAATTATGATTAATTTTAAATAATTTCCTAAAAATATTAAGGCCTTAGTCCAGAATTCCGATGCAGTATTGAGGGCATTATTAATGAGCGAAGATAAGGACACCCCAGTAAAGGGTATTCTGGACATTGATCAAGCAATAAAAGCTGATCGCAAAGAATTCAGAAGGTTGCTTTTTAAAAAGCATTCGCTGCCCACCATTTTGATTTTTACTTTAATCACTGTTTGGTATTTTGCGACCTCTTTTTATTTTGGAATTCCGTTAATTTCACCCACTGCTGATCAATTGTTGTTGGTCGGTGTTCTGACCGTGGATCCCAGCTACATTTCGCAGTACTGGCGGGCATTCACAAATATTTTTGTCCATTATGGCCTTGTTCATTTTCTGCTGAACAGTCTGACTTTTGTGATCCTGGGACCATTTATTGACTACATGTATGGTCGAATCCACTTGGTCACTATTTTTATATTTGGTGGACTGTTTAGCAACTTGGTTTCCCTGATTATTTTAAAAAATTCCCACCCAGTAATGGGTACCACAGGGGCATTATTTGCCTTACTCGGCAGCCTATTGATGTTTTTGCCTCAGCTTGAGCGACGGACATCACCCAATAGGCTGCAATGGATTTGGATTGCAACTTTTGTTATGTGCTCTTTAGGACTGTCCGTTTATCAATTGGGCGCTAATTTTCACATGCTTTGGTTTGGACTTGGATTTGGAATCATCTACGGAATCTTGGGCAGCTATTTCAATTTTCATTCACCAGTCAGAAAATCAATATTTGTATCCTCGATCTTTTTGGTTTTTATGATCAGCTCTTATTTGACAACTCAGATGTCTGTGGGCCGCCAGCTTGAATCCGCTGACTCCCCCATCAGAAAAAACCTTGAAGAGCTTCAAGTACTGTCATCCGAATATTTTGCACTCAGAGATCAGTTCACTACAAAAATGAAGTCTTCAAAAGATTTTGAATCTTACACTGATGCTGAAAAATGGGTGACCAACGAATTGTCCCCAAAAATCGAAGCCATTTATTTAAAAATTCATAAATTTCAGTCAGCTGATAAAGAAATCTATCAGATGCAGCTTCAAACCTATAATGACATCATCATGCACCGAAAGATTATTTGGAATATGAAAAACAACGTCATTACTTTTTTAAATGATGAAGCCTGGGCCCTACACTGGCAAAAATCAGAACAGTCTTTGACCGAACTGGTACAGAACGAAAAATCATTGGCCGAAAAATACAAAACCAAACCCAGAATCTCGACAGCCCCTCAATAATAACTGGCCCGCTTACCTGCAGTTAATTTCAAATTTTAAAAAATATTTCTATGTTTTTACACCTTGTGGATACCCGCTAACGGCCGCAAGCTCATCTCTCGTATTGCATAAATGCAAAGGTAATTTGTTTTTACTGTTTTTAGACACATGCAGCGAGCGCGCGGGGCATATCTGGTGTTGAGTCATTTAGATTAATCAG
>JBIKLL010000095.1:0-8507 GCA_044359815.1 Pseudobdellovibrionaceae bacterium
TTCTCTGCTCGGGCCGTGCCCCCGCCGTCCAGGCTCCGCAGAGGGTCATTTTAAATAAAATCATATAATTAGAGTTTTGAAATTCAAAATCAGCAACATAGAAAGGGCCCAGCTAAATTTTTCTTGAGGAATTTTATTGTGAACTCACTTATAATTTTCAAAATGGGGTTTGAAGTATTTTTTAAAAAAGGATTTTTTATGAATAAATTAGTTTTGCTGATGGGATTTTTATTTTTGGGTGCTTGTTCATCGATGAGCAAGGAACAATGTCAAACCACCGACTGGAGATCGCTGGGCGAATCCAGAGGCCAACGTGGAACAGGATTGTATTTAGATCATTACATCAAAGAATGCTCTGAACACAGTGTCACCGTCAATACTGAAGCCTACAAAGCTGGTTATCAAAAGGGATTGGTTAAATACTGCAATTATGAAAGCGGATTCCAGCTGGGAATGCGACATGATTCTATACCAAACATTGTGACCAATACCTGCGAGGGCTTACGTTCTAATTCAGAGTATCTGCGAGGATTCAACCAGGGAAAGCTTGAACGAAATGCTGAATTGGTAAAGCTGGAAGAAGAACGAAAAAAAGAAGAACTCGAAAATCGTGAACGCAGATTACAAGAGCGCGAATTGGAGTTGGCCAAAAAAGAAGCTTTTATCCAGGGCCAAGAATCAGTTTCCAATACCGGTAAGTGGCGACGTTGCAGCACCAGTTCTGAGTGTTCGATCATCGACAATTGCAATAGCGGCCGATGTGAAGCTTCGGGCAGAAGTTGCGACATGGATTCTGATTGCGAAAGCACAGGCACCTGCGAATACATATCGCAAATCAACAACGGCAACACCCTTCGCGGATACTTCTGCCGCTTTAAGTAGTTCAACCAGCTGACCTCTTTTTGTTTGGTTAATTTAAATTTTAAAAAATAATTCTATGATTCTACATCTTGTGAATACATTTGCGAGCGCGCATGGCATATCTGGTGTTGCGTAAATGCAAAGATAATTTTTTTCACTATTTTTAGACACTCGCTAACGGCCGCGGGCTCATCTCTCGTATTGAGTCATTATATATAAGCAAGTTTTTTGCTTATATATAATGACTCAACACCAGATATGCCCCGCGCGCTCGCTGCATGTGTCTAAAAACAGTAAAAACAAATTACCTTTTCATTTACGCAATACGAGAGATGAGCTTGCGGCCGTTAGCAAGTATTCACAAGGTGTAGAATCATAGAATTATTTTTTAAAATTTAAATTAACCAAACCAAACAAAAAGGGATCGGCTAAACTACTCAAATCGGTAAGCGTAGAAGAATTTGCCTTCAGAGGTGGCCGATTGGATTTTGCCGTCGTCAATGGGGGTGGAAACTCCATCAATAAAAATCTGCACACCTGATATATGATTGATGCCATTAAATCCCAAACCAAATCGCGCCGAACTGACATTGGCGCCTTCGCTATGACGCTTTGAGGGCGAGTTTTGGTATTCAGAAACAGTGTCTTGCACACCAAAACCTAAAGCCAAAAATCCCGCGGTATAGAAATTCCCTTTTGTCCAAATCCCACCAACCCAAGCCCCGATATTAAGGCTTCGTCGATTGACTTCACGCAGATCCGATAAAGGCCCAAATTGACTGGCCACCACCGTGGGAACCAAGGGGGAATCACCGCCTATGATGGAATCATTAGCGGATGCCAGATAGCCGTAGCCCCAATCGCTTTCCAATTGTCTGCCGTTTTGATCAAAGGCCACTGCGATAGAAAAAGCTTCCTCACGCATTGAATGAAAATAATTAATGCCGTAATTTTTTGTGGCTATGTCTGAGCGAATAATTTTTTGGGATTTGCCAGAATAACTGGGATCCAAATCGCCTGAATTATCCAAATAATATCCAGAATAGGTTTGATAAACAAATTCCAGGGACTGGGCCCCCAAAAATCGAAACTGAAAATCCACGGACCTAGAATTTCCCTTATCCAAATCATCGGATGGATTAGTGGGATTGACCAATCGTAAAGTCGCCCACAGATAACCATAGGTCGCAGTCAATGAGGTTTTTGTTGGCGAATGGGGTTTGTATTTGGCAGCACTGCCGGTGGTTTTTTGGTTGGCGATAATTTCAAATTCGTAGCTGTTTAAAACCTGACCCAGTTCGACCTTTAAAACTTTTTCTTTGATGGGTTCCCATTTGGCAAAAACCACAGAACCACAAAAATGCAAAATAAATAGCATTGTCCAAATTACTGACTTAGGGATTTCTGAAAACATCATTTAATTAAAGCACGATGCTGCAACCATTTTAAGTAGAATTATACATTTAGCTTTTACAAATTGACTCTCATGAGTGCAGCTAAAGTTTGAATTTAAAAATCTAAATCTATGATTTTCCTTTTAAAGACCCTCTGCGGAGCCTGGACGGCGGGGGTAAAGCCCGAGCAGAGAAGCACGAGCTGTGGTCTTTATAAGGAAAATCATAGATTTAGATTTTTAAATTCAAACTTTAGCTGCACACAAGAAAACGATTCAAAATACTTAGTTGGCTTCAGATCGCCAAAGCTTTTCGTTGTAGCGCGATAACCTGTCAAGACAGGTATGCCGTTTGGCCTTGCCAATACAATCACCAAAAAACAGATCAAATCGGCGTTTTCCCTTGATTGATCCCCCGACATCACAGGCTCTAAAAACCCCATTGATATTGGTGGCGACACCTCGATGCAATCCCCTAGAATAATCCACTATCACATTGTCTTTAAATTCTCTGGAATTATCCATTTCCATTAATTTGTGATTGCGGCCGACTCGGCATTTTGCGCCTGCCAGTTCTGGGATGTGCACGAATGATTTGAGTTTGTGATAACGACGGTCCACAGCCACACAGAAACAAGGTATCAAACAATTGCTGTAAGCCCCTGTGCCCAGGGTGCAACCGTTTCTGGTGTCACCAGTGCCTTCCATACGCTCGTCGCTTTTGGTCCCAGTTTTAAAATACTGAGTGATCTTAAGCTTGTGTCGCCTAGGTCTGTCTGAATGTTCATGATCCGAATCCGATGCCCCTACCAAAAGCGGCACTAAAAACAAAACCAGTAAAATTTTAAACTTCATTTTTTTGCACCATAAACGATCTCGCTCGAAACTTAAGCATAAAATGCAAATGACTCGTTAACTAAAGCTATTACTCAGCAGAAAAAGAGACCGTACGACTTTTTCTGTCTACAGCGCACGATAAATAGTTCTTAAGATCTAAAAGCCTAAATACCTTTTTACAAAAAATTTAAATTAGTAGTTTTAAAAACGAGTTCGGACGTGAAGCTGCGCGGATGATTTATATTTTTTGATTACAAAAAAATAGCGCGCAGCTTTGCGCCCGCTGTTTGAGTTTTTAAAACTGCTAATTTAAATTTTTTGTAAAAAGGTATTTAGGCTTTTAGATCTTAAGAACTATTTATCGTGCGCTGTAGACAGAAAAAGTCGTACGGTCTCTTTTTACTGCTGAGGGGCGCCGGCGGTGATCCATTGCATGACGGCGTTTTTTTCGGCCTGTGACAGAGGCCCGTTGGGTGGCATGGTGTTGCCCATTATTTCTGTATAAAAAACACTGGCTCCAGGATTTCCGGCCACAATTGTATTCATAAGCTGAGTGTAAGTTGAAAACGAAACTCCCCCGGCTGCCGATGCACTGTTGTGACAGTTTAAACATTTTGGTTTGATGATTAAATTATTTACTGCTGAATATGTTGGTCCCAGCGTGATCACTGTTCCACCACCCGGTGGTGGCGCAGTTTTCAGCGCAAGAATCCAATCATTTAATATTTTAACTAATGATGCTTCCAGTGGTCCCGAATTCTGAGGCATATTGCCAGACTGAACTTCGGTATACAGCAACGACAATTGAGGTTCGCCAGGTATAATCAATCTTTTGTACAACAACTCATCCACGTCTGTGATGTCCGCAATGGATCCGCTGGGATTATTGGGATTATGGCAGCTGTAACAGCGGCCTGCCAAAATTTCTACGGAAGTATTTTGTAAAGCCAATGTTTGGTCTTGAGCCGAAAGCGATGCATTTTCAGCAGTTGAATGTGATGATGAGCAATTTTGAAATAGCACCACGACAGCGCCTGCCGCCATCAACATTGCAAAACCTCTTAGGCTTGCAAATATTCTTAGTTGTTCAAAGCGCCATTTTGAATCCACTTATCCACCTCGAAAACTTTTTCCTGCGGAAGATACCCATCCAGAGGCATCGGCGTTATGTTGCCCGCATCTGGAATCATTCTTCGTCTCATTTTACTGTTGATATCATTGGGAATCAGAACACCTTTTGAAATCATGCCTTCAAAATCTGTGATGTCATATCCACCATCATTTTGATTTGAATTGTGGCAACGAATGCAGTTGCTAAAAATCCCCAGACTGGATCCCATCAACTGACTGAATGTGGCGACTCCGGGTGGTGGACTGGGATTATTCATTTTCCTGATAACATAATTAATTCTATCAACCGGCAACAGGGCTCCTAATGGATTGGTCAATTGCAATGACAACAGTCTGTTTGATTCCCGGCGGACGTCTTTTGACAATGACACTGTGATGGTTTTTAAAGTTTCACCAGGCAAAAACGTAATCATCGTTTGTGACAATTTATAATCCCAATCAAAACGATTATAGGATTGGCCCAGAACACTGCGGGCTGCTAGCAAATTTTGCTCGGCGGTGGTGCAAGGATTCACAACTGTGCACAGCAATGCTTTTGCTGATGCGGAACAAGCTCCGTTGGCTGCGCAACCACTGTCCACTGAAATTGCCACTGAAACCGGATTGTAAGCAGCAGCTGACAGCTGCAATTGAAAGGTCTGATCACCGGCAGTTCCAATATTACTAGTTGCTCCAATTATCTGAATGGACGGAGTCGGAAGCGGTGGAGGCAACGAGGTCTTTTCAATAGTCAAAAAACCGATTTGCAATTGATCCCTGGGATCAGGTTTACCAGCAATGATCATGGCTCCACCTGATAGCAAACCCGAAACCGCATCACTGTTTTTATTTATGCCCTCATCAATATAAGAAAAAGTCGTAGAATATTTAATGGCAGTTCCGTTTATTTTTGCAAATAGGCCTTTGACCCGAATGTCGTTTGTGGCCCCAGTCAGTGTCGGCATGGTAACTACCAAAGACTCTTCACCAGAAGAGGTTTTAAATCTTCTGACAGTGACTGTCAGCTGTGCTGAAGCAAAATCGGCGTTTGGCCCAGACAATAAATCTGATTCCAAATTCCAAGTGATCTGATGGTCCTTCATATCACTGGTGTCAGGGACAGATTTAGGCATTAAAAAAGTCATTGCTTTGAAATCAAACTGAGTGCCGCTGCTGGTGCCTCCGGCGCCACAGGCTGCAGCTTCTTGCGAAGCTTTGCTCCATTGAACCTTCAAATTTGAAACTTCTTGCTGATGCTGGGGCCCAGTGTATGGGGATTGGTGGTTAGGGTCAGTGGCTTTGCTTGAAACCACATCATATCCGGTGATTTTAAAAGCATCGTAAGAGATTTTTAAATCACTGGCAGCAAAGGCCCCTTTGCCTGGACCGCTAACGTGACACAAATTACAGTTATTTTGTAAAAACACATGATAACCGGTTTTGTAAGTATCCATGAGTTTTTGTTCGCAGGAATCTGCACCCAGAGCCGATGAGGACCCATCAGATACATCTGCGTGTTGAGGCGAACAGTTGTTAAAAGCAACTGATGTCACCACAAACATTGAAAATAAAAATATCAGCTGACGGACCATTAAAACCTTTCGTTCTAAAAACAAATTCTAAAAATCATCCCAGTACTGTTACCAAATCAATGTCAGTTGATGAAAACACTCTGGGTAATATATTTTCGATCAATGCGCTCTTACCGTTAAACGACATGTAGTTTGCAAAAATAGCTCCTGCAGCCATTTCAGGACTGCCTCCGATTAAAAATGTATCATCAGCGGCCTGCCCAGATGTGTAATGTCCTAACTGAAAAGATTTTGCAGTGGGCGCCAATAAGGGATTGTAAGCCAACATGTAAGCACAACCTGCTGAACCCCTGTCACTGGACCATGGAGCCCCCGCTGTGTCGCTTTCAGGAGAAGTCACCGATCCATCAGACATAACAACGATAAAACATTTTTTCCCTAACAGAGCTGCCGAAGATAAAATTCTGCCAACCACTGTTCCGGCATTGACGTCGGCCGCATCACCTGTGGTTCTGGTGTTGTTGTGGTAATCGTACCCACCCATTTCCAGATTCACTGTCGAGCTGTTGCCCAGTAATGCGTTGTAAACCATTGAACCAAAAATATAGTCACGGTTGTTTGTAGCCGTGTTGGCAGTGATTCCCCAAATGGCTGCAAAAGCTGCGTTGGCCATTGGATCAATGTTTGCCGATCCACCGTTAGAAATCAGTTTGGTATTGTCTTGATTGGCGCAACCAAATAACTGAGCCAACATTTCACCTGCCGTCATTTGCATATATTTAGTTTGCTGACTGGCACTCATTGAATTAGCCGCTTGTAACATTTTAGTTTGTTGTGATGGATCCAGAGCTGACAGAACTCCACCTAATTGCAGAGCTCCACGGATGTCTTCAACACGTCTCACGTACAATGGTGCCGAAGGCTTAATATAAGCGTGCATGTTTTTAGTTCCCGTACCATTTTGTGAATTGATTCCTAAATTTGGAAGCATTGTACCTTTGGCACCAGCCTTTAAAACCAATCCGCTTAAATCTTGCTTGTTAGTTGAAGAGTCATCCTGAGAACGATAACAAACACCCACAAAGGCCGACATCATTCTGACAAAAGTTGTACTGGATTGACTGAGGCCTTGGTAAAAACCTGATCCTGCAAAAAAGGGCGCTTGATTGGCAAAATCCCTGATCAACGTCAGATTGGCTCCTGAGCCCATGCCCATTTTTGAATAGCTGGACAACAACTGTTTTCCCTTATCATGGGGAACAAAGTTGGCTGACAACGCTGCTCCACCGCTCAGGTTGACTGTGATAAAGGGACACAGATCACTGACAGCACCACTGCTGCAAAGCAAATCTTGTCCATAGGCTTTTCTGCCATGTAACAACATGCCTGCGACAGTCGGTATTGCCATGGTCGCAGAAAACTGAATCAGCCCTGCTGCCAAAAAATCCCTTCTGGTGACGGGTTTACCGTGCAGAGTGGATATTGATTGTTCTTTCTTTTTACTCATAAAAATTCTCCGTATTTATAAAGTTATAGCGTCCACACTGCTGAGCATGCTGGTGCACATGAACAACATGGCATTTCTGCCTGTTAAGTTCGCTGTCCCAGAGGGAAATGCTGATGAAATTGCAGACATCAAAGTTTGTTTTTCAGAATCAGTTTCGTTTCGACCCCAACAACTGCGGGCCAGACGCCTCATTGCATCTGTCATCATGGCATCAGAGGGCAGGGATGCCGCTGGCAAATTAATTCCCGAAAAAATTCTCCGACTATTGATCGCCAAAGCTGATTCTTGATTGATCAGATCACTGCAAAATTCACCTGCAATTGATGACAACGCCATCATCATGGGTGCTGTGATGGTTTCGACATTACCAAATTCTGAAATCGCACCCGCTTTTGCATTGTATACTGCCATGGTTTGGTCGCTGGCCTTGCCCGTTCCTAAACAACTGACAAAATGATCCACGATTTGAGTGGACTGAACCAAGGCCACAGTTTTTTGGTTGGGTTTGATGCCTTCTTCGGATTGTACTATAGGAGTCACAGAAGCTTCCTCACCTATATTCGCGCCTGGTGTACAACCGTGACCTATGGTTACGGTGGCGACACCTGTCGCAAACAAAACCAAAAATAAATTTATATTTTTTCTCATTGGATCACCCCTAAACATTCTGGAGTCGTTACGATTTTTTCAAACAAATATCTGAGCTTGTAGCCTTGTTGTTGAAACTGCATGGCTACGTTGTTTAGCATTGGCATATCGAAACTGGCTGGTTCACGTTTGCAGACCTGTCTGTAAACTCTTTGAGCCATACATCGCGGAAAGGCATCGGCATTGGCTATCATTCGGCCAAAATCAGTGACTCCCCGTCCAGTCATGGGACCTTTCCAACCAAAATAGCTGGCGTTGGCTCCACGATTTACGAAATTTTCAAAAGAATCGTCCTGAGTCACATGCCCACTGGGAAATACAGTTTCGTTGTGATTGTATTTAGTTGCCACATAAGCGGGTTCGGTTTTCATTCCGATGTCGTTGTCCTCGTCATCATCACGAGCAAGAGCCGGAACCAGCAGCGCATTTTTGACAAAATTATTACTGAAGGTAAATCTGGCAAAAGCTCCTCGAAGCGGATCCATCCCCGAATGGCAAGCTTTGCAATTTGCCTCAAATTTTGCCTGAGACCCGCCCGGAAAGCGATCGATATCACGACCTATCCACGCATCTGGTCCCGAAGCATCGGCCCAGTTTTCAATGGGTGAGCATAAAAATT
>JBIKLL010000096.1:0-8493 GCA_044359815.1 Pseudobdellovibrionaceae bacterium
CTGATCCCAAAGATTACGACAAAGTCCAAGAAGAAGATTTAATATCAATTATAGATTTAAAAAACTTGGCCCCTGGCAAAGAAATCAAAATGACTCTTAAACACAAAGATGGTTCCACTGAGACTGTTAATCTTAAACATTCTTACAACAGTGAACAGCTTAAATGGTTTAAGGCGGGTAGTGCGTTGAATTTGATCAGTGAAGGTCACTAACTATACATTTGACGCATAAAAAATTTTCAGAAACTTTGATGACAGACTCTGAGTGAGTCTGTAATTTTCCTTCTTAAATCTTCGAGGGGGGATGTTATGCACATGTTAAAAAGGGGAGTCCTGGCAGTGGCCGCCATGGTCACATTTCAAACGTCTTTTGCGATGGCTGAAGTCAGCGCAGAAACAAAAGCTGTATTAAAAGGTGATTTGCAGTATTTGGGTGCCGTGTTTTCATCGGCTTATGCTCCCAGATATTGGAAGCAAAAACATGTCAGCTGGAATATTGAACAAGAGCTGCAACAGGCTTTAGCAAAGGTTGACTCGGCAACAAATGTTTTTGAATACCGAGCAGCTGTTGTGGATTTTTTGACATCCACCCAAGACTATCACGTTGGATTTAATTTTCTAGCAACTGGGGTTTCGACTTTGCCATTTATGGTTCGCACCGTTGAGGGAAAAACCATTGTAGTTTGGTTAAACAAAGAAAAACTGAATCCGCAAATTTTCCCTATGGATGTGGGTGACGAAATCGTTGCTGTCGACGGTGTGCCCACACAAAATGTGTTGGGTGGTTTGTCTGCGCAAATCAGTCAGTCAAATGCAGCCACAGATTTGGCGTTAGCAGACATGGCGTTGACTCGCAGGCGTGCCGCAAAAAATCTGCGACCCGTAGTTGATCCAACCACGTTCACTGTCAAAAGACAGTCTAACGGAATGACAGTAACTGTGCAGTTGATGTGGGAAGTGACTCCTGAAATCATCAGGGGATTTTCTGATGACAGGAAATTAAACATTGCGGGATTGATTAAAACTCCGCAGATGAAAACACCGATGTTGTCAGATTTCAGGATGAACCCTGATCCAACCAATATGCATTGGGTGGGCAATAAAAATTCATTTTTACCAGAATTTGGCACACCTGTTTGGAAGGCTGCCGATGATGAGCTGTTTCAGGCTTATATCTATGAGCAAGACGGTAAAAAAGTTGGATATATCAGAATCCCCAGCTATTCACCGGAATCTACAATCTATAGCGCCTTCAAATTTTCAGAACTGGTTAAAAAATTCCAAGCTGAAACGGATGCGCTGTTGATTGACCAGCTTAACAACCCTGGTGGATCAGTGTTTTATCTGTACGCCATGGCTTCCATGTTAACCGATACATCGTTGGCAACACCCAGACACCGAATGACTTTGTTTCCTGAAGACGTCAAAGAATGCACAAATATCTTGGGTATCCTGAACGACATCAAAAGCGATCAAGACGTCGTTAAATTGGTAGGTCCATCGATCGAGGGCTACCCGACTACATTTATGGTTGGCGTGGGCATCAAACAATACTGCCGATTTATTATTGATCAGTATAATCAGGGCAAAAGACTGTCAGATCCCTATTACATATTTGGTGTCGACAGAATCAACCCACATCCAAATGTGCAGTACACAAAACCCATTGTCGTGATGATCAACGAACTGGATTTTTCAGGTGGGGATTTCTTTCCAGCGATTTTGCAGGATAACAAGCGTGCAACGTTGGTTGGTAGCCGAACTTCAGGCGCTGGCGGTTATGTGCTGGAATTGAAATTTACAAATTCATTTGGACTTGAGGTCGTGAGCTTTACAGGCTCATTGGCAGAAAGAGTCGATAAAAATCCGATTGAGAACTTGGGTGTAACACCTGATGTGCCAATCGAAATGACTGCCAAGGATTATCAAGCAGGGTTTGTAGACTACGTTTCAAAAGTTAAAGCCGTTGTATCCGAGAAATTAAAATAACAATACAGTCAGTGATTGGGCCAAAGTATTTTGGCCCTAACAACCATGTACAAATGGATTTACAGTTATAAAATCAAAGACCCCAGTTCAAGCTACAGACCTGTAGTCTTGGTCACGGGGTGCAGTTCAGGAATCGGTTTGGCAATCGCCAAAAGACTGGTTCAATACAACAGATATCGATTAGTCATCACGACCAGAAATCAATCATTAGAAATTTTAAAAAAGCTTTTTCCAGAATCAGAAAATCTGATGATTTGCGCCTTGGATGTTACCAAGGAAGCCGAACGTAAAAATTGTCTGCAACAGGTAGAAGTTCGTTTTGGCGGAGTGGATATACTGATTTGCAATGCGGGCATCAGTTACCGTTCAGTGATCGAAGAAATGACTGACAGGGATGAGTCCCTGCAGATGCAAACCAATTATTTGGGACCGATGGGATTGATCAGACTGTGTCTGCCTTACATGAGAAAAACAGGACGAGGAAAAATCATCAATATATCATCGGTCAGCGGAATGTTGGCTATGCCAACCATGGCCAGTTATTCAGCCAGTAAATATGCTTTAGAAGGTGCCTGCGAGGCCCTGTGGTACGAGGTCAAGCCCTTTGGGATTAATGTGTCCCTGGTTCAGCCGGGATTTGTTCGCAGTGATTCCTATGAGAGGGTAAAATACAGCAAAGCTGCCATGAAATCCCGTAGTGGTGATACGGCCTACACTCAGTTTTACAAAAGCATGGAGCCCTTTATTGCATGGCTTATGAGGCACGCTTGGGCTACGCCTGAATCCATTGCGGGTTTGACCCTGGATGTGATCAGGACTCAGAATCCTCCGCTGTGGATACCCGCCAGTTTTGATGCCGAATTTTTTTATTACCTGAGGCGAATTTTTCCCAGAAGGCTACTGCATCCGTTTTTGTACGCCAGCCTGCCGGGGGTTTCGCAGTGGGGGGCGCGACACAGCCAAAAACGTAAAACGCTATGGTGGCCGTTTTCATGGATTCGGAGTTTGTTTCAGAAGTGAAAAAGAGACCGTACGACTTTTTCTGTCTACAGCGCGCTGTAAAACGCAATTCCCTTATAAGCCTAAATGCCTTTTTACAAAAAATTTAAATTAGTAGTTTTAAAAACGAGTTCGGACGTGAAGCTGCGCGGATGATTTACATTCTTTGGTTACAAAAAAATGCGCGCAGCTTTGCGCCCGCTGTTTGAGTTTTGAAAACTGCTAATTTAAATTTTTTGTAAGAAAGCATTTAGGCTTATAGATCTTAAGAACTATTTACGGTGCGCTGTAGACAGAAAAAGTCGTACGGTCTCTTTTTCGGAGCTAGAAAAACAGGTGCAGCTGAAGTTGCGTGTTCGTAGAGTTGCTGGTGGTGTTTGTGGCTAGCGAAGTTTCCTTGAGCGCATTTATCATAATTTCTGTTTCTAGCCCCGAAAGCCAAAAAGATTTTAATCCAAAACCCGTCTGCGTGGCGCTGCCTTCAGACAATGCTAAATTGGTATTTGAATTTGAATAATTCACCGCCAGAAAGTTTTCGCGCCAGACTCTGAATTTGTTTTCTAGTGTCATGACAGTGCCCTTGTCGACACGGTTGTTTACCAGTTCCAGTTCAACACGTGTGACATTTAAGTTTCCAATATATCGACCTATCATAGTTCCGGCATCATAGGCGTACATGGTTCGTTTGCGGGTTTCAGTTGTCAGCTGCGATTGAGTCGACCAATAAGAAGCCATTAGTGACAGTCCCAGGGTTACAAATCTGCCACCCACATTGATGGCTGAACCTTTTGCCAGACTCATTTCATCAGTGCCGTCAGTTTTTTTGTTGATGATATGGATATTTAAAAAGGGAACATTCGGTGCTGTTCCCAATGATAAAGTATTAAAGGTCACAAACTGTGTTAGGCCAGTGATTTGTGCAAACAAGGCTGTGTGATCTGGATTTGAATGACCAAATAAAGGTTTGTAAAGACCTGTTTGAATCCAAGAATTGTATGGTAAATCATCGATCAATAAATATGCTGACTTAACTTTGTTTGTATTTGTATAAAGCTGATCCCATTTATCGTTTGTAGGTGGATTTCCATACCTGTGTTCAAAAACTAAATGAACAGGTTTTATGGGATTTAATTCGACACCAATATCCAGTCCCATGTAAGCGCTGTATTTTTTAGATTCAATAGGGGTCACAGTGCCGTTAACATCAGTGGATCCACCAGTGGTCAAATTAAAATATCTCAGATCCAAGCCGGCATTAAAATATTGATCCTGTTTTTGCCTCAGCGGATCACCCTGGGGAACACGGTACATAAATTTACGATAATTAGGCTCTGTGACTTTTTCGTAGGCTGTGTTGTGTTTATTAAAATCTTTTTCTGCGTCTGGAAACAGATCACCATTTTTTGTGGCAAAGCCTTTTTCAGCCAAAGACTTTTCACCACCCGATGGATCTTTTGAAGTCGACAGGTTGGCAATAAATTGTTTTAAACCTTCTTCGTTGTATCTTTGCTCGGCCAATGGCGCTGGTGTTTCTGAATTGAGCTTCCAGTCTTTGTTGTAAAAGGACCTAAGCCATTTTTCCTGATTCCATTTTCCGTATTGATTGCGAAGGCCACCACCGTTGGGGCTGACGTGACAACCTTGGCAGGACAACGTGCACCGTCGGTCAGGTGTTGGCAGATTTATGCGACCGGGAGCATGGCAAGAAGCGCAGTTTTGTGCGTATCGATTTGAAAGCCAAGGTTCGGCTAAAACTTTGACTGTAAAAAAGCTCAACAAAACCACGAACATAATCTTAACAGGAGTTTCCAACTTTGAGACGGTCATTTTGATGTCACTTTCTGCGTTGGTTTCAGATGCTTAGGAAACCCCAGTCGTTCCAACCTGTCAAACTTCTTCGTATTTAAAATACTCAAAAAATAGCCGAGAATATTCTGAAGGGGAAAGTTGTAACAATATTAATTTTCCTCAAGTTTTTTTGATGCGGCACAAACAATTACAGGAGAACCTGTTGGCTAATCTAAGGAAAAAAATCTTTAGCTTTATGAGAGTCTCGGTTTTGATTTTGTGCATTGTTGTGCTTTTTCAAAATTGTGGAACCAATCCTCAGATGGGGCAAGAAGTTGCTTCATTAAATTCGGTTTTATCCAGCTCTACCACAAATGGAAACTCTCCGACGACGACTACTCAGGGCACCGGAACGACTCAAGCTACTACAACGACCTCAACAACCACTTCGACTACAACGACAACGACGACAACGACAACCTTACCCGGAATCAACACAGCAGTGGTCTGTCCTCCATTTGTGGGAACATCTGAAATCACATCGACCTTGCCAGCCAGTTTTGAAGTCAATTCTGGTTTGGCCATGGCAAACAATGCTCCGTATTCGCGCAGCAACAGATCGGCGTCAGTCCCAGTAATCTCTGCAAATCCCATCAACAATCAAACTCAGTACACGGCAAACGGTTGTTCCCATAATGTGACCCTTGATTGCCAAGTTGTGGTTGATGCCGCGCGACCTGCAACAATCACAAATATGCTTAATTCTGCAGGCGTTAATGTGGCGGCTAACTTTACCTCAAACACCAGCAAAAAAGACGAAATCGAAAACGCTGTGGCCATAAATGGCTGCGGAATTATGCCTGGTAATTTAACCCTGAATGTTCAACTGGCGCCCACACATGGAACATACAAATGTGTTGAGGCTTCATTTTTTATCGCAATCAGAACTGATGTCAGAGTTCCCTTGTTAAACTCTACCGTGAAATCTTCAACTGTCAGATACGTCCCTGTGAATTTAAACAATAACTGTTTACCAGAGCACAAACTGTCTACGACCGGAGTGTTTGATTTAGGTGCTGGTGATTTATTTGGTAATGCCGTTGCCATCAAAGGTTCAACGGCAGTGTCCATCGCAAACCAGGATGATGGTGATAACAACACTGTTTCCAATGTGGGTGCTGCCTATGTCTTTAATAAAAACGGAGCTTCATGGGAAGTGGTGCAAAGAATCACAACCCCAGACGGCACAGCCTTTGATGATTTAAAATCAGTGTCCCTCAGCAATACTTGGTTGGCATTGGGTGCAGCCGGAAAAAACTCCTATTCTGGCAGAGTTTACTTGTACGAAAAAGTAGGTTCCAGTTTTGTTTATCGTTCAGCAATTTCAGGATCCAACAACGAAAAACTGGGGACAGATTTAGCTATCACAGAAAATGAATTGTTTATTGGTGCTCCTGAATATGGAGCGACTAAATCTGGAGCCGTTTACGTTTACAATTTATCAGGTGGCAGCTGGGTGTCTTCACAAACCCTGGTGCCTTCAGGCGCAGCCACAGATCAAATTGGTTTTGGCAGATCACTGGCCTATGATTCGGATTTATTAGTGATTGGTGCGCCGATGGCTCTATTATATGTCGATACCGGTACGGGCTCAGCCTATTATTCACAAAGGGCAGGGGCCACTTTTGGAACTCCAGTTAAATTAACAACTCCATCCGGTATGACGACGATGGGGGCTCAAGTTGGCTACGACGTTGCGACCTATGGTGGTAAAATTGTAGTGGGCGCACCCATGGCAAATACGAGTCGCAGAGGGGCTTCAGCATATTATGCCACTCCGACATCATCAGCTGTTTTAGTGAACAACCAAACCAATGTGGATCAAGGTCAGTTTGGATTTTCACTGGCCATGAATGCTAACGGAGTGTTTTTTGCCGCCAGACATTTGGATGCCGGAGCCGGTGGCCAGGTTGATTACATCCAATATTCTAATTTAACTGCAACAACTTTACAACAGACAGTCAAAACCAATTTTGTAAACAGAATGTTTTCAACAAACAGATCCAGTACGGATCAGTTTGGTTTTAGTATTTCAGTCGATGGAACAAATTTAATGGTGGGAGCTCCCAACAAAAGTGTTTTAGCTGGCCAAGACGGAGCGACTTATATTTATGAGGTGCCTTAATATGACAAAGACTCAATATCGAATTTTACGGTCAATGGCATTTACCGCAGCAGGTATGGTTGCCACAAATGCATCAGGGCAGCTAACTGACAGTTACAGAAACACTCATGCAGTGGCACTGTACCGGTTTCAAGAAACTACAGGTGATGTTATCGATTCAGCGAATGCTTCATGGGGAGCACCGTTGAACCTGAATATTAAATTTCCAGCTTCTGTCGAACGCACAGCGGGTGAGCTTTACATCAAAGAACCAAATTTTATTGTGTCTACGGCACCAGCAACCAAGATCATAAATGCCTGCAAAACATCAAACGAAATGTCGATTGAAATCACGCTTACAAACAACGAATCTGTTGAAAGAAGATCAGGACGGGATTCAAAGGGTTTGTTTCAACCACTCAGAATTGTCACCTTAAGTTCTGATTTAATGACACGAAATTTTTCGTTTGGACAATTTTATGATGACGGCAATGAGTATTTAGTAGGAGTGAACAGATCATCCAACGAAAACGATACAAACAACAAAGGCAATTCATTTCGCGATCCATTAGTTTCAGGTAAGCCTGCGATTTTTGTACCTACTGCTATGAATCCCGGATTTGTCAGACAAAGAGTTATCTTTACGTTGAACAGAGCTGGCACAGCCAGACTGTACGTGTCTGACAGAAACAACAATTTATATCTTGAACAGGTTTCTACCCAAGATTTCGGTGGAACATTTGCCAGCTGGAGAAACTCAGCTTATTTGGGATTAGGCAATGAAGCTTTGTCGTCTCAATCAGCTATAAATTCAGCGATTGCATACACTGCAAATCTGCAGGGCTGTTCACCTGATGACACTCCCGGCAGTCCCTGCCTTACGACCAATAACAGATATTGGAAGGGGCGAATCAATTTATTGGCAATTTACTGTAAAGAAATAACTCCGGCCGAGATTTTAGGTAGTTCCGCACCCAACTCGACAATCACTCCAAGTTTTGCGATTGATCTGAATGCACCGATCACTCCTAATTTAAAAAGAGCCCAAGAAATTTACTCGCGTTTAGCTGGCAAAAGCACTCCGATCGATAATCCATTATTAAAACAAATGGAATCACTGTTGGACCAGGGCAATGCCGTCGGCGCTGCGGGTTTGGTAACCAATGAACCTGGATTTTACAATATCACAGTCAGGGATTTTGCCGCTCGAATGTCAACTCGGGAAGAAGGCATCAATATCCCTTTAAATGATTTCACAGCCACTGTTGTGGGTGCTGTAAGGGATGATCTGCCAGCTACCAATTTGCTGACTGAAAATATAATTTATCAAGGTGATCCATTAAAGGCCGCTATTCCTAGTGATATGGTTCAAGATATTTTGACCTCAAACAACCACTATGCGGCTTTGTCACGTGGAGGCTATAATTTAGCTGAAGTTTTAAAACGATCGACCCAAAAACTATTTAATGGATCTGCAGCTGTTGATAATCCTAATCCAGCCGGTTTATTAACGACGCGAGCTTATTTATCAGCTCACGCGATTGCAGGCACTAA
>JBIKLL010000007.1:0-70823 GCA_044359815.1 Pseudobdellovibrionaceae bacterium
GTACGTGATGATTGCAATTTCACATGAGCAAAAGTTGTCAAAGGAAGCCGCGCTTAAGTATTTTATTCTAGGTGGCGTTTCATCGGCCATATTTTTATATGGAATCGCGATGATATTTGGAACTGCCGGAACAACCTTTATCCCAGAAATTATGGATAAAATGCCTGCACTTGCGGCTGACAACAGAATGTTTTTATTGGGTTGTATTTTGCTGATTTTGGGATTTTGTTTTAAGGTTTCAATTTTTCCGTTTCATGCTTGGACACCAGATGTATATCAGGGAGCGCCAACACCTGTTACGGCTTATATGTCGACTGCGGTAAAGGCTGTATCCTTTGCAGCATTTATCAGATTAATGAAAACCCATATTTTAATGGAGTCAGAAAATATCTTAGATATTTTGCAATGGCTTGCGGTTTTGACAATGCTTGCAGGTAATACGGCGGCGTTGCTGCAAAATAATTTTAAAAGGATGCTGGCGTATTCATCAGTGGCGCATTCAGGATATCTGTTGGTGGGATTAATCACCATTGGCATTACTGATAATTATGCAAACAGCGTTTCCTCGGTCATATTTTATTTAGTGGGTTATGCACTAATGACATTTGGTGCTTTGGCAATCGTCACAGTTTTTGAAAAAGA
The DNA here is from genome assembly GCA_044359815.1 of Pseudobdellovibrionaceae bacterium. GTDB lineage: Bacteria > Bdellovibrionota > Bdellovibrionia > Bdellovibrionales > Bdellovibrionaceae > JBIKLL01. The sequence continues at coordinate 643 of JBIKLL010000007.1, forward strand.
CGAAAACACTCATGTTCAAATCGATAATCTGGCAGGTTTTGCTAAAAAGCGACCGCTGCTGGCGTTGTCGTTGACTGTGTTTATGCTGTCCTTGGCAGGGATTCCGCCAACGATAGGATTTTTTGGAAAGTTCTATCTGTTTTCAGCGGCCATTGGCGAAGGTTTAATGTGGTTAGCAGTGTGGGGAGTTTTGAATTCGGTAATCAGTGTGTATTATTACCTGCGACCTATTGTGACTATGTATATGATGGATGGGGACCCTGATGAAGTCGAAGACTCAATTTATTCAACCAAGACAACCGTTTTTGTCTCAGCAATTTTAGTCATTGTATTGGGATTGGTCTCAGGCCCCATCATGGCGATTTTTGAAAGAAGCTTTTCTTAAAACATTTTACCAAGCTTTGAGATATTAAAAATAGCTTCAAAAATATAAAAATATAAATTCACCTAAAAAGGTCCTCTGCGGAGGCGGGGGCTTTGCCCGAGCAACTTAGATGTCGATGTGAAACAAAGAGCTGTGACCTTTTTAGGTGAATTTATATTTTTATATTTTTGAAGCTATTTTTAATATCTCAAAGCTGACGGAGTTGTATTTTATAAAAAGCTTCTTTCAAGATTCAAAAATCATATTGTCTGAGAGTATTGATCGCAGATTTGAAACCCATTTTTACCAATTGTTCTAGTATTTTTGGGTTTAAGCTAAAATGATCAGCAAAAAACATTTCGTAATCATCTGACCTGGGGTGAATGTAAATATAATCAACTGCAGGTCTGTATTTAACTCGGGTCCTGATAATTTCTAAAACTTTTTCTCGATGTTCATCAGACAGATTAGCATTTTTAAAATAACCATCAATCGCTTGGTAGATTGCCTTTATGTCAGACTGGTATCGAATTTGACGGTCAATTTTTTGTTGAATCACCTGGTATAAAGCCTGATTCAAAATGGCAGGTATACCGAAATTGTTTAATGAGCCTACCTTATCAGTGTGATTGTAAGGTTGCACTGAGTAGCTTGAAATAACCAGGTCAGCACCATTGTCAGCAGCCACATGAGTCGACAAGGTATCCCTGATTTCGCCGTCAAAAAAATGTTGGATTTTTCCATCCTCCGTTTTTATGGGGTAGGGGGCAAATAAAGGGGGCAAACTGATTGAAGCCGCCACAGCATCAGAAATCGTTGCGCCGTTGTAGTAGGCAACGTTTTTTGATTCTGAGTCCTCTTTAAACTTTGAAAAAATAGCTTTCTTTGCGTGGTCTAGGTGAGTACCTACAACAAAAAGCTCGACCCCTAATTTATCAAAATTATTGTAAGGCAGGGCGTATTCACGCAGATACTTTTCGATTCGTTTTGTCGTGAAAAATCCATTCATGGTGAATCGTTCCTTAAGTAGGTTTTCGATGCCACCCTGGACTAAAGACTTTTTCATTAAGCTTAAAGGGATGGATCTGATCAGACCCAAAGAGTTGATGCTGAAAATATCCTTATATTTTATTGGCTTTAATGGATTATTACCAAAGTCTTGAAAATAGGGTTTGTTTCCTGATCCGACCTCGAACGCGTTGATCAGTGCTTCAAGAGTATAACCCGATGCCAAGATTGAGCAGATAAATGAACCGGCGCTGGACCCAACATACAATCGAATGGATTTACCATCACTTCGGGCCAAATTTCTGGCGACTTCATCTTTGGAACCACCTTCAAAACGAAAGCCTTTTTCCTTCAGCGCTAAGCAAACACCAATGTGAAACGCCGCAGCTTTAATTCCGCCACCACTGAGAACCAGCGCGACCTTGGTCTTATTCTTTAAGTGAATACGCATACCTTCGTCCAGTAAACCAGAACTTGAACACTCAATCAATCAGGACTTAAATACTGATTATTCAGTTGAACTTTGACTGAATACCCTAATATGGTACGGTTTTTAAAGGACATAGCAGCTTTGGATAGGCTGACTATGTAGCAAATTTGTTGCCTGCGTAGGCAACAGAATACCCAGGAGAGCGTAGTCAAAATGATCATGAAGGAATGGTTACCACTGACTGAGTACTCATCAAAATATAGGGTGAGTATCAGTACACTGCGAAGGCGGATAAAAGCTGAAGATATAAAATATCAGTTTCAAGATGGACGCTATTTGATTTTTGATCAACCCATTGAAACCTCTCCAAGCCCCTCCCAAGTATCCACTAGGCAAAGCATCGCACCCTCCCCATCGCCGAGCTTTGGCGAAGTAAAGTTTGTAAGCCATAGCGGCCCAACAGAGGAATCTGTTTTAGAGGCCGCCAATCGCTTACTGACCGAACTGAAAAAAGCGTATTCGCAGATACTGCAGGAAAAAGAAGAGCAGATATTGCATCTGAAAACTGAAGTCAGCGACTTAAAAACGCTGGTGAAAGTTTTGGAAGCAGAAAATGAAAGGCTGAAACCTTAAGGGCAAAACCCGCAAAGATTTCAGCCTTTCATCAGTACCCAGAATTCTCAGAAACATAAAATTTGGCCAGAAAGAAAATTTTCAATAATTTTCTATACGACTAGAATGAGTTAGCCAAAATTGACTGCTCTATGAAGCCTAGGGGTTTGAAACATATAATCAGAAACCATGTCGCGTATGCCGCGTTCGGGCTCATCGATCATTCTTGCCAGAACCTTTAATAAGTCTTCGGTTGTCACAATACCAATCACTTCATTTTTATCAGTTACTAAAAATGATGATATTTTTTCAGCTATCATGCGATTGACCACTGTTTTTAAGGAAACGTCCTTATCAATGGTTCTGACGGGCCAATTCATGTAATCACAAACTCGGGCCTGAGGGTCAAAATCACAAAACTCAGACCTCATTCCGTTTTCATTTTTAACTTCTGACTTCAGAGCTCTTTGCAGATCGCGATCTGAAATCATTCCTGCCAACACTCCGTCCTCATTAACTACAGGTAAATGACGAATCTCGAATTTTGCCATTTTAGCATAGGCCAAATCCAAAGTGTCTGTTGTATTTATAGAAATTAATGGGCTTACCATTTCAGATTTTACGCTGATCATCTTGACCTCCTGCCTTGTTTGACAGCAAAAATCAAACCAGCAGGAGCTCGATCCTATTTTAACTGAAATAGAAAACGAGATATTAAATCACATTTTGATTTTTTCATTACGACCAAAAGTTCTCAAAAAAGATCTAAGCGGCGCTTGCAGCCGTAGGAGTGCGAGCGCGTTTAGCTGGACGAACCCCTGACTTTTTACCTGTTTTGTTGCCTTTTTCGATCGCAACAGCAAAAACTTCATCCAGATTTTCCACCAAGATAAAATTCATAGTGTGCTTGAACTCATCAGGTATTTCAGTCAGATCTTTTTCGTTTGCCAAAGGTATAATGATGTCTTTGATACCGTGAGAAAGTGCGGCTAAGCATTTTTCGCGAATCCCGCCAACTGGCAGAACTCGGCCTTGCAAAGTCACTTCACCAGTCATCGCAACATCATGTCTGACAGGGGCATCGGTCATCAAACTCACCAATGCTGTTGTCAAAGTTATACCTGCAGATGGTCCGTCCTTCGGAATAGCTCCTGCTGGCAAGTGAATATGCACATCCCATTTTTCAAAAAAGTCTGCTGCAATTCCCAGTTCTTCATAATGTGCTCTTGCGTATGCCATTGCTGCATGAGCAGATTCTTTCATCACATCACCTAATTGACCCGTCAGGATCAATGAGCCTTTACCTTTGTATTTCAAGGCCTCAACATACAGAACTTCTCCGCCAGCTTGTGTCCAGGCCAAACCTGTTACCACGCCAATCTGAGAATCATTCAATTTTTCGTCTCGTAAAAATTTCGGTGGACCCAATAACTCGGGAACAGTTTTACCAGAAATTTCAACAAAGTCGGCTTCACCCAAAACCACTGATTTGGCAACTTTTCTGCAGATCGAACCAATTTCACGCTCTAGATTTCTTAATCCAGCTTCACGAGTGTAGTGTGAAATCAAATATTGCAGACCTTCATCAGTGAAATTTATATTTTTATCAGTAATACCATTTAGTTCGATTTGTCTTTGAACTAAATGCTTTTTTGAAATCAACAGTTTGTCGTTTTCAGTGTAACCAGAAATCTGAATGATTTCCATTCTATCGCGCAAAGCCGGTGGAATGTTTTCAAGAACATTCGCGGTGGCAATAAACAGAGCGTTGGATAAATCAAAATCCACATTTAAATAGTTATCTCTGAAAGCAAAATTTTGCTCAGGATCCAGGACCTCTAACATTGCTGCCGATGGATCACCCCTGAAATCGCTGCCTAATTTATCAATTTCATCCAGCACGATAACTGGATTGTTGGTTTTCACCTGACGTAAAGCTTGTACAACTTTACCGGGCATGGCGCCGACGTAAGTTCGGCGATGACCACGGATTTCGGCTTCGTCTTTGACTCCACCTAGGGCGATTCGGAAATATTCTCGACCCATTGAGCGAGCAATTGATTTACCCAGTGAAGTTTTTCCTACACCTGGAGGACCACAGAAACACAAAATAGGTCCTTTGATCACGTTGTGTTTCAGTTTTCTGACTGCCAAAAACTCCAGAACTCTTTCTTTGGCCTTTTTCAGGTCATAGTGATCGTCATCAAGAATTTGTTTTGCTCGGGCTAAGTCAATGCTATCTTCAGTCTTGCGATTCCAAGGCAATTCAACCAGCCAATCTAAGTATGTTCTGACCATTGAAGCTTCAGAAGCATCTGGATGCATTCTTTCAAGTCTGTTTAATTGTTTGATTGCTTCAGTCTCGACATTCTCAGGCATTCCAGCATTGTGAACTTTGTCGCGAAGCTCTTCCATTTCTTCTGATTTAGAATCGCTTTCGCCCAGTTCGCTTTTAATAGCGCGCATTTGTTCACGTAAGAAATATTCCCGCTGAGACTTTGTCATTTCATCTTTGGCTTGCGATCTGATTTTTTGCTGCATTTGCAACACTTCCAGCTCGCCAACTAAAATTTCGTTAACCAGCTTTAATCGCTCTCGAGGATCAATGGTTTCTAGAACCTTTTGTGCATCGACTACTTTTATACCTAAATTACTGGCAATCAGATCAGCCATTTTTCCTGGATCGTTAACATCATCTAATACTAATAATATGTCAGGCGACAGAACTCGACCAAGGGCAATGATTCGCTCAATATGTTCTTTTGAAGTTCTCAGCATGGCTTCGACTTCTATATTAGGTTGAGTGAATGGTGTTTCTTCTATTTTTTCTACTTCAACTTCAAAATTTGGCTGGCTTCGGGAAAAACTTTTGATTCTACCTTTAGCTTCACCTTGAATCAGGATTTTTACTCGGCCATCAGAAAGTTTTCGCATACGCATAATTTTTGCGATTGTTCCGATTTCATAAATCGTTTCAGGATTTGGATTTTCCTCTGTGAGTTCTTTCTGACTGGCCAGAAAGATCAGACGATTTTTACTTAAAGCTTCTTCAACTGATTTAATTGAAGACTCTCTACCAACAAAAAGTGGTAAGATCATGTAGGGAAAAACCACTATGTCTCTGACGGGTAACATCGGGAGTGTGGTTGGAAAATCTGATATTTTGTCGTCGCTACTCATATGCGTCCTCCGCAAAAGCGTATTGCCAGTAAAGAGTAGATCGGACGACTAGAATAGATGCTTTAAAGGATTTTAAGCCAATACAGTCCTGAAAAAGACGAGCTGACATCCATGTCAGTCGAGCTCAATCCTTGAGGCTAAATAAGTTTTACATAAGAAGGTTTCGTGGATCCTCTTGCTCTTCCATACAATCAATACAAAGGTTTGCAAAAGGTCTGGCTTTCAAGCGCCGAACGCCAATTAGGGCGTCGCAACTTTCACACAGTCCGTAGGTCCCGCTTTCAATTTTACTCAGAGCTTTTTCAATCATATGTAAAACTTTGCGATCGCGTTCGTGCAAATGCAACAAAACGGATTTTGATTGGTCGATCGCCGCTTGTTCGGCGTCTTCAATAACATGATCTTTAAGTACGCTGTCCGATTTGAATTCCGAAGACTTGTTTAAAAGTGAACTTTTTTGGTCTATTAAAAAGTTTCGAAAATCCAACAGTTCGGTCTCGTTCATCAATCCCCTCCCGATGCCTTTGACCACCACAAATTTTTCTTTGAATCCTTTTTAAATGCTTCTGAACGAGTGTCACCAAAAAATGAAAAATGCTAAAAATATCAGCTAGTTTGCGACGCCTTGGGACCAAGTTATCCACATTGATGTTCGCGTAATTCTGCACCTTCCACGCTCAATCTGGTGTAAGGAATTGCTAACAATCGATCAGGTTCAATGGGTTCATTTGTTTCTTCGCACAAACCAAATTTTCCTTTTTCGATTCTGGCTAATGCCATTTCAATTTCAGCTAATTGAAATCTAATCCTGTCTTGTGACACCAAAAAATTATGCTCTGCCAGAAATGCTACTGACTGATCAATTTCATCACCTGTGCTTTTATCATTCATTGCAAATTGTGCCCGAAGATCTCGAGATCTATTTAATAAGTCCTGTTTCAATGTGATCAGTTTTCTTCGGCAAATTTCTAGAATCTCTGGTTTCACAACTAACGTCATACAGCCCCCTCGGGTATGGCCGATTATACTTTCGACCGGTTTGATAATTCTTAGGTATATGACGTGCAACCATACAAACGGGGTTAAAGATTTTAAGATAAAAATTATTTATATAAACTATGGACGTGCTAATTCCTTGGCCTGAATGATTTGACCCTTTTCTAGGGTTAAAATCGTCATAGGACGTAAAAACTCACGGTCTTCGCCAGCTGAAAACGGCCCTAAAGCGCCCGGAAATTGCTTTATAGACAGCAATCCATCCATTAATGATTCCCTGGATGAATAACCACTGGCAATCAATTGCTTAATCATCAAGGCTGAATCAAAGGCATGGATTTCTACTAATCCAGGGTCCTCTTGAAACAGGTTTTTGTAGTCTCGGACAAAAGAACTCTTGGAATTATTAAGGTCAGTCAGACTGTCTACAAAAATCATATTATCAGCAAACGCACCTGAGCGTTTGATCACCTGAGAATTATTCCACAGATTTGTTCCCAATAATTTAACGTCTTTAACTCCAGAATAAGACAACATCGCAGCAATCTGACCCAAGGACTTTACACTGTCAGGGATAAAAATAGCATCAAAGGTAACCACTGGCTCTAGCAATTCCTCGGGTGATTTATCTTTTGTGCCGCCGTCAAATTTGGACTTTTGTTTTTTAGGATCTTTCTTTTGCTCGCGTAAAGCATTCTGCATTTCATCAACACGGTCTTCGATGTAGTAGGTTCCTACCAGCCTTTGGACTACATTTCTGAAATCAGTTTCTTTGGGTGAATAAACCTGAACTGCACGGATACTGCCACCTCTTGCGATAACTTCGTCCCAAAATACGTTAGCAAATTCGATTCCATAAGCATCGTTAGGATACATTAAAGCAAAATTCTTAAGGCCACGGATTTCCATCGCGTACTTGACTAAAAATCTGGTTTGCATCTCTGTTGTTAGTGAATTTCTGAAAACAGAAGCTCCCGTTTCAGTAATGCCAGATTTTTGCGACAGGTTTATGCTGGGAACTCCTAATTCCTGAGATCTGGTGGCTACAGCGGATGCGTTCTTTGATAAAACACTGCCGATGATTGCAATCACATTGTCTTCTTTGACCAAACGATCGACTCCTCTTCTGGCCAAATCAGGATTGCCCTCAGAATCCACAACGGCTAATTCAAACGGTGAAGGCAAATTATTGTAAATACCCAAACCCATTTGCACTCCACGCAAAGCTTTTTTTCCAACCGCTGCGTGTTTACCGGTCATGGGTAAAACCACGCCGATAGTTTTAGGCTGCACCCTTCTGACAGATTCCAGCTGTTCCAAATAGGACTTCGATTTGATGCCCCACTCAGAATCAGCAGCGGCATCCACTGCTTTTGCAAAAGAATTACGGGCACTGTCATATTCGCGATCTGCTAAATTGGATTCACCAAGACGGTAATAGACCAGGGCTCTCAGAGGGGCTTCATCAATCTGATTCAATAGGTCTTCCAGATCAGAAGATCTGACCTTAAATAAAATCAAATCTTCGCTGGTTTTTTTAACGGAATCTTTAACTGCTTGTAAGCTTGGGTGCTTTAAACCCAACAAAGCCAGTTCGACAGCTTTTTTCTGATCCTGAGTCGCAGAAAGGGCTTTAATTCGAATATCAAAAGCCTCGAACAAATAATTTTGACTGGTAAAGGCCTCCCAGGCCTCAGTCATTTCCAAAACACGAATGTAGTCCTCTTTTGAATATGTCGCTTTAATAAGATTTATTTTTGCCTCTTCTGACTTTTCAGCTTTTATGTTCTTAGCGGGCAATGCTTTCGGAACCTTAGCGGGGTTAATCACAATACCTGTGTTGTTATTACGATCAGGAATGTTTGATTTGCGAGTCGATGAACAAGAAACTACAAAGATTAAAAATAAAACTAAAAGTATTTTCACTTACGATTCCTTAATAGGCTTGCGACCTTTTCGTTAAAAACTTGAACCTGAGGAGTTTCCTTTGCTGATTTTCGCATTTCCTCTAAGGTTCTCTTTTCTTCCTTTGTTAAATCATTTGGTGTGTCGACCATAATCCTGATCAACATGTCGCCTGCACCAAAACCACCAGATTTTTGAAACCCTTTTCCTTTGATCCGCAAAATCTGACCTGAATGAGTACCTGGCGGAATCTTAACTGCAATTTTGCCACTTAAAGTAGGGACTTCAAGGTTGCAGCCAAAAATAGCATCCAAATAAGAAACAGGCAGCTCCAGTATCACATCATCTTCTTCGCGCTTAAAGAGGTTGTGCTCAGCGATGTTTAAAATTACGTACAAATCGCCGTTCGGCCCACCGTTTAATGATCCATCACCTTCGCCAGTTAATTTTAACCTTTGACCAGGCTTTACACCTGAGGGGATTTTCACCATCAATTTGGCCTCGTCTTCTTTGCCAGTACGATTTCTTAAAAAATGGATCACTTTTTCAGATCCCATGGCAGCTTCTTCAAGCGTGATGGTCAGCGTGTACCTCAGATCAGCGCCCCTCTGTTTGCGGACAGGTCCTTTTTTTTGAAATACATCACCAAAAATATCGCCAAATATGTCCTGAAAATTCTCAGATCCACCGTAACTGCCAGAAAATCCACCAAATCCTGGTCCAGTTCCAGCAAACCCTTGATTAGCGCCGGCAAAGCCAAACTGGTCGTACATTTCTTTTTTCTTGGGATCACTCAGCGTTTCGTAGGCTTCTGTGATTTCTTTAAAAGTATCTTCGGCTTTTTTATTACCGGGATTTTTGTCAGGGTGATATTTCATCGCCAATTTACGATAAGATTTTTTAATCTCTTCAGCTGATGCCGTTCTGTCGATTCCTAGTAATGAATAGTAATCACGTTTAGACAATGAGGTCTCCTAATTTACAGTAGGTGATTTTGCTATAATAACCTGGGCAGGGCGTATCAATTTATCATGCAATTTATAACCGTTACGAAGCACGCGTAAAACATGTCCATCAGTCATTGCTGCAGACTCTTCCGAGCCAAGGGCCTCATGCAAAGCTGGATCAAATGGCTTGTTTTCACAATCGATTTTTGTAATGCCAAATTTGTTTAAGGAATTTTTTAGTTCATTAGTGTTCAGCTCAACGCCTTTAAAAAAATCGTTCATGTTTTTCTCAGAAATTTTCAAAGAAAGTCCTCGTTCAAAATTATCCAGAACATTTAAAACCTCTTGTCCTAATCTTTCACATCCATATTTTAGCAAATCAGATCTTTCCTTTATTGAATTTCTGCGAAATGTATCAAATTCTGCTCGTAAATATAAAAACTCTGCCCTGCTTTTTTCAAGCTGAGTCGTGATTTCTTGCAATTTTGAACTGTTGTTATCTGATTGAGATTCTTTTTCAGATGGATTGGTGCCGTTGTTATCTTCAGACAAATTAACCTCCTAAAAGCAAACTAATCTAACGAATACCTTGGGGATTCACAAGGATTAGTCAAGGTTAGCGGTACTAAAAGTCAGCTTCTCGAACACTAAATTGCTTAAAAGAATTCCCTTGTCTGAAAGCCTGTATTGGCTGTTGTCCTCAGATTCTAATAATCCTTCTTGGCGCAATTGAGTCAGTACGGAATTAACACGTTTTTCCACATTGACGCCGTACTTTGCTGTTACCTGCGTTAAACTCAGTCCAGATTTTATTCTTAGGGCTGTATGGCAATAATCAGAAAGCGACTGGTCACTGTTTAAAATCTCTCTTTGGCTACTGGGCAATTCGTCCTTTGTGTCGACCCATTGACAATAATCATTCAGAGATCTGGAATTCCAAAAACGTTCACCCCAAGGGCCTGTTTTAATATAAGAATGAGCGCTTAAGCCAACGCCCCAGTAGGGTTGATCTTGCCAATAAAGCATATTGTGGACAGATTCCATGCCGGGTTTAGCGAAATTAGAAATCTCATAATTTTTGTAACCCGCATCTGCCAAACGCTTCCATACGTGTTTAAACATGGACTCTTGCACTTCATCAGTGGGTTGCAATGCGTACAATGGATTATTGCTGGGTACGGTTAAGCAATAAAGACTGACGTGGCCTGGGTTAAATAAAAGGATTTTCTGCAGGTCTTTATCAAGCTCAGAAACCGTTTGATCAGGCAGGGCAAACAACAAATCAAAGGAAATGCTGACCCCCAAGCTGTTTAACAAATTTAAAGTCTCAATTGTCTGAGCTGAATTATGTTTTCGGCCCAATTGCTTAAGCCTGCGATCATCAAAGGTTTGAGCTCCAACAGAGAATCGGTTAACTCCCAGTTCAACCATTTTGATGACCTTTTGATCATCCAACGTAGCAGGATTGATTTCTAAAGTTATCTCGCAGTCAGACGAAAAGCCAAACCCAGCCTTCACAAAGGCGTTTTTAATCTCTAGAATTTGATCTGGAGAAAGCAAACTGGGTGTTCCGCCACCAAAATAAAGTGAATCGACTTTTTTGTAAGGAATTTTTTTGGAACGGAATTCGATTTCAGAAAAAAGATATTCTAAATATTTTTGTTTCGAAAAAATTTTGCTTTCTTCAAAAGTGGCAAAGTCGCAGTAGATGCATCTTTGCAAGCAGTATGGGATATGTACATAGATACCAAATTTCTGATTCATAGGAGCTATATAGATGAAGACCACTAAATTTCAACTGAAAAACAAACTCGATGTTTATCTTATAGAAAGCCGTAAAAGTCCGGTGGTTTCAGTACAGATGTGGGTTAATACTGGCAGTGTCGACGAGAAAAAGGGTGAGGAAGGTATTTCACACTTCATCGAACATTTGGTTTTCAAAGGTACAAATGAATATCAGGTGGGCGAAATCGCAAATTCGGTAGAGTCTTCAGGTGGTGAGCTGAATGCCTTCACTTCCTTTGATCAAACAGTTTTTTATGTGACCATATCGACTCATTTTAAAGAAGTCGCTCTAAAGGTCATTCGTGAAATGATGGGATATCCTAAATTTGATGCGACCGAAATTAATAATGAACGGGAGGTCGTGGTCGAAGAAATAAAAAGGGGCAAAGACAGTCTGGGCCGAGTAGCCAGTCAGCATCTGTTTTCAACTGTGTTCAAAAATTCAAATTATGGTAAGCCCGTCATTGGCTACGAAAAAAATGTGCGTAGCTGGTCTGCTGAAAAAATTAAAAATTATTTTTCAAAAAGATACTCGACACAAAACATGTTTTTAGTTGTTGCCGGTGATTTTGATCCAGCAGAAATGAAAAAACAAATCAAAGAAAACTTTGAGGGCATCAAAAGAACGCATTTCGAAAAACGCAAAAAACAGTCAAAAGTGTCTCTGCCGAAAAAATCGACCTTTAGTATTGAAAACACAAAATTTGAACAATCAATTTGCTATTTAGCATGGCGAACACCAACCATAACTCACAAGGATTTTCCTGCACTGCAATTGGTTTCAATGATGCTGGGATATGGTGACACTTCAAGATTGGTTCAGGAACTCAGAATGAAGGTGGCCTTGGTAAATTCCATCGGAAGCTCTGCCTATTACACCAAGGAAGACGGAATGTTTATCGTGCAGGCGGCTTATAACAAAGACAAGCTGTCACAGATTTTACCCAAGATTTCCGATGAAATTATCAAAATTAAAAATGAGGGATTTACTGAGCAGGAATTAGCTCGAGCCAAAGTAAATTTATTGTCTGACGAAGCCTTCAGTCTTGAAAATGTTGAAGCACTGGCAAACAAGCTGGGATATGATTTGTCGATATGTAAAAAATCAGATTTTACTAAGAACTATTTGAAAAAAATCGCAAAAGTCACAGTGAAGGACCTCAGCGCTGTGATTAAAAAATATATTGATTTGCAAAAAATCACAGTCACGGTCAGTACCAACGACGACTTGGTTAAAACCGAACAGACTGTGAAAGAATGGATTTCTGAACTTAAGAACCCAACTGCAAAAACAAAGATCAAGCCTTCAAAAAAACTAAAGGTAAAAATTCCTAATTTTATTATTGGAAATAAAACTCAGGAAATTGAAACTGGAGTGCATCCTTTAGGTTTTAAATATGTCCTCAGGCATTCAGATGAATCCCCTGTGATTTCTGCCAGGATTGCAATGTTGGGTGGTACCAGAGTCGAATCTGATCAAAGCTGTGGGACTCATGAGTTACTGGCCAGAACTTGGCTGGGTGGAACCAAAGATATGGATGAGTTTCAGTTAGCTTCCGAGATTGAATCCAATGCTATGAAGCTGATGCCCAATTCGGGTCGTAGCAGTTTAGGTTTAGCAGTCGAATGTTTGAAAACCTTCGAGCATGGAAGTGCGCAGCTGATGTCAGGAGTGTTATCGAAAAGTGTTTTCCCTCAAGAGATAATCGATCGCGAGAAAATGGTTCAATTGGAACACATTAAGGCTAAGGCTGATCAACCAGCTCAGATCAGTATTATGAATTTTTTAAAAACGCTTTTTCCAGGATCGTATCTGGGCCGAGACAGTCTGGGTTCAGCGGAGACTCTGGCAAAAATAAATCGACCGATGATCACGGATTTTCTGAACAAAGCTTTAAAGGCAGAAAACATTGTACTGAGCTTATCTGGACCATTTAATCAAAAAATTTGGCTGGATGAATTAGCAAAAGAAATTTCGGGCTTTCAAAAGGGCTATCAGGAAATTTCTAAAACTCAGTTTACTGAAATCAAAAAAGACGAAAAAGTATTTGCTGAAAGCAAAAAAGAACAGACCCACCTGGTTTATGGATTTAAAGGTTTAAATATGTTTGATGAAGACAGATATGCCCTACACATCATTCAGTCTGTTTTGGCCGGAATGGGCGGCAGATTGTTTTATGAACTGCGCGAAAAAAATTCGCTAGCGTATTCAGTCTCACCTCTGATGCTTGAGGGAATCGAGAACGGGTACTTTGCGGCTTACATTGGTTGTTCGCCTGACAAGACCGAAAAAGCCTTGCAAATGATGAAGGCTGAATTTGCAAAACTGGTGGAATCTGAAATCAGTCAGTCTGAACTGGACAGGGCAAAGCAGTATTTGATTGGAAGTTTTGATATAGATTTGCAGCGAAGCAGTGCCGTGGGATCAATTTTGCTGTATGATTTATTGTATGGTTTGGATCCAAAAAGAGCTTTGGATGTGACAGAAAAATACCAATCTATAACTGCATCTGATATCCGCCGTGTTGCTGAACGAATTCTGACTCAGAAAAGTTGTCTCAGCGTTGTTGGCCCAAACATGATATAAAAACATAGAAAAAGCTTATGTCTGCAATCAAAAAATAAATCGGGTCCAGAATTTGATAGGAAAGGTTTCATTTTGAGACAACGATGCTAACCTAGTCCTAGGAATTATCCGATAATACTATTATGCAAAATGGCAATGACGGATTTTCAGCTTCAAACTTATTTATTAGCCCCAAGGAATATTTTGGTGAGCTGATTACAGATGCTTTTGCCAAAAGAAACATTGAAACACAGCCGGCTGTAAAATCCTATTTGGTAAATTTGCTTGAGTACTACGTTCCAGCAACTAATTTGAATGACCAATCACAAACCCTGGCTGAAATGTATCTGACGGCCAGTCAGCTGGAGCATTTTGAAAAAATTGAAAAACTAAAAAAACTTGCAGACAAGAGTCTATACATCAGTGGATTTTTTGGTGATTCGTTGAATCGTAAACTGGTGGATCTGGATTATTACGTTGAAATGGGTGAAACGGCTTATGCAGCGCTGGCGGCCACTGTCAGAGAAGATTTAAAAGCCCAGGTATTTAAAACCTTTGCTGTGCAGTTTTCAGACTTTGTTGATGTTTTGACTGTGGTCAGTCAACAATCTCTAATTCAAGGCGATGAGAGTGTGCTTAGATTGTATGAAAAATACCTCAGGACGGGTTCAGAACTTGCTAAAGAAAAGCTTATCGAAATAGGTGTTGTGACCGTGCCTTCAGACCAATTAAAGCGTTCAAAACAAGATTAATATTTTAATGACCCTTCTAAATTTGCCAGCTATATAAATTATATGTTCAATATAGGTTTTACCGAGATGATACTGATTGCTGTCGTGGCCCTGATTTTTATTGGACCAAAGCAGCTGCCTGAAGTTGCCAGAAATATCGCACGTTTTATTAATGAATTAAGAAGAAGCTCCGAAGCACTTAAAGGAAATTTAACCGACACAGTCTTTGATGAGGAAATTAAAAAACCCATCGCTGAACTGAAAGATAAAATTAAAAAAGATAATTCATGAGTAAAACTACAGAAGAATTGGAAGCCCAAGGACAATCGTTCACCGAACATTTGATCGAACTGCGATCAAGATTGATCAGATCATTTTTTGCAATCTTTGTTGGTATGATAATTTGCTATAATTTTACCGAGAAAATATTTGAGGTCATTCGAGCTCCTATTGCGCCGTATTTGCCAACTCAGGGGCTGGTGTTCACTGCACCTGCTGATAAATTTATTGCCCATTTGAAGATAGCATTTTTTTCAGGAATCATTTTAACCTGTCCTTATTGGTTAATGCAGGTGTGGCTGTTTATAGCACCAGGCCTTTATACTAAAGAAAAAAAGTTCAGCCTGGGATTTGTATTTAGCGGCACGTTTTTATTTTTGTTGGGAATTTGTTTCGCATATTTTCTGGCCTTTCCAGCAGCGTTTAAGTTTTTACTGGAATATGGAGGGGCTGTCGATAGTCCCATGATTACAATTAGTGAGTATTTGTCGTTTTTTCTGTGGACCAGCTTTTTCTTTGGGATTTCGTTTGAGCTGCCACTGATTTTAGTGTCTCTGTCACTGATAGGAATCGTTAATCAAAAGTTTCTTCGTGAAAAGCGCAGATATGCTATTGTTGGCTTATCCATTATTTCAGCAATTATCACTCCACCAGATTTATTAAGCATGGTGATTTTGTTGATTCCCATGGTATTTTTATATGAAATTTCAATATTTCTTGTTGGGTTTTTTCAGAAGAAAACTGAGCTTTCCTAGTATCCTGTTGCTGAATTCTCTAAAAATAAATTCAGCAACAGGATTCTAGGACAGTCATTAAATCATTCAAATTTTATTAATAAAGCTCCAGATTCAACCGAGTCGCCTTGGCGAACACAGACTTCTTTGACCTTCACATCATGTGTGGCGCGCATTTCGTTTTCCATTTTCATAGCTTCCATAATCAGCAATGGTTTGTTGGCTTTAACGGTGTCACCGGCCTTAACAAAAATCTCGATTATTTTACCAGGCATCCCGCAACGAAGCTCTTTAGAAGCACCCAGGCCACCGCCACGTTTCAATGATTGATGTAATAACATTTCATCATTGAAAATCTGCACGGTCCTGAACGAATTTCTGGTAAACACTGTGTATTCGGTGTCCTGTCCAATCACATCAACCAGATAAGAAACTCCGGAAAATAAAAAACTGAAATAGCTTTCTGATTTTTTATAATCTTCTTTGGCGATATCAAACGTCTGCCAAGGGCCGCCGCTTTTTTGGATTGAAATTTTCCAAGAATGCCGTTGTTCTGTGACGTCAACTTTATAGTGATTGTTGTTTAAATCAGCCTCAAAATACATATCAAATCCTTAGCTGCATTTTGCGAGCAGCCCTTCGCCAGTTAGAAACTAAACTCCAATTTCGTACATCCTTGGACTTGCGCTCATTAAATGCTGTGATAGCTGCAGCCAGTAAGAAAACTTCTTCGGGAATACCTTTAAAAATTTCGGGTTCAATAACCTCAAAATTCTTTTCTAAAAACTGAGTCGTGTATGAACCATCGATAAATTTTGGATGTTTCAAAACAGATCTGTGCAAACGAATATTTGATTTGATTCCAGACAAAATAAATTCTGAAAGGGCTCTCTCCATCCTTTGAATGGCTTCTTCTCGGGTTTCACCCCAAGTAATCACTTTGCAAATCATGGGGTCGTAATAAATCGGAACTTCATAACCAGGATAGGCATAGGAATCCACACGCACAAATGGTCCCTGTGGATGTCGGCAAGCTCGAATCAGTCCTGGGCTTGGTTTGTATGTGATGGGATCCTCTGCGCAGATCCGTGCTTCAATTGCATGGCCCGTTTGCTTGATTTCTGACTGAGTGAAAGACAGCTTTCTGCCCAGAGCCACATAAATTTGCTCTTTAACTAAATCAATTCCAGTTACCAATTCGGTGATCGGATGCTCGACCTGTAATCGAGTGTTCATCTCCATAAAATAAAATTCTTTAGTTTTATTGTCGAAAATAAATTCGATGGTGCCTGCGCCCACATAATTAATTTCTTTTGCTGCTCTAACAGCAGCGTCACCCATTTTGATTCGGACTTCTTCGGGAACAGATGGGCTTGGTGATTCCTCGATAATTTTCTGATGTCGTCTTTGGACTGAGCATTCACGTTCAAACAAATGCACGACATTGCCATGGGTATCGCCGAACACTTGAATCTCGATATGCTTTGGATCGTTAACAAACTTTTCAATGTAGACAGTGTCGTCAGCAAAATAATTTAAACCTTCTGACCGACAAGCTCTGAATGCGCTTTCCATTTCTGCTTCAGCGCGGACAACTCGCATCCCTTTGCCGCCCCCACCTGCAGAAGCTTTTATCATGACTGGAAATCCAATTTTTTTTGCAATTGCTACGGCGTCTTCTACTGATTCAACTGCACCATCACTGCCAGGAACTGTGGGAACCTTGGCTTTTTTCATCAATGCTTTTGCAGAAAGTTTGTCACCCATAGATTCCATATTTTGCTCTGTGGGTCCGATAAAAGTAATTCCCGCTTTTACGCAGGCTTGTACAAAATTAACATTCTCAGATAAAAAACCATAACCAGGATGAATGGCATCGACCTTTGCGGCCAAAGCAACTTCAATAATCCGCTCGATATTTAAATAGGATTCTTTGCTGGGAGCCGGACCTATATTATAGGCTTCGTCGGCTAAAAACACATGTAAGCTGTCTCGGTCTGCATCGCTAAACACTGCGACCGAATCAATCCCCAGTTCACGGCAGGCTCGTGTGACCCGGATTGCAATTTCCCCTCTGTTTGCAATAAGAACTCTTTTAAACATCTTCATCCTTAAAGCGGTATATTACCGTGTTTTTTTGGCGGATTAATATCTCTTTTATTTTTCAACATTTCTAAAGATTCAATCAAGCGCTTTCGAGTCAACGCAGGTTCAATGACTTCATCAGTAAGACCCAGCTCTGCAGATATGTAGGGACTGCTAAATTTATCTTCGTAGTCCTTGATCAGTCTGGCCCTTTCTTGCTCGGGGTTTTTAGCTTTACTGATTTCTTCACGGAAGATCACGTTTACGGCACCCTCAGCACCCATCACAGCAATTTCAGCAGTGGGAAATGCCAGATTAATATCTGATCGTAACAATTTTGAGCCCATAACGATGTAGGCACCACCATAAGCTTTACGCGTGATTAATGTGATCTTAGGAACTGTGGCCTCAGCATAAGCATACAGTAATTTAGCTCCATGAGTGATTAGCCCATTCCATTCTTGTTCAGTTCCTGGCAAAAATCCTGGCACATCTACAAATGAAACTACAGGTATGTTGAAGGCATCGCAGAACCTGATAAACCTTGCGGCTTTTCTGCTGGCTTCAATATTCAAACATCCAGCTAATACTTGCGGCTGATTGGCTACCACGCCTATGCTGCGTCCATTCAGTCTGGCAAAACCAACGATAATATTCTGAGCAAAATTTTTGTGAACCTCTAAAAAATAATGTTCATCAACCACTTCGTTGATCAATGCCAACATGTCGTAAGGCTTTTTAGGATTGTCAGGGATAAGCTTGTTTAAATCATCGCACAATCGGTCAGGTCGATCACGCGTTGGCAACATAGGTGGATCGTCCAAATTATTGGAAGGCAAAAATCCCATCAGCTCACGGATCATCAACAACGTGTGTTTATCGTCTTCGCATGCAAAATGTGCCACACCTGATTTTTGACTGTGGGTGATCGCACCACCCAAAGCGTCTTTTGTGACTTCCTCGTGTGTCACAGCTTTGATAACTTCTGGACCGGTGACAAACATAAAACTGGTATTTTTGACCATAAAAATAAAATCAGTGATGCTGGGTGAATACACAGCACCACCAGCGCAGGGACCCATGATCCCAGTGATCTGCGGGATAAGACCTGATGCCATGGTGTTTCGAACAAAAATATCTGCGTAGCCTGCCAGTGATTCAACTCCTTCTTGAATTCTGGCACCACCAGAATCATTTAATCCAATCAAAGGAGCACCATTTTTAATGGCCAGATCCATTATTTTACAAATTTTATTGGCTTGGGTGCGTGACATAGATCCACCAAAAACAGTGAAATCCTGGCTGTAAACATAAACCAGTTTTCCGTTTACGCGGCCATAGCCAGTGATCACTCCGTCGCCTGGGATTCTGGAATCGCCCATATCAAAATTATTGCATCGATGAACTACGAACCTGTCGGTTTCTACAAAGCTTCCGGGGTCCAACAGGGTGTCGACTCTTTCCCGAGCTGTCATTCGGCCACCGGCTTTTTGCTTTTCTATTTTTTTAGCACCGCCACCGGTTAGAGCGACTTCATTTCTGTGCTCCAGATCTTTCAGGCGATCGACAGTCGTTGTAGTCTCCATTCAGTTCTCCTTAAGGATAACTGCGGCCATACAGTCTAGGGAAAGGTATAGTTTCCCTTACATGAGGTAATCCGCAAATCCATGCTACGGTTCTTTCAATGCCCAATCCAAATCCAGAGTGGGGGAAAGTTCCAAATTTTCTTAAATCCATGTACCAAGAAAAATCTTTTTCGCTCAGTTTATGTTCATGTATTTTCTTTTTTAAAATTTCCAAATTGTCTTCACGTTGCCCACCACCGATGATTTCACCATAGCCTTCGGTTGCCAACAGATCGCAACCCATGGCAAATCCAGGTTCTTTGGGGTCTTCCTTCATATAAAAAGCTTTCACTGCGGCCGGGTAGTGATGAACAAAAACAGGTTTATCGTATTTAGAACTGACAATGGTTTCATCAGTTCCGCCAAAGTCGTCTCCGATATTAAAAGCTGGGTTTTCTTTTTTAATCAATTGTGCGGCTTCAGAATAGTGCAGTCTTGGAAACGGCGCTTTGATTACTGTTAATTTTGAAATATCACGTTCCAAAGTCTTAAGTTCTTCGGGACAATTTTTTAAAGATCTTTGCACCAAATATTCTACAAATTGTTCTGCCAATTCCATGTTGTCATACATGTCATTGAAAGCTACTTCAGGCTCAACCATCCAAAATTCAATCAAATGCCGGCGCGTTTTAGATTTTTCAGCTCTAAAAGTCGGACCAAAACAATAAACCTTTCCCAAAGCAGCAGCCGTGGCCTCCATATACAGTTGACCGCTTTGGGATAAATACATTTTTTCATCAAAATATTTTGTTTCAAATAAATTTGAAGTTCCTTCGCAAGCGCTCGGTGTAAAAATCGGGGCATCCGTCAATGTAAAACCGCGGCCATCAAAAAAATCACGCACGGCTTTAATGATTTCGTGCCTCACTCTTAATGCAGCTACTTGGCGTTTTGATCTGATCCACAAATGACGGTTTTCCATTAAAAAATCGGTACCGTGGTCTTTGGGTGAAATCGGATAGTTTTCTGCTTGTTGAAGGATGGTTAAAGACTTTGCGCCCAACTCAAAAACGTTTTCATGTTTTGGATGTTTGCGGACAACACCTGTTATTATGACTGAAGACTCTTGAGTGGCTTTATCAAAAATTTCTAAAGCCGCGTCTTCGCATTCACCCTTAAAAAACACACAGGGTAATATCCCAGTGCCATCACGAAGTTCCAAAAACTTGACCTTGCCAGAGGATCTGGATTGATAAACCCAGCCCTTGATTTCAACAGTGCTGCCGACGTGGTTTTTTAAATCTTCAATAAACAGTCGCATAGTAAATTCCTTGGCAAAGCAGAATTCTAGATTTACCAAAGGATTTAAATGCTAACAATGCTAAAGCTGATACATTTTAGCACTTTAATGGGATTAATAATTATGACTTAAACTTCAGCAACTCAGAGCGTGTTTTAAGGTAACAACTGCCTGAGTTTTGCCAGTGCTTTTTCGACGTTCAGGCGGCCACCAGTCACAACGTGCTGTGCCTTAGTGGAATCCACATCTACGCTTTCCAGAATAGCTTGCCTAATCTGCACTGCAGAAGCTTGAGGTCGATCACTCCACAGCAATGCTGCAGCTCCACTTACAAAGGGCGCTGCCATACTGGTGCCTGATAGACTTTTATAAGAATTATTTGGCGTTGTGCTCCAAATATAATCGCCAGGTGCTGACAGATGCACGAGCTTACCGCTTCTGTTTGAATAATAAGAAACGTAATCATTCTGAGTGCTCCAAGCCACAGTGATTTGGTGAACAAAATCAAAAGCAGCGGGAAAACTCCAATACGATTCAGGCATATAATCAAAATCAATTCCTTCATTACCAGCAGCGGCCACGAATAAAATATTCTGCGAACCCAATTCTGCAATAGACTCTTTTAATTCTTCTGAACACTGGTCGCCGCCCCAGCTGGCATTGATAATGCGAACACCTCTCGAGGCAGCATATTTAATGGCTTCAATGGCGCCGCTGACTGTGCCGCCGCTTTCATCCAAAAATGATGAAGGCACAATTGTCGCGTTCGGCGCGATACCCTTCATCATACCAGAACCATGTTCACCTGCGATGATTCCAGCAACGTGGGATCCGTGTTCGACGCCTGTTACGTTTGGTTTATTGGACCTAGAACTAAAATCCCATCCATAAAAATCATCAATAAATCCGTTACCGTCATCATCGACTCCAGCAACTCCATTTATTTCGGGATTATTTTTTGCCAATTGATTTTTTAATTGAACATGATCGTAGTCTAAACCCGTGTCGACGACAGCGACTTTAACTCCGGCACCAGTAACGCCGGCATTCCAAACTGCCTGAGCTTGAACCATGTCCTGACCCCAAGTATTGAAAGATTCAAAAGCAGATGTCTCAATTTGAACCGTTGGTTGGAGCTTCAGTTTATAATCGTATTCGACTCTTTTAATGTCCTGCAGATTTGGTTCTACAAAATCCTGTATAAACTTATCCTTTGATTCTGAGTGTTCCAAAGTGACACGACCGTCTTCCCAACGCACTATAAAGCTCGTGGAGATTGCGCTCGAGGCACATGTTGTCCCCTGTTTATTCAATGGCTCGGTGACTGTGTTTGTATTTTTCTGAGACGAACACGCAGTCAATGTAAGCGTTACGACTGAAAAAGCGAAAAAGTTTTTTACATCCATGTTTACTCCGGCTTCCTTGTCTTCAATAGATTGAAGACCATATTGAAACGAACTACCGGTTAGCTTTTCGGACCGTGTGAGTTGTGAAATCAGTCCAGAATGATACGGATTTGATCTAATAATTAATCTGGACCTAGATCGGGAAAGGGACATCTGTAGTAACGATTCAAACTGATACGTCGAACAAGTTTATAGGTTCTTGAAATTAGACAGTATTCTGATGGTTTCCTTGATAATACGGACCAATGGCCGGGCCCCTCGATTGCATTGATAGTTATGTGGAGGGACTCATGAAATATCTTTTATCCATATTGCTTTTGTCATCGGTACTGGTTTTCCAGGCCTGTTCTAAAGTAGGACCAAGCGTTGCAGACTCAGACAATCTAGCGTCACAAGCAGTGACGGCATTAGCATTGGATGATGCTTACCTGAAGGGTGGAACTTCATTGGTGCTCACAGATGAAGCCGCAGCGCTGATCAACAGTGGCGCCTTTAATTGTGGACGCGGAACTGAAGACGATTCATCCAGCGAAGACGGATTAAAAGTATCCAGCAAAGGCAGCGGATCATCCAGTCACGATTCTGCCAGTCAGGATTCACAAGATTCTGCCAGCCAGGATTCACAAGATTCAGCCAGCCAGGATTCACAAGATTCAGCTAGCCATGATTCACAAGATTCTGCCAGTCAGGATTCACAAGATTCAGCCAGCCATGACTCACAAGATTCAGCTTCTGAAGACAACAAATGCGACCGAAATAAAAAGGTCAAAGTTTGTCACAGAACTCCAGAAAAAGACATTACACTTTGCGTATCTATCAAATCACTGAAGCGCCATTTAAACCATGGTGGTCAGCGAATCGGTAGACAAGACGGCAGTGGTGAAGAATTAAAAGATTTCTTGGGTGACTGTACTGCAGTTCCGCCAGGATCAAATCCAACGACAACAACTCAAGCGCCTACATCTCCGACTACAACACAAGCTCCTGCTCCGACAACAACTCAAGCTCCTCCAGCTCCAACAACAACACAGGCCCCTCCCGCTCCAACGACAACTACAACAACACTTCCTTTTGATCCGGGACAGTTTTAGTAGGATCAAATAATTTAACTCAACCTAAAGGGTGACTTGGACAGTCACCCTTTTTTTTTATATTTCACTTATCAGTTGTTGCAACACCGCTGAAAAGTCCTTTTCGACACGTTTTGCAGTGTCTGTGACTTCAGCGTGTGACAGCTTGTGGGCAGAAATTCCAGCAGCTAAATTTGTAATACAACTTAAAGCCACCACTCTGACACCTAAATGATGGGCGGCGATGCACTCAGGAACTGTGCTCATGCCTACTGCCGAACAACCAATTGATTGAATGTGCCGAACCTCAGCAGGTGTTTCATAGGTCGGTCCGCTGAGTCCACAATAGATGCCCTTTTTAAAAGGAATATTTAATTTGTTAAAAGCTGACTCTAATTTCTGTCTTAAAATTTTATCATAGGCTTCAGTCATATCAGGAAACCTGGGGCCTAAATCTTTCAGGTTAGGACCGATCAATGGATTGCTGCCCATTAAATTTATGTGATCTTCAATTATCATTAAATCACCGGCGCTCATTCCTTTCTGTAATCCCCCAGCTGAATTGGTGATGATCAAATTTTGTATTCCCAAAATCGACAAAGTCCGCACCGGAAACACAACCTGGTGCATGGTATGACCCTCGTAAAAATGGTAACGACCTTGCAAAGCATAAACAGGTTTGCCCGAAACCTTTCCGATAATTAAATTTCCCTTATGCCCTTCAACTGATGTTTCCTGAAAATTTGGAATCTCGGCAAAAGGTATTACGACTTCCTTTTCCATTATATTTACAAACTCACCCAAGCCAGAACCTAATATTAATCCAGTGGTTGGTCGCAGGGCAGTTTGTGATTTTATAAATTCGGCCGCTTGTTGAATCTGTCGAGTGATGATTTCAGCATTCATAATTAAAACACCTTCCAAATAAGTTCTTCTGGGGTAACAGTTGATTCAGAAACTTTAACACAATTTTGTAAACGGGACTTGGCAGCTTCAAACAAATTGGATTCCGATCCATAAATTGTAAACAACGGCTTGCTCTTATCGACGGCTTCGCCAATTTTATAGTGAAACTCTATACCCGCTGTCGGATCAATAACATCGGATAAATTCTTTCTACCAGCTTTTAATAAAACACAAGTCATGCCGATAGCCTCGACATCAAAGGACTTAATGAATCCAGGCTTTTCCACGAACACTTCCGTTTTGTTTTTTGCCATTGGAATTTTTGTCAGATCACCGCCTTGTGCTTTGGCAACCTGACAGAATTTTTCATAAGCCTTTCCGGTGCGAACAGAATCAGTAGCGGCCTCTAAGCATTCTGCCATTGTACTTTTATATTTTGCCAGATGAAGCATTTTAGCTGCCAGGTTTAAGCTTAAATTATAGGTATCAGAATAATCTTCAGTTTTATTTTTCAAAATTTCTAGGCACTCATTAATTTCCAGCGCATTGCCGGCGAATTTTCCCAAAGGCTGATTCATACTGGTTAAAAAACAACAAACATCTTTCTTGTACAATTTTGCAATTGCGGCTAGGCGCTCTGCTAATTGCAGAGATTGCTCTTTTGTTTTCATAAACGCGCCTGATCCGAATTTTATGTCTAAAACCAATCCATCAATGCCTTCAGCAATTTTTTTTGACATTATACTGGCGCAAATGAGGGGTAAAGAATCGATTGTTCCAGTGACATCCCTGAGCGCGTAGATTTTTTTATCAGCAGGACAAATTTCTTTGGTCTGACCAATAAAACACAATTTCAATTTCTTTAGGTTTTCCGAAAACTGTTGCAGTGACAACTGAGTGTTAAATCCCGGAATGCTTTCAAGTTTATCCAGCGTGCCACCCGTGTGCCCTAAGCCCCGGCCCGAAATCATTGGAACTGTCACACCCAAGCTGGCCACAATGGGAGCCAGGATCAGACTGGTTTTATCCCCCACGCCGCCGGTGCTATGCTTATCAATTTTGTAATTGTTTATTTCAGACAGATCAGCTGTATCACCACTGTTCAACATAGCTTCAGTCAAAAAAGCTGATTCCTGATCAGTCAATCCGTTCAGCCATACTGCCATCAACCAAGCTGATATTTGATAATCAGGGATTTCACCCTGGGCATACCCATTAATTAAAAAATCAATTTCTGATTTGGAAAGTATTTTTTTGCTTTGAGTTTTTTTAATTAACTCTACGGGAAGGGGTTGAAACCTCATGGATTCAGTATCCACTGGATGCCTGCTCTCCGCTGACCAAAGCTACACCTGAACTGGTACCCAGCCTCGTAGCGCCAGCATTGATTAAATCCATAGCCAATGAAAAACTTTTGATTCCGCCTGAGGCCTTTATAGCCAGCTTTCCATTAACAGCAGTTTTCATTAATAAAACATCTGCCACTGTAGCTGAGCCCGGGTTAAATCCTGTGCAAGTCTTCACAAACTGTGCCCCTGAATCCAAAATAATTTTACACGCTTTTGTTTTTTCTGCGTCAGTTAGTAATCCCGTTTCAATAATAACCTTCACTGGTTTTTTTGAGCTGGCTTTGACGACTTCAGAAATGTCCTTCAACACAAAATCAAATCGTTGATCTTTTAAGGCGCCGATGTTTAGGACCATATCAATTTCGTCAGCACCGTTTTTGACCGCAACATCTGCTTCAAATGCTTTTGCCATAGTGTCGCAGGCGCCCAGAGGAAAACCAACAACTGATACTAATTTTACGGAACTGCCTTGCAAAAACTTTTTTGCATCGACGATATGGCAACTGTTCACACAGATTCCAAAAAAACTATTTTCAATGGCCTCTGAAGCCAATTTTTTAATGATCGACAATCCACTGTCAGGTTTCAAATGGGTGTGTTCGATATATTTTCTCAGATCAGTGGGTTTCATTTTACCGCCTTGCAATATAATTATTTTATCCCTTTAATGAAATCAAGCAATTCAAAGAATTTCAAAGACGGCATTTGGTTTTTAATTTAATATTTCAAACATGGTTAAGCGAATTTTTTTGTTTTTTATTACTTTGGTTTTTTGTCTGTCACCATTTCATTCTGCAAATGCCACTGAGGCGGTTCCAGAATCAATGGTGCATATAAAGCGCAAATTCTCGACTGTGGCGCTGTGTGGGGTAGGGGGAGCAGTTTTAGGTCTGTCGACCCTCAGTTTTTATGGAGAACCACAGGAGCATTTTTCAAACGTTTGGACAGGATTGATTGTTGGACTGGTCGCAGGAACAGCCTTTGTCATCACTCAAAAAGATCCTTCCAAAGAATCCTATGGCCAATTGACTCCTAAAAAATATTTTCCTGAAGAATACAAAAAAACAAGCGTTTCAAAAAATAGAACACCTGATTTTTCATTTACTATGAGCTTTTAGTTTCCATAAAAATTGGCTTAGAAATTTCAGCTTAACACCCATGTCCAGAATTTTAGGAATCAATATTTAGACGGCTTTTTTGTTTGGATCCAAGGCTTTTGAAGTTTGATCCTCACTGTCTTTACTTAAAAAAGAATTCGCATCAGATTGTTTGATCAAACCTTTTTTAACCAGATCTTCGATGTATTTCTCAAACAAAATCATTCCCTGTCTGGCACCTGTTTGGATCATACTGGGGATTTGGTGAATTTTATTTTCTCTGATTAAATTTGCAATTCCTTTTGTGTTTCGCAAAATCTCGTAAGCTGCCACACGGCCCTGGCCGTCGGCTCGGGGAAACAGTGTTTGGGCCACGATTCCGCGCAGGGATTCAGCCAGCATGGTTCTGATTTGTTGTTGTTGATGCGACGGAAACACATCGATAATCCGATCCACAGTCTTGGCTGCTGAATTTGTATGAAGTGTGGCAAAAACCAGGTGACCTGTTTCTGCTGCCGTCAGTGCCAGTGAGATTGTTTCCAGATCACGCAACTCGCCCACTAGTAAAATATCTGGATCTTCTCGCAGAGCTGATCTGAGGGCGTTTGCAAAAGATTTTGTATGTGTTCCTACTTCGCGCTGATTGACCAGTGATTTGATATTCTGATGTACAAATTCAATAGGGTCTTCGATGGTTATTATATGGGAATCCCATTCTGAATTTATGTGATGTATCAGTGATGCCAGCGTTGTTGATTTACCTGATCCCGTTGGCCCTGTAACCAGCACCAGTCCACGATCAACATTGATCAGATCTAAAACCACAGCGGGCAAATTCAATTCTTTTACAGATCTGATGCGCTCTGGAATTATTCTGAACACTCCGCCCAATCCTTTTCTTTGCATAAAGATATTGCAGCGAAAGCGTCCTACGCCAGGCAGAGTGTAAGCGACATCAAGCTCCCATTTTTCAACAAAAGCTTTTCGTTGGCGTTCATTTAGAATTTCAAAAATGAGTGATTGAACTTCTTGACCCGTTAAAGATTTAAATTCCAGTGGTGTCATGGCGCCGTGCAAACGAATGTATGGCGGAGCACCTGAAGACAGATGTAAATCTGATCCCCCTTGATCCACCAAAAGTTTAAATAAATCATCAATAGCTGCCATGGTTTATCTATCGGCAAAAACTATTGAAAATTGGATGTAGACTTAGGTCCGATTGGTCTTTATTTTGGTGGTTTTAAGGATTTTATGGCAGCAGAGATTTTAATTAATGTCAGACCTCAGGAAACCCGCGTGGCTTATGTGGAAGGCGGCATTTTAGTTGATTACAAATTAGAGCGTAAGACCTCACCGACCTTGGTAGGGTCTGTCCATCGTGGCAAGGTCATTCGGGTGCTTCCCGGTATGCAGGCGGCGTTTGTGGATATTGGCCTGGAAAAAGCCGCATTTTTGTATGTAGGCGATATCAGAACAGATATTGATGAAACAATTGCCAATATTGATCGCGATGAACCGCTTGAAGAAAATGATGATGAAGACACAATCCGCGAAACCCCCAAGATTCCGATTCAGGATCTGCTGACTGAGGGGCAATTTATATTGGTTCAAGTGGCCAAAGATCCCATCGGCACAAAAGGCGCACGGTTGACGACACATATTTCATTGCCTGGTCGATTTGTTGTCTATCTGCCAACCGTTAGGCATTTGGGAATTTCCAGAAAGATCGAAGACGAAAACGAACGTGAAAGACTCAAAAATTTGGTGCAAAAGCTAAATCCAACCGGTGGCGTGATTGTTCGAACTGCGGGCGAGGCCGCCGCTGAAGAAAGCCTGAAAAACGACATTGAATATTTGGACAGATTGTCGAAAGAAATTTTTAAAAATTACGACAAAAAAAAGGGCGCGGGATTAATCCATCAAGAAATAGATGTGGAGCTCAGAGCACTCAGAGATCTGATGAATGAAGACGTCACCACTGTGTGGGTGGATGATTCTGAAATACACAAAAAAGTCGTAAAGTTTGTTTCGCAATTAATGCCCAAGTACAAACAAAACATTGTCCTGTACGGTGAACAAAAGCCCTTGTTTGATTTGTATGGGATTGACCTGGAAGTCTCCAGATCCTTGGATCGCAAAATCTGGCTTAAAAGTGGTGGTTACATTGTTATTGATGAGGCCGAGGCTCTGGTTGTTGTGGACGTCAATACCGGAAAATTTGTGGGCAAACGGGATTTGGAAGAAACAATTTTAAAAACCAATCTAGAGGCAGTGAAAGAAATCGCTCATCAGCTCAGAATCAGAAATTGTGGTGGGATCATCATTATCGACTTTATTGACATGGAAAGGGATTCACACCGCGAAAAGGTCCTTTCACTTTTAAACGAAGAACTAACCAGGGACCGTGCCAGAACCCACGTCGTTTCGATGTCACAATTGGGTTTGGTCGAAATGACACGAAAGCGCATCAGGCCTTCCTTAATTAAAACCCTTTGTGAGCCTTGTTCTTATTGCGATGGCAAAGGCTTTGTGAAACGCAAGTCCACGGTGGCTAACGAGATATTTAGAGAGCTTGAAAGGGACTTTTTAGGCGGTCAAAAAGGCAAAAACGGTCTGAACATCCATTGTCATGCCGAAGTTGTCGATTGGATTTACGAGGTTGAGAGTGAAACTCTTGCCTTTATTGAATTAAAAATCGGAAAAACAGTGACTTTCAAAATCGAACCGACTTATCACAT
This sequence comes from Pseudobdellovibrionaceae bacterium, assembly GCA_044359815.1. Taxonomy (GTDB): domain Bacteria; phylum Bdellovibrionota; class Bdellovibrionia; order Bdellovibrionales; family Bdellovibrionaceae; genus JBIKLL01. The sequence goes on from JBIKLL010000007.1 coordinate 29,696, forward strand.
CGAGCAATACGAAATATTTGTTGTGTAATGACATTGACAAACGCATTGCGCAATGGCAGAAAGTTCTCTTTCTAGAAATTCCGGAGGCTCAAAATGTACGCAATTATTCAAACAGGTGGTAAGCAATATCGCGTTAGACCCGGCGATGTTATTCGAGTGGAAAAACTTGATCACAAATTGGGCTCTGAATTTGAACTGTCAGATGTTCTTTTAATTGGTGGTGAAAAACAAACCATTGGAACACCAACAGTAAAAAACGCGAAGGTTACTTTAGTTGTGACCAAGCAAACTAAAGATCGCAAAGTCATTATTTTCAAAAAGAAAAGACGACAAGGTTACAGAAGATTTAAAACTCACAGACAGCCTTATACAGAGTTGTTTGTGAAATCGATCGTTATGGACGGCCAATCAGCAAAAGCTGAAGGTCAGCCAAACGTTGTTGATGTGGATAAGGTCAGAATGGACAGAATCCATGCTCGAAGCAATCCTGAGAATAAAGCTCAGGAATCTTCTGAGGAAACAGCTACTAAACCAGTTAAAAAAGTAGCAGCCAAAAAATCAACTTCGAAAGCAAAAAAACCAACCAAGAAAAAAACAGCAGCTAAGAAAGCTAAAAAAACTAAGGGGTAAGTCATGGCAAGTAAGAAGGCCGGTGGTTCGACCAAAAATGGTAGAGATTCGCAGAGTAAAAGATTAGGCGTTAAAAGATTCGGTGGTCAGGCGATTAAAGCTGGAACCATCATTGTAAGACAAAGAGGAACTAAATTTTATCTAGGCAACAACGTTCGCATGGGTCGTGATTTTACGATTTATTCAATTATTGACGGACTTGTTAAATTTGAACGCTTTAATAAACAAAAGTTTAAAGTAAGCGTTTATCCAAAATCAGCCTAGACTCAGCTAAAGCGGCACCGCTGCCTTTGGTAAAAGGGGTCTGATTGTGAAATTCATAGATGAAGTCATAATCCGAGTCTCCTCTGGCAAAGGCGGACCCGGATTAGTAAGCTTTAAGCGCGAATCAATGAATCCTCGTGGTGGACCCGACGGCGGTGATGGCGGCAAGGGTGGGGATTTAGTTCTGAAGTCTGATCCTCGTGTAAACACATTGATAGATTATCGAAAAAACAAACTCTATAAAGCTCAAGACGGTCAGTCAGGCGGAGATTCCAATCGCACAGGTGCGAATGGTGAGGACTTAGTTTTATTAGTTCCACCTGGAACCTTGGTAAAAAACATAAATGAACAAGTGATAGTGGATATGACGGATTTAGATCAGTTTTCTTTGCTTAAAGGTGGCAGGGGTGGCAAGGGCAATTGGTTTTTTAAAACCAGTATCAACCAAGCCCCGGATCGAGCCCAGCCTGGAGAGCCTTTTCAGGAAATGGAAGTTAAATTAGAATTGAAAATTCTAGCCGACGTGGGAATCATCGGTTTTCCCAATGCTGGAAAATCAACTTTGATTTCACGAATTTCGGCAGCAAAACCAAAAATCGCAGATTATCCCTTTACTACCTTGCATCCGAATCTGGGTGTTGTGCAAGCCCGTGAATTCCAATCCTTTGTGGTTGCCGACATCCCGGGTTTAGTTAAAGGCGCTTCACAAGGGGTGGGATTAGGCATTCAGTTTTTAAAACATATCGAAAGAACAAAGTTATTTGTCCATTTGATCGACGTTTCTGGGATGGTACAACAAGATCCCATTCAAGCATTTGATGATATTAATTTTGAACTCAGTCAGTATGATGAACTCAATAAAACAAAAGAAGGCTTTTTTCCGTTGAGCTCAAGGCCACAGAGAGTGGTTTTAAATAAAATTGAAACTATCAGTGAAAATGATCTGAAAAATATCGTTGCGGACTTTAAATCCAAGAAAAATATAGTGCCACTGTGTATTTCTGCAGTGACTGGAAAAAATATTGATCAATTAGTAAAAAACATCACAGAAGAACTGTTTCAGGAGACTCCAGAATGAAAATTGGAATTTTTGGGGGAACTTTTAATCCTCCACACATGGGTCATGTTATGTCTATGCAAACTGTTCAGAAGAAACTGGGTCTGGGCATTGTATACATGATTCCAACCTCTAAAAATCCACTGAAGCTTAATACAGAAGGTCCAACGCCCGAGGAAAGATTGCGGATGTGTGAATTGGCTGTGGACAGCTTTAAACCAGCTCTGACAGTGGATGATTTGGAAATTAAAAAAGGTGGAACAAACTATACAATTGATACTCTGAAGGAGCTTTCAAAACGACATCCCAAGGATGAATTGTTTTTAGTAATTGGTATGGATCAGTTGGAGGATTTTCATAAATGGAAATCTTGGCAGCAGATTATTGAAATTGGAAATTTAGTAGTAACATCAAGACCTGGTTACGAGCTACCCAGAAAGATGCAGGACCTCCCATCATTTTTGCAAAGTGAAGTAGATGAAATGGAATTTAACACTATGGTGTTCAAATCTGGAAAATCTGCCGAATTTATCCAATTGAATGATTTGGATATATCCTCATCGCAGATTCGCAAATTTGTTAGAGCTAACAAAAACGTTCAAAAATATTTGCCCCTGAGTGTAGAGACCTATATCAAAGAAAAGAAATTCTATAGCGGAATCAACAAAGGCATAAATGATTTCAAGAAATTCACTGGTTTTTGCGCCCATATTTTAAATGAAAAAAAGGCTGTTCAAGCTAAGGCCTACGATATACGAAAATCTAATGCCATTGCTGAATTTGCAATAATCACTTCAGGAACTAGCACTCGTCACACAACTGCCTTGTCTGAAAACTTGGTTCAAGCTGTTAAGGAAGAATTCAACATTTATCCCCAGAATATCGAAGGAACCCAAGAGGGACGTTGGGTGGTTCTGGATTACGGTCAGCTTGTGGTTCATTTGTTTTATGATTTTGTCAGACAAGAATATTCAATTGAAAAGCTCTGGTCAGATTGTGTGGAACTTGATCTAAAATGAAATTCGTTTTTGTTCGTGTGACCAATCAGAAATGCATCTGGCTCACAGAACTAAGTTCCGAGCTAATTGAAAAAATCCAACATTTTGAATCTGCCCAAGAACATTGGGTCAAAGCCAAGCGGGAACAGGAAACTGAAGCCATCGAAAAGATCCTAAAGCCACGGGATTATCTGATTTTGTGTGATGAAATGGGCAAGGAATTTACTAGCAAGGGGTTTTCGACCGAGTTAGACAAAATTAAAAATAAAGGCCCCAGCCGAATTGTCTTTGCAGTTGGTGGAGCCTACGGATTTGACGAAAGCCTTAGATCAAAAGCCAACCTGCAAATAAGCCTTTCAAAAATGACTTTAAATCACACTGTGGCCTATGCTGTGCTGTTGGAACAGGTCTATCGGGCACTGGCGATTTCTAAAAACCATCCGTATCATCACGAATGATCCGCTCGGTACCGGATCTTTCAGGGTTTTCTTGAAATCTGGGCCAGCTTTGATGTAACCGAAAAAATGCTTTGTGAGGCCTGCAGTTCATTGTTTGTAAAAAGATATTCGCTTTGCCATGACTGCAATAGCATTTTAATCAATCAGTCATCTAACCAAACAGACTTTCAGACTTTTAAAACCACAGGGGGTTATATGAAAGCTTTTGCCCTGTTTAATTGGCGTAAAAATCGACATAAGGTACTGTCATTACTACTGAAATCGTTAAAGGGTGGCGGCAACAAAAAAGTCCTAAAACAGTTAGCCGAGGACCTAGTTCTAAGCAAAATTTTGGCACTGGAAGATCGAAACTTTGACTACATTGCTTATCCGCCTTCCAAAAACGGAAAATCTGATCACGCTTCTGTATTGGCCCATGAAATTTCAAAACTAATCAACGTACCAACTTACAAATTTTTGCACAGGATCAAGTCCACAGACTCAGGACAAAAAGACAAAACAGCTCTAGAGCGACAACAAATTAATTTCAGTGCAGCTGAAAAAATTTCGTGTAAAAACTTATTGATAATTGATGATATTGTCACCACTGGATCCACAATCAAGGCCATTCACAATGCCATCTTGCCGAAACATTCTGTGGCAGTGGCAATAGCCTTTCGTAGACATGAAATCACCTAGTTGATATAAGCGGGCATCATGATTTTAAGGGGAGTTTTAATTCTGTTATTCACTGTGCAGGGCTTTGCAAAAACGCAAAAGCCTCAGCAAGATTTTTCGGCGATCAATCAGGCCACCAAGAGCTTCCGAGATGCAAAAATGATAGAACTAGATATTGAAAAGAAGGTCATCCAGGATCTACTGGGCACAGAAAAAACTTACGTCGGTAAAGTGTTTTATTCCGAAGGACTGTTCAAGCTAGAAACCTCAGCTCCTGAAAAAACATTTATTTTGTTTGATGGTCGCTGGATCTGGAATGTGAAATATTTTGATCCCGAGATTTCTCCACTACCACAGGTCGCCCGCGCAAAAGTCGATAAAAAAACGGAATCTCAAATTGTGTTGGCAAGCCTGATCAGCAACAAGCCCATATCAAATTCGTTTGAAATTAAATCTGTAACAGTTAAGGGTCCGATCACAATTGTTGTTTTAAATCCTAAAAAGAAAATGGAAGTTAAAGAACTGAAAGTTTCCATCAAATCCGAATCTAACGAAATTGAATCGGTGAATTACAAAGATGATTTGAACAATGAAACTGATATTAAGATTATTGCTTCAAAATTTAAAAAAGAAAAAAACACGAAAGTATTTAAATTTTCACCGCCTAAAGGCGTTCAGGTTATAAATCTATGATTCAAAAAGATGTTCATTTTGTCAGTTTGGGCTGTCCTAAAAATCTGGTCGACAGTGAAATCATGGCGGGTACTCTTCTGAAAGAAGGCTACAAGGTTTCAGAACAACCCAAGGGAACAGTGATCGTTAATACCTGCGGATTTATCGAAGACTCTAAAAAAGAATCTGTACAGAAGATTCTGGAAATGATTCAGCTAAAGGAAAGCGGCCAGATTGAGAAGCTTGTCGTTGCTGGCTGTTTGACCCAAAGGTACAAATCAGATTTATCAAACGACCTGCCAGAAGCAGATTTATTTGTTGGTTCTGGCGAATTTCAAAACATAGCTCAGATTTTAAAGGGTCATGATTCGGGATCAACCCAACGAGAATTTTTTAATCTGCCGACCTATCTGCAACAAGAAGGAACGCCCAGGGTTAATTCGCAGCCAGGACACAGAGCCTACCTGAAAATTTCCGAAGGATGTTTAAAGCGATGTGCATTTTGTGCCATCCCAATGATTAGGGGAAATCTGCAGTCACGAAAACTGTCAGGTATATTGGCCGAAGCAGAAGCCTTGGCTCAGCAAGGTGTTAAAGAGCTTTTGATTATTTCTCACGACTTCACAGATTATGGATGGGACCTTAGGCGCAAAGACAAAGAAGCCATCGAGACACCGGCCAATTTGCTGAGAGCTCTTTGCTCAGTTGAAGGTATTCAGTGGATAAGACTGTTGTATTTGTATCCAGATGGAGTCACTCCTGAATTATTGGAAGTGATTAAAACTGAGAAAAAAATTGTTAAGTATTTTGATATGCCATTGCAGCACATTTCTGATGAAATGCTTAAACGAATGAACAGAAAAATGACTCGCGATGAAATTGAAACAGTCTTACAGAACATTCGTGAACAAATTCCTGAGGCACATATTAGAACACAATTTATTGTGGGATTTCCTGGCGAGACCGAAGAGCATTTTCAAGAGCTAATTAAGTTTGTAGCGGATCAAAAATTTGATCGAGTTGGTTGCTTTAAATACTCTCCTGAAGAAAATACAGCTGGGGGAAAAATGATTGACCAAATTGACGAACAAATTAAAGAAGAGCGCTACAGCGCAATTATGACATTGGCTCAAAAGATTTCTCGTCAGACCAACAAGAAAATGGTGGGAAAAACTTTGAGAGTTCTGGTCGAGGGGATAAGCGAAGAATCTGAACTTCTGCTGCAAGGCAGATACTACGGACAAGCCCCTGACATAGACGGTGTTGTTCTGATTAATTCAGGACAAGCTGTAAAGGGGGAGTTTGTGAACGTTAAAATCACTAAAGCATTCGAATACGATTTATTGGGAGAAATAGTTGAATCAGAGATTCAGCTGGAGCACAGACCATGAATGATTTTTCAATCTTGGTAGCTCAGTGGAGCTCCGCTGGAAACTGTCTTTATCACGCCAACAGTGTGTGTGGAAATCCCAGTGTAAAACTGGTTGAAATGGTCACTATGGGTGGCAAGTCTCATTTTATATTCAGAGGCACTGAGCAGGCGATCACAGAGGTGTTTCAAAAGTTAAACAACTCAAAGGATTGTGAAGCCGTTAGGATGTTTCATTCTTTCGGGGAGAAGATTCTGGAAATTTACTACAGTCTGGTAGTGAATCCTGTTCGCAAAAGCATGGCGGTGATTGAAAGCAATTCTTTACCCGATCTTTTTCAAGTTTTGTTTGTGGCCATCGAAAGAAGTTTTGATGTTGTTGATTTTTATTGGCCTAAAAATGCTGTTGGCAAAGGCTGCTGCTTGTTAACTGCTACTGACAAATTATCCGAAATCAAAAGTGCACTGGCCGGTTTATCCGTGGAAGTGAATTTTATAGACTCAATTTCCAGTGATATTGAACATTATTTTGATCTTACTGCTTCGGAGTAGTTTTTCCGCAAGTTTCTGAAATCTGATCTAATTTCTGTGCTTGTACGTTGGCCTGGCTGGTCCGCAAAAGGGAAATTCCCTTGCGCAGATCTGTTAATGCCAGCTTATTTGCGTCGCAAGCGTTTTTAAAGGCTTGAACCGCTAAATCATATTTTTGAATTTCCAAGCTTGAAAATGCCAGTCCTAGCCAAGCTTCATAAGAAGCACGTCGGATTCTGGTCGCATATCCAAAATGTTTGTTTGCCAGGATAAAGTTTTTTTCTTCCATCAAATATTTTGCGAAATGAAATTGAACTTCAAACGATGTTAAAAATTGCTTTGAAATTTTTTGCATCAGCTGCAGTCCCTCAGCTTTTTTGTCAGTTTGCAGTAAGGTCTGAGCCAAATTTAAATGATTGAGAGGTTCTTTGGGATTGAGCTTTATCCCTTTTTCGCAATACGATTTTGACAGATCATAAAGTCCGTCATTTGTTGTCAATGAACACAATTTAGAAATATATTTTGATTTTTCACCAATCTTTGAAACCAAATCTTGGTATAAAAGCCGAAGCTCGTAATTGTTGTTAGATTTTTCGTAGATGTCGGCCAGTTTGGTATAGGCAGGGACAAAGGTCGGGTTTGATTCGATGATTTCTTTTAAAACCTGCTTGGCTTCCATTTCTTGATTCATATTCAGTAGCTCCACTGCCAACAATGATTTGGCCTCAAGGTCAGCAGGATTTTTTGATAAAGCGGCTCTATAGACCTTGGTCGCAGACAGGTGGTTCTTAAGTTTTGAATAACTTTGGGCGAGAAGAATAAGTGGACGTCTATCCAAGCTTTCTATGTAAGGACTTAGAATCTGCTGAACTTTTTTGTAGTTTCCGGCAGCAAACTCCTGTTCGGCAGCGGCAAGATCCTGTGCTTTGGCATAGTAGGGTGCCAGTATGAGAAGTAAACAAATGAAAAAATTTGTTTTCATATCTGATCAGTCTAAGGGTTTTAACCAACGCGGACAAGCTGTTACGGAATACCTATTGATACTTGTAGTCACTATCGCACTGATTTTGGCATTGTCGGCTATCATAATAAAACCATTCAGTTCGTTTTTGGAAAACTACATGGGCGCATACCTGGAGTGTTTACTGGATGCAGGCGAATTGCCATCATTGGGTTACGAAGTTGGAAATTCAATTTGCAATGAACAGTTTCGTCCCTTTGAACCTGGAACTGGCCGAGCCAGGATTGCAGGTGCAGGCGGTGAAAATGATCCGAACTCCAGCGCAAATAGATCTAAATCAAAAAACTCTTCTGGCGACAGAGACTCAAATGCCTCATCTGGTGGTGGAGGAAGTTCAAGGGGTTCGAATTCAAGATTCAGAGGATTTGAGCGTGAAGCTCAAAAGGGAGTTGAGGGCAGTGGGGCCGCCAGTTCAGAGGAAAGTTCAGATTCTAACCTAAAAAAGGGAAAGACCTACAGATCATTTGTCGGAAGATCACAATCAGATTTTTCAAAAAGAACAGTGGCTTCAGGGTTTGGTGGTTTGATTAGGTACGAGCAAGAAAAAATTAAAAAGCGAGAGCAAAAAGTAAAGACCATTTCGCTAAATGAAGAACAGCAAGGAAATGCAGCCAAGAAAAAAACGGTTCTGCCTAAGACGCAAAGGAAAGCTGCAGCTGAGGAGCCTGAAAAGCCCTGGGATTTTTCAATGTATCTGAAGTACTTTGTGCTGATCGCAATTATTCTAGCTATAATATTTTTTGTGGGTTCTCAGATGCGGCAAGTCTTTAAAGGCCTACAATAGTAATCCACAGCGATGGTGCGTCTAAAAAATGTACATATAAAAATAAAAGTGAACCCAAACGGAATTTTTTAATTGAAACAACCCTGGGTATGCATGAAAGACTCTAATTGTGAGGGGAAATTACAATGGTGGAGGCTGTTGTTCGGTTAACACCGAATAAGGTGTTTTCGATTGCAGAAGTGAGGGAAATTCTGCCTATTATTCTGAAAATCACTCAGAACTCTCAAAAGGAAGTCACTCAGTTTTTAAATCAGCTTGAGGCCATCAGACAGTTTAATGTCGAAAAGGCTCAAGAGATCGAAAATCTGATTGAGATGACTTTTGAAAAGTGGAAGGACAAGGTTCGGAAGTTAGGTGGTCATCCAAAGGGAATGTGGTTGGCTGATTTTGATAATGGCCAAGGATATTACTGCTGGAAGTTTCCTGAAACGGAGATTAAGTTTTATCATGGTTATGCAGATGGGTTTTCTTCTAGAAAACTGGTGGTTCATCCTGTAAATAACTAGGAACTAGTGAAAATTGCAGTCGCACAAATTAATTCGACGTTAGGAGATTTTTCTGCCAATTCAGAAAAAATTCTGCAATTTATTGAAAGAGCCGAGGAATCATCAGTCGATTTAATCGTGTTTCCTGAGGCCGCTCTGTTTGGATATCATCCATTTGATTTGCTGGAGCAGACTGCTTTAGTGAATGCTCAACTGAAAGAGCTCAAAAAAATTTCCACTAAAATGCCAAAAGGAATCGCTGCTGTTGTAGGCTGTTTTACCTTTAATAAGTCCTCAAGAGGTCGGCCATTTTTTAATTCGGCTGCATTTTTAGAAAAAGGAAAACCTGCAAAATTATTCAATAAACAGCTTTTGCCCACAGGCGATGTTTTTGATGAAGCGCGATTTATCGAGGCGGGAAACACTCAAAAAAATATATTGAGTTACAAAGGAAAAAAAATCCTGGTTACAATTTGCGAGGATATCTGGGCCTGGCCGCTTAAAGGGAAGCGGAATATTTATCATGAAAACCCTTTGGATCAGATAAAATCCAAGTTTGATTTAGTGATTAATCTGAGTGCTTCACCCTATTATCCAATGAAATATGAAACCCGCAAAAAACTGGTTGAGCTTACAGCCCAGAAATTTAAATCATCGGTTGTCTATGCCAATATGGTAGGAGCTCAGGACGAAATCATTTACGACGGTAAGAGCTTCGGTCTGGATAAATCAGGTAAAGAGATTTTTGTATGCGAGTCTTTTCAAGAGGATTTTAAATTTTTTGATTTGGATGATTCGGTAAAGCGCATACAAAATAAAAAATTGTCCACCACAGAAGAGCTTAGGCAGGCTTTGGTTTTAGGAATTCAGGATTTCTGCAGAAAAATCGGTATTCAGTCAGTGCATTTGGGAATCAGTGGGGGTGTTGACAGCGCCGTAGTTGCAGCATTGGCTGTGGACGCTTTGGGTGCTTACAATGTCAAAGGCATTTACATGCCGACTAAGTACAATTCACCTGTGAGCGAGCAGTTGGCTGAACAGTTGTGCAGAAATTTAAGGATTGATTATAAAAATCTAAATATACAAGAAATTCTAAAACAAGTCAGTTCAGTGTTGGAGACGATCGTATCTGTTCAAGGCGTAACCGAGGAGAATCTGCAAGCCAGAATCCGTGGACTGCTGTTGATGGGATTTTCAAATTCGAAAAATTCATTACTGCTATCAACATCAAATAAATCAGAGATAGCTTGTGGATATGCCACACTTTACGGAGATATGTGCGGCGGATTAGCCCCAATTGGAGATCTGACTAAGCATCAAGTTTATGAATTAGCAAAACTGTATAATGGCCAACAAACAATTATACCCGAAGAGATTTTAACCCGCGAACCCACTGCAGAATTGCGTGACAATCAAAAAGATCAAGATTCATTACCACCTTATCCGATTCTTGATAAAGCCGTCGTTAATCTGGTTGAAAAATGCAAACCGATTACTGGAGAAACCGAAAAATGGCTGTTTAATATGATCAGCAAATCTGAATTTAAAAGATTTCAATCGGCACCGATTTTAAAGGTGTCTGAGCATTCATTTGGTCGGGGCAGAAGATACCCAATAGCTAAAAAATTAACTTAAAGAAAAAAATCCATTTGCTTAGGGTTTTTGTCAACCTTGGGAAATCTCAGTTCGGGTTTACCTGTCAAAGCAATCAAATTTTCAATTGCTGGTGGCTTACCATTTACCGAAATTCTTTTGATCAAATTTAAAAATAATCTGCCACAGTAAGTAGCGTCTTCCTCGGCCCTATGAAAATCTGTCGTTGGGATTTTTAAATGCTGAACCAATGTGCCCAGTTTGTAATTGGGTAGTCCTGGAAAAACCTTTCTGGAGATTGCCAAGGTATCAATAATAGTTCCTTGAGGCGAATCAGATTCATGCTTTTTAATATCCGCTGATAAAAACTGAGCATCAAACGAAGCGTTGTGAGCTACGATAATATCAGTTCCACAAAACTCGGAAAAAGGATTCAAAACAGAATCTATAGTGGGTTTACCAGTAACCATATCATCAGTGATCTGGTTCACAGCAGAGGCTGCAGCAGGTATAGGTCTAAGTGGGTCAATCAAGGTACTGAATACAGCCTCAGGCTCACCATCTACAAATCTTACAGCACCCAGTTCAATAATCTGATCCACACCGGGAACTGTGCCGGTGGTCTCTACGTCAAAAGCAATAAATCTCATATGAAAATTGATACAAAAGACATACCATAGTTTCAAGTACGGAGTGATGTTTGCTTGAAAAAATCTAATCAGCTTACCTTTACCATCAATCAGGTCACACTCAGGGCGACTCATGGCGAAACTATATTGGAAGCCTGCCTGAGGAATCATTTTGACATTGATCACAGTTGTGGAGGGATGGGCACCTGCGGAACTTGCAGAGTTGTTGTAGAAAAAGGCCTAGAGCTGTTCGAAGCTCCTGAGGAAATAGAACAGGAGATCATTCGCGATCGGCAGTTTCAACAGAATGAAAGGCTATCTTGTCAAAACAAAGTCAAAAATGATTTGGTCTTAAAAACTGCTAAGGCGACACCCAAAAAGGGTTAGTATAAATCCAAGTGATCCATTTTTTGCCATCCGGAAATGGTAACGCAGGGCTGACCCGGACAGTTACACGGTATACTCCTGGTTCAGTGATTTGATATTCAAGCTCAGGTTTGTTTGTTAAAAAAACATTCTCACCATTTTTAAATACGACTATTTCAAAAAAAGCTTTGGGGACCACCGCCAATTTTGCTTTAAGAGAAAGCTTTTTCTGAAACTTCAACGATGTTCCCATCAGATATTTTTCACCCTTTTGATTTTCCAGGTAAGAAACAAATCCCTTGGGATCACCCAGCAAATCCAAACTGATAAAAAAGTTCCCGGCTTTCATCGCTGTCACCAGTTTTTGTCTGTCCTTCTGAAAGTTTCCCGTAAGCTCGCTGGTCAGCAACACATGATTTGAGGCAATCGCAAGGCTCTTTTGATAAGAGGGAAATTTGACTAAAAAGTTTGAAAATGGAATGGCTCTGGCTGTTGCGTCCGCTCCCGCAAAGGCTAAAACCCTGCGCTGCTGAGATATGGTATCCAGCAACGCCAATTCGTCACGAGGTTCTACAATCATTCTTAGGAATGAAACCCTGGAGTTAAAGGGATAGGCAAACAATGTCCAAATGATATTAAGTTTTGATTTTTGCCACGATCTTTGACTGATGGCCTTGGGATTAATGACTTCGAGGCCATCAAAGCCGGTTGGGAAGGGACCTGTCCAGGTTAAATCACGATTAAACGGATGGGACAGAATTAACAATGAGTTTGGATTGTCAGTTGAATTTTGAGACAGCAAATCTGTTAATTTAACTGAAGACTCTGAGCCAGAGGTAAAATTTAAATCCGAATTTGTGGTCAGAGTTAAAATCCTGGAATCTAAAAATGAATATTCGTTTTCAAACATCACCAGAGTGTTGTCATAGTAATTAGAAATAGGTCTGGCGGATTCAAACTGATTGTTATCAGTAAAAACCACAAAATCGGCACCCACACTGCTGGCCGCCGAAATAATTTGCTGAGGAGGCTCTGATCCCGTACTGCGATCAGAATGAACGTTAATGATACCCTTGTAATCGTAGTATCCTGCTGGATTTTCGGGTTCAACGGTTGAAGGTATTACTAACAGATTTGATTGGCTCAAATAGATGCCGTAGACAAAATAAAGTGAAATAAAAATGGTAAGGTAAATTAGAATCTTCATTTACGTTCAAGTTTCAATAACTCAAAATGCTCATTTATAATTTGCTCAGTGGTGACAGTGTATTCATCTGCTGCCCAGTACGGTAAATTCACATGTGGTTCTTTGACGACATAAAAAACAGGGCTCACGGGTTTTGATTCTTCCAGAAAGTCATAGTGATCTCGGCGGCTGATATCCTTAAGCTTGTATGTCGGAAGTTTTGAATAGAACCACAAATAAGACGCAATTTGGTAATTGCCGCCATACAGATTTGTGTATTTTTGTCTGAGTTCTATCAATGGCTGATAATAAAAAACTTCGTTGTATTTCGTTTTTGCATTTTTATTAAATGGCATTGCGACGTTAAGAAGTAAAACAGCAAACAGTGTGGACCAAACGGCAGAATAAACTAAAATCCATTTTTTACTTTTTTCCTGCAAAACAGTTAAAAGCATCAATCCTGGATAGGCTACAATCGGCCAATTCATTTCAACATTTCCCTTAAGTGAAGAAATCAGAAAAAATCCCATCACCGTCCAAGAAATAGTCCAAATGAATCTGAGATTGAATTGTTTGGGCCTAATTCCAGCAAAATAAACTATCAAGGGTGTCAGTAAAACCAGTTGGCCTCCGATGTATCTTACGATAGCCATAAAATCCCAATCCGAGTCTGCAAAACCATGGCGCAATTGAAATCTGAACGAAATAAAATTGTTATCTAAATTCCAATACAAAACAGGAATAGATGCGATGGCAAAACCCAGAAAGGCAATGGGCAAGTGTCTTAAAAAAATCTTGTCTAATCGTTTTTCCATCGCCATAAAAATCAGTGTGCCGAGCACAAATAAAACCATGTTGTATTTACTGAGAAACCCCAGGCCTACTAAAATACCCATGAAAAAAGCGCTAGAAGGTGTCTGGTTTTTAAAGTATTTAAGCGCAAAATACGTAGCCCAGCTCCAGAAAAATATCAGCGGAAGATCTGGAGTGACTATGAAAGAACCAAAACCAATTAATGGAGACAGCAAAGCGAACCACAAAAACGAATTGATTTTGGAAATCTGTTTGTTTTCAAATAAAATCAAGATCCACGGTATCAAGGCCAGATGGCAAAAAACCACGGCCGGAAATCGGACCAGGTGATTGTCCCAATGAAAAATTTTGCTGATATCCAGTAGCCAAGCGATCAACGGAGGATGGTCAAAGTAACTCCACTGGGGTGTTTGAGTCCAAACCCAGTAGTAAGCCTCATCCGCTGTAAAAGGAATCCACCAGGCCAACAGCAATTTTGCTACCAAAGAAAAAATCAGAATTTTTAAAATTGAAAATAAAATTTCTTTTTTCAAGGTACCTTAGTCTTGAAGCTTTCCCCGATTCTACCAGGTACGCCTCGCTCTTTGCCGTTAACAATTAAATTCACCGCTCCACCATTGGAAATATCCAGATAAATAAGACCTTTTGATCTGAGAGTGTGAACTTGATCTGCATTCAGCTCAACCTGCTGCCAAGTTTTTTCATCAGCTGAGAACTTAACCACGACCTTGTCGTAGGCTTCCAAAATAATTTCATTTTGATTAACCTTAACTGTCGTTGTGGTGCTGGAAGTGGTTACAGTAGGATCTGCGACAGCCGCTGCCTTAACTGTGGTTGTAGTGGTCGAATTACTAGTCGTAGTTGTCGTGGGCTTTGGCTTTTGAGTGGTAGACGTTGTAGTTGTTGTTGGGGCAGCAGTCGTCGTTGTGGGTTTTGGCTTTTGTGTTGTTGTCGTGGAAGTCGTTGTGGTTGTTGGTTTGACTGTGGTCGTAGTCGTAGCGACAGTGGTTGTCGTGGGCTTAGGCTTCACCGTAGTAGTAGTCGCAGTGTCGACAGGTTTTAAAGTTGTGGTGCTGGCAGGAACCGTTGAAGTTGTAGCCAAAAACAAAACACCCCTGGCAGTTGGAGCACTGGTTGTGGTGGTTGAAGAATTTGAATCTGCTTCAACCTTGGTATCTGTCTTTTCGGCAATTGTAGCTTCTGCAGAAGAAGTTTGCGTACTGGTTGTTTCCGTAGAATCTGCTGTTCCCTCTGGTTTGGTAGCATCTTCTTGGATGGGGTGACCCGTCGTGTAGGGCTTTACCTGGGTTTCCTTCTGATATTTTTCCAATGTAACTGCAGCTACAATAATTAAAACACTGAGAATCAAAATCGAAATTATTGGATAGACATATTTTTTAATATCAAAAGTGGGGCCTATGCTAGGAGCAGCTGTGGGCTTGGGCTCAGCAGGCTGTACAGGGTTTGCAACTGGAGTGTCTAAATTCATTGGAGCAACTGCGGGAGCTGTTTCCTCGTTAAACAATTTCAAAATATGATCGACATCAATTCTTAAATACTGTGCGTAGCTTCTGACGAATCCGCGCAAAAAAGTTCTGGCCGGAAGTGAATCCAGATCGCCTTCCTCAATACCAGCTAACATTTTAGGATTGATCTTAAGGGCCATACCAATTTCCTGCAAGGTCAGCCCGCGCTTTTCCCGTTCCTTTCTTAAAATCTCTCCAACTTTTTTCATATTACTTCCTTATAATTTCCAACATTGATTTGGCTTTCGCGCTGTACTTACCATTGGGGTATAAATTTATAATTTCTTCTAGCCGTGCCTCGGCCTTAGATTTTTGACCGACTTGATAATAAGACAAGGCTCCATAATAATTAGGCTCATCGTATTGGCTCTTCATGCAAAAACCAGCGGCCTTATCCAATTGTGCAGCAGCCTTTTCATAAATTTTTTGTTCATAAAAAATTCGTCCCAAAAAATTCTGAGCCAAACAATTGTCACGCTGATATTGTATTGATTTTTGTAAAGACACTGTTGCTGCCGAATAATTGCCAACAGCAAAAAAAGCCATCCCTAAATTGAGCAGAGGTTTTTCTGGATAGGGATAGGTTAAATCAGCAGTGGCTTGTTGTAAAATGTCGATAGCTTCTTTTGATTTATCCAAATCAATTAAGACTCGGCCTAAATTGTTTTTCGCATCTGTGTAGTCAGCTTTTAAAGATAACGCTTTCTTTAAATGATTCTCTGCTAAATCAGGTCGACCCCTAAAATAATAAGCCAATCCCAAATTGTTCTGTATCACCGCATCTGAAGAATCTAATTTTTCTGCGATCAAAAGTTCGTTAAGAGCTTGGGGATAGTTACCACTATTCATGTACGATGTGCCCAGGCGCAGATGCAGCTGTGCGGCCTCATTATCCTGAGTCATCAAAGAGCTACAGCCCGTTAAAAACACTAATGAAATTAAAATTTTCCCCATCCTAATAAGGCTAAGACTGCCTGGGATTGAAGTCAACTTGGATCTCGGCCACAGTTTCTATATGAGAGGTCTGCGGAAACATATCAAATCCCTGCAGACTGTTAATTTTAAAAGCCAAGCCCAAAGACTTCAAAAAGTCCAAATCCCTTGTCAGTGTTGACAGGTTGCAACTGATATAAATTATTTTTTTGCAGCCTGAAATTGCCAGGTGGTGCAAAAACTCTTTTTCGCAACCGCCTCGTGGTGGATCAAGCAAAATGGCATCAGACTCGTTAATCTGAAGATTTTTGATTACAGCTTCACATTTACCATTCAAAAATCTGATTTTTTTTGGACTCAAGCCTTTCTCGATGGCGACTTTTTGTGCTCTGGCTACTGATGCTGAACTGAGCTCTACGCCAATTACCGAAACATTTTTTATCGATTCCAATATCGGAAATGTGAAATTTCCAGAGCCACAGTAAAAATCAAACACTGTTTTTGGTTTTGAATTCATTTTGTCAAACAAGCCAATAACGTAATCGATGAGTCTTTGGTTTAAACTGGAATTCACTTGAAAAAATTCAGGTATGTCCTGCTGGTCAATATTAAACACGCCTTCGGCAGAAACTAAATAGTCGCCATCTGGTTTTGAATCCAGCTCATTCATTCTAAGATTTACTGCTTCTTCAGCAATGGGACAGGTTTTTATGGTCACCAAATCGTGCGAACCCCTTTTATAATACCCAATCAAGCCGTTTCGTTTTTTGATAACAACTCTGTTTCGATAATTAAACTCTGAATTGCTGCTGATAATGGGTTCCACACAGGAATCTGCGTTCAAAAATTTTGCCAGATTTTCGGTAAGAAAGCTTTGTTTGAATTGCAATTGCTCTGGGTACGGAATGTGTTGCCAGTCACAACCCCCACATTGGCCAAAGACTTCACACCGGGGTTTAATTCTGCTTTTGCTGGTCTCGTGCAGTTGATCAACCTTTGCAAAGGCAAAGTTTTTCTTTTGCTCAATGACTGAAGCCTCAACTGTTTCTCCGGGTAAAACAAAAGGTACAAAATGGACAAATCCATTTTCTCGTGACAGCCCGTACCCTGTGGGCACGAGCTTTTCAATTTTCAGAATTTTTTTTGAATTCAATTAAGATAAATTGCAGATTTCAGATTTTTCAAAAAACAAAGCTAATTCACGGTCAGCACTGGCAACACTGTCGCTGCCATGTACTGCATTTTCACCCAAGCTATCAGCAAATTTAAATCGAACTGTCCAAGGAGCAGCCTTTTTAGGATCAGTGGCTCCCATAATTTCACGATTTTTCAAAACTGCATTTTCACCATACAGACACATGACCATCACTGGTGTTGAGGTCATAAATGAAACCAGTTCGCCAAAAAATGGTCGGGCTTTGTGTTCAGCGTAAAACTCTTCTGCCTTTGATTTAGAAATCTGCATAATTTTAGCGCCAGCAATCTTGAGTCCATTTGATTCGAACATGCTGATGATGTCACCAACTGCATTTTTCTTCATTGCGTTTGGCTTGATAATCGAAAAAGTTTTTTCCATTGCCATAAATTTCTCCTATTTAAGTAAACTCTTTAATGTTTTACCTAGATCTGCCGGAGATCGAGCAATTTTGCAACCTGCAGCTTCAAGAGCCTGAAATTTTGCCTCTGCTGTTCCTTTGCCACCGCTGATGATTGCGCCGGCGTGCCCCATTCGCTTGCCCTTTGGAGCGCTGGCCCCAGCAATAAATGCAGCAACAGGTTTTTTAAATTCTTTTTTAATATATTCTGCGGCTTCTTCTTCGGCAGTTCCGCCAATTTCACCGATCATAATCACAGCTTCAGTGTTAGGGTCTGCATTGAACAATTTCAGAACATCAATAAAATTAGTGCCGTTAACGGGATCGCCACCAATACCCACACAGGTGCTTTGACCTAGTCCAATTTGGGTCAACTGATGAACAGCTTCATAGGTCAGTGTTCCAGATCTGGAAAGCACTCCAATCTTTCCAGGTTTGTGAATGTGCCCTGGCATAATTCCTATTTTACATTCGCCTGGCGTGATCACACCGGGACAGTTTGGACCAACTAATCGGGTCCTGCGACCCTGCATAAATCGTTTAACCTTAACCATGTCCAAAACAGGAATGCCTTCGGTGATACAAATAACCAAATCCAAATCCGCATCCACTGCTTCCATAATTGAATCAGCTGCAAAGGGTGGTGGAACAAAAATCATCGATACGTTACATCCCGTGGCTTTTTTGGCTTCGTGGACAGTATTGAAGACGGGTAAATTGATGTGTTTGGTGCCGCCCTTGCCTGGAGTCACTCCACCAACCATTTTGGTTCCGTAGGCCAAGCTTTGCTCAGAATGAAATGTCCCCTGAGAGCCCGTAATACCTTGGCAAATCACTTTTGTGTCTTTGTTAATTAAAATAGCCATTGATTATCCCTTCACCGCTGCAACAATTTTTTTAGCAGAATCAGCCAAATCGTCAGCTGGAGTAATATTAAGCCCGCTTTCTTTGAGCATTTTTTTACCAAGCTCTACGTTAGTGCCTTCAAGCCTGACGACCAAAGGAACCTTAAGTCCCAATTCCTTTGAAGCTGAAATCACTCCGTCTGCGATGATGTCGCATTTCATGATGCCACCAAAAATATTTACTAAAATTCCCCTTACGTTTGGATCCCGCAAAATAATTTTAAAGGCAGCTGTAACACGCTCTTTTGTAGCGCCCCCACCGACATCCAGAAAATTTGCAGGGCTACCACCATGCAGTTTAATAATATCCAATGTCGCCATAGCCAAACCGGCTCCATTAACCAAGCAGCCAATGTTTCCATCCAGTTTGATAAAGGCCAGATCATGTTCACTGGCTTCCAGTTCAGTTGGATCTTCTTCGGTGATATCACGATAAGCCAGGACGTCTTTTTGTCTGTACAAAGAATTAGAATCGAAATTCATCTTAGCATCTAGCGCGATCAGATCGCCTTCTTTTGTCAAAACCAGAGGGTTGATTTCAGCGATAGAACAATCTTTATCAATAAATGCTTTATACAAACCAACAAAAAACGAAGTTGCTTTGTTAATTAGTTCTGCAGGAATTCCCAAAGCAAATGCCAATTGACGAGCTTGAAACGGAGCCAGACCAGTCACGGGATCAATATCAACTTTTTTAATGGCATCTGGATTTTTTTCGGCCACGATCTCGATGTCCATGCCACCTTCGCGTGAAGCCAACATAGCTGTTCTGCCAGTGGCCCTATCAATCAAGCATGCAACGTAAAATTCTTTTTCGATATTGCAACCTTGTTCGATGTAAACCTTGTGAACCTTTTTGCCTTCTGGCCCTGTTTGATGAGTCACCAAGTTCATACCGATAATCTGACTGGATAGGCTTTTTACATCATCTAATGATTTAGCTACTTTCACGCCTCCGCCTTTGCCTCGGCCGCCAGCATGAATTTGTGCTTTCACGACCCAAAGGCTTCCGCCAATGTCCTTAGCGGCGGCCAGAGCCTCGTCAGCATTGTGAGCCACTTTGCCTTTCAACACTGTGACTCCGTATTTTTTTAGAATCTCTTTAGCTTGGTACTCATGTATGTTCATCTGTTTTCACCTTTAGTATGATAATTTGCCTAGGGCATCGACTAATTCACGAACAGCTTTTGCTGAATTTTCTAATCCAGCACGTTCAGTGTCATTAAGCTTTAACTCAATGACTTGCTCCATTCCTTTGCCGCCCAGTTTGCACATGACTCCCATAAACAAACCCTTCATGCCATATTCGCCATTCAGTTCGACAGCGCAAGGTAAAATTCTTTTTTGATCTTTCAAAATAGCTTCAGCCATTTGCACAGCAGAAGCAGATGGAGAATAAAAAGCGGAACCTGTTTTTAGCAAATTCACGATTTCAGCGCCGCCTTGTCTCGTTCTTTGCACAAGAGCATCGATTTTTTCAGTAGAAAGCATTTCGTTTAATGGAACTCCCCCTACAGAACAATGTCTGGGCATCGGCACCATTGTGTCTCCGTGTCCACCCAATACGATCGCATGAATATCTTTAACGCTGACTCTGAGTTCTTCTGAAATAAATGTTCTGAATCGAGCTGTGTCTAACACACCAGCCATTCCGATTACGCGCTCACGAGGAAATCCAGTAACTTGTTTTGCGACAAATGCCATAGCATCCAGCGGATTGCTGACAACAATGACTGTGGAATTTGGGGAATATTGTTTAATACCTTCGCAACACGCTTTAACAATTTTTGCATTGGTTGCTAATAAATCATCACGGCTCATGCCAGGCTTTCTGGGTAAACCAGCTGTTACAATAACAACATCAGAATCCGCAGTGTCTTTGTAATCACTGGTGCCGATCACTCTGGAATCAAACATTTCAACAGGAGCTGCCTCATACAGATCCAAAGCTTTACCTTTTGCAACACCTTCGTTGATGTCTAACAAAACAACATCGCCCAATTCTTTTGAAGCTGCCCAATGAGCCGCAGTTGACCCAACAAATCCCGCACCAATAACCGTAATTTTTTTTCTTTTGTGATTCATATTTTCTCCTTGCGTTTACTGTGACATTCAAACTTAAATCAATAAGTTAGACAAGCAAATGTTCATGACCCAAACTGCAACAAAAACGCCTTCGGCGATTCATCTTAAAAACCTCTCGGTCCGTTTCGGAAATGAAGTCATATTAAATTCAGTGAATCTGCAGATTTCAGAGGGGGAAATCGTAACTTTGGTAGGTCCCAGCGGAAAAGGCAAAAGTGTTTTGCTTAAATCAATGGCTGGATTGGTTGAACCGACTTCTGGCGAGGTTTTAATCAGAGGGCTCAACGTTAACAATCTTGACCGTAAGCATAAGCAGGAAGTTCTAAAAAAGATGGGAATGCTGTTTCAGAAAAACGCACTTTTTGACAGCTTGACAGTCGCTGAAAATATTATTTTTCCGCTACAGGAAGTCAATAAGATCGAAATCAGCAAAGCCAGGGAAATTGCAGAAAAACTTTTGGAGGCTGTTGGAATATTGCATGCTAAGGATCTTTATCCTGACGAAATTTCTGGCGGTATGCAGAAAAGACTGGGAATCGCCAGAGCGATGGCGCTGAAACCAGAAATAGTATTTTATGATGACCCAACGGCAGGTTTAGATCCTATTACATCCAGAAAAATCATCGATTTAATTTTGGAACTGCAGCGCCAACAGAAATCCACAGTTGTTGTGATCACAAATGACATGAACCGAGCCTACCAATTAGGCGGACGAAATCTGATGGTTGTGGATGCTGAAGTTATTGAAACCGGAAACCAATCGCAAACCATGCAGCATAAAGATCCTCGTGTTTATCAGTTTATCAGGGGATTAATTGAAGGACCTTTAAAAGGGATTGCTCCAAAATGATCGAATTTAAAAACGTGGTCAAAAGTTTTGGCAAAAGAACAATTCTAAAGGGCTTAAGTTTTAAAATTCAAAAAGGAAAAATTCTGTTTGTTTTAGGAACTTCAGGTACCGGAAAATCGGTATTGTTGAAAAACCTGGTGGGATTGTTGAAGCCTGACAGTGGTGAAATATTTGTGGATGGAGTTGAGGTTTCGAAATATTCTGAATTGCAGTATTTGGACGTACGAAAAAAAGTTGGAATGGTGTTTCAGCATCCGGCTTTATTTGACTCGTTGACAGTTTTTGAAAATGTAGCCTTTGGGCTTCGCAAACACTATTCACTGCAGGAATCAGAAATTAGTTTCAGAGTGCAAAAAGCCTTGGAGCTAGTGCATTTGATTGGGATTGAAAACAAATTGCCGCAGGAAATATCCTATGGAATGCAAAAACGAGTCAGCTTGGCGCGCACTGTGGCCCTTGAGCCCCAGGTGCTGTTATTTGATGAGCCCACAACGGGTTTGGATCCAGTCACCACAAATTCAGTGAATCATTTGATCCAAGAGCTTTCACGAAAACTTAACACAACCTCAATTGTCGTCAGTCATGACATGCAGTGCGCTCTGGAAATTGCTGACTGGATCATGGTTATGGATCAGGGAAATATTGTTGATCAAGGGACACCCAAGGATCTGAGAAATTCAAAAGTGCAATTGGTAAAAGATTTTTTATACGAAGTCTTAAGCTTGGAAGGCCAAAATGTTTAATCAGCTAAATGCTTTGTTAGAACAAACCGGTCAGGGACTGATTTTTACAAAGCAGGTGTTTCACACAATGATTAGCAGACCCAGCAAAAGATCCGAAGTTTTTATACAGATTTGGCGAGTCACAGAACAGAGCCTGCCCACTACGGCTATGGCGGGATTTTTTGTTGGTGCGATTATGACCGTGCAATTTACTTTGCAGATGAAAGAATTTGGAGCCCTGGGATATTTAGGTGGACTGGCTACCAGTGGAACTGTTCGAGAGGTCGGTCCACTATTGATTGCATTTATGTTGAGTGGGAAAATCGGCGCCTTTACCAGTGCAGAGCTTGGCACTATGAAGGTCACTGAACAAATTGATGCCATCAGATGTTTAGGGGCAGATCCGATTCAAGAAATTATTGTCCCCAGGTTGATTGGAATCATTGTTTCATCGTTTGCCTTATTGAGCCTTGGTTTATTTATGTCGATTTTTGGTGGGATGTTGATGGGCTCAGTGTTCGCAGACGTCAGTCCGGGGGAATACATGCGCCACATCCCGACTATTTTGACAGTTTCATCTATCGTCAATGGATTGATAAAGTGTTTTGTGTTTGCTTTGCTATTGGCAATAACTTGTACCTTTATGGGATACACCGCAACAGGTGGAGCTAAGGGTGTGGGGAAAGCTGTTATCAACACTGCAGTCACCACTATGGTTGGAATTGTTGTCGCTGATTGGTTTACCAGTCTGATGAGCGAATGGGCCACCAGATTGATCAGGGGATATTGATGACTAAATCACTAAAACTTTTTTATGTGGTCGAGGAAGTTTTATCGTTTTTTGGTCTTTGTGCTCACGCATTGATGGGGATATTTTCACCCCCCTTTCGTCCGAAAGAATTTATTAAACAGTTTGAATTTGTAGCAAATGGCAGTTTGTTTATTGTGGTTTTTTGTGTGTGTTTTGCAGCCATGGTGACGATTCTGGAAAGCTCTTTTCATATGAAATTAGTCATTCAAAATGATTCGATGGTTCCAGGTTTTGCCGCAATGTTAATTCTGCGTGAACTGGGTGCGGTTGTGACGGCTTTACTGCTGACCAGCCGAGTGGGTGCCGGCATCGCAGCTGAAGTGGGATCAATGAAAGTCACCGAACAGATTGATGCGCTCAAGATGCTGGCGATTGATCCAATACAGTTTTTAGTTGTCCCCAGATTATTGGCCTGTGTTTTAGGAAGCATGTGCCTGACCGTGTTTGCAAACTTGGTGTGTATTTACTGTGCCATGCTGGTCAGTCAGTCTTATTTGGGATTCACACCGGGGCTTTTTGTGACTGCGATGGTTCGGTTTGTGGATTTTAAAGATTTGCTTTTTTCTATGGTTAAAGGTGCAGCGTTTGGTTTTGTGATTCCTCTGATCAGTTGCTATTTTGGTTTCAAATGTAAAGCGGGTGCAGAGGGTGTGGGCGCGGCTACAACCAACAGTGTCGTAACGGCATCAGTATGTATCATTGTGATTGATTTTATCTTATCATATATTTTTTCGAACTTTTATTAGAGGGGGCACATGAAAGCAGAAGCCAAGGTAGGACTTTTATTTTTAGCAACGGTGGCTTTAATTGGTGGCTTTGCCTATGTGTTGGGGGTGGTTGCGCCGTTTTCCGACACACAAACAATTAATGTTTTGTATAATTATGCCGGAGGGCTCGAGGAAAGCTCACCCGTCAGAGTGATGGGTATCAAGGTTGGAAGGGTTAAAAAGATTTTGTTTGATCCCAATCAAAAAGACGAAAATGGACAAGAAGTTAAATTAAAAGTTGTCATTGAAGTTGAGAAAAAGGCCTGGACCAGCATTCGGAAAGACTCTAGTTATTTTATTAACCTGGCCGGTGTGATCGGAGAAAAATTTTTAGAAATATCACCGGGATCAACCAGTGAACCTGAAATTGAAAACGGTGCTACTGTTAGGGGCGAGGATCCACCCAGAATCGACCAGCTGATTTCACAAAGCTATGGTTTAGCCGGTAAAATCATAGAAATAGTTAATAAAAATGAAGGATCAGTGACCAATATGATAGGTCAATTGGATAAATTAGTATTAAATTTTAATAAAACTTTGGCGTTAATGGATAAAGCTTCCCAAAATAAAGATGTCAGCAAGCTGATGGGTAATATTATTAAAATCAGTGATGATTTAGCACACTTAACAGGTCAGTTGAGGGGACAAAAAGCCGAGGAGTCCTTTGCTTTATTGCACAAACTTCTGTTTAGACTTGAAAACCTGGATGAAAAAGCCATAAGAAAGTTTTTGCAAGAAGAGGGTATCAAGGCAAAGATGTTTTGATCGCATATTACAGATAGGTTTTTAAAACCAGAGGCTTTATGAAATACTTTTTATTGGTGCTTTTTTTATCGGTAAAGTGTTTTGCTGGACCTGCAGTGATTGTCGAAGAAATTGAGTCCAAAACCACCACAAAGCAGAGAATCCAACCCATTTCTCAACGAGCGACATTTGAAATTAAGGATTTTGAAGATTCCTATGACTTGAGATCTCAAAAAAGGGTAGGGGCGGGATTTGTTCTGGGGGGATCTGTTGGATTAATGGGTGTGATGACCGAGCTTAATTTCACGCCCACGGATTCTGTTGTGACAGCATTTGGTGGTGGTCCCAGATATAATTCGTTCACCTTAGGTTGGAAACACAGTTGGTCCACGGGCAGTATCAGCCCCTATACTGGAATTAATTATTCATATTGGTACAGTTCATCGCGCAAGCAAGATTACATGGGTAACAGCAATCCAGGATTTTTAAGTTCAAAAATATTAACCGAAGATGAAAAGAAAAACGGCCAATTTGGCAGAAGTCTGCTGATTCCAGTGGCGGGTATCCAGTTTTATCAATTGAGTGGTTCAGCGGCAGGGACCAGTGTTTTTGCAGAAGTTGAAATGATAACTTCGGTCGAAGACCTGAAGCCTAACATAACAGGATCATTGGGAACTGTTTATTTCTTTTAATCGTCCCAGAATCTAAAGAATCTAAAAACTAAAGACAGCTAAACCTAAAAACACCTAAAACCAAAGACCCCTAAAATAAAAAACCCTCGGGGTTTTCACCACGAGGGTTTTAATATTTTTGTCAAAGACAAAAACTACCTTTTTTTAGAAGCTTTCTTTTTAGTAGCTTTCTTTTTAGTAGCTTTTTTCTTTGTTGCTTTTTTCTTTGCCATTATTGTTCCTCCTGAATGGATGCCCCAATGGGCGACAAAGTCGTTATTGTTCTTGTTGTTCTATAATTAGAACAAACTCCCTACCTCAAAGTGTTAATGAGTTTAGCATCGACGTCAATAAAAAATTTTTTGTCCGGCTACTTTTTTGCATTTCTTTGATCAAAACGAGACATCAACCAATCAAAAAAGGAAATTGAAATGCAAAATTGGATGATCACAAGTTCTGTTGGACTGATTTTTGGATACTTCACGCAAAAAAAAATGCTCCGCAAATCTTTTTTGGACGATCAAGAGGGATTTTTTGTTCATTGGGTGGGGCAAATCACATTGGTAGCGATGTCTTTTGTGATGAGAAACAATTCCTACCTGCTATTAATTCTTTTGATGTTGCTGAGTCTGTGTCCATTGGCATGGTCCGAGGTCCGTCGGATGATTTTTATTGAAAATTGGCGGACCAATCAGGTTTTTTTTCTGGATTTTATGATTTTGCACATGAAAACCGGACTAACGTTGAAGGAATCTGCAAAAAAGCTTTGCTTCAGTCAAAAGGGCACTCAAAAAAATGTGCTGAGGATGCTGTGTGAAGTTCTGGAAATTCAAAATATCAACCAAGAAGCAGCGGATTTACCCCAAGTGATCAAAAATTTCTTTGAGGAAATCAAAATTGTTGATCGAAATCCCAGCAAGAAGCTGGAAAACATTGTTAAATTGCGAAGTCATTACAGAATGATGCAAGATTTTAAATTAAGAGCCAGCTCAGCAGTTATGCAGTCCAGGGCGCAGTCCATTGTTGTAGCTGTGATGTTTGTGGCATGCATGGCGTATTCGATTTCAATCAATCCTGAATTTGTTAAATCCCAGCCTTTTGCAGCAGCGCTATTGCTATTTTTGGTAGGTGGTTACTGGTTATTTAAAATGGGGGCAAAAACAAAATGGAAAGTATAAGCCCACTGTTGTCCTTGGTTCTGTCAATGAAGTTTGGATTTCAAAATGGCTTGTCGTTAAGGCAAAGTCTGCAAATTTATCTGAACAAAGATTTAAATTCTGAATGGAGATCCCTTGTACACAGTTGGCTGAGGTCTATCGAACTGAATGG
Source organism: Pseudobdellovibrionaceae bacterium (assembly GCA_044359815.1). GTDB lineage: Bacteria > Bdellovibrionota > Bdellovibrionia > Bdellovibrionales > Bdellovibrionaceae > JBIKLL01. The sequence goes on from JBIKLL010000007.1 coordinate 56,147, forward strand.
ACAGGTGCCGACCTTTGAGCAATTCGATCACTTAACCAGGATAACTTTTGAAACTTTGGCCAAAGGCATGAGTCATCAGCCAATTGTTGAGACTCTGGACCAGCTAGAGGAAGAAATTGTGATAAGGGATCAGATTTACTTGCAGCGCCAAATAGCAATTTTGCCCATAAAGTCACTGATTCCCCTCTTGTTGTTACAAGTTCCTGCACTTATGATCTTGGTGTTTGTGCCATTATTAAACAAGTTGTCCTTTTGACCAAACAAAGGAAGGACTGAATCAGATTTTCAGATAAACCAACGGAGGGGTGGATGAAAGACAAAAAACTGATAGAATTAGTCTCGGAACTTCAAAAAAATTCGCCAAATCAGACTAAAATCAAAGAACTTTTTTTAAAACTTAGTTTACCTTTTTCGACTGACCCTATAGAACAAATGGCGACAGTATTAATGGCTATCGATCGCCAAAAAGGGGTCAGAAAAAATGAAGCGTCTATATAATAACATTCTGGAAGCAGTCGGACACACGCCCATTATCAGATTAAACGGCGTTTCCAAAAACAGTCAGCACGTGTTTTGGGGTAAGGTTGAATTTTATAATCCCGGCGGAAGCGTTAAAGACAGAATTGCGATTTCGATTATCGAACAGGCTGAAAAGCGTGGCGAGCTGAAGCCAGGCGGAACTATTATTGAAGCTACATCTGGAAATACAGGCTTGGGTCTGGCGATGGTGGCATCAATCCGTGGATACAAAACAATTTTTGTGATGCCTGATAAAATCAGCGAAGAAAAGCGGGCAATCTTGAGGGCCTACGGAGCCAAGGTTATTATTACCCCGACAGCTGTGGAGCCAGAAGATCCCAGATCCTATCTGTCAGTGGCAAAAAAATTAGTCGAAATCACTCCTAATTCTTTTTATGCAAATCAATATCACAATCCTGATAATCCAAAAATGCATTATCAATCCACGGGACCAGAAATTTTTGAGCAAATAGGTGATAAAATTGACGTGTTTGTGGCAGGCGCCGGGACTGGTGGAACCATTTCAGGCGTGGGTAAATATTTAAAGGAAAAAAAGCCAGGGGTGAAAATCGTATTGGCCGATCCCGTAGGCAGTATTTTGTATGATTTGTTTCATCATAAAAAGGTCATTAATCCTCCACAACCCTACAAAGTTGAAGGCGTTGGTGAAGACATGTTACCCGATAACGTTCATTTTAATGTTATGGATGACGCCGTTCAGGTTGATGATAAATCTGCGTTTTTGATGACTCGGGAATTGGTGGCAAAAGATGGACTTTGCGTGGGTCCATCAGCTGGTATGGCTGTATGTGCAGCGGTTGAATATTCTAAAAAGCTAACAAAACCCTCTAATATATTGGTGCTGTTGCCGGATAATGGCCGGGCCTATCTGAGCAAAGCATTTAACGATGCTTGGATGAGGGAAAATGGATTTTTGCCGTCACCATTAAAATCCAGAACAGTTTGGGATTTATTGGAATGGCGAAAAAGTTCAGCTGAATTGGTAACTGCCGATGTTGGGGACAAAGTTGTGGATGTGGTTACCAAAATGCAGAAGGTTGGGATATCTCAGGTTCCAGTGTTTTCTAACGGGCAATTGGTAGGAATCCTTGACGAGTCAGATTTGTTGGAGCCCTTGGTGCGAGGATCGTTGAAACCAACGGAACCAATAATTCATCTGGTAAAAGGCACTATCGAATACATCCAGCCCAATGAAGATTTGGCAAAATTAAACGAACTGCTAACTAAGGGCTTTGTGGCCTTGGTTAAAGACGGTACTAAACTGAGAATCATAACCAAAATAGATCTGCTGCAATACATGGGCGAAATGGCAGACCTGCAAACTTAGGGTAAGCATTTTTGATTTTTAAAATATATTTGGAGGCACAATGAGCAACACAGAGTTGGGTTTCAGTACTCGAGCCATTCACGCGGGACAGTCACCTGATCCGACTACGGGAGCTATCATGACACCCGTTTATCTGACATCTACTTATGTGCAAGAATCACCTGGGGTGCATAAAGGCTGGGAATACAGTCGGACCCACAATCCAACACGAAAAGCCTACGAAAACTGTTTAGCCAGTTTAGAAGAAGGCAAGTATGGATTTGCATTCGCATCCGGCTGCGCGGCTACGACTACAATTTTGCATTTGTTCAAACAAGGTGACCACGTCATTGCAGGCGATGATATGTATGGGGGCACTTTTAGACTGTTTGATAAAGTGATTAAAAATAACGGCATAGAATTTTCCTACGTGGATTTAGCAAAGCCAGAAAATTTTAAAGCAGCCATTAAGCCGAACACTAAAATGGTGTGGCTTGAAACGCCGACCAATCCAATGATGAAGTTGGTGGATATCAGAAAAATCTCAAAATTGGCTGCAGAAAAAGGAATTATCACAGTGGTCGATAATACTTTTATGAGTCCTGCTTTTCAGCGCCCAATAAGTTTGGGTGCTGATATTGTCATGCATTCGGCAACCAAGTTTATTGGTGGTCATTCTGACATAATTGGCGGAGCTGCTATTACCAACCGACAGGATTTAGCGGACAAACTGCAATTTTATAGCAATTCAATGGGGGGAGTGCAGGCGACTTTTGATGCTTTTTTATGTCTTAGGAGTTTAAAAACTCTTCCGATCAGAATGAAAGCTCACGAAGCAAACGCCTTTGCTGTAGCAGAATTTTTGCAAAAAAATAAATTTGTCGAGAAAGTTTTGTACCCGGGATTGGCATCGCATCCCCAGCATTCACTGGCCAAGGAACAAATGCTGGGTATGGGTGGGATGATTACGTTTTTTATTAAGGGCGGTATCGATAATGCGCGAAAGTTTTTAGAAAACGTCAGAATTTTTGCTCTTGCTGAAAGTTTAGGCGGAGTAGAGTCTTTGGTTGATCATCCGGCAATAATGACACATGCCAGCGTTCCTGCAGAAACCAGAAAAGCACTGGGTATTGATGATTCTTTGATCAGACTCAGCGTTGGTATCGAAGATTTAGACGATCTGATCACCGATCTTGAAAATGCTTTTAAGCACTGTCGTTGACCTGAGGGCATTTGAGTTGTAACAACATTGACTTTGGTTGCATGGCCCAAGTTATTAAGGTTTCACCTTTGGGTGAATATATTGATGGCACGTACATGCGGTGCAGATGGCTCGGTAGCTCAGTTGGTAGAGCAGCGGACTGAAAATCCGTGTGTCGGCGGTTCAATTCCGTCCCGAGCCACCATCTTGAATCTTAATCTACAATTATTTATTCCTTTAATGTTTCAACAGCAAAATTGACCAGCGATCCATCCGCTTTATAAAATAACCTGGACTTAGAAAATATTTTTTAACTTTCAAAAAAATTATTTAAAGGATTTTTATGAAAAAGCTTTGGATTAGAGTTATTTTGATGGTGATAGGGTTGATTGCGGTGGTGATGCTGCAACAAAATTTAAAAAACAATGACTCATCAAAAAATCAAAATCTGCTAATCAATAGTGACAATCAAACGATACCTGCCAAAGTAGTTATCGAGCAAAAATAGATCTTGGGGCTTTAAGTCAAAACTTCTTGAGGAAACTAAATGTTAAGCTCAATTTTGGTTAGCAAGGACAATTCTAAAAAATCAGTGATTCTGGAAATCACAGATCAAAATATTACAGTTTGGAATCAAGAAAAGAATGAAAGACTCCACACACTCAGTTGTCATTCTGTCGGCCTGAGCTTTGGAGGCAGTCAGGATCGATTGTTGTTTTTCAATACACCTGAATTATCGGGTGCCAGTTTGTACTGCGAAAAAAGCAAAATGCTAAAAACAGAGCTTGGAAAATCAACACATTTAACCAAGCTTTATCAGGACTCGGCTAAAAGCAAATTTCATTTTAATACTATTGAAATGGCTACGATAGTCGGGGCCATAGTGATTTTTGTGTCATTGATTGTTTTTAGGGGGCCGATTTTTGGTGGAATTGCGTATTTAATCCCGTTTTCCGTCGAAAAATCCATAGGGGATTCTGTATTTAATCCTCGCATGACCTCCGAACAGAAAGAGACAGTAGAACAGTTAAAACTTTTGGTTTCTGAAATTAAGTTTACAGATGAAAAATGGAACAACCAGTTCACAGTGCATTTATCGTCAGAAACAGTAGCTAATGCGTATGCGACAGTTGGCGGGCATATTTTCATCAATAAAGGTTTAGTTAGTTTAGTCGAAACACCCGAACAACTTTTAGGTGTTGTGGCTCACGAAATGATTCACGTTAAAAACCGTCACGTAGCCAGATCTGTTTTTCAATCATTGGGGCTTTATGCTTTGCTGCAGTTTTTAGTGGGTGATTTTACTGGGATTGCAGCGGTGTTGGTGGATCAAGGCGGTCCATTATTGCAACTGCAGTATTCTAGAGGATTGGAAGACGAGGCCGACCAAGAAGCAATAAAGGTTTTGATACAAAACCGAATTAACCCCATCGGGCTGAGTCAGTCCCTAGCAAAAATGAATGCCGAATCAAAAAAACTGATCCAGCAGTCGCCTACCCCTGAATTATTAGGTAAATTGCAGAAAATTGAATTGCTGAGTTCGCACCCCGAGATCGAAAAAAGAATAGCCTCATTGCTGGAGCAAGCCGAAAAATTAACAGCGGAAATAGAAATCAGAAAATTAGATTTTGATTTTAAGAAATTTCAATCACAAGTTAAGGAGAATTTTTAAACATATGAAAACAGAATTGTTGGGATCATCATCATTTAGGATGATCAAATTATCAATATCATCAGGTGACAGTGTAACTGTTGAACCTGGCGCGATGGCCAGTCAGGACGTAGCCGTTGAATGTGAAACTAAAATGAATGGCGGTTTCATACAGGCCTTGATTGCAAAGTTTTTGGGTAAAGAAAGTTTTTTTATTAACATTTTCCGAAATGAAACGTCACAGGACAGAATTGTTTATCTGTCGCAGCCAACCCCAGGTGAAATTATTGAAAGACAGCTAAATAACGAAACCATATTTTTGGAACGGGGATCATTTATTGCCAGAACCGGATCAATATATAGCTCTGTCGCATGGGCAGGATTTTCCAGTTACATAGCGGGTGAGGGGTTATTTAAGTTGTGTTTTCGAGGTACCGGAACAATTTGGTACGGCGCCTATGGCGCAGTTATCGAAAAAGAAATGGTCGGCGATATGGTTGTGGATTCAGGGCATCTACTTTCCTATCCACCTACGGTTAGGTTGCGAATCGGACTTTCGGGTGGTTTGTTTTCAAGTTTTTTTTCAGGGGAGGGTTTTGTGTTAAGGCTTTCCGGTAGCGGAAAAGTGATTTTGCAAACTCGCAGTGTAAAAGGATTAGCGCAGTGGCTGAATCCAAGGTTCTGGGGGTAAATATGAAAATTGAAACACGTTATGCCCCTGCTGGCACAATTGCAGTTTGCCAAATGCAAGCCGGTGATAAACTGGTCGCTGAATCAGGAGCATTTTTAGCATCACGCGGAAATATTGATATTAAAACCACTATTCGGCAGAAAAAGGGCGGAGGCATATTTTCTGGATTAAAACGATTGGTCAGTGGTGAATCTTTTTTTATCAATCACTTTACTGCTGGTGGCAGCAGTGAACTGTGGTTGGGAACTCAGCTGCCAGGTGATATTTTGGTGCATGAACTCAATGGAGATAAATTAATCATTCAGGGTGGCAGTTATGTAGCCTGCGAACAAGAAATCAACATTGATCTGGAGTGGCAGGGTTTGAAATCCATATTTTCTGGCGAGAGCTTGTTTTGGGTAAAAGCTGAAGGCAAGGGCCGTGTGATTTTGGGCAGTTTTGGTTTTATTTATCCAGTGCAGGTTGACGGCGAATACATTGTGGACACGGGTCATATTGTGGCATTTGAACAAACATTAAATTTTACGATCTCAAAAGCCAGCAAGACTTGGTTTCAAGCCTATTTTGGTGGCGAAGGTTTTGTTTGTCGATTCAAAGGTCGCGGCACAGTATGGTGCCAAAGCCATAACCCCAGAACATTTGGTCAAGAGCTTTATCCTTATTTAAGACCCAGAAAGGGATAGGAAGTAAAAATGAAATTTCAAATTGAACAAAGACACGAATATGCTTGGCTCAATATTCAAGTTCCCAAAGATCAGAAATTATTTGTGGAAGCTTCTTCGATGGCTGCGACTTCATCAAATATGAAAATGCGCGCACTATTTAAGGGTGGACTCAGAAGATTTTTGTCCCGAGAAAGCCTGTTTATTTCTGAATTTACTGCCTCTGGTATTGATGGCGAAGTCAGCATTGCACCGGGACCAAGCGGCGATATGGGCCACTACAAATTGGAAAACAATAATTTTTATATAGCCTCAACAGGGTATGTGGCGCACACGGAAGGTGTAAACTATGAAACTAAATTTCAAAAACTCAGTCAGGGGCTTTTGAGCGGCGCTGGATGGTTTTTGGTAAAGATGTCAGGTCAAGGTGACGTTTGGTTTAATTCTTACGGTGCTTTGTTGGAAATGGATGTCACAGATGATTTGGTTTTGGATAACGGTCACATTGTGGCTTTTACCGAAGGTGTGGAATACGACATCATAAAATTGGGCGGGTATAAGTCTTTGTTTTTTAGTGGTGAGGGTTTTGTCTGTAAATTTAGAGGTAAAGGCAAAGTCTATGTTCAAACTAAAAAGCCAGCGGCATTGATTGGCTGGGCTCAAGCGTTTAGGCCTGTGCAAAATTCAAATTAAAATTTGACGCCATATGGCCAAAATGACTGTTCCCTGTGGGTCACGGGTTAGGAAGGCACAAAATTCGAAAAAGTTTGGTGCCACTTTTAAAATAGTTCTGTGATCAGGAATCTTGACAAGAAATGAAGGCTCACCTAGTTTCAGATTTCTGCCAATTTTGAGTCGTAAGTTCAGGAGTAGCTCAGCTGGTAGAGCAAGCGGCTGTTAACCGCTTGGTCGGGGGTTCGAGTCCCTCCTCCTGAGCCAATTTACATAAATAAATAATTTAGATAATTACCTTCACTTCAAAAATGAGTTCAGTTCGAAGTGCCAGTGACACTTCGACAGGCGCGTTAAGCGCCGAGCACCGCTGTCTGAGGCTTTTGAAGTGAAGGTAATTATCTAAATTATTTATTTATGTAAATTGGCTCAGGAAGAGGGATGAGAATTTTGATCGGCTTTTTGTGTACTCAAAAAGGCCAATTAGTGATTAAATTTTTTTATGAAAAAACACTTTATATTCTTAAGCACAATTTTGCTTTTCGGCTGTGCCTCGCGCCAAATTGACCAGAAAAAACCAGATCCTGTGGCGACCTATGTAACCATCAGTCATGTGACCACTGACACGTGGGAAATTGAACTGAAATTTTCAAAACCCATTTCGCAATATTTGTTTACCAGACAGCAAAGTCAATTTAGACGGGAACAGTTTAAATCTTTACCCAGCGGGGCAAAAATAGATTTGATCCAACGTAAAGAACTGTTGGATTTTGTGATTCCTACTAACAGCGTGAAATTTCAAGTTACAACGTTCACCGACCATGTTGCAAAAGACTATGAAATGTTCAGATTACTTTCAGACGGTGGCGTGGCCTTGTACACTGGGCATTTTGAAGGGATTCCTTTTGAAAAAGACGAGCAAGGTGTAGCAAAAGAACTGCCTCGATCAGAAACGTATTACAGATTTATCCCCCTAAAGACTGAAAAAGTAATACAAAATTCAGTGGCATCTGAATTAGGAAATTCAGCAGGGTGGGAAGATAAAAAATCTAAAGGAACCTTTGTTTATTTTGGTAATGCGGAACTAAAAATCACAGCCGAATTTTCAGCAGTAGTTGAACCTAAAATTCCCATTTGGATTAATGATAAAATTCAAAAACAACTTTCACGCTATTTGCAAAATTTAAATCAACGTTTGGGAACACAGCTCAGCAGCAAGCCTTTTCTGTTAGTGACGGGGCAAGATTTTAAAACCAATGCATTAATTAGCGACGGCAGCTCATTGCCAGGGGTGATCGAGCTCAACCTGATTGGTTCTGAATGGAAAATCAAACGAAAAAAGGCTGAAGTAAAGCTTGCAAAGTTTTTTGTAAATCAATTGTCACGGTTTTTCTTGGAACATCAATATTCTGAAAGGGATTCTACGATGTGGCTGTCAGAGGGCGCTTCGGACGCTTTTGCCTTTAAACTGATGAAAGAAAACGATGTTATTGGAAACCGAAGATATTTAGAAATTCTCAGCTACGCCTTTAATAACTGCATGTACCACCTAGAGGGCAAACCCATTTTAAGAAACCCTGGCAATGACAACGAATTCAGACCTGCTTATTATTGTGGAGCTTTAGTGCATTTAATGGCCGAGGCTAAAGTCAGAAAAACCAATCCCAAATTGGATTTATTTTCTGTTTGGCAAAATATTTTTCAGGTCGCAAATAACAATCTGGGCAAATACGGCGAAAAGGATTTTGAAACAGCTGTTAACGAGTTAACTGATAAACAATTTGGTACTCAGCTTCTGGATTTTGTTAACACCAAATCTGCCGGTATGGTTGAACCCTTTGTTGAACAATTAAAGTCCGTTGGCTTTAAGCTTGAGGTCGCCACTGAACCTGAGGAAACCATCAAAAAAGATTGGGGTAAAAGGGTTTTGTATAACTTGGTGTCAAATGACTGCGGTGCTGGGATCTTAAGATTACAACCTGATCATTACCAGGTTGAAACTCTGGCATCATGCCAAAGACTCAAAAAAAATCTGAAAGTTTCTATGGTCGAAGAAACTGATATTCTGAATGACGGTGAAACGGCTTATGACAGAGTTCAACAGGCCTGCACTGATTTAAAGCGAAAGATCAAAATTGGCGATGAAACTGATTCGGTAATGCTTAACTGCATTTCATTAGCCAAACGGCCGTTACAGTATAAATTTACACAAGCTCCATAGAATGAATAAATTGTTGTGGGTGTTTTTATTGAGTTTTTTGCCATACATAGGATTGAGTTTTTTTGTACATCCTACCGCTGATGATTTTACCAATGCTGTCGCAGTGATTGAAAAGGGATTCTGGAAAGCCCAGTATGATGTATACCTAAATTGGTTTGGCAGATATTCTTCTACCTTTTTAATGTATTTAAATCCCACAATCGATATGCAGCTATGGCTGTACAGATTGTATTGTGTTTTAAGCATTCTGTTTTTGGTTTTCAGCGTGCAGATTTTTGTAAACTGGATGATGCCTTCGCTTTATAGATCACAGAAAATTATAGTTAGTTTGGGATTTAGTTCGATATTTATCAGCAGAATGCCCAGTGTGGTGGAGGGCTTTTTTTGGATACCTGGTTTGACCAATTACACAGTGGGAATTTCGCTATTGCTGATGGCCAGCGCATACATCTTAAAAAGCTACAATCTGACAGTCCTTAAGGCCACAAATTCTGAAACTGGTATCCAGTGGAGCCAGTTACCAATTTTGACTTTAGCCAGTTTCGCAATATGCGGAATCAATGAGATCATAATGTTGTTATGGGGTATGTTTTTGCTGTCCATTTTCATTTATGATTTCAGAAAATTTAAAATTCCATCAAACAAATTAATCTTGTTGGGGTTAGTCTCTGCTGTTTTTGCGGCCATAGTGATACTGTCGCCGGGCAATCAAATCAGGGCTTCGATGTTTGAGGGAAGCTTTAATCTGCCACTGGCAGTGGGAAAATCATTTTTGTTTGGATTTATGTACATGTTTCGATTTTTTGAACTGGCATCAGTGATACTGATAATTTTCAGTTGCCAATGGATTTCCGCTAACAGTTCCCTGATCACGCCGGGATTTGCCAGCTCCAAATTCCGAAAATGGCTTTATTGGGCTTTATTTGTGGTTTTAGTTTTAGCAATTTTTCCAGCTTTTTATGGCATGGACAGCCGGCCGCCCAGAAGAGCCTTAAATGTGATTTGTTTCTTTCATAATTTGATTTTTGCATTGTTGTTTCTAAGTTTATATCTGGATCGGTCCAGCTGGTTGCATTCATTATTAAATAAATTTAGTTTTCTGGGGAAAGTCGGTTCAAAAAATCTATTGCTTTGGGTGTTTTTAATTTCTTTTTTTGCCATCGGAAATCATCGCAGAGCTTTAGTGGATTTAACCATGAATGCAAAATCCTACAGTGATTTTTTAAACAATCGGTATTTACAATTAAAGCAGCAGTCAGGACAGGATGTGGTGGTCAGCAAACTGGAGCACCGACCGATCACTATTTGTTTTGATGATATTGAGTCTGACCCTCAGGATTGGAAAAATCAATCGTACGCAAAAATTTTTGGATTGAAATCTATTAAAACTCAATAAAAAAGCCTTTGGTTTTAAACACTGATATTGGAATCAGTTTTAATCCAAAGGCTTTTATTAAACTGAATTACTTGTGATCGTCAGATTTTCTAGCTTCTTCTTTTTTCTGGTCTTTTTTTGCTTTTTTAGCTTTCTTTTCTTCTTTGTGCTCTTTATGTGCGGCAGCTGTAGTTTCTGTTGCTGCAGGTGCTGCTGTTGTTGGTGTGCCCTCTGCAAAAGCAGATGAAGTCATCAAAGCAATCAATGAAAGTGTTGTTAAAGCTGTTTTTTTCATAAGTTTCTCCTTTATGTGATGTGGAAGGGCTTTATTAATTCCACTTATTTCTTATAATAATAATACTCTATCGGTTAATAGCCAGATGTGAGTACGGTTTGAAGAAATCTTCATACCGCAGATGGTGTTTAGAATGAGATAATCTGGGGATCTACAGGGAGCTTATCTGCAGCTACGATATAAACTGGCACTAGGTATTAGTGTTTCAATTCTGATCATCAGTGCTGGACTGACTGGCTGGGGATTATATCAATTAAAAGAAGGTATCAGACTAAGACAAGAAACCAGCACGTTAAGGGAAAAGCTGTATGATTTTTTAGCATCTTTGCAAGAAGCCGACGTGATTTTCCTAAAACTCAGGGATAAGCACGATGAGGCAGACTACCAAGCTTACTTTGATCAAGTGAATCTGGGCGACAATGTTTTGCGAGAGCTTCACAAGATGCCAGGGCAAACCGTTGAAGTAAAAGGCCTTATTTATGAACTGACCGAACTGATGAGTGACAAGGTCGAGCTGGGAAAACAGGTTCATGTAACACACAATATCTATGGGTCGACGGTGAAAAATGTTATCACAATCAAAGACGACATCGTCGTCACCAGAACCATTCGTGACTTAATTGATCGTATCGATACATTGCTTGAACAGAATGTTCAGGATCATCAGCATTTTGTGGAAAGATACTGGAGCCTGAACATTTTATTTTTGATCGGAATTTTTGCCGTAGCTATTATTTTAATAGGATTTTTTGCCTTTGCTATTTTTAGCGAATTAAATCGCAGAGTCCAAACTGAAAATGAACTGAGGTTGGCACAACAGGCTGCACTGTCGGCCTCAAACCTAAAATCTCAGTTTTTAGCCAACGTCAGTCACGAAATCAGAACACCTTTGAATGCAATCATAGGCATGACTGATTTAATCCGAGAAAAAACAGACAGCAAAGAGACCAAAAAATATGCTCAACTGGTTGTGAACTCAGGAAAAACTTTGCTCAGAATTGTAAATGATATTTTGGATTTTTCAAAAATTGAAGCCAACAAAATTGAATTTGAGATCAATCCTGTGGCTCTGTCTGAAGTCCTGCAAGCCAGCAAAGAACTGTTTGATGCCAAGGCATTGGAAAAATCACTTAAATTAACATTGGGGTTCAATCCCGCATGCAAAGAATACTACGCCACAGATCGTGATCGGTTGTCGCAAATAATTAATAACTTGATTGGAAATGCGATTAAGTTCACACAAACAGGCAGTATCGAGGTCATAGGTGAAATCACACAGAAAGACCAATCACTGTTTGAGTTTTTATTTAAAGTCACTGATACAGGATCTGGCGTTGCGCCTGAACAAAAGGAATTATTATTTCAGCCATTCAACCAACTAGAAAATGCTAAAAACAAAGAAGGCACGGGTTTGGGTTTAAGCATTGCCAAAGAATTGGTAGAACGAATGGGCGGTCAGATTGCCATGGAGTCTAAAGGCAACAAGGGCAGTGTCTTTTGGTTCAAGATTCCACTCAGAAAAGTCAATGGCATCCAGGAAGCACAGTTGGCCAGCAACGCCAATATCGAAGCTTCGCAAAGCCAACCGATTAAAAAAATCAATAATGGCATTTTTAGAGCAAAGCTTTTGTTGGTTGAAGATAATGAGACCAATCAGATACTGGCTGAGGCACAGCTAAGGGGACTGGGATACGAAGTTGAAATCGCAAATAACGGACAAGAATGTTTAGAAGTTTTGGAACAAAAGGATTTCGATGCAATTTTAATGGATTGCAGGATGCCAATAATGGATGGATTTGAGGCCACACAAAAAATCCGAAAGTTTGAAAAAGCTAATTCCAAAAAGCGTATACCAATAATTGCTATGACCGCAAATGCTGTCGAAGGTGACCGTGAAAAATGTCTTGCCGTGGGTATGGATGACTATCTGGCAAAACCTTTTGAATTATCAAAACTAAATGCCATTGTTCAAAAATGGACATTCCCTGATGGCATGCCGGTGCAGTGGTTAACACTGAAAGAACTTTCCAGCAAAACCAACCCAGAGATCATCAAAAAACTGGTTGTTTCATTTCAGCAAACTCTTGAAAAATCGCTTGTAACAATTGAGACTGCCGTTAAAACATCAGACAAAGAACTGCTGCTGAACACTGTTCATCAACTGAAGTCCTCGTCTGCAGCATTGGGTGCTAAAAAGCTGGCAAAGATCTGTGAAATCATCGAATCAAAAATTGAATCCAATCAAAACTGCAATGACCTGATCGCCGAAGTAACAGAAGAAATTAAAGTGGTCGGAAAAGAATTTCGAAATCAACAGGTTGTCAGCCTAAAATAAATCTGTAACCACTGCCGATAACAGTGTCGATTTTGGTTTTGGAACCACTTAATTTTTTGCGCAGGTGACCTATATGTGTGTCCACGGTACGATCAGTGATATTAATTGCTTTACCCCAGACGGCATCCAATAAAAATTCGCGTGAATAAACCCGCTCTGGCGACTTAGCTAGCGTAATCAACAAGCGGAATTCCAAAGATGTTAAATCAACCTCTTGCTGTGAACCCGATTTTTGCGATATCCAGACTTTTTGTTTAGGAATATTTATTGTCAGATCAGCTATTTTTATAATTTCAGATTTTTCAGCCATTTGCTGACTCTTTTTAATTTTTGCAGCGACCCGCGCTTTTAGTTCGATGGGATCGAAAGGCTTACTGATAAAATCCTCGGCCCCAATTGAAAAGGCCATGACCTTGTTTGCAGTTTCGCTTTTGCCACTTAAAATGATTACGGGTAAATTGCGGTTTTCAGCGTTTGAAGTCAATTCGGTTAACAGTTTGAAACCATCACCGTCTGGCAGACCCAAATCCAACAATATAAGGCTATATTTTTTCTTGGATAAAAACTGGGCTGCTTCTTTAAGAGTAGAGGCAAAAAACAAATGATAGTCATCTAGGGCACCTTCAATCAGGATTTTCATTTCGGCGTTGTCTTCAACAACTAAGATTTCAGTCATACTCATTTTTAACACCTGCCTGATTTTCAGTATAGCCTAATTGTAGATCTAATGAGTTGAAGAATTCTTCAAAAGAAAAATGGACAATGCTTTTAATACTTTATAAAAAGATCCCATGGTCAAACAGGTTTTGGATGCGCAGCAATTTTTAGATCTAACAGGTGAATTCCTGTATGCCAAAGAAGTCCAAAATGGGCTTATGCTGGGTCTGACTGAGGAGCTAACTAAACAGTCATCACAAGCCTTCAAACCTATATTTTTAAATGCAGTTAATTTTGCCAATAAAACAGCGGGCGCCTTTGTGCAAACCAGATCTCAGAACGGAATCATCACTGACTGTGGCAGTATAGCTGTGAATGAAATCGTACAGTTTTTAATCCAAAACAAGATTGCCATAAACGGGATTGTCGGACCCACTCAGTCAGCAACTTTGTTCAAGGATCAGGTTATTGAAAATTTGGGCGGTATATTTGAAAAAGCCATGGACCACAAAATTTTAAGATTGGATTCAGTTATCTGGCCGCCGGATTGTGAAGGTCGACCCATGGTCGCAACCGATCAGGATTTTGAATTGGTGTTTGATTGGCTGGGTAAATTTATGCAGGAAGCTTCGCCTCTTGAGGTTTTTGATCAAGAATACTGGCGCACAAAACTGAGGGACCGAATTAGAAAAAAAGAAATATATCTATGGAAACATCAGGGGCAGTTTGTTTCCTGTTGCCAGGTAGGGCAATCCACCAAAAACGGAATCAGAATTAGCTTTGTTTATACGCCAAATGATTGTCGGGGAAAGGGCTTTGCATCCAATCTGGTGGCCTTTGTCAGTCAGGATCAACTGAACAGGGGATTTCAGTTTTGCTCTTTGTACACAAACGCTGATAATCCGACCTCGAACAAAATTTACCAACAAATTGGTTACAACATTGTTACAGACTCTGTATTTTATATTTTTAAAAATAAAGACTAAATCCAGCGCCCAATCCCAAACTAGAAGTTTCGGTGTCTCCATTTAAAGAGCTATTATTTTTTCCAATTTTATAAGTGAGGGTTGA
>JBIKLL010000097.1:0-8347 GCA_044359815.1 Pseudobdellovibrionaceae bacterium
ACTTTGTTTTTAAATTTTGCGATCGAATATCCTCTGTCCAATACAGCTAAGGGGCTCAGTGAATCCAGCATTCCCATTTTGTTTTGCAACGCTAGTTTGCGCATTTTTAAAATATTAAAAATAGCATTTTGCAGCCGCTCTAACAGATCGTCATTTCTCAGAATCAAATCCTGAACTTTTTTACGTGGATCAATCAACTGCGAATGCAGTCTCTTGATGGATTCCCGGCACTGGCTGAGCTGCTTTGTCATCGACAACTGCAACAACCTGACTAAATTTGTAAGCTGGTGTCTGACTTCGGCTGCATTTGCCGTTACCAATTCAGCTGCCGCTGAAGGAGTCGGAGCCCTTAAATCAGCAACAAAGTCTGCAATGGTAAAATCAATCTCATGGCCAACAGCAGATACAATGGGCACGGGACTTTGGCTGATTTTTCGCGCTACAGATTCCTCGTTGAAACACCAAAGGTCTTCGATGGAACCACCACCGCGACCAACAATAATGACATCGATGTCTTTAATTTTATAAACCAAATCCAAGGTGTCCACAATCTGTTGAGTCGCTGCTGCCCCCTGCACCTGAGTGGGAGCTACGATGACCTCGGTAGAGCTGTTTCGTCGTTTAATAATATTCAGAATGTCCATAATCGCTGCCCCTGTCGGAGAAGTCACCACTGCAATTTTTTTTGCAAACTTGGGCAATGGACGCTTGCGGGACAAATCAAACAAACCTTCGGCCTTAAGCTTTTCTTTTAACTGTTCAAAAGCTTTTTGCAAAGCCCCTGCTCCCACGGGCTCCATATAATCTAAAACAATTTGGTAATTGCCCCTGGGTTCATAGACTGTGATTTTGCCTTTAGCGATGACTTCCATACCATCAGTGGGTCTGAATTTGAGTTTTGAATTGCTGCCCTTAAACATCACAGCTGAAATCTGCGATGAAGCGTCCTTTAACGAAAAATAATGGTGGCCTGAAACATGGGGTTTAAAATTAGAAATCTCGCCCCGAACCCACACAACCCCGACATTGAGTTCCAACAGGTTTTTTATTTTGCGATTCAATTGTTCTATGGTCAATACGGCAGGAGCTTCTTTGCCTAATTTATCTAATGTGCTCGAGTTTAAATCTTTGCCTGTGTCAGAATTTTCCATAGTGCAGACAAGCTAATGAGAGCCTAAATTGATGTCAAGGCTCAAGCTAAAAAAGCAGGTTCTGCAGACTCCAAAATCCACCAACATAAAAACACACCCAAGCCAAGGCTTTATGTGACACCATAGACCGGTAACGGTCAGGCATTTTTTCCTGGGCCAGTTTGTCAAGGATTTTAGATTCCAGAATCAAAGTGAGGCAGACGCCATAAGTAAAGACAAAAAATGGAAAAATAAAATCTAAATGCTGCCAATCCATAAGTAACTATTCGGTTTATTCATAAGTTTTAGCCACTAGACCAAAGTGAAAAAAATTAATTTTTTACTTTTATTGAAAGTGCACAAATTAAGGTTTAGAATCAGAACTGAGCTTCAGACTTGGTAAGAAAAATAACCCGACAAGCTTATTTAAGGGGGCTGTCCCTGACAATGGTGAGCAGGCTCAGCTTGTACTGAGAAGCCTAAAGTTGTTACCATGGCCACCCACCTAGCATATTGGGGTTATTGTTTCACACCAACTCTGAGGCTTTTTTTTTGCCTTTTGCTGACGATCAATTTTGCACAAATTCTCATTTTGAGACTCTCATATAAAATCTCTTGGTACCGATAAGTTAATATCATGATGCAGTCTAGGCGATCCTCTTTTCAGAGGAGATTTTTTTTACTTTGCTCACTACCCGCTTTGCTTCCAATTGCTTGCAGTTCACCTTCAATTACAGAAGAAAATACTTTTTCGCCAGTGGCCGAACAATCCTACTGCAGTAATGTGAACACGTTCAGTAGCGGCGTGACTGTGACTTCAACTGCTCAGTTCAGATACCGCTTAGTTACGGTCGGCGGCCTGGGAGCTGTATTGACAGCAAACATCAGACATGCCGAAGTGCAAATCTTAAATAGCGCGGGGTCCATAGTTCAATGCGGAACTACTAGCTCGACAGGCACTATCAGCATGACTGTGCCCAGCGGCGCTGGCACGTACACACTTAAGGTTTTATCCAGAGCTGACAATTCGTTTATGAAGGCCAGTGTTTTGGATGCTCCTTCAACCAATACGCCTTATTCCATTTCACAGTCATTTTCTGTGGGAGCTTCAGACACTTCAGTCTCAGTCACTTTACCAGATGCTGAATATCAGGGGACACTGGAAGGCGGAGCCTTTAATATTTTGGATCAAGTCTACAAATCTAACGAATACCTCAGAAACAACACAAATTCTGCCAGCTGGTGTTCAGGTGTTTGCACCGCATTCACGGTAGCTCCTAAGGTCGCCATTTATTGGAAACCTGGATTTAATCCTGCCAGTTATTTAAACAAGCCTTCAATCGGAAGATCGTTTTATCTGAACACTGATGCACCTTCACTGTCTATGCTAAAGGGCATATATATTTTGGGCGGATTGTATAATGACTATAACTGCCAGGACACTGATCACTATGATAACTCTGTTATCATCCATGAGTACGGTCATTACATTGAAGACGCTTACTCGGTAGTAGATTCACCGGGTGGTGATCATAATGGTAATTCTATCATTGATCCCAGACTGGCATGGAGCGAGGGCTGGGGAAATTTCTTTCAAGCAGCAGTTATAGGAAACTCTGTTTACAGAGACACCGTCAGAAACTCCGCCTGCAGTTCTGGTACTGCGCTTTTAGCCAACATTGATTTGGAAGCTCAAGCAACCAATCAAGATGTTCCAGCAGCTTCACCAAACGGTGAAGGCGTGTTCCGAGAAATTTCGATATCCAGAATGCTTTGGGAAACCATTGATAATAACACCAGTGGTGACGGAGTGAATGCAGGATTTTCATCAGTATGGGAGGTTTTAACCGACACTTCCAGCGGATTTGCCAGCACTTCAATGCGATTCAGAAATGTGGGTAAATTTAATGAGCTGATGACCTCATTGCTGGTAACCCATGACAATACAAAATCTGCAGATTTTTCAACCCTACTTTCTAATGAAAAACAACTAGCCAATCAGACCGAATATGCAGAACTCCGCACGGCCCAATCCAGTTCCGGATGCACAAAATCCATTACAGGCTCTTCCAATGTATCAGCACCTGGCGGTGGTACAACCAGTGATCTGCTACGATCCAATGATTTTTTCGCCTACTATTTTGATGGCTCAAACAATTCTTCAATGACACTTAGGTACGCAGCAAACTCAGGAACGCCTTCTGATTTGGATTTATATATTTATCCCTACGATCACAATTTAGGATCAGGTTATGTAACCTCCAGCGCAAGAGCCTACCCTGAGCCCACAACGGGCGTCGAATCAGTTTCTTTAGCTGGACAAGCTGCGGGTTATTATTTAGTAAATGTAAAAGTGAACTCATCCAGAATAAACAATCAAGCCGATTACTACATCGAGTTTTCATCGGGAGTAAGATTATGTCCTTAAAACAATTTTTGTCTTCTGTTTGGAATCTTGGCAGCTGGAGCGCACTCAGGTGGTCATTGGTAATTTTAGCGGGAATGGTTTCGGGTGCTTTTACTTGGGGTTATTTATTTAATAAAAAATCTGAACGACATCCCACTAATTTGGGCCCGATTACTAAAATGAATTCTTTCAATGGAAAAATTTCGGGCAAAGCTAACGCCCTATTAAATGTCAAAGTCACAGCTCCCAACGGAGTTCCCGAATCCGACACTCAAGAATTGGTTTTAAATGCTGAGGTTTTTTTGAATGGTGCTGCTGGTGAAGAAATTGTCTATAACTGGGCACTGCCAGAAGACGCTAAAATTGTTCAGGGCCAGATTTCTGATTCATGGATTGGCGTACAGCCAGGTCAAACTGCAAATGCTGAAATTAGGCTTTTGAATGTCAGCAAGGAATCAGCAAAGGTTGTGACCTTTCATGTTTCCACTGTGACTAAGGGCGCTCGGATGGGTGGATTGGATACCTTTTCGACTTCAAATTTTGAAACCACTAACGCTGTCAAATTTCAAAAGCTCAATTCTGAAAACAGCGCCAGCAACCCAAAAATAAAAATCATTTACTGACTCTCCTCCTCAACCGCTAAGCCGCACCCGATTTAGCTAAGCTGTAGGGCTTTAATTTTGTCTTTTACAGTCAAAGAAGCTTTTAAAAAAATATTTGTATGATTTTACACCTTGTGAATACTTGCTAACGGCCGCAAGCTCATCTCTCGTATTGCATAAATGCAAAGATAATTTGCATTTACGCAACACCAGATATGCCATGCGCGCTCGCAAATGTATTCACAAGGTGTAAAATCATACAAATATTTTTTTAGAAGCTTCTTTGACAAAAAGACTGTTATTAAATCCAGTCGCTTAGCTAAACCGGGAAGACTTCGATTTCGGGGTTAAATTCATCTTTCAAAATCCCCTCGATGGCCATCAATGTCCCCTCTGTCGATGAAGGACAGGTGCCACAGGCGCCTTGGTAATGAATAGTTAGCTTGTTGTCTTTGTATTCCAATACCTCAATGTCGCCACCATCGCCTTGCAAGCCTGGCCTGATAGTTCGGTCCAAAATTTCTTCAATTTTTTGAATCTCAGGGGGTAAATCTTTGCGAAGGATTTTTATCGAATCCTGAATTCCCCATTTTGGATCATGCACAGGAAGCCTTGATTGAATCACTGCCACCGCTAAATGATGAACTTCCTCTGTTTCTGCTTCCAGTGCCAGAGTCAGCGTAATCACATTCTGAAAAAAGTGGACTTGCTTCACACCATTTAAATTTAACAAATCTGTGGCCAATCTGTTTCCGATGGCTTCTTTTTCCTCGGCAAAAGTCGCCTTGCCTTCCAACAACACAGGACGATCCAAAACAAATTTCCACGCATTTGGATTCGGAGTTTCTTGAATTCTGACTAAAACTTCACTCATAGGAGCATACCTCTGGCTTTCTCTAATCCAGTCATCAAACTGTCGACGTCTTTTTCATTCGAAAACACTGCAAACGAAGCCCTTATCAAAGACTTTACTTTAAACTTTTGCAAAATCGGGAGCGTGCATAAATGACCGACTCGCACTGCGATTCCCTGTTGATCCAAAATCGAACCCACATCAGCAGAATGACAGTCAGTAAAATAAAAACTCAGAATGGGGCCTTTAGCAGTGGCCTGTCCAAAAAATTTTACGTTTTTTAAACCGCTGATTTTTGAAGTCGCTGTTTTCAAAATATGCTGCTCGTGTTCCTGAATATTTTGATGCCCCCATTTATTAATGGCATCAATAGCAGCTCCCATTGCAATGACTTCACCTACCGCCGGCGTGCCGGCTTCAAATTTGTAAGGAATGTCATTGAATGTGGTTTTTTCCAGAGTCACTTCTTTGATCATGCTGCCGCCGCCCTGATAGGGTGGCATTTTATTAAGCCAATCAGTTTTTCCCCACAACACACCCACACCATTGGGGCCATAAATTTTATGACCTGAAAAACAGAAAAAATCGATTCCTAGCTCACGAACATCAATTTTCATAAAGGTCACCGACTGTGCACCATCGACTAAAACTGGAATACCCTTTTGTTTAGCCAGATTTGAAATTTTGATAATAGGATTGATAGTTCCCAAGGTATTCGAGCAATGAACAACTGCAATCAGTTTAGTCTTATCAGAAATTTTAGATTCAAAATCTTTCAGATCCAGTTCGCCGGATTCAGAAACCGAGGCAAATTTGACTTTCAATCCCTTTTTGTCTGCCAAGATCTGCCAAGGGACAATATTTGAATGATGCTCCATCTCGGTCAGCAGAATTTCATCACCTGATTGAAACCAAAATTCCCCCAGCGACTGTGCCACCAGATTGATCGATTCCGTTGTGCCTTTGGTGAAAATTATTTCCCTCTCAGAGTCAGCATTTAAAAACTGTTTAACTTTGATTCTGGATTCTTCAAAATACTGTGTGGCACGGTCAGATAGGTAATGTGCCCCTCGATGAACATTTGAAGTTTCGTATGTATAGTAATGACCCAGCCTTTCAATCACAGACCAAGGCTTTAATGCTGAAGCCGCACTGTCCAAATATATTAATGGCTTACCGTTAACTCGTTGAGTGAGTGCAGGAAATTCTGCTCTTATTTTTGTAAAAGCATTATCCACGATGAACCATCCGATTGAATTTTTCATGTACCACAGAACTCAAAAAATCCCTGATTTTCAAATTATTAACTTTTAATAAAATTTCATCTACAAAACCCTTTGTCAGCAAAACCTCTGCCTGTAGCTTGGAAATACCCCGGCTTTGCAGATAAAAAATTTCTTCGTCCTGCAGGTTTCCATAAGCAGCACCATGAGTGGCTTTAACATCGTCAGCGTCAATTTCAAGCTGCGGTTTATTAATCGCTCGGCAATTCTTGGACAGCAGCAAAGACCTGGACAACTGATCTGATTGGGCTTTCTGGGCATTTTTTCGGATTTTAATTTTACCCGAAAACACAGATTTGCCATTGGCGCCCACTACCATTTTGGTCAGCTGATTGACCTCGTTTTGTCCATTGACATGATCGATGCAAGAGTAAAATTCGTTGTGTTGGTTTTCAAAAGCCGTCAATAGCTGATAAAAATCAGCCTTGGCATTTTGTTCCAGCAAATAAGCATCCACTGTTTGCCGTGACCACTGTGAACCCAGTCCTGCATAAACAAAATTGAGCTTTGATTTTTCTTTGATAAAAAATCTGGTTTTTTTAATGGATTTAATATTTTCTTCAACATTCTGAAACTGTACCCATTCCACATCAGTGTCTGGATCCAGCAAAACCTCAGTGACATTATTAATAAAATTATTATCAGCACTGACGGTTTTTTCAAAAATCGTAGCCTGTGCGCCCTGTTCTATGATCACCAGATTGCGACAATGACCGCCATTGTTGTTAATCACTATGGGTTGATCAGATTTGAACCGCTTATCGATTATTAAAACCACTCCGGCATTAATGTTTAGCAAATTTATTGCTTCCAACGAATCCTGCCACAGTTTTTTGATCTTTGCTTTTTCACTGATCATTCTGCGAACAAAAAACGTAGCGTGCTTATCTGATAGGGATACGACCCTAACGCCTTTTTTATTTTGAATGCCACTGATTAAAACATGACCCTTTTGTTTGGCGGTCAGATTTCTTTCGCCGAATTTACTCAAATTTACATAGGACCAATTTTCATTTTTTGTAGTGGGTATCCCAAAGCGCTCCAGATGCCGTTTCGCATTTTTCCTGAGGTAACTAAATTCTGGGATTGTAAAAACACTTTGCCTCATCACATCAACCAATCGTAGCCTTGTTTTTCCATTTCAAGGGCCAGGCTGGCATCGCCGGACTTTACGATCTTTCCATTAATCATCACATGGACAAAATCTGGTTTTATATAATCCAATAGCCTTTGATAGTGGGTAATCATCAAAATTGAATTATTTTTTGATCTGATTTTATTAACTCCCGCAGCCACGTCCTTTAGGGCATCGATATCTAGGCCCGAATCAATTTCGTCTAAGACTGAAAATCTGGGCGACAATACAGCCATTTGCAAAATTTCGTTTCGTTTTTTTTCACCACCGGAAAATCCAAAATTCACCGATCGGTCCAAAAACTGGCTTCCCATGTTTACCAATTTAAGCTTCTGATCCAAAAAGGCTCTAAAATCAGTTTCATTCATTTCTTCTGACCCATGGTGCTTGCAGATATTATTAAAAGCCGTCATCAGAAAATTAAAATTTGTGATCCCAGGAATTTCGACAGGGTATTGCATAGCTAAAAATATGCCTTCCCGAGCTCTTTCGTCTGCTGACAAATCCAAAATATTTTTTGATTCAAAATTCACATCAAACATTATCTGTCCTTCGGTGACATCGTAACTGGGATGTCCCGCAATGACTTTTGACAAAGTGCTTTTGCCAGACCCATTGGGTCCCATGATGGCATGTACTTCCCCGGGGCCGATTTTTAGCGACAGGCCCTTTAGGACTGGTTTTGATTCAATTGATGCGTGCAAATTTTTAATTTCTATCATAATCACCCAACACTGTTTTCTAGTTTCATTTCAATTAATTTCACTGCCTCTACTGAAAACTCCAAAGGCAAATGTTTAAATACATCTTTACAAAAACCATTAACTAATACCGAAATTGCATCTTGTTGCGACAGCCCCCTGGATTGCAGATAAAACAATTGGTCCTCTGAAATTCTGGAAGTCGAGGCTTCGTGTTCCAAAATTGCAGAATTGTT
>JBIKLL010000031.1:0-26674 GCA_044359815.1 Pseudobdellovibrionaceae bacterium
CCCATATCCCAGTGATAGCAGGGATTCCTTCTAATACTTTTGGAATACCTTATAAGCTGACGGCAACTTTGGTAGTTGTTGATTCCGCTGGGACTGAAAAACGTGATTTATATCTGCCCCAATCAGCTCAAGTGCTGATCTTGGGAAACTAAAAACAGAGCCTTTTAAAGTTACTTTATAAAAGGCGCTGCTTTATCGCAGTTTTGTGATCAGGTGATCGCGAAGGTAGGATGGCTTTTTTTCCATGGGAAGCTTAAAGTCTTCGGCTAATTTTAGGCAACTGGCCAGGTCTAATTTGTTAAGCCAATATTGATTCAGGGTTCTGTTGTAAAGCAGATTGATAATTTCAAAAATATTTTTATTTATGCTTTGTTTATTTTCGGCAACGGCCCAGATTGTAAAATTATATTTTTCGTTCACTTGTTCGACCCGCCAAAACAGGGGTAGGGCATTGGATCTTTCAACCTGTTCGGTTAAAAAATCATTGCTGATTTTTTTGGTCAGCTTGGAATCAATTAATCTGTCATTTAAAATCGGAGTCATTTTCCTGAGCCAGGTTGAATCAGCCAGGTACAGATCAAATTCTTTTGACAGCAATAAAAACTCATCAAAGTTTGCAATCACAGTGGGTTCTACCAAAATCCCTGACATGTGAAAAATAGCAGCCACTACTTCTGCTGAAAAAACATCTTCGCGCTGGGTTAGGATTTTGACTTTTGGTAAAGGTAAATTAAAAACGGATCTCCAGTGATGAGGAAATCCTCCCATGTAAAACCCCACACTCAGACCTAGTACCAAGGTACAAATTGCCAGAATGAGTGCCTTTTTCATTTTCTAAAAACTTTCGTCAAATGAAACTGTGCCGCTGACACCCATTTGGTAGGCAGAAACTCGGCGCTCAAAAAAGTTAGCTAGCTCTTGCATGTCCTGCAGTTCCATAAATGGAAATGGGTTTTTCACTTTGTATCGGGGGCTGATTCTCAAACTTTCCAGCCTTTGATCGGCCACAAACTCCAGATATTGCCTCATGTCCTTTATCGACAAACCGGCAATACCCATTCCCAAAATATCTTCAGCAAAAGTCATTTCGCAATCAATGGCGTCTTCCATCATTTGCACAATCATTTCTTGAACCTGACCATTAAACAATGCGGGCTCTTCTTTGCGTGCTGTGTGAATCACTTCATTAGCAAAAGAAATATGCATGCTCTCGTCCCTGAAAACCCAGTTAGTTCCGCTGGCCAGGCCAGTTAGTAAACCCTTTGATCTTAAAAAATAAACGTAGGCAAAAGCTGCAAAGAAAAACAGACCTTCAATACAGCTGGCAAAGCAGCTCATATTCATAATAAATTTTCTGCGGCCTTCGATGCCTGATATCTGATCAATTTTATTGATACTGTCCATCCACTTAAAGCAAAATTGTCCCTTTTTATGAATGGAAGGGATGTTATCCAAAGCAGCAAAAGCTTTGGCTCTTTCGTCCGGATGGGGAATGTAATTGTCCAACAAGGTCAGATAAAACTGCACATGCAAAGCTTCTTCGTAAAGCTGTCTTGATAAATACAACCGAGCCTCTGGAGAATTTACGTGTTTGTACAGATTCAAAACCAGATTGTTGCCAACAATGCTGTCGCCAGTTGCAAAAAAAGCAACCAAGCGATTGATTAAATGCTTTTCACTTTGTGAAAGCTTGCTGCCATGCAAATCAGCTAAATCTGTTGAAAAGTCGACCTCATCGACTGTCCAGGTGTTCTTAATAGCGTTTTTGTACATTTCGTAAAACACTGGGTATTTCATAGGTCGCAAAGTCAGATTGAATCCTGGATCTAAAATCATAAATTCCCCTTTAATTTATTAAAAAACATTACTGACAAGCTTCGCAGGCCTCAGGATTTTCCAAAGAACAGGCGATGGCTTCGGTTTCCGTAAATTCCTTTGCTGGAATCTCTGGATCGTTAGCCTTTTTAACTGTTGTTTTAGAAATCGCAGTGGCCGGACGGCTTCTGAGATAATAAGTCGTTTTAATTCCTTTTTTCCATGCATACATATACATGCTGGAAAGCTTCCCAATAGTAGGGCTTTCGATAAAAAGATTCAAAGACTGACTTTGATCAATATAAGGCCCGCGATCAGCGGCCATATCGATCAATGCTTTCATGGGAACTTCCCAAACATTTCTGTAAATCTGTTTTATTGAATCAGGAATCTCGGCAACATTTTGAACACTGCCATCTGCTAGCTTGATTTCATTTTTAATGTCTTCATTCCACAGATTGAGCGCTTTGAGTTCGTTCACTAAATATTTATTGATCTGCAAAAACTCCCCAGACAGGGTTTCTCGTTTAAATAAATTTGAAACCTGTGGTTCTGTGGCTTCGTAACATCCCACAATGGATGCAATGGTTGCTGTTGGTGCAATGGCAATGGTCAATGAATTCCTTAAGCCCACTTTTTGAATTTTCTCTTTCAATTTATCCCATCTTTCAGAGTCAGATGGTTTCACTCCCCACAGATCAAACTGCAAGACACCTTTTGCGGCCTTGGTCAGTTTGAAGGTCTCATGGGGGCCAAATTTTTCAGCCAGCTCGCAAGAAGTCTTTAAGGCATGAAAATAAATTTCCTCTTGGATTTTAGCTGATAATTCTTGAGCCTGAGTGCTGTCAAATGGCAGTCTCAATTGAAAAAACATATCCTGTAAGCCCATAAGACCTAGGCCGATGGGTCTCCAGCGGTTATTTGAAAATTCAGCCGTAGAGATTGGATAAAAATTAATATCAATCACTCGGTCCAAATATTTAACTGCTGTTTGAACGGTTTTGCCCAGCTTTTCAAAATCGAATTTACCATTCACCACATGGCGAGATAAATTCACAGAACCCAGATTGCAAACGGCTGTTTCTTGAGTTGAAGTGACTTCCAGAATTTCAGTGCACAGATTTGACAAATGAATGACTTCATTGGATTCACCGGTCTGATTGGCTTTTAAATTGGAAGCGTCTTTGAACGTCATCCAGCCATTTCCAGTTTGTGCCAAAGTTTTCATCATGCGGCCGTATAAATCCCTGGCCTTGATTTGTTTGGTAAATAGTTTTTGTTCTTCAGCTTCTTTGTAGGCTGTTTCAAACTCTAAACCATACAAATCAATCAATTTAGGAGTGATGCGTGGATCAAACAGTGACCACATGCCGTCTTCTTCAACCCTTTTCATAAATAAATCTGGAACCCAGTTTGCCAGATTTAAATTGTGAGTTCGCTTGGCTTCATCACCGGTATTGTCTCGAAGCTCTAAAAATTCTTCGATGTCAGCGTGCCAAGTTTCCAGATAAACACAGGCAGCACCTTTGCGTTTACCGCCTTGGTTTACCGCTGCTACTGATGAATCCAGAGTTTTAAGCCATGGAATGATGCCATTTGAATGACCGTTGGTGCCTTTGATTAATGAGCCTCTTGATCTGACCCTGTGAAAAGCCACTCCGATGCCGCCAGCAAATTTAGACAGCAAAGCAATGTCTGTGTATTTATCATATATAGATCTCAGATCATCTTGAGGTGACTCAAGTAAATAACAAGAAGACATTTGTGATCTAAGGGTTCCAGAATTAAACAGGGTAGGGGTAGAGCATAAATATTCGTGAGAAGAGATCAGTCTGTAAAATTCAACAGCCTCTTCAACGTTTTTTGCTAAACCACAGGCCACGCGCATGAAAAAATACTGGGGCGTTTCAAACACCATTCTGGTTTTAGGATTTTTAAGTAAATATCTGTCATAGACAGTTCTCAGGCCAAAATATTCAAATCGATCGGTTCTGAACGGTTCAATGGCCGCGGACAGTGCCGCTTTGTTTTTTTCGACAAAATGATGAAGGCTTTCTGATAATAGACCTGCGTTGTATCCAAAGGCCACAGCATCAGCAAATGATCTGATTTTCTGAGCCCTGACTTCTTCGTCAACGTAAATAGCCAACAGTCGCGCTGCTAGTCTTGAATATTCTGGTTCTTCGCCAATTAATAAAGACGCAGTTTGAATGCACAGATTATCCAGCTCATTAGTTGAGGCCCCGTCGTAAAGGCCGCTGATAGCTTTTGTGGAGACTCGCAAAGGGTCTACCTGTTTGAGGCCATAGCAGCATCCCATAACGCGTTCTACGATCTTGGTGACGTCAACGGGCTCTAACGAACCATCCCGTTTTTTAACGTGCATAATATGAGGTCTTTGAATGTCAAATTCCTCGGTGTTGTCTAATTTTAATTGAACCGAAGAAATTCCGTTTTCTTGAGTTGATTGAAGCATGATGATTTTCCCCTTCGAAAATTTTCGTTCTATTTCTGTTTAAATAGATGATTAAAACTGTTTATCACAATCCCTTGTGAAGACTGGTTAGACCCTCCTTGTCCTTTAGTCAGGTAGAAAGTTTTTAACAATCCACGCAACTAATTCCTTAACCAGTATGAAAACTGAGCCGGCACTGCAAAATAGCATTAGACGGTTCGCATAAAATAACGCTGGACTCCGCAATTACTACTTAAAAATACTATATGTAGTAGGTGTCGAAGTTCAGATGGTGGATCTATTGATGTATCAGTGACCCCCCACTGTTTCCCTATGCTTGATAATGAACGTAAATTATTTTTTCTGAGAGTCCAAGATTTTTTTTGAGTTTTGACTCAAACTTTTATGACGATTGCTTATTGTTTCGACAACAATTTTTATTGAATTGACATTTTTTAGCTGAAACTCAGGACCTTCGAACTGCATTTTTACGAGGCACTGGACCAATGTCTTAACATAAGTTGCAGTATCCAAACCAAATTCTAACAATTGATACAAGGGGAATTTAAGAATCTTAAATTTTATAAAATAGCTCTTTTTGATGATTGAAATGCCAACTCTGATTTTTTCTGAATCTGCAAAGCAGTTGTCGGATGAAATCGCAGTGATTGATAGGATCCCTCGGCTCTGAGTGTATCAACAATGTATTGGTGTGTCCCCATTTTGTCAGAAGTCCATTCTGGAACGATCAGCTCATCCCAGCGACTGGAAAAAGCCGCCAGACGGTGTACAAAAATTTCCGGCGATAAGTGTTCTAAAAACAATTTCACTCGGTGAGCATAGGTTGATCGGTCAATAGGATTGAATTCGCCTTGGTTCCAAATTTTTTCAAGTTCAGTGTTCTTTAAAACATGCAGATGGTGAAGTTTTACGTGATCAATTCCCAGACTGTTACAGATATTGGCTGTTTCAATAATTTGCTGATCGGTTTCATTGGGAAGACCAAATATTAAATGAATACCTAAATCCAAATCAGAATGGGATTTGATATTTTTAATGGCTTTAAAAACGGCTGCGGCATCATGCCCCCGTTTTAAAAATTCCAATTGATCCTCAAAAAAACTCTGAACACCCAGCTCGATGCTGACAAAATGAGTTTCTGAATAAGATTTCCATAAATTTAAAACAGCTGGTGAAACGCAGTCAGGTCTGGTACCGACAACAAAGCCTAAAATATCTGAATCCTGCAAAACAGTTTTAAAATGTTCATCAAGGGTAGAGATTTTTAAAAAGCTATTGGTGTAAGCTTGAAAATAAGCCAAAAATTTTGTGGCGTTAAATCGCTTGCCTATATGAGCTTTGTATTTTTGAATTTGCTCAGTCAAAGGCATTTGTAAACTGTCTGACCTTGCAGCAGAGCCCCACTCATCGCAAAAAACACAGGTCTGCATGCCCTTTAAACCCATGCGGTTTGGGCAGGTGTCGACAATGGAAACCGGGATTTTATAAATCTTGGTGTTAAATTTATTCTTGTAAAATTGCGAAATCGGATTAAAAGGAAGTCCGTTCCAAGCTTTTTCCATGGGCGAAAATTAGGACGTAAAATGACCCCTGTAAACCAAATTCAATCTGATTTTCATAATTATCTGATTAAACTGACGGCTGACGGAAGCCCGACGCTGCAAACGCAAGACAAAAACCAGGAATCCATGCACCATTCAGGGGGCGCGTACAGTGAAACCCAACTGATCTATGGACAAATGATTGCTGAGTGCCTCAGGCGGGGCGGACGTCGGTTTTTGATCACAGGCTTGGGGCTAGGGTACATAGAATGGACATTGATTGATCAGGTTTTCAAGGCCGCTGTGGATCCCAGTCAGGTTTTTTTGGTGTCAGTTGAAAACGACCCCATTTTAGTCAACAGTCAGAGAAATTTTATTTCAGGCAATTTAGATTCGGTGACATTAAAAACAGCCAGTCAGTTTTTTACAGATTTTTTAGAAATTCAGAAAATTTTAGAGCGAAAACTTATGGATGGAAGCTGGCAGATTGTGACTGATTTAAATCAATTCAGCGAATCAGCCAGTAAAACATTGGCTGGTTTTTCTGAACAAAGGTTTCAGGGAATCTGTTATGATTTTTACAGCAGCAAGCAAGATCCTCATTTGTGGAGCGAGGATTTTTTAAAAAGTTTCTTGGCCCAGTTTGCAGATCCTAATGGTTGTTATTTTAGCACCTATGCCTGCACAGGGGCTTTAAAGCGCGCTCTGCTTCAGCAAAATTTCACCGTCATCAAAAAACCAGGGTTTTGCCAAAAGCGCGACTCCACCCTCGCTTATAATTATAAAAACTCCCTTTAAGTGCAATCCGATAAATTTCAAAAGCGAAGGCTCTATCTAGACCTTTTCAATTTCATTTTTTGAAGCTTTCATTCCAAGTAATTGGTTTTTGATAAAAAACATATTTCAAAGATCTAAAATAAATAATTAAATATATTGAGATGGGTTCTCCGCGGAGCCATGGATGGCGGGGACTTGGTCCGAGCGGCTGAGGCAGGAGGCCGTAACCCATATCAATGTATTTAGTTGTTTATTTTAGATCTTTAAAAAACTTAATGGTTTGGAATGAAAGCAAAATGACTCAATTGAAAGCTAGGGCGAGCCTTCGCTTTTGACGTCGGAAAATTTGCGAACATATTCGATGATGGCGCTTTTAGATTCTGATTGAAGGCCTGAAAATTTCAATCCAGCATAGCCATCCTGAGAAACATAAACGACTTCAACTGTTGCATGGATGGGTGCGAACAGATTGGGGCTTTTAAGAATGGTCTTAAAACGCTCGCCAATTTTTGCATTAATGGCTTCGGTGATTCCCAGACCGCCTTCAGATATTGAAAGCACGCGGGCAGTGAATTGCCCAGCGGCGCCTTCGCAAAGTAAAGTTCCCATAATAGGCACTCGGGGATGCTTTCTGCGGCTGACGCCTAATTCATCCATAATTTTATGAATCTGAAAAATCTCTTTCCATTCGGTATAACCCTCGGTCCAAATAAAAACATCCGACAGATCCTCGCGAGTTTTTAAATAGTCCATCATTTCAGGTTGTGACATGGGTTTCATTTCTTGCCCAGCGACACGGACTTTCCAAATGCGCTCGTTAGCTGTTTTTAATTTTTGATGAGCTTGCTCAACGTCTTGTGCTGATTTTTCAAAACGCTTTCCTGAAACCCATTCGTTTTGACCACGGGTCCAAACCAGAGCGTTTTTATTGGCTAATAATTGAGCATTGACTTCTTCTTTTGAAAAAGGCCCAACCACCTTTTCGTCCAAAAATAAAAACCATTTGCGTTCGCTCATAGTCTTGATTCGAATATTTAACTATGGCAAAGTCAAGTCCATGAAATTTATAATCGCAGGTACAAATCGCAAGGGTTCAACCACACTTAAATTATCTCAATACATGCAGCAGGTATTTAAAAACTTGGGCGAGGATTTTGAAATCATCGATTTGGCTCAGATTCCATTGGCTGATCTGACTGATGGTTCTTACAAGGCTTCAGAAAAGGTAAAACCCTTTATCAACAAGATGGCTCAATCCCAAGGCACCTATGTGGTAGTTCCAGAGTACAATGGATCTTATCCAGGCGTTTTAAAATTATTTATTGATCACTGGAAATACCCGGATTCATTTGAACACAGGCCAGTGGCATTTTTGGGTTTAGGCGGGATGTTTGGTGGAATGAGACCGGTTGAGCACATTCAGCAGGTTTTTGGATACAGAAATGCTTTTATTTATCCAGATCGATTGTTTCTACAAAAGGTTGAAAAAGTTTTTAACGGTCAGGATATTACGGATCCGGTGATTAAGGATCTTTTAAACAAGCAAGCTTCTGGATTTTTAAAATTTTGCACGTCTTTGCAGGCGAAAAATCTTATCCCGCAGCTTTAGCTTCAAGCTTTGCTTTATATTCTGCAATTTTATCGTTCAGATAATTTTGAGCCTTGTATCTTTTTAGATCATGAATGGAATCTTTGCGAATGTGTAAATTGTTAACGCCTTTTTCTTTCAGACGGTCTTTTTGTGATTGATAAAAGGTGCCACCTTGAGCCGTGTATCTGACATATTTTTGATTTTCTTCCATATACACATACATATCAAATTCCAGCGGAGTGTCTGTTTTGATTTCTTCAATATTTAATTTTGCCATATTTTCCTGAGCCGATTCCTCAAGCTTCACGTCAGTGTTGGCGGTTGGAAAAAACGCAATGGCAATTTCTTCTCCGTCATGAACGGATTTTCTTAAAAATTCGGCTTGCTGTACGGCCCATGGTTCAAAATCAACTTCCTTGATTTTGATGGCCATATTGTCAGTTTCGGAAATCTGCTCACCATTGGCTTTCAAAAATGAAAATAATCTTTTTTTAATTTGTTCCAGCAAGGTTCCATCGACTTTTCTGTTTTTACCCATAGCTGCGACCAGATAACCATTAAATCTGGTGGACTCAACGGTGATGCAAGCGACATTAGTGGCCTTTTCTACAGTTTGAACGACTTTGTTTTCATCAGTCAGTGCGACGGATTCATCCATTGCCTGTTGTGTGCCCTTGATAATCAAGGTGTCAGGCTTTGTGGGTTTGTTGTTGTTTTGAAATTTGTAAACCGGATCTTTTTTTACTTTTTTAGGGACATAGCCACTGTCCATGGTGGGTTTGGTTTTCTGTTTGCCATAAGGCCCCTTAGATTCCATTGTAGGATTGGTTTTTCCACTGCTTTTTGATCCAGATTGAGCATTGGGATCTATGCCTTGTCTTTGCTTTTCAGAATTTGAATCCGATTGTGTTTTATCAGCCCCTTGCGTGCCACCATTGGGATTAGCATTTGGATTTTGATTAAAGGCCGCGCCAGCAGCTTTTCGCATCCGCTCAGACCAATCTTCAAAAGATTCTCCGTCTTCAGGTCCTTGAGAGACGCTACCGTCAGCTGATGGTGTGATCTGCGAGCCATCAATGCTGCCATCTGGTTTCAAAGCTGAGGGAGGTATAAATCCTTGCCCTGATTGCTTGGCTCTGGCCATTTGTTGCTGGTAGGCTTGTTTCATTCTTTCGTTCCACTGAGCTTGAGATTCGCCATTTTGTGGACCATTGGAAACACTTCCGTCAGCTGATGGTGTGATTTGTGAACCATCAATACTGCCATCAGATTTTACGGCTGATGGCGGAATGTATCCCAGGCCCTGCTGAGATCTTTGGTTTTGTTGAGCGTGCGCTTGGCGCATGCGGGCAGCCCATTGCTCTTTGCTTTCACCGTCATTAGGAGTTTGCGAAATCTTTCCGTCATCTGATGGAATAATTTGCGATCCATCTACCGATCCATCAGCATTGATAGCGCTGGAAGGTATGTATCCCAAGCCACCTTTTGATGCCTGTCCTTTTGCGACAATGGTGCCGCCTTGTTGAATCAGTGAACCGCCTTGGGTCATTGTGTTGTTTGAACCTGTGCTGTCGCTGTCTGAACTTAAAAAACTACTTAAGGCAGCTTTAGCTTGTTCTGAGCTAAAACTTCCTGTGACCTGTGTGTATCCGGGGCCTTTAATTGTGGGGCCAGAGGATCCGCCAGTAAATCCTTGAGGTGTGCTGGATTCAGCTCCGGATTCTAAATCTTTTTGAATTTTTCTGATAATCCTATCAATCGCAGGACCGCTGACGGGTGGGTACAAAGTGTATTTTAGCCCCATGTCGTGCAATACTTTAATTGTTTCGTTTGTTTGCTGTTCAGCAAAAGCAATTATTTTAACTGGAAAAGCTTGGGTTAACAATTTGGGAAGCATTCGTGTTTTTTTGTTTTTATGATCTGCGCTGATCATCAGAAACTGTGGCTGCTTAGTGATCAAATAGGTCAGCAGTTCTTTAAAGTTTGAACCGCTGGATACGTTCCAACCGCGGTTACGCAAAAAAGTTTCAGCGGGGACCATTACACCAGGTGCGCTTTTAAAAATGTAAAGCGAATACGACTCTTCTTTCACCGAGTCATTCTCCTCATCTTTTACATCCAAATCTTTTGGATCTGCTGACATCACTAAATTCCTTTTTCTCTGCATTCTATTCGGCAAAAACGGCCTGTCTTTTTAGCAATTTAGCAAAAGCTTGGACCAAAGACTGATTTGTCAGTTTTTGAAGCGCAGGGTCCTGTATTAAAAGTGACATTGGTACTGGATAATATTAACCTTAAGCTGGACTTTTCACTGGCATTTTTAACTGACAAAAGATTTTAAACTGATGTTTTAAACAAAAAATATAAACCCATTTTTTAAAGAAGCACACCTTGGACCAGCAAAATAATACCCATCACCAGCCTTTATCAGTACTTTTTTTAGGAGCCTTAGGAATTGTCTACGGCGACATCGGAACCAGTCCCCTTTACGCTATCAGGGAGTGTTTTTCCGCTCATTATTTAACAGTCGATGAAACCAATGTTCTAGGGATTTTGTCATTGATTTTTTGGAGCTTGTTTTTAGTTGTTTCCATAAAATATGTTTCTGTGATTCTGCGGGCAGATAACAGGGGCGAGGGCGGGATTTTGTCATTAATGTCCTTAGCTCTCAAAAAGACTTCACCTGATAAAAAATATTTTCCGTTTATTGTTCCCTTGGGTATTATCGGAGCCGCTTTATTGTACGGGGATGGAGTCATCACACCGGCAATTTCGGTTTTATCTGCGGTCGAGGGTGTTAAAGTCGTCACTCCTGTTTTTGAAAAATACGTAGTTCCCGTAACGATGGTGATCATCGTTTTATTATTTATGGTTCAACAGATTGGCACTGGTCGCATCGGAGTGCTGTTTGGTCCGATTATATTATTGTGGTTTATAGTGATTGGCTGGTTAGGTGTTCAACAAATAATTTTAAAGCCTGATGTTATGCTGTCTCTGAATCCAATGTATGCGGTCGATTTTTTTATTAGCAACGGCTCTTTGGGATTTATCATTTTAGGTTCGGTGGTGCTGGTTATCACAGGTGGCGAAGCTTTGTATGCAGACATGGGGCATTTTGGTAAAGAGCCCATTAGACTGGCTTGGTTTTTTATCGTTCTTCCTGGTCTTGTCCTAAACTATTTAGGGCAGGGTGCTTTACTTTTAACTAATCCCGCAGCCATCAAAAGTCCGTTTTTTTTAATGGCTCCCGAGTGGATGCTTTGGCCGCTGGTGATTTTGGCAACCTTGGCCACAGTGATTGCATCGCAGGCTTTGATTTCAGGAGTGTTTTCATTATCAAAGCAGGCCATGCAATTAGGATTTTCACCCAGAATGAGGATCATTCACACCTCCAGTCGTGAAATCGGTCAGATTTATATCCCAGTGATCAATTGGATTATGATGGTTTTTGTTTTGTGGCTTGTAATGACGTTTAAAACATCCAGTCAATTGGCATCTGCCTACGGTATAGCAGTTACCGGGACTATGGCTATCACCAGTTTGTTGGCATTTATTGTTGCCAGAGAACATTGGAAATGGGGATTTAAACGCAGTTTATTTATATTTATAGGATTTTTTATTTTGGACCTGGCTTTTTTTGGAGCCAATATTTTAAAAATTGGAGAAGGCGGTTGGATATCAATTGCACTTGGCCTGGGTGCTTATTTAATTATGTCTACTTGGAAAAAGGGCCGCAGAATTTTAGCCGAAAAATTGTTGAATCGATCAGTTTCCATTGATGATTTTCTGCAACAGATCAAGGAAAACCCTGTACACAGAGTTCCTGGTTCAGCCATTTATATGGCAGGGGATTCATGGGGTGTGCCCTTCCCACTATTGCATATTATCAAACACAACAAGGTCATGCACAATCAGGTGGCCATTTTGACAATCAAAACCAAAGAAGTCCCTTGGGTTGCCAAAAAAGACCGAGTTCAAATCGAAACTTTATCCGAGAATTTCTATAGGATCATTGCCTACTACGGTTTTATGGAAATTCCGAAAATTAAACACATTCTTGAAGCCTGTCGTGAACGAGGCATCATGTACAACATCACTGAAACAACCTTTGTTTTAGGACGTGAAACCATTTTGGCCACAGGGGATCCGACCCTATCAATTTGGCGCGAGAGAATTTTTGCGTTTTTATCTCGCAATGCTGAACGACCAACTTCGTTTTTCAAGATCCCACCGAACCAAGTTATCGAAGTCGGTATCCAAGTCGAGATTTAATAAACTAAACAGATCCGGCTTTATTAAACTGAGTCACCATTTCTTGCGATCAGTTTGATGAAAAAAACTTGAGGACTTCTTCTTTACGACGGATGACGTCGTCGTATCCGAGCTCGATCAATTGAGATGTGAATTCTTTTTCAAACAATAGGTAGCTGATGATTTCAGAAGCGTCTTCCAGAGGGCCTAAACCTTTCAGTACAAAACGAATGATCCTAGGAAGCTTAGATGACATGCTGGATGCGATTTCGCCTATGTCATGGCTAGGCGACATAAACAGATGGTCGACGGGTTTGAAATTTAATTGGGCGTGATGTTCTGCAGGAACCTTTTTTAAAAAATCATTGATGCGATTTAGTCTTTCGACATCAACTTCCACACCGTCTAACAAAACCGCGTTTAAAATAACATTTACGACTCTGGCGACACTGGGGCTTTTCTTTGATGTGGCAAAAGCTCTGTCGTAGGCAGAATCAGCCGTCATTCTGACTCCCACAATAAATAATTTATCAGCTCCCAAATGCAGGGCTGCACTGCAAGGGGCCAGATTCCTGACACAACCATCACCAAAAAATCTGTCTTCAATGGCTATTGGTGGAAACAAAATAGGAATCGCACTGGAGCCTATAATGTGTTCAGCTTTGATGTTTGCTTTTTCTGATTTTCGACGAGCTCTTTCCCAGTCCACACAACTGCTGTCACCTTCTACAAAGGTGATGGCAGTCGAAGTTTTGTAATCCATTGCCGTGATGGTCAGGGCCTTTAAATTTCCTTTGTTAATCTGTTCAGCAATTTTTTCGCTCTGCAGATTTTTATTTATCAATTCAAATAAAGGGGCTGTGTCCAATAATGAATTGCCAGGAGTCGTGCCTGTTAGGGCACCAAAAGACAATTCTCCTACCCATTTTAATCCGATTTTTCCGATGGACAGTGCATCTGTTTTAAACACATTCTCAGTTTTAAGAGTTCCCCACAAATCAGCCAATTTTCTGGCCGATGAAACAAAATCATCATTGCCCGCAGCCATCACAGAAGCGTTGATAGCTCCGGCACTGACTCCGCTTAAAATTTGAAATGGAATTTTAATGCCAGCTTTCGACGTGATATCTGCCAGGCCATTGAGCACGCCAACCTGATAAGCACCTCTTGCTCCACCACCTGATAAAACCAAAGCATTCATATATACAATTGAATCAAATAAGGGGCAGCACGTCTATTAAGATTTGTTTTGTACCCATAATAAAATTCGGACATAATTTTTGTTCTTAATCCAACAGGAGGAAACAAGAATGAGAAATATTTTAACAAAAACAGCAGTTATCGGGTTGATGGTTTACGGACCATTGGCTGGAGCCACTCCATACAAACTGGACGAGTCACACACGTCAGTGGGATTTAAAGTAAAACATTTAGTTGTTGCTAATGTTAAAGGAACATTTAACAAATTTGACGGAGCCTTTGAATTTGATGAAGCAAAGGGCGAACTTTCCAAAGTTGAAGTCAATATTGACACAGCATCGATTGATACTAACGACTCAAAACGTGATGATCATTTAAAATCTCCGGATTTTTTTGATGCTTCTAAGAACAAAAAAATCACTTTCAAAGGCAACAAGATTGAATACAAAGACAAAAAGCCGGTAAAAATCACTGGAGAATTGCAAATGAAGGGTGTGACTAAACCGATCACTCTGGATTTGGAATACAACGGTGCTGCAAAAGATCCTTGGGGTAATGAAAAGGTTGGTTTTTCACTTAAAGGAAAATTAAACAGAAAAGACTGGAACATCACTTGGAACAAAAATCTTGATGGTGGTGGAGTCGTTGTTGGCGAAGAAATCGAAATCATGATTGAAGGCGAAGCTAATAAAGTCGCTAAAAAATAAGGGTTGTTTTTAAAGCAACATACTTAAAGTATCACTTTAACCAGTCTGGAAACAGACTGGTTTTTTTTTAATTAACCGCAGACAGATGTGCTGTTTGCAAAGTTTTAAACAGTAGAGCTTAAATTACTTTGCTGTCCAGTTGATCCAGTGTCATTCATCAAAAGGCTGTCAGCTGAAAGTTTAATTCCTAAAGCGATATCTAAAACCTGTTCAACTCGGTCTACAAAATAAATTTTCAACTGAGCCTTGATATCGGCAGGAACATCTCGCAGGTCGGGTTCGTTCTTTGCTGGCAAAATAACTTCACTGACCCCGGATCTGTGAGCAGCTATGACTTTTTCTTTGATTCCACCCACGGGCATAACAGCACCCCTTAGGGTCACTTCACCAGTCATGGCAAGCTTTGGCTTTACAGGAATGCCTGACAGTTTGCTGGCAATCGATGTCAACATAGTCACTCCAGCCGAGGGGCCGTCTTTCTGGATGGCTCCAGCAGGAATATGAATATGCAAATCTGTTTGGCTTTTATTCAAGGCAAATCCTGTGTGTGCCAACAATGTTCTGGCAAGGCTTAAGGAAATTTGCGCAGACTCTTTCATCACATCACCTAATTGGCCAGTCAGTATCAGTTCACCTTTTCCTGGCATCTGTGTGGTTTCAATAAACAAAATATCGCCGCCAACAGGGGTCCAGGCTAAACCAATCGAAACTCCTGGGTGTCCCCAGTTTTCAGCAAGCTCCAGTCGAAATTTTTCTGGACCAATCAGTTCAGTCAAATTTTTTGATTCAATAATGACCGGATTTGGTTTGCTTGAAATAATCTTTTCGCTGCTGGCTCTGATAAGGGTCACGATTTTTCTTTGCAGATCTCTGACCCCAGCTTCTTTGGTGTATGAAGTTATCAGATTCATTAAAGCTTCGTCTTTGATTTGCAAACTGCTTGGATCCAGGCCGTGTTCAGCAAACTGTTTTGGTATCAGATGGTTTTTTGCAATGTGCATTTTTTCAGCGCTTGTGTATCCGTTAATTTCAATGATTTCCATTCGGTCCAACAGGGGGCCAGGGATGCCGTCTAAGCTGTTTGCGGTGGCAATAAAAAACACTTTTGATAAATCATAGGGAACATCCAGGTAATGATCCAAAAAGGTGCTGTTTTGCTCAGGGTCCAGGACCTCTAACAAAGCAGCCGCAGGGTCTCCTTGAAATGATCTGGATAACTTGTCGATTTCATCCAGTAAAAACACAGGATCATTGCTGCCTGATCTTTTAATCCCTTGAATGATTCTGCCAGGCATGGCGCCAATATAGGTCCTTCTGTGCCCGCGGATTTCTGAATCATCACGAACTCCTCCGACGGCCACTCTGACAAATTTACGATTTAAAGTTTT
The DNA here is from genome assembly GCA_044359815.1 of Pseudobdellovibrionaceae bacterium. Classification (GTDB taxonomy): domain Bacteria; phylum Bdellovibrionota; class Bdellovibrionia; order Bdellovibrionales; family Bdellovibrionaceae; genus JBIKLL01. The sequence continues at coordinate 15,747 of JBIKLL010000031.1, forward strand.
TGCGATGGATTCACCCAAGCTGGTCTTTCCAACGCCCGGGGGGCCTACAAATAATAAAATTGACCCTTTAAGATTTTTCTTAAGCTTCATCACAGCCAAATGCTGAATGATTCTTTTTTTAACAGCATCCAATCCATAGTGATCCTGTTGTAATTGGGCACGGGCTTTTTCCAGATCAATTTCAGAATCGCTGACTGAGTCCTTCCAGGGTAGGGACACCAGCAATTCTAAATAATTTCTGATGATGTGACTTTCTGGTGACTGCGTACCCACTTCTGAAAAACGTTTCAGTTCTGAAAGTGCGACCTTTTTTACGTCTTCGGGCATTTCGGCTTCTTCAATTTTTGCACGCAATTGGTCTTCTTTTTTAGTTTCATCACTTTCGCCCAGCTCTTCACGGATGGCTTTAAGTTGTTCACGCAAAATAGCTTGTTTCTGCGTTTGACCCATTTTTTGATTTAGTTTTCCGCGGATTTCAGCCTGCACAGAAAGACTTTCTTTAACTTGCGACAATATGTTCATTAAATACAGGCTGCGCTCTTTGATGGATCGCATTTCTAATATTTTTTGTTTTTCTTTATATGGCAAATCAATGTTGCCTGCGCACAGCCAACATAAAAAAGACAGATCATCCACAGTGTTAACAAGCTCAGCTAACTGTTCAGTATTAGCCGGGATAAATTTTAAAATATCTTTTGAAATTTCCTTAAGACTTGCCAGCATCATTTCTTGGGTGTTCTGATCCACATCGTTTTCATCACCTAATTCTGTGGCATCTCCAATGATATGATTTTTTTTACTCAGTTTTAAATCATTAATCTGAGCGCGAGCAACACCCTTAAGCACCACTTGATACCCAGTTTCAGGGGAGCCTTTCATGGATTCGATACGACAGATAGTTCCCACGCTGTGAACTTCGTGAGCCTCAACAGCTTTATCAGAATTTAAATCTTCATCAGTTTTTAGTTGCTGAGTGGCAACGATCCAATAACCGTTTTTTTCAGCTTCCAATAAAGCGTTTATGGAACGTGTGCGACCCACACGAACTAATTGTGTCAGTCCAGGGAAAATCACATTGTTTCTGAGTGGCAATACGGGCAGCAGTCCTTGGGCAAAAGGCATAATTTCCTCCTGCGATTTAATCTGGGCACGTTCGAAAACCAGTCAAGTGATCTTAAAAAAGTTCTCTAAGCCTTGTTGAAACCACTTGTGAATTTCAGGTAATTTATTTTTATTGTTTAAAATTTGATCAGAGGTCTGACAAAATTTTCCAGTGGGTATGGGGTCTGGGTCATTGGCGCATTCAGTGACCCATTCAACCTCAGCCTCTGGATGAAACTGCATCGCTAACACATGATCACTTAATGAAAATCCCTGATTCGCAGTGGCTTCACTGCGGGCTAAAAGCTGGCAACCGGATGGCAGATCACTGGCATATTGATGCCAGTGAAAGACATCAAGTGATTTCGCTGATTCTATCCAATGAATCGGTTGAAACCCAATTTCCCACTGATCTTGTTTGTAAACGCGAGCACCCATTACGTGTGCCAGCATTTGTGATCCCAGGCAAAGGCCCAGGATTTTAGATTTTTGATTGATTAGTTTTTTAATTGTCAGATATTCTGGATTCATCCAAGGGTGATTTGATTCTTCACCGATGTTCATAGTTCCACCCAGTAAAATAACATTTTTAAAATCAGCCACAGCGTTCCAGTCATAAATTTCTTGGGCCTTTACCAGCTTAAATGACTGATTGTTTTTTTTTAGCCAAGTAGATACAAAACCCGGCGGAGTTGTGTGACAATGTTGAATAATTAAGAAGGGGACATTAATGGAACTGGTCATGGAATTTGTTAACATGATACTGCATATTGATCAACATTTGGCCCAGTGGATGCAACTTTATGGGGCCGGGATTTATCTGGTCGTTTTTTTGATCGTCTTTGCAGAAACTGGTTTGGTCGTCACACCTTTTTTACCAGGAGATTCGTTGCTGTTTGCACTGGGAGCCTTAACTGCTATCGATGGCGGTTTGCAGTATTGGGTGTTAGTGGCGCTTTTGTTTGTCGCAACTTTATTGGGAGACAATACAAATTTCTTTATCGGAAGGACCCTGGGGCCGAAAGTTTTTAACAATAAAAATTCTAAAATTTTTAATCCTAAACACCTGACTAGCACTCACCAGTTTTTTGCCAAACATGGACCCAAAGCTGTGATTATGGCAAGATTTGTTCCCATCTTCAGAACTTTTGCGCCTTTTGTTGCGGGTATCGGTAAGATGGCATATTCAAAATTTATTAGTTTTAGTTTTATCGGATCTTTTTTGTGGATTTTTATTTTTCTGTCCGCTGGGCATTTTTTTGGGAACATGCCAGTTGTTAAAAAGAACTTCACCTTGGTTATTTTTGCTGTGATTGGTGTTTCGGTTTTGCCAATTCTTTTTGAAATGTACAAAACCAAATTCAGCAAGCATTCGTCATGAAGTCCTGGGTAGCTTCCATTCAAAAATTTATTGATCAGTGGTGGTACAATTATTTCGTGGGATTTTTGGCAGGATTTGATCATTTGGCGCTAGTCATTCCTACCGATGGTTTAGTGGTTTCATCTGCAATGATAAACCCCAAAAAATGGAAGCATCTGGCAATTTGCACAGCCATAGGTTCTACATTGGGGGCTGTTTTGCTGGCTCAGATATCCAATGTTTACGGTCTGCCTTTTTTAAATGAGCATTTTACAAGCATCGTCAGTTCACCTTATTGGGCAAAGACCCAAATATATTTTGAAGTCTATGGTTTAGGGTTTGTGTTTTTGTTAGCCGTAAGCCCGCTGGCTCAACAGCCCGGAGTCATTTTGGCCGGCTTGGCTGGGGCGTCCCTATTGGAGCTTGCTATGGTGGTGTTTTTAGGACGCATTCTTAAATACAGTTTCCTGTCCTATGTTTCTGTCTTTGCACCAAATTTAATCTACCGTCTATGGGGGATCCAAGGTGAAATCAAGCAGGCTGGGGTTGATAAGCATTGATACTGGCTGTGCTAAGTTTACGTGATCTCATAGGTAATTTATTTCCCGCCTAAATTAATAAGTTTACATTTTAAAGGCCAAAATCTAAATTTCAGTGAATTTAAGAATGCACGGGTGATTTAAAGTCACCAACTGATGGCATTTAGATTGCTAAGGCTTTCTGTGCGGTTACGGGGAAACAGGGGATTGCACCGAAAGCCTGGTTGGATTTGAACCCAACTAAGTCATGGACAAAATAGAACTGGGAACTTAGAACCTTAACATTAAAAAACCAAAAACTCCTTCAAGCACAGTCTTGAAAGGACCTTTAAACGGGGGACTTACATGAAAGCCATTTTAACCATAGCAGCTTTGCTGGCAGCACAAAATTTGTATGCTCAAGGCTCAACAACTAAAGCGTCTGCAAAATCTGCAGCTAAAGCTCCAGCAGCAGGAACAACAACTGCGACTGCGACTGAAGCCGCTCCAGAAGCTACAAAAAAATTCGGTGTCAACTTGATTGCTGAAATAGCAAAGCAAATAAAAATGCTTGATGATGGCAAAGAAGTTGAATCTCCGTATGTTACAGCAGGTGCTGCGGGTTTGACTTATAAAGCTACCAGCAAAGTGACTTTGGAAGCCCGTCACAATTTTGCTTACACTAGCGAAAGAACTTATGCAGGGAACGTAATTCCTGGTCAGTTTTATGGCGACAATTACGAAGCTATGGATTTTATGTTAAGAGCTAAGGTTGCTACTGATGCAACTTTGTTTGGATCTTCAAAAATCAATCCTGATTTTAGAGCCTATTTACCAACCAGCAGAAGAACTAGGGATGCAAAACAGAATGTTTATTTGCGAAATGATTTGGCTCCTGAATGGACGATCAATCCAAAACTTACTTACTCCACATTGCTTTCAACAAGACTTTATCTGAATTCTGGATCTTCAAAAATTGGTTCAGATTCTTTGTTGAGACTGGTAGTAACTCCGGTTGGATTGTCTTATGCATTCAATGATAAATTGAGCGCTTATTACACTTACACAATGGATTTAAGATCAGTTAACTATCAACGTGGAATTTTGTCTGCTGAAGCTGCAAATGCGGCAACTCACGAAACTGGTATGAACATCAGCGTGGGTGCATTGACTATCAATCCAGCAATCACTTCTGACGTTAACCAGGGTGATGGATCAGCTTCAGTTTTAACTGCTGATTCAAGAGTGTATTCAGCTGATACAAGCTCATACAACTTGAACCTGTACGCTAGCTTCTAATTAGAAGTAATTATTGAAAACCACTTAAACCCGAGGCCAAAACCTCGGGTTTTTTATTTTTATCGGCTCAAATTAGTATTAATCTTCAACAGGGCAGAACAACGTCCTGTATGCGTTTTGGGGCCCTAAATGCTAGTCATTGGGCCATTCACTTTTTCTTTCGATTAAACGATCAGAATACATCGAAAGGAAACGCCATTATGAAAACCTTGATTTTAATAGCCCTAATTGGGTTTGTGTTTGCAGCCAGAGCCAATGACAAAATAGTCGGAGGAGTAGAAGCCGCTGAGGGCGAGTTTCCTTTTATGGTTTCTTTGCAATATGACGGGCATTTTTGCGGGGGTTCTTTAGTAGGATCCCATTGGGTTTTGACGGCTGCACACTGTGCGGGCTCGGTTCAAGGGCTTTCGGTGTTTATGGGTAGCAACCGTTTGGATAGCGACAAGGCCACTAAGCTGTCAGTTTCTAAAATAATCGTGCACCCAAAATTTGATTCAAACAAATTAGATTTTGATTTCGCTTTGGTCAGACTATCAGAAGACGTTAGTTTTCAACCTGTGAGTTTAAATGAAACTGAGATGGAAGTCCCAAATGATCTGTCAAAATCAGTGACTACGGCTGGTTGGGGGCTGACTCAGGAAAACGGATTTGATTTGCCGGTGCAGTTAATGAAGGTCGATGTCCCATTGATCACAAAATCTGCCTGCGAGGATTCTTACAAAGGCATGATCACTGATCAAATGATCTGCGCTGGCTTGCCAGAGGGTGGTAAAGATTCTTGCCAAGGCGACAGCGGGGGACCTTTGTTTGCAAAAGACTCTGAAGGCCAATTTAAATTGATTGGCGTTGTATCGTGGGGGATTGGCTGCGCCAGACCCGATAAGTACGGAGTCTATTCCAAGGTCAACTCAGTCATCAATTGGATCAAAGCCGAAACAGCAAAATAATCTGTCCCATTTTTGTTTTTTTAGTTTTTTGAATTTAGGGATTTTAGATATAAAAATATATTCCTAAATTCCCTACCTTGTGAATACATTTGCGAGCGCGCATGGCATATCTGGTGTTGAGTCATAATTTAGAATTTGTTCTTAAATCTGAACTTGTTTTGTTTTCTAAAAACCTGTCGTTTGTATTTAGCAAAAAATATTATTTTTTCTTCATTTTGTGAATACTTGCTAACGGCCGCAAGCTCATCTCTCGTATTGAGTCATGCAGCTGTTGATTTTTTCAAATAATATTAAATAAATTTTCAATCTCTTGTCTTAAAAATCAATAGCCGCATGACTCAACACCAGATATGCCATGCGCGCTCGCAAATGTATTCACAAAACACAGAAAACAAGAATATTTTTTGCTAAATACAAACGACAGGTTTCAGGAACTAAACTAATTAAGTTTTATGAACTTTTAAATTATGAATCAATACGAGAGATGAGCTTGCGGCCGTTAGCAAGTATTCAAAAGGTAGGGAATTTAGGAATATATTTTTATATCTAAAATCCCTAAATTCAAAAAACTAAAAATGCGAAAGATTATTTTTTGTTGGCGAGGCTTTGCATGATCTGTTCGCCGCCCGGCAGGTACGGGAGGGGATCGATGGGGAGGCGCTGCCTTCTGATTTCAAAGTGCAGATGCACGCCAGTGGCCCGGCCAGTTCTGCCCATTTTGCCAATCATCTGTCCCTGTTCGACCACGTCGCCTTCATTGACCAAAATCTCGGACAGATGGGCATACAGTGTGGCCCATCCTCCTTCCCCTTCAATGACTATCAATTTTCCAAATCCTTTAAAGGCTTTGCCTGTATAGACTATTCTTCCGTTATGCGAGGCAAAGATTCGGGTGCCTTTGTTAGCTGCTAAATCTAATCCCAAATGGGGCCTGCGTTTTTTTTTGTTAAAACCACGGGTCAGTCTGGCTAAATCAACAGGCCAATCAAAATAGCTTTTGTTCTGGTTTTTGAATTTTTCGACGGCTTCGTCTTCAGCTAAAAATGAAGAGCCCGTGTCAGTTGCAGGTGATTCCTCGTCGATTTCCAATTCATCAGCTGGTGCCCAAGATTGGTAATCGTTCTCGTTGGCAGGCTTTCTGACAGGTTCGGTGTGCGAACAACCTGTTATCAAAATAACTAAAGCTAAAATTAATGAAAAACTCTGATTCATCTGTAATTAGTATGAAATCATAAAAATTAATTTACAATTTATTAAGGATTTATTTTTTATTATACAGAGGAAATTTTGTGCACAGCGATCTCACATCGCTTTTTATTTTGGATTTCAGTTGAGCGTCCTCTGGATTTTTAATAATGGCTGAAATCCAATCACCGATTTGCTTCATCTCGGTGGTCCCCATGCCTCTGGTCGTTAGAGCAGGAGTTCCGATGCGGATCCCGCTGGTCACAAAGGGTGATCGTTTTTCGTTAGGAACAGTGTTTTTGTTTACCGTGATGTGAGCTTCGTCCAAGGCAATCTCTGCCTGTTTACCTGTGACTTCGGATTCGGATAAATCCACCAACACCAAATGATTGTCTGTGCCCCCAGTGACTAAATTTATTTTATTTGCAGTTAATGTCTCGCCTAGGGCTTTACAGTTTTTTACCACATTAGCAGCATAGTTTTTAAAATCAGGTTTCAGAATTTCGCCAAAGGCCACGGCTTTTGCTGCGATCACATGCTCCAGTGGACCACCCTGAATGCCAGGAAAGATTTTTGAGTTTACTTTTTTAGAAATTTCCTCGTTGTTGGTCAGAATGATTCCGCCCCTGGGGCCACGCAGGGTTTTGTGAGTGGTGCTGGTTACGATATCAGCGAATGGAAACGGTGATGGATGAGCACCACCTGCAACCAATCCTGCAAAATGGGCCATATCAACCATTAGTTTTGCACCGACCTCGTCAGCAATTTTTCTAAACGCTTCAAAATCCAAAACCCTTGGATAAGCACTGTATCCTGCAATAATCATTTTTGGTTTTGATTCTTGTGCTATTTTTCTGATTTGATCGTAGTTAATTCTGCCGGTTTGGGGATCCAGTTTGTAACTGACTGCTTTATATAAAATTCCAGAAAAATTAACTGGTGATCCATGGGTTAAATGCCCCCCGTGGGATAAATCCATTCCTAAAACTGTGTCGCCAGCATTCAAGCAGGCTAAATAGACCGCCATATTGGCCTGTGAACCCGAATGCGGTTGCACATTGGCAAATTGGCAATTGAAGATCTTCTTGGCTCTTTCAATGGCCAAAGTTTCAACCTCATCAACAAACTGACAGCCACCATAATATCTTTTGCCCGGATAGCCTTCAGCGTATTTGTTGGTCAGGCAGCTGCCTTGAGCTTCCATCACAGCAGTGGATACGTAGTTTTCACTGGCAATCATTTCCAGACCGTATTCTTGCCTTTGTTTTTCGTTTTCCATCATTTTGAATAAATCAGGATCTTTTACAGAAATAGAATCTAAGAAAGTATTTGCTGAAGACATGGGGCTCTCCGATTTTTGAAATTATAAGGGACTGTTAGTTTTTTTAACACGAAGACTGTGCCTGTCGCCAGCAAAGTTTGTAGTTAAAAAAAGCTCAACAATTTCTAAAGCCAAATTTTCGGCAACTAGTCTGGCACCAATGCAAAGTATATTAGCATTATTGTGCTCACGACTTAAAGCAGTGCTTTCATGGTTCCAGCACAGGGCGGCTCGCACATTTTGATACTTGTTAGCCCTTATGCACATACCCTGACCACTGCCGCAAATTAAAATCCCAATTTCGCTTCTGAGGCTGTCGACCTCTGGGGATTCTGACAGACGGTGAATAATTGATGCAACTTTGTCGGCGTAATCTGGATAGTCCACTCTGTTGTCGCTAGATGGCCCTAAATCATTCACTGAATATTTACTTTTAAGCACAGGAATTATTTTAGTTTTTAAATTCAGTCCCGCATGGTCACTGGCAATATGGATTTTCATACTTTACCAAAAACCAAACAAGCATTGGTTCCACCAAAACCAAAAGAATTATTCATGGCAAAATCAATTTTTGCTGATCTGGCTTTGTCTTTAACATAATCCAAATCGCAACCATCGCCGGGGTTTTCGATATTAATTGTAGGAGGGGATTTTTGATCCCTGATTGCTAAAACGCAAAACACGGATTCAATGGCACCTGCTGCGCCCAAGGTATGTCCTGTCATTGATTTCGTTGAATTGACCAAGACTTTTTGGGCATGGCTGCCAAATATTTTTTTAATCGCAGAGGTTTCGATCTGATCGCCTACAGGTGTGCTGGTTCCGTGGGCGTTGATATAATTAATTTTATCCGGTGTCAGTTCAGCGTCTTTTAACGCCATTAACATGGCTCTTTGGGCACCGGCGCCTTCCGGGGCAGGACTGGTCATGTGGTAGGCATCTGCTGAAACACCATAGCCCGTGATTTCGCACAGAATTTTTGCTCCGCGCTTTTGGGCGTGTTCCATGCTTTCCAACAATAAAACAGCTGCACCTTCTGCCAACACAAAACCATCACGGTCTTTATCAAAAGGTCTGCTGGCTTTTTCTGGATTATCATTTCTGGTTGATAGAGCTCTCATCGAGGCAAAGCCACCCACTGCCATAGGGCAAATCGTGCTTTCGGCTCCGCCAGACAACATAAAATCCACCACACCATTTCTGATATAGTTTACTGATTCTCCGATGGAGTGAGCTCCTGAGGCACAGGCTGAAGTCACTGAATAGTTAGGACCTTTTAAATTAAAAAATATGCTGACCTGGCCTGCTGCCATATTTGAAATCACTTGTGGGATAAAAAAGGGCGAAATTCTGCTGGGGCCTTTTTCCAAAACCTTTTGAAATTGCTCTTCAATTGTTGAAAGTCCACCCATGCCCACACCAATTATAGTGCCACCACGATGAGAATTTTCTTCGGTGATGGTTAAGCCACCATTATCCAAAGCCATTTTTGTGCATGCCAGAGCATACTGAGTGAACAGATCGATTTTCTTTTGTTCTTTTTTAGGTATTAAAGGGTCTGGTGAGAAATTTTTAACTTCCCCCGCAATGTGTACGTCGTACTGACTGGTATCAAATCGTGTGACCTTTCCAATACCACTCTTGCCTTCAAGAAGGTTTTTCCAGGTGTCCTCGGCTGTTAATCCAAGGGGAGTAACAGCTCCGACACCGGTGACGACCACGCGATGTTGTTTTTGAGCTGTCCTGAACAAGATTAAGCCTTACCTTTTTTTTGCAGGTATCCAGCAACGTCACCAACTGTTCGCAATTTTTCAGCGTCTTCGTCGGGGATTTCTAAATCAAATTCTTCTTCCATTGCCATTACCAATTCAACGATGTCCAAGCTGTCTGCGCCCAGGTCATCGATAAATGAAGCCTCAGGTTTAACTTTGTCTGGATCCACACCTAATTGCTCTACAATGATGTCGCGAACTTTTGTGTTTAATGCCATTTGATCCTCCTCGATCTGATCAATTCACTGATCTCGTAAATGTATTTCTTAATTTATTAGTAATCTTAGTATCATAAATACCAATTTTTATATTAATAATTTTATTTGTGCTTATTAATTTAAGCTCAAAATTTAAATTTTGTTCGTTCATAAAATCTAAACCCTTTATGGCATTAACATTCCGCCATTAACACCAATAACTTGGCCCGTAATATAACTGGCCTCATCTGATAGCATAAAGGCCACAACTGATGCAATCTCAGCAGGTTGAGCCATTCTTCCCAGTGGAACCTTGCTCAGTATTTTACTTTTTTGGTCATCATTCAAGACGCTTGTCATATCAGTTTCAATAAACCCCGGCGCCACACAGTTGGCTCTGATATTTCGACCGGCCAATTCAAGAGCTAAAGATTTTGTAAAGGCCTCAATCCCGGCTTTGCTGGCAGCATAATTTGCCTGGCCCGCGTTTCCTGTGGATCCTATGATGCTAGAGAGGTTTACGAAACATCCTGATTGTTGTTTAAGCATCACTTTAACAAATGGCTTGCTGACTAAAAAAGTTCCCAACAAATTGCTCTGCAGAACTGAAGAGAAATCTTCTTCCTTCATCCTGAGCAATAAAGTGTCCTTTGTTAGGCCCGCGTTATTAACCACGCCGTCCACGTTTCCCAGTTTTTCGATAGCCGTAACGCATGCGCTCTCAATGCTGGATGGATCTGATAAATTCATCTGCAGATAAAAATGCCCGGTGCCAGGCAGGGATTTTAAGACCTTTTCAGCAGAAGCTTCTTGGCTGTTAAAGGTGAAACAGACTGTAGCGCCTTCCGCAGCCAGTCTTTGAGTGATAGCGGCACCAATACCACGACTGCCGCCACTGACAAAAAATTTCTTTCCTTTAAATCGCATAATCTAGTTTTTTAGCTTTTCTTCTAAAAGTTTAAAATCTTCTAAGCTGTTAAGATTGGAAACTTGAAACCATTCGGAGTCAATTTTTTTAATTAATCCGGCAAGCACCTTGCCGGCTCCGACCTCGACAATATTTTGAACTCCCTGTGCCTTCATTTCCTGCACACTTTGCATCCATAAAACAGGGCCTGATATCTGATGAACTAGGTTTTCATAAAGTTCTGTTTTTTTAGAATGCAGTCTTCCGGTGAGATTTTGCACAACGGGAATTTTAGCATCATTAAAATTCACGGTTTTTAAA
>JBIKLL010000098.1:0-8278 GCA_044359815.1 Pseudobdellovibrionaceae bacterium
GCTTCTTCTGCTTTTTTTCTGAGATTTTCGGTGTACATAGATCTTAGATTTTCGATATCTTTACTGTACTTTTGATCCCTGCGACCAAAAGTATCAGAAGATTTTTCCTTCAAACCTTCGATTTGCTTAGAATAGTTTTCTTTAAGTTCTTGTACCTTTTGATCAAAGTTTTCAGTGATTCTGCGGATTTCACGTTTGTGTTTCTTAGCCTGTTCAGCTTCGCGATTGTTGTATTCTTCGCGATTACTTCTGATTTCGTCTTGTTGCCTTGAACGATCTGACGATGAAATTGAAGACATCCTGTCCTCCCTCAATAAGTCTTTGTTAATCTAAACCAATCAAAAACATCCTGTTTATGACGATTTAACCCAATAAACTACTCGGTCAGGATACCATGTTCAAGAGTCCTAAACAAACAAAGTAAAACCTTAGTCCTGTGTTTAATAAACAATTTCTGTACTTTTGCCCGACTGAAAAGGCTTCGATTACTCCAGATAATTCTTTTTGCGAAACAACTGCCTTAGCTCAGCTCTTTGCTGATTTTCCAGTGCTGACTTGTTGGCTTGAGCTATCTTGCGTTTTTGTTTGTTTTCATCAATGACCATAAGCACATCTTTGTAAAACTGGGTGCTCAATTCTGAACTCTGCTTCCACTCTTTGACATATTCTGCAAACAGCTCTTGTTTGAAATCCTTAGTTCCTTTGATCAGTTTATTTAGGTCCTTTAAACTGTCTTCAGTTGAAACCGACTTAAATATCCCTTTGTTCGGAACTGACTTACTGTGGACATACCAGTTTTCAAATCCCACCAGTAATTCCTCAGCAGAAGCTCCATCAAAAGCCCTGACATAGCCTTTAAGATTTTTGATAAAGATTCTTTGTGGACCAACCCGGTTAACTAAAACCTGTCCCGCAATTTCAAAACTATATCCAAAGTTTTTCATTTTGATTTTTTCATTCGTATCTACAAAAACACGGCCTTTCACCAGATTAACTATAGATTCTGGTTCAAAAACCATAGTGGTCTCGGGCTCTGCGTGAAACTGTGAACCTTTGAATTCTATTTTCTCTGCTGCAGAAACCCTCACCGCACAAGGTATCGCCTGCGCATGCAGACAGCCTTGGGGCCAATCAGTGGTACCTGCAAACGTAATAAATGAAGTGATGATTAAGCTAAACATTCTACATCTCGACAGTTGCAAGCAGTTTTTCAGCTTGCTTTTGTAAGTCTTTATTTCCCTTAAAATTATTAATCACAATTCTGTAGACTTCACTGGCCTCGTCACCTTGATTTCGCGACTGCATAATTTGCGCCATGCGAAGCATGATAAAACCAGTCAGTTCATTTTCAGGAAACTGAATCATCATCTGATCAACAAAGTCCAAACACTCTTCACTTTGGCCGTTCATATAAAAGCTTTCGGCCGCAAAAAAGTAAGCATCCACAATCACCGGAGATGATGGATATTTTTGAATCAGTTCTTTTAAAACTTTGCTGCTGGCTTTAAAATTACCTCTTCTAAATTCACTTTTTGCTTTTTCCAAAAGCACTGTAGATAAATCCAAAGGTTCGCCGTCTTTCACCACACTGGCCAGAGACCTTAATTGATGACTCTGCAGATCAGTTCCATTGATTTTGTTGGGTAATATAGTTGCCACAGATGATTTAAAATCTTCCAATTGAGCTTGAGCCAGTGCAGTCAACAGTTTTTGCACCTCGACCTTCTTTTTCTCGGATTTGACCTGGGCCTGTATTTCTTTAACGGGACTGAAATAGTTCTGAAAAAAGTTGTAAGACTGTAGCAACCCTATAACTAGGGCGAAGCAGAAGGATATAAATAAGAAATTCCAGTTTTTCATGCATGTTAATTCGGCAGATTCCGGATTTAAGTTGAGTCCTGTGTAACCGTAATTTTGCGGTATTTTGTCAAAAAAAAAGACAGCTTAAATTTGTTGACTCCCCTTTTGCTGATGAATAATTTCTTACCTCCCGCAAAAAAGGTTTGGTGATTTAAATGAATAAGAGTCAACTTGTAGAAAGACTGGCCCAGAGAACTAACACGACGAAATCTCATTCCGAAACATTGTTAGATGCTGCCATTGAAATCATTCAAAGGGCGGTTTCCAAAGGTGATGAGGTCAAATTGGTGGGGTTTGGCACATTTTCTCGGGTGAATCGCAAAACCCGAACGGCCAGAAACCCCAGGACAGGCGAACCTGTAACGATTCCCGGATCAAAAGTTCCCAGATTCAAACCGGGCAAAGAATTTAAAGAAATCGTAAACTAATACCATTTATTCAACAGCTTATAACAGTCATTTAAAGCTTTTCGTTTTTTGATTTAACAGTGTCTGGAAGACCGTTTAGAACAGCCACTGTTTCTAAATAAAAATTCTTAAACTCATCAGAAAGCGGATTCATTTTTAGCATTTGCTGAAACCATTTTTTAGACAAAATCTGCATCTTGAAACCATAATAAAGCTTTTCACCTATCATAGCCCCCAGAATCTGAGCCACTTCCAACAAGACATTGATGCCTTTGTTTTCAATTTGATAAGCAGGCATTCTTCCCGTTTGCAAAAACAGCATCTCTTGCATTTTGATTCTGATGGCTGTTTGCAAAACGCTTTTTTTAAAGATCGAATTCCCAGCTGACTCAATCTGTACTTTGATGTCATTGACCGTATAAGTCTTGCGCTTTGGGTTCATCAACTTTGACCCAAAATATCCGATTCCCTTAATCCATATTAAACTGATTAATTTATCGTTCAAATTATCTGGCAAAGTCTCAATCTGAGCGGTGTGGGCATACAGAACCTCCATCGCCAAAGTCGCAGCATGGTTCATCGTGGGTCTGGCCAACACAGCATATTTTGAACTTGGCATATAAAAACTGATTTCATTACTGTAGTTAAAATGAATGATTTTCTTTTGCCCAATTGTTGATGCCTTGATCAATTTCTTGTAGGTCTTTTCATCAAATACCGATTCAACTTCGTAGGAAAAATTAAGCTTATTAAGCCCTAAATCCTTCAGCAGGATCTGAGTCAATTGATCAACCCAGTCGCTAAAATCCCGTCCCTCTTCGATTTCTGTGTCGTAATTTTGCTCCAGAAAAATCAGATAGTGTTGCCATTTTACCCAAGGAGGTACACTCTGAACGCAGTATTTTTGTTCAGAAAATTTAACGGCATCCACTGAATGTTCCTGATTGTTTTTGACAATTTCTAAAAAAACCTCGTCAGCGTTTTGAAATACAAATAAGCTTTTAGCCTTCCACAGTCTGCCAATTTGCGAATAAACTTCTTTGGGCAAATGATCTTTGGCTAAATGATGATCTCCAAAAATAACTATGTATTTACGATCAGCTCCGTATTGATGAATAGCTTTTTTAATCAACTGGGCAGCCCTGATATCCCGGCGTTTCAGATTGTCATCACTAAAACCTTTTTCCTTTTTATTTAAAGCAACAATCGGGACTTTGTGCTTTAGTGCCCAATCCACCAAGGGTTTATAGTTTTCCCACGGAAAACCCCAGTTTTGTTCCCAATCTATTTTTTGCAAAAATTGGGATTCACTCAGCTCCCCTGCCAAAAACTGATCCAACTCGCTTTGATGTTTTTCTTGAAAACACTCCAGTAACAGCACAGATTCATGGGCTTTCTTAAGATTACGCAACAGCCGCACATGGGTTCTTTGTGATTGATTAAGCGCATGAAAGTCCGCCAAAAAAACCAGGGAAGCTGTCTGTAGTTTTTTAATCAATTCAGAATTTGCAACGGGCTCCCAGGGACCTTTAAACTCCCTATCATAGCGTTTTGCATAATTCTGAAACCCCTTGCTGCCTTGCTTTGTGATCAGCTGAGCTTGTTTTTGCAAATGCTGGAAAAGTTGTTTTTTTATTTCAAAACTACCAATTTCCTTTGTTTGATTTTGCTTAAGCATTATTCAAAGCTCTTTTCTGAAAAACTGATCTTACCCGCCTTGCGCCATATTTAAATTGTGCAATACGATTGTGTTGATTTCAATGCAGTTTATAGCCTAATCTTGAGGTTGTGAAAAAACTCATTTTAGCCCTCATTATTTGTATCCTTTCTATTTCAAATTTTATTTACCTGTCGCTTCATCATTACGAACTCAGAATGGGAGTCAGCGGCGGACAAAGTGTCTGTAATATCAGCCAGACCTTTAACTGCGACACGGCTGCAGCCAGTACATTTTCAACTTTTTTATCAATCCCTGTTGCCGTATGGGGACTAATTGGACAGATTTTTTTGGCCTTGCTGCTACTGATTTGTTTAACGGGACTCAACCAAAACCGGGCTAGGGTTTTAAATTATGGCTTTTATCTGTCTGCAATGTTTGCGGCGGTTTCAGTCTTGATGTTGTCTATTTCAGTATTTCAATTGGGTAGCTTTTGCCCTTTCTGCATGGTCGCCTATGGTTTATCTTTTGCTCAGCTTGCAGTTATGTTTGTGCTACGGGAAACAGGTTCATTCGCTGAAGACTTAAAGGATTTGTTTAACCAGCACAAATGGGTGGCCATTGCTGGTGTGGTAACTTTGGCAAGCTCCTGGCTGGTAAATGCGATGATGATGGATAATTTTGGCGGATCCAAAATCGAACCCTACATTACTGAAAGCGTTGAAAATTGGAAGTTAAACCCCACACTCAGCTTTGATGAATCCTCTGGGCTTTCAACCTCTGCTGAACCTGCTAAAATGACAATTGTAGAGTTTGCGGATTTTAAATGTCCTCACTGCAAAATAGCTTCGACCTCCTTGCATTCATTTATGCACTCGCGAAAAGGAGTAAAGCTAATTTATAAGCCCTTTCCTCTGGATGCCGGTTGCAATTCGGTGATCAAACAGGGCGGAGACGATCTGAGATGCCAATTTCCTGCAGCTGTTTTTTGCGCAGAAGACATTAATAAAACCGGTTGGAAGTTACACAATTGGATCTTTGCAAACCAAGACAAATGGTTCGCGCCAGTTAATAAAGAAGATGTGGTTAAGTCCATGTCAGAGGTTGTTGGCATCACAACTGAGGATTTACAAAAATGTCTTTCTTCTGAGGCCACAATGGCAAAAGTTAAAGCTAATGCATTAGAAGGATCTAACGCGAAAATACAGGGAACCCCTGCTATCTTCGTAAACGGAAAAAAGCTTGATCGCGGTCAGTTTTTATCTGTTCTTGAACGCGTCTACGAAAGCCTATAATTTTCAAAACCTTAACTTGAATCAAATTTCAGTTTTTAAAAAATATCTCTATGATTTTATACCTTGTGAATACTTGCTAACGGCCGCAAGCTCATCTCTCGTATTGCATAAATGCAAAGATAATTTGTTTTTACTGTTTTTAGACACATGCAGCGAGCGCGCGGGGCATATCTGGTGTTGAGTCATTATACTAAAGCAATTTTTTTGCTTTAATATAATGACTCAATACGAGAGATGAGCCCGCGGCCGTTAGCGAGTGTCTAAAAATAGTGAAAAAATTTATCTTTGCATTTACGCATCACGAGATATGCCATGCGCGCTCGCAAACGTATTCACAAAGTATAAAATCATAGAGATATTTTTTAAAAACTGAAATTTGATTCTGCCTAAGATTTTAAAGACCCAGGATTTGAAAAACCCAGTCGGTCAAATACAAGAAAAAGTCTTCAATGACAGCCAGACCTGTTTTAAATAACCCGCCACTCAGCTCCAGAATCCAACCGACGACGGCCACTGCAAATACGGCGTTAATTAAAGCCTTTAATACTATGACTGTAGATCTGATGTCTTCAATCTTCATGTCGTTTTGAATTTTTTCAATTTTTTTAAGAACATACTTGAGCTCATCAAAGTGCTCCATAAACTTGTCAGACAATTCCTGTTGTTTGGCATAGGTCAGTGAATTCATCCCAGGAAATTTCCTTTTTGCTTTGATGGCATGAACCAAATCAGTCGCATGGGTTACATATCTGCCCAATCGGTCTTTAAAGTTCGGATAGGGCGATTCTGTTTCTAAAAAGCTGTTGAGCTCCTTGGTCGCCAGCTCATAGCTTTCATTCACCACGTGAGTCAAAATGTTATACCTCAGGGTGTCCGCTTTCCCCATTTCTTCGCGTGAAATGTTAATGGCAATCTTATCTTTTTTATTTGCAGGTTCGGCCATGGTTTTTTATCGGCTTATTGGCCCAATGTCTTAATGCAGACCTTAGGCAAGTACAACTGTAGTCCAGGAAATAGCGGGACTTTTGACCTCTCTGCCCAGGAATGAAACAATACAATGTGAGAAGTCTAAATAATTGCAGGAGCAAAGATGGAAAATGGAATTTCCGCATACCCTACAAAAGAAGAGCCTTTAAACTCATCCAGTTTAATGACCCTTTTGTCACAGAACGAAGAAATGATGGCTCGGCTAAAGGTCCTTGCAACCAGACTGGCTCATCACGAGGAAGAAACAAAACATCTGACTTCTGAAAATCTCAGACTCAAAAAACTGCTCAGCAACACTCAGGATCAATTATCAGTTTGGAATGAAAAACAGAAACACTGGACGGCCAAAGAATCTCAAATTTCTGAGCTCTCTCTCAGACTGAAGGAAGCCACCAGACTTAATTCAGAACTGTCAGATCAAATTGTGATTTTGCAAGAAAAAGAACACACTCTGTTTAGCAAGGAATCTGAATACACAAAAACGTCTCAGGACAATCAAGAACTGGTCAGATCATTTTCTGCGCTTTCTGATCAATTGCTGATCTGGAAAGAAAAAGAAAAAACTTGGATTGAAAAAAACCAACAAATCGAAACCAGGTACAAATCCATCGAAGATCAAATCCCCAATGTCCAAAAACTGCAGCAACAAGTAGAACGCTACAAAAAATTTCAGGATAAAGTTAAAAATCAGGTTAAGCCCTACATTAAAAATCTAAAATCGTTTGCACAAAATTTAATGCAAGAGCTTGAATCCACTAAAACAACGGTTCAAGACAAGTCTGAAAAAGTCAGCCTGTTGGAACAAGAAAATCAAAAACTTAAAACCAAAATTCAGCAGATGGAAACTGACCATGCTACCAATATGGATTCAGCCATTGAAAGTATTGAATCAGAAAGACTGCTGCTGGAAAAAGAGGTTTTTTCACTGCGAGAGTCAAACCAAGTACTCAGACACCGATCCAATATGCTGGATCGCGCTCTGGAAAAACAAGACGAGGTTGAAAATGAGCTCATTGCCCTCAGACGGCAATTTGATGATTCATTGTCTAAATACCGCGAAGAACTGGCCGCTCTTAAACAGCGCCAACACAGTGAAAAACAAGAACTGGTAAATAAACGCTTAGAACTGACTGTCGCTACAGAGTCTCTGACAGAGATAAAACAGCAACTGGAAAATGTTGAAGAGAAAAATCAAAATCTGGAAACACAAATGACCAGCTTACGATTTATGTGGCAGGAAAAATGCGAAGAGTCCGAAAGACTGAAATCAAGCCTTCATGCCCTGGAAAATCTGAACAAAGACATCAGCCAAAAGCTAAACGATCTTTTGTTCAAAGCTCCCTAGTGCTGTAGTCTCTGAATCATGAAATTCAAGCTTAGCTAAATCCAAATTTTGAAAAATTCTTTTGAATTCTGGCTGCAGTCCAACCAACTTTAACCCGTGTTCACTGTTCGTTGTTAAAGATTTTATTGTTTCAATAAATGGATGAACTCCTGTAGAGCCAACAAAATTTGTTTTATGCATATTAAAAACAACTTTTTTCTGTCCCAGATGATCCAGGCATGCTTTTTTAAATGGCTGAGTGACTTCGATGTCTAAACTGCCTGTGATGGTAATAACGGTGATGTCCTTGTGGGTTTTCACTCTAGTTTCCATACAACCCCCTATCGCTATTTATTGCATCGGACGATACATGAATCAGAGCAGTCTAAATAAAGACTAGTCTCGGCATAAACTGAAAAATTCCTGACAGAAAGTCCTAAAGGACCTACAATTTTAATAAAAAATGGAGTCAACAAATGGGGTCCAAAAGAGACATGACTAAAACTACGACCAAAGTCACCAAAGACAAAAATCAGTCTGACAAAAAAAGCCAAAAGAGCAAATCCTTGGGAAAAATTGTCGAAATGCTTAAATCCCCTATTTCTGTGGGAATCATTATCACACTCTGTTTTTTCTTTATTGCTCAGATTTATTACAAGGTCAAAAATCAAAACGAGTTCGAACGTGACCACAACTCCCAGTTTGTTAACTCTGTTTTTGAATTAGTCGAGTGGTTTGATTTAAAAAA
>JBIKLL010000032.1:0-26474 GCA_044359815.1 Pseudobdellovibrionaceae bacterium
TAATCTAAATGACTCAATACGAGAGATGAGCCCGCGGCCGTTAGCGAGTGTCTAAAAATAGTGAAAAAAATTATCTTTGCATTTACGCAACACCAGATATGCCATGTGCGCTCGCAAATGTATTCAAAAGGTGTAAAATCATAGAAATAGTTTTTAAAATTCAAATTAACTGCAGGCAAGCGGGTCAGTTATAAATCAGTCAGAAATTGAATCAGTGCTTGGACGCCCTGGCCGTTGCCGCCTGAAAAACTCATTCCGCCAGTGGGCTTGTCGTTCCAGGCATAGATATCCAAGTGCGCCCATGATTTATTTCTGCAAAATTTTTCTAGAAACAAAGCGGCAGTGATCGCTCCACCAAATCCATCAACGGCATTGACGATGTCAGCAAAGGGCGAACTAAATTGGCTAGTGTATCTGCCATACAGGGGCATTCTCCACATCAGGTCGCCTGCGTGTTGGCCGGCCTTAATTAAATTATCAGACAGCTGGTCATCGTTACTGAATAATCCGGCAAGCTCTGCACCCAGCGCAACTTTGATAGCGCCTGTTAAAGTCGCGACATTTATAACCATCTGTGGTTCGTCTTTCTGTGTGACGGCCACATCGATAGCATCAGCCAATACCAGTCGGCCCTCGGCATCAGTGTTGTGAATTTCAACGCTCAATCCGTTTCTGGCAGTGTAAACATCGCTGGGCCTAAAGGCATTTTGATCGACCATGTTTTCAGCCATAGCAAAATAAAAATCTAAAGGCTTGTCTGAATCAGACTCTGAAACCCAGTGGGCCAAGCCTGCCAGACAAGCGGCTCCGCCCATGTCCTTTTTCATCAAGCGCATACCTGAGCTGGGCTTTATGTCGTACCCTCCGCTATCAAAAGTGATGCCTTTACCCACAAAGGCAATGGGTTTGTGTTTTGATTTTTTTGGACGGTATTTCAGATGCATCAAACAGGGTGGGTTTTGTGATCCGCTTCCCACGGCTAAAAGCAGTCCCATGCCCTCGGATTGCAATTTTTTATGATCCCAAATATCCACTTCAAAAGCTTTGCCAAACTGAGCTTCAATGATTTCGCAAAAAGTTTTTGGATTCATCAGATTAGGTGGCAGATTGACCAGATGTCTGGAAAAATTAATAGCATCACCGATGGTGATTGCCTGTTGCAGTTGTTGATCCAGATCTTTGTTGATAATCGAAATCGCAGGCAGACCCTTCAGCTGTTTTCCCTCTTGAAAATCCTTAAAATTGTAACTGGCGATTTTTAAACCGACCAGCGCACCCAAAATCACATCAGAGTTTTTGCAATCAAATTCGATGTCGATATTTTTTATTTTAAGGGCTTTAAATAATCCCATCAGCGATCCTACCTGGTCCCTGAAGTGGCTATAATGGGATTCTTCAAGCATACCGTGATGTGAAAATCGATCATTCATTTTGGGAACTTTAAAAATCCAAACGGGACCGTCTTTGCCGATAAAATGAATCATGCCTTTTGATTCGGCTGAGTTTTCAATTTGCCAATGCGCCAGGGATTTTTTGAGCACTGATGACAGGGCTTTATCGTTGTCAGTGATCAGCAGATATCCCGAGGGGCCTTTGTTTTCGGATTTATGAGCGAAAATATTTTTGAATTCTATCTTTTTTGTTTTAGCTGCCATATTAATTCCTTATATGAAATTGACACATAAGCTTATTCTGATTTTTTCGGAATTTCCAACAAAACCCAGTGTTATATAAAGCTAGACTCTGCGAGTCTGCCTCCATACAATAATAGGGATGGGCAAAATCAATCTTAACTGTCTTTTGTTAAATGCTGAAAATTTATTTTTGTTAAGTGATCAAGAGCTCAAAGCTGAGCATCTGAAACTGGATCCCATCAGATGGCGCAGTTTATCCACTTCGATCTATGAAAACAAACCTTTGGATAAACTGAATCAACTGACCCTGGTTATTAAAAAAAGCAATCCTGATGTGATCATGTTGTGCGAAGTCGGGGGTATCGAGAGCCTGACAAATTTCAACAAATTGTTTTTAAACAATGCTTATTCACCGGTTTTGATCGAAGGTAATTCTGATCGTAATATTGATGTTGGGTATTTGATCAAAAAAGATTTGGGGTTTTATTTTGATTTGATTTCAAATAAAAACCGTCTGATAAATTTTGTTTATCCCCATGGCAAAAGCCAGCAGAGCGAGAAATTTTCCAGGGATGTGTCTGAGCTGCATTTGTTTACCACCGACCGCGAAAAGCCATTTTTTATTTTCTTGCTGACTCATTTAAAATCCAGATTGGATCCTCAGAGTGTTGATCCCAATGGATTTTTGCGTCGCAAAGCCGAAATGAAAACTCTGCTTGAGATTTATTCGGATCTGGAAACAAAATTTCAAAACCAAGTGCCCATGGCTGTGTGTGGGGATTTTAACGGGTTGGCGGCAAAGCCCCAATGTGATCCTGAGTTTGCAGACATTTATACGCAGACGGGGCTTGAGGATGTGTTGGAGCTTGCGCAAATTCCCAATGCTAAGAGGGCCACCTATTACCAAACCAGTCGTAATGGTTCCACCGAGGGTAAACAAATTGACTATGCGTTTCTGTCACCTAAGGCTCATGGGCTGCTGCTTAAAGATTCCGCAGCGGTCTATAGGTACCGGGATGAATTGGATCAGGAACTGGATCCGCCCACATCTATGGAGGCCAAGGAATCACTGCCCTCGGACCATTATCCGGTTTTGTTCACTCTTTCGCAAATCCCATTAAGGTGACTTGACCAATCAGATTGGTGAATTTAATCTCCTGAAAATGGGAATTCAAAAAACATTAAGCCATCATTTTAAGGTAACGACGGAAGTCACTTACAGGCCGTCAGAATCACAGCCCGAGGCTGGATATTATTTTTTTAGTTACAAGATCAGGATTGAAAACAAAGGTTCTTTGCCTGCGCAGTTAATGAGTCGTCATTGGGTAATCACAGACGGCTATGGACAGACTGAAGAAGTTCGCGGAGCTGGAGTGGTTGGCCTGCAGCCCAAGATTAATCCGGGTAAATGTTTTGAATACGAAAGCGCATGTCCGTTAAACACTCAAAGCGGCAGCATGAAGGGTTTTTATCAGATGGTATCTGACGACGGCTCAACCTTTGAAATCGAAATCCCCGAATTTTATCTGATCGCCCCCACTGCGCTTCATTAGAATTTTTAAGCGTCAACAGTCACAGTGAGACTTTTTCTGTCTACGGTGCGAAATGCAGGTATCCCAATTAGTTTAATTCAAATGATGTGTGACCCTAGTTCCTGAGAGGTCCAAGGTTTGAAAAAAATTTCTCACAGATTAGATTTTTATAAAGGATTTTTTTCAGATTTTCACAAAGCGGTATTTTCCCGAGGCACCTTCAATGCGCTGTCTCTATCCCGGGGAAAGTGATTTGTTTGTTTAATTGGGAAAATGTTTTTTTACCATTACCTGAGATAAATAGTGATCATTGATTTTATTTTATTTTATTTGCTGAAGGGTATTTGTTACCCCAATAAAATTGAGTCTGAAATTTCAGTGAACGGATTTTTTGTTTTAGATGATTCTAATGTTTGATTGATACCGGTGCGTACCTGACTCCAACGCGCTGTCTCTATCCCGGGGAAAGTGATTTTTCATGATTATTAATCAAGGAAAAATTAACCTTAAAAATTCAATGAATGTTTGAGCTTTTAATTATTTAAAATATTTTCTTAGAATGTTCAAAACCCAACTGACCAATATCTAAATTCAAAATTCAAAGGTCTTAGAATTACAAAATTAATTTCTATTAGAATAAAACCAAAAATCAACGCCACGCCATTTTCTGAAGAAATAAAAAAAATATTTTTCTTGACCGCGGTTTTTCAAAAACATCCCAAGAAAATGCTGGCAAAACAAATCCTTTCTAATCGCCATTTAAAGCTCGGCATTTGCCCTCTATCAAAATTAATTTAGCAAAATAAATCCCCTGTGATTCGGCAAAATAAAACCCAGCAAACAAGATTCTAAGGCTGAAAAATCCATCTGAAAATCCATGGTAAGTTGCATTTTATCAAAAGGAGCAAGCATGCAAACAAACTTTGAAATTAGCAGAGGCATTGAATTAGAAACAAGAACGCAGAATCCTATGCAAGATGATTTGCAGTCAGGAATGAAGATAAAAATGGAGATGAGATCGCAAAGCAAATTAGAATCTGGAAAAAGGTACGAAGTTGTGCAATTGAAAGAAAAAAGTAATCAAACGTCTGAGTTTAAATCAATACCAAAAGCCAAGCAGTCCGTCGAAATCAGAAAGCTAGATGATAAAACCCTCGATCAGCAGACCAAAAATCTGGTGGGACAAGAGCGCGAATTGACCGTACAGATTTTGCACTACTTGCAAGAAATCAATCGCAGAAGGTATTTTGCCAAGCGGGGATATCCATCATTGTTTGAGTACGCCGTCAAAGAGCTGAAATATTCAGAATCACAGGCTCACCGCAGGATTGCGGCAATGCGGTTAGTAAACGACATTCCTGAGGTGGAAGAAAAACTGTCCAATGGTCATTTGACCTTGGCGACAGTGGCGCAGGCACAAACATTTTTTCGTCAAGAATCTAAAGCCACTGGTATCGCCAGAAACAACGATCAAAAGCGGGATCTTTTGAAAAAGCTTGAGGGTAAATCCAAGCGAACCGTAGAAAAAACATTAATTGAACTGTGTCCAAAACTGGTTCAATCCAGGGAAACATTAAAGCCGATCGCAACAGAATTTTACGAGCTAAAAATCACAATGACCCAGTCGCAGCAGCAAAAGTTAGAAAGGCTGAAGGAGCTGAAAAACACCCAAAGCACAGCCGAAATAATAGATTGGATGATGGATTTGGCACTGACAAAAGTTGATCCGTTAAAAAAACCTAAAGTAGGTTATAGCAAGGCCAAACGTTCAAACTCTGAAACGCAGAAAAAATCTGCGCAACGCGCTGTCTCTATCCCGGGGAAAGTGAACCGATACATCCCCAGGGATTTCAAACAGAATCTTTGGATCAGGTCAGGTGGGCAGTGTGAGTTTGTTGATCATCTGACAGAGCGACGGTGCGAATGCAGAATGCATTTGCAGATTGATCATATTCAGCCAATTGGCTTGGGTGGAAAAACGGCCCAAGAAAACCTGCGACTAGTTTGTCGCAGCCACAATCAGCTATTTGCAATTCAGTCTTTCGGAAGCCAGCAGATGGCAAAATTTTTACCTGATTTGAGATAGATCAACACTGGTGCTCACAATTACCAACACAGCTGCCCACTTGCCCGCGGTAATTTTAAACTTTAAAAAAATATTTCTGTGATTTCACATCTTCTGATGTATGTTTGCGAGCGCGCTAGTCATATATGGTGGTGATTTAAATGAATCAATACTAGAGATGGTCTTGCGGCCGTTAGCAAGTATTCACAAGGTGTAACATCACAGAAATATTTTTTTAAATTCAAAATAACCTCAGATAACTGGGCAGCGGCATTCACTTATCCAAATAATACTTTTTAACGGCAGGTCTGCTGCAGAGCCGACCCGACTACGACGCTTTCAGAAGCCCCTTAGTCCATCGTTGGATGATGGAGACTGGGGCGCGATCGAACTGAACTCCGTAAGCAGCGTTGGCCTGTGACCAAACAATGTGGCCTTGGACTTGGATTTCCTCTTGGCCTTCTGGACTGTGGATTTTGATCGTGACGATTCCACCTTTTTCCAGCATTTGTTCGGCATTGAATGACAGTCCACCAACCGAAATAGTTTTCATCTGACCCACAAGCTCTTGGCCGCCAGCCATCACTGTGATCGCAGAGTTCATTAAAAATCTTTCGTGCTTACGATTGTCTTTTGGTTTTTTGATTCTAGAGCGCAGGATTGTCCAAGCAAGAACTGGGACCAATGCAATTGCAAATACAATGGCAATCAGAGCATTGCTACCACCGGCTGCGCCGCCCGTTGCAGAAATTAATCTAACGGTTCCGCAACCACCGCCACCAGAAACTTCTCCGTCTGGACCGCGGCCCGTAGCATTTGCAGCCACATAAGACGGTTGATAAGCAGCCGTGTTAGTTTCATTTTTCGCAGCCATGATCGCATCATAAACGTCGATTCGAGCGCTTGATGAAAGCTTGGTCGCCAAATTGGACTTAACTTCACCGGATCCAACCAACAAGGCTTTGATTTGATAACCTGTTAATTGCGGAGCCTCACGAAACATCATGGCAGCAATGCCGGCCACCAAAGGTGCTGCCATGCTGGTGCCGTTCATATATCGATAACTACTATTTGGAATCGTTGAATAAATCGCAACTCCGGGTGAGCCAACGTGAACTGTTGAAACTCCGTAGTTTGAAAATGAAGCCAAATTGTCAAAATCATTTGAGGCCGCAATGCTCATTAATCCAGGCACAGGGTAAGTAGCTGGATAAAGAGGTTTTGAATCATTGTTGCTAGAATAATTGCCGGCAGCAGCAGTGACAAAAACACCTTCGTTATAGGCGGCTGTGATCGCATCGTGCAGTGCTTGGCTGTAAGCTTCGCCACCCCAAGAATTATTAATCACTCGTGCGCCGTTGTTAACAGCATAATTAATCGCCGCAATGGCTGATGATGTGGTCCCGCTGCCATCAGCACCAAGAAATTTTAAAGGCATGATTTTAACACGAGCTGCAGAAGTGTCTGTCAAAGCCTGGCTGATACCAAACACGATTCCAGCAACGTGGGTTCCATGATTATCGTCATCCATGGGGTCATTTGTATTGGCGTGGAAATTCCAGCCATTAACGTCGTCTATATATCCATTGTGATCATCGTCAATTCCGTTGTTTGCGATTTCATCAGCGTTTGTCCATATTGCATTCGCAGCAGTAAAAACTGGGTGAGTGTAATCCACACCCGTATCAATAACAGCAACAACAATTGGATTTGGATTTTGTGACAATGGAATCATTTCATCCCAAGCCTCTTGCACATGAATATTGGCATAAGTTTGGATGTAGCTGCCACTAGAGCTCATGGATTCCATATCTGACTGCGAATAAATTTGAGGATTGTCAGAAGCATCTATAGGTTTTGACAAATAAAAATTAGGTTCTGCAAATTCTACGTTAGGATCTTTTTTCAGTTCATCAATAAATGCCTGAACATCCCCTGATCCCTTCATTGCAATCTTTTGCATACCCACCGAACTGTAAACACCACGAACCACAAAACTGCTAGAGATCTTTCCGCTGACTGCTAAAGAATTAGTTCCAGGCTTGTATTTAACAATGACTTCCCCGGGGACATAATTTTGACCCCAGAGCGGTTGAACACCTATTATTAGACTCAAAACGGTGAGCCTGAACCATAACTTACGTGCCATCATGTTAGATCTATCGGATCTAGGTCCAGTCCAGTTGAGCAAAAATCCGAAATTTCTCAAATTGATACAGGAAAAAATCTAGAATAATTGATGGAGATCAGGATGAGTCATTTCAGTCGCATTTTTGTACGGGGATTTGTAACACTGTTGCCAATCGCTCTGACCATATATATTACCTATTCGGCAATTATCATTTTGGAAAACGTGCTGGGTTCTCTGATCCGAATCATAATCCCCAAAGAGGCCTACGTTCCTGGCCTGGGATTTATTGCTACCTTGGTGACCATCTATTTATTTGGATTGCTGCTTAACAGTTACTTGGCAGAAGGATTTTTAAAGTCCCTCGAGGCTCGCTTTAGGGATGTGCCTTTTATTAAAGCGATTTATGCTCCGTTAAAAGATCTGATGAA
Source organism: Pseudobdellovibrionaceae bacterium (assembly GCA_044359815.1). Lineage (GTDB taxonomy): Bacteria > Bdellovibrionota > Bdellovibrionia > Bdellovibrionales > Bdellovibrionaceae > JBIKLL01. The sequence continues at coordinate 7,791 of JBIKLL010000032.1, forward strand.
TTTGTTTACCCGCGATAAACACGAACAGATGAAAAACGTTGTGCTGGTAAAGCTGCCTGACAACAGACACGCGTTAGGTGTGGTCACTCGCGAGAATTTCGATGATATTAGATTGTCCAAAGGAACTGGGATAATGGATCAGCATAAAAACACCGTGGCAGTGTTTTTTCCGATGAGCTATGGCTTGGGTGGATTTACATTTTTGGTTCCCAAGGATCAATTGGAAGCATTAGACATTCCAGTTGAAAAAGCCATGAGTCTAGCAATCACCGGTTGGGTTAAAAAGTCGGAGGACTAAATGCAATCAAACAACACCTTGGCAAAAGCGTTAGAGGTTAACAAGGATCCAAAATATTACGGAGCCTTTGCCGAAATTGGTGCTGGGCAAGAGGTCGCAAGGTTTTTCTTTCAAGCCGGGCAGGCTTCAAAGACCATCGCAAAAACCATGTCAGCCTATGACATGATTTACAGTGACGAAATTTACGGTAAAGAAAAATCCGGCAGATACGTCTGCGAATCCCGAGTGGTGAAAATGCTTGAAAAAGAATATTCACTACTGGAAAAACGATTATCAGCAAGTCGTGGTGATAAGACCTGTTTTTTTGCTTTTGCAGACACTGTGGCAACAGGGGATCAGATCAAGCAATACACCCATGGGTGGTTAGGAGTCAGGTTTCAAACTAAACCGCAGGGGCCTTTTAATGACATTGTTATGCATGTGCGGATGCTGGATAAATACAGGCTGTTGCAACAAGAGGTTTTGGGTGTGGTCGGAGTTAATCTAGTTCACACGGCGTGCTTTGCGCTGAAAAATGAGCGCGAAATCGTATCCAATTTAGTGGAAGATTTAAAGGAAGGTCAGGTCAGCATTGATTTGATCAGGTTTTCTGGTCCTGATGTGAAACATATTGATAATCATTTGGTAAATCTGGAGCTGGTTAAAAGAGGCCTTGCCGAGGCCGTGATGTTTGGACCAGATGGTGAAATAGTTTCTGCCAGCGAAACTCTGTTTAAAAAAGACGTCATCATTCAGAGGGGAAGTTTTAAGCCTGTTACAAAAACTCACATCGATGTGCTGGAAAAAGGTGTCGAAGAATTTAAAACAGATTTTTCAACCAAAGAAAATCCCATGGTTTTGTTTGAGCTGACTATGAATTCGCTGGAAGACGATGGAAAAATTGACGAAAAAGATTTTTTATCCAGGGTCACTGCGCTGACGGCGCTTAAGCGCCATGTGTTGGTTTCAAATTTCAGTTTGCTGTACAAGCTCAGGCGGTTTGTGCGGCAGTATTCCGAGGGCAACGTGGTCATGATTGTTGGCGCTTACCAATTGGACAAATTATTTGATGATCAGTTTTACAAGGATTTAGAAGGTGGGTTGATGGAAGGGCTTTCAAAGCTTCTGGAAAACAACACCAAGGTTTATGTATATCCCCACAAAACAAAAGACACCTGCCAGACGGCTTCGACCTTTAAGGACACAGGCAAATACAAAAGGATTTTTGAGTTTTTCTTTGAACAGGGTAAAATCAAAGACATTTCAGGATGCGATGATATTTCTGATTACGTACATTCACACCAGGTGATGAGGCTTATCAAAAAAGGCGACGACACTTGGGAAAAATACGTTCCCCGCGAAGTCAAAGACGTCATCAAAAAAGAACACCTCTTCGGGGTGTAACGGAAAAGAGACCGTACGACTTTTTCTGTCTACAGCTTGTCATTTTCGAGATGATGACGTCTTGAATTTATTTTTGGAAGCTTATATTTTTGTTTGGATAGCGCAACTTTCATTGCTTCTGAATCTGACTGGCATGGCATTGTATTGAGCCATTTTAAATTTTTTGTTAGATCTGCATCAAAAAGAATTCTGTCTGGCTCCAGTGGAATGATGAGCTTAGAAAAACCCAGCAGCCCACTTAAGGTTGAGTAGGGATATTTTTCAACGTGTTGGCATACGCCCGCTCTTAGTGGATTTTGATAGATATATTTGTAAGTATTGTGAAAGTAATTTCCTGAAACTATCTCACAACTTTTGTACCTATGGGCCCACAGCTGATTAAGTCTTCCGGAATCTTTCGTGACTTGCAAACTTGTATTGGCCAGAAAATCCCTCATAGCTAGACTGAGGTTTCCATTTGGAGCAGATGCAAGCAGGTGGAAATGATTTTGCATGAGCACAAAAGAGTGAATTTTAATTTCATGGGTTTTGTGTATTAAAAACAAATAGTCCTCCATGATATTCCAGACTTCCTCAAGAGGCATGGAAAACCAGTCTCTGTTAATACACCGATTGGTGATATGAATTGGGTATTGAAATGTAAAAGTTCTTTTCTTTTTTGCCATACTGTGGGTCTTACAAAACCAATGCTAGTTCAATCTGCATTATAGTGAAATCCGAGTCCGCATTTTCAAAGTACTCCGGATTTTGTTTCGGAAAATTGTTTTTAAAAAGATTTATTGACGCACTATGGGCAGAAAAAGTCGTACGGTCTCTTTTCACGGTCTCTTTTTAGACATCAAAGGGTAAAATAAAGGCTTGTTGGATTTTTGGATTTTTGTCCGCGCGTAGGATTAAGAGCTTGGTTTCCGAATTGAAGATTGCCTTTTCAGAACTAAACGAATCAGTTGAATTTTCAGACTGAATTTGCACCGTGACATTTTTTAACAAACTCAGTTTTCCATCGTAGGAAATCTCGGATTTTTCGGCTTGAATCAGGTAACAAACTTTATCAACACAAGTACTCAGCTTGTACCCCGTTATTAACGCAGCCCCGGAATTAGCCTGGGGCGCGTAAGTAAAAACACCTATAATGAGTGCATACAAAAGACTATTTCGCACAACTAGGTCCGTAGGCAGCGATGTCTGGATTAATGTCGGTCGCAAAAATTGATCCGATTGTGCCATCATACATTTCAGTAACACTACCGCAATTGTCGTATGATATCGGCATAAAGTTTTTAACTGTCGATTGCAGTTTAAACATATTCAAGTAATTGACTGAGTAGGCGCGATTCACGTCATTTACTTTTGTGCTAAAATTCACGTACTGATTGCTCGTAAACATTTTGAGTCCTTCAAAGGCCTTACCGGCGATTTCGTAATATTCTCGGCATTGCAAATCAGTTAGACCTTTTTCAATACAATTTGGGCGGCCTCTTTCGTATTCCAAAGTTCTCTTTTGAATGTAATCCGAATGAATTTTTTTGATCAAAGGAATCATATCGGCACCTCGATTGCCAGCCCGAGCGTTTCCAAATACAGGATCTGCAACCAGTGCAGCCATGGTTTTTTGATTCAAGTCAGAACCCTGTTGCATGGCAATTGACTGGTGATTGGGATTAATCAAAAATTCAATGGCCAGATTCAGATTGTAAGTCGAATAGAAAATCATCATGAGTTCATATCCTTCAAGTCCCATGATCAGAGCCAGTTTTTCAGCAGCTGCAAAGTTTTGGTAACCTTGGCTGGAAACTGCAATCAAGTTTTTAAATTCGTCACAACCTGCCAATGTCGCAGACCCTGTTGCCTTTTCAATTCGGCATTCTTGGTACAGCTTCTTGAGTTGGGCGCTGGTTAAGTTCAATTGTTTGCTAAGGCTGATTGAAGAAAGAACTTTTACCTGGAAATTAAAATCTGTGTTTTCTAAAAACAGTCTTAGGTTTTTGGAAAACTGAGCAAGCCTTAAGAAAATATCTTGAACTTCGTCAAAACTTTGAATGGTTTTGAGTGTAGGTCTCCAGAGTCTTTTAACAAAAGGACTTGAATCTGCAGTAGCGGGAACCATCTTGTGAGATATGTTGTTTCGGTTTGCATAATCATACAGTTGATATGCAATCCCATCAAGGTGGTCGATCGACTGAGAAATTCTTGCGACCAATAAAGCTTTTTGGTTTGTTGGGTCAACACTCAGGGCTTCAGAAGCTAGTTTGCAAGACACTTCTAAATCTGTGGGTGCCGCTGCAAATGCCAAATCTGCCATTTGATCAGCTGTTGCTGATTCTTGAGCTGATGGAGTTTGGGAAACCTGTGACTTTGTTCCACAGTTTCCAGTATCACTCAGGCTATTGACATCGACGGGATCGCTGGAAACATTCGGTTGGCATCCCATTAATGAAAATGCAGTCAATAGCAGCAATCCGTACAGCCATTTTTTATTGTTAACTAATTGATTCATGATTCACCCCTGTATGATCACAAGTAAAGCAAGTCATGTGCCCAGGTTTTTTTGAAACACCAAAAGTTTGACATCGGGATCTGATCGAATTCAGTGGGTTTTTTTGTTGTCTATTTGAAACACTTAACGCTGGCCAAAAAGACACGTAGAAGTAATGAGCGAAAAAGCTTCCGCAAAAATCGAAATCGCAAAAGCAATCGATAGTTTAGAAGCCAAGCAGTGCTATAGATTGAGATAGACACTGCTGTTTATATCTTATTGAGCTAGAACATGATCACGAATTTTTAATTGGATTTTTTCAATCCAGATTTTCGCCGCCGCCATTTGTGATTGGGGATAGGTCAGTTTAAGTTCCACCAATGGAATGTGAACTCGGAAACTGATCACAAAGGGACAGTTTTTAATTTCTTCTGCCAATTTATGACTGATTTCGCCTTCGCCTATACCCTGCAGATCCCAAGAATGAATTTGTAATGCATCAAAATCTTTGGAAGCCTCGATCAACACTGAAATAATGTGCTGTTGCCAAATGGCATCGATTTCTTTCGGGGGACCTGGCAACACAAACAGATTCAAATCATTGTGTTTTACATAAAACCCATCGGCGGTGCCCTTGGAATTTGTCAAAATCTGACTTCCCTTTGGGAAATAACACTGGGATTTTTGAACTTCCCGCACTGGGACTCCGCGAGAGGTTAATTTATCCTGCACCCTTTGCCAAGCCGCCGGATTAAACTCGAGCTCAGTTTTAAAATATTCGGCAATCACATCACGTGTAAAATCATCCACTGTGGGGCCTAAGCCGCCAGTTACAAATATCCATTGTGATTTGTCGATTAAAAACTGCAAAGATTCAGTCATTAATTTTTTATCATCAGGGACAGTTAAATGGGCTTGCATTTGAAAGCCCATTTTAAAAAGAGCTTGCGACAAAGTTTGTGCATTTGAATTCAAAATCTGACCCAGAGTCAGCTCAGTCCCGATGGCTAAAATTGATGCTTTCATTCAATTAAAGTAATTGATTATTGAGCCACAGTCTAATTTTTTCAGATCAGACAGAACCTTTTAACCCTACAATCCAAAGGATCGAAATACTACTACGCCGCTACTGCTCTGAAAATTGCAATTAATTATCCAAACAGCCATCGCGACCAACTTGAACTTGTTCTCTGACTGTACCAGAAGAAACTAATTTGCCTATGTTTCTTTGATTTGAAGGATCTAACAAATCACTTTGAATCGTCGTGATAGTGATGTCATCGTAGTAAGTCACAGTGACATATCCGTAAACGTTTCTGTAAATAGGATGGCAGACACGTCTTTCGACCTCGCAGGTTTTGCCCGCAGCTGGCGGATTGCACGGAACCTGCTCATAAGTGGTCTTGCATTCATCCCCTGCCCATTCACGGTCTACGATGCAGTGTTTATCCTTCTGATAGGTTTCAGATTGTTCATAGTCTTTAGAGATTTGCCCATTGAGCCCAAAATTTTGTTTTAGTTGATCGGCAGGGACAAAGAACCGACCGCTTTTATCTGGCCTTACCTTAACCTTCATTTTTAAAACTGCTATTTGATTGTTACTGCCGTAATCGTTTTCGGGAAACACTCTTAGGACTATGCGATCATCTTCCACATCAAGGTTGGTTTTATAAATCCCAGCTGGAACGGGGACAGGTTTTTTATCCATTATAAGGTTTAATGCCTCACCCAGATGGAGCTTACCACTAAGCCCAGTTAAATGTTTGTCATCACAACCCAGAAGTAAAATTACAAAAGACGCCATTAACAGTTTTTTCATTGATTCCCCCATTAGTAGAGCCAAAATGGGCCCTGCTAGAGTCATTTAGCAATAACAATACCATCTGAAGTGGTGGCAAATTTCGACCGAAGCCGCTCATTGAGTTTTAAATTGAAGGCTTAAATTTATATATTCTAACTGAAGTTTTGGTAAAACAAGCATTCACTTTCCCCGGGGAAAGTGGGGAGCTAGGATTATCATGCTTCAAACAATATTGAAATTGATGGGATCTATAACTTTTGATTAGAGCGCGACTCTTTCGATTGCTGTGTATGTCTACTTAAAATGAAATGCTGTAATTTTTCGCCATTGTGATTTAACTCAATGATGGGTAAATTCCTAGCAACTTAATTTAATAGGAGAACTCTATGTTCAAATCTATTTTTGCAGCGCTTTTTGTTTTTGTTGGAGCTTCAGCTTTTGCCAAAGAAAACATAACTGGCAAAGAAGTTGTTAAATCAGTGACCCGAATTTTAGGTGGAACCGAAGTTTTGGGACAACAAAACGATTTCCACCATACAACTTGCAAAGTTCGCCTAGAAGAAGAGTATGGCCAGGCAAAAATCGAATTGCTGGGTCCAAATGGCGATCGAGGATTTGTTATGCCAGCTTCTTTGCAATCCATGACGATTTCTCTGGATAAAAAATATGTCTACGACAATTCTGGCGCAGTAAAAACTTTTACCGGTAAAAACTTTGATTCAGATGACGGCAGAACCCGAACATTAATGATCACTAAAACCAGTTCTGAAATTGCGGTGCAAATTATTATCGTTGGCTACGAAGAATTTCAAGCTGACATGGCCTGCGTGATTTCAAGATAATCATCCGCGCAGCTTACGATACCAGTAATAAAGTTATAACGCTGCATGGGCAGAAAAAGTCGTACGGTCTCTTTTATAGTAATTTCCCGCGCAGCACGACAGCTGCAATTGAAAAATAAATCACCAATCCTGTGACATCGACTAATGTTGCTACAAAGGGTGCGCTGGCCGCAGCAGGATCCAGTCGGCATTTTTTCAGAACAAAGGGCAGCATGGCGCCGGCAATGGCTCCCCACAACACCACAAACACAACGGCCAATCCCACGGTCAATGTCAGCGGTCCAATGTGAGTGGAAGCATTACCCATCTGTGGTGGAATCACCCAAATCCTGATCATGCCTATTAATCCTAAAATCAATCCCAGAGCCAAGCCCGCAATTATTTCTCGGCCCAAAACCCGCCACCAGTCCATCATGCGGACTTCACCCAGTGCCATTGCGCGAATTATCAGGGTTGATGTTTGCGATCCGGCGTTTCCACCGCTAGAAATAATCAGAGGGATAAACAGCGCCAACACAAAAGCTTTTTCGATTTCGCTACCAAAATATCCCATAGCGTTTGCAGTCAGCATTTGCCCCACAAACAACACTAAAAGCCAAATTGCTCTTTTGCGGATCAAATGAAGCATTCCGATTTTTAAATAAGGTGCATCCAAAACCTCAACACCCCCGATTTTTTGAATGTCTTCGGTGGCTTCTTCTTGAATAACATTGGCGATATCGTCGTAGGTAACGATCCCTTTCATGTGACCCCATTCATCAATTACTGGAATGGCTAAAAAATCATTTTTTTGAAAAATCCTGGCGACTTGTTCTTGATTAAGCTGAATCGGAATTTTGACGATATCGGTTTTCATCACCTCTTTGATGGTTTTCTGATGAGGAGTTGAAAATAGTTCCCTGAATGAAACCACGCCCAACAGTGTCTGATCCGCATCCAGCACATAGGCGTAATAAATAATTTCAACCTGAGCCTTTGCTTGGATTCGCAAATAGCTAATGGCTTCATCAACGGTCATGTCCTGCCTGAGTCTGGCGAATCTGGAATTCATCAATCCACCGGCGCGGTCTTCTGCATAAGCCAACAGTGCTGTGACTTCGCGGCGAGATTGGTTATCCAATAAACTTAAAATTGATTCTTTAGAATCCGGTCCTAGCTCTTGAATCAAATCGGCTACGTCATCAGGGCTCAGCAATCTGACCCAAGATCGTTTTTCCAGCGCAGAGGCTTCGGCAATCAGTTCTGCCTGATCATGCACATTCAAGCTATAAAACAATTCCTCGGCATCGGTTCTGCGTAGGGCAGCAAATTTTTCGATACGTTCTTGGTGAGTGAGAGCGCTCCAATTGGACGACAAATTAAAAATTTCTGATTGATCCTCGGTTTTAACCATAGAATCATCCAGCGCAGGCGCGCCTTCATTTTGTGAAGCTGGCTTTTTTATTGAATCAGATTTTTCGTCCTGTTCGGCCATCGGTTTCAAATTCCTTTATAATTTCTGCAGCCGGCCCCAGTCTATAACACTTTCCTTCTTTAAGCCACAAAACTCGATCACAAATTTTTAATGTCGACAAACGATGGGCGATAATAATTCGCGTTTTACCTTCAAAAAAATCATCCGTAGCTTTAACTAAAATTTCTTCTGACTGTGGATCAATGGAACTGGTGGCTTCATCAAAGACTACAATGGGGGATTTTTGCAACAAGGTCCTGGCCAAACTGATTAACTGACGTTCGCCCATGGACAGGTTGCGACCCTTTTCCTCGATCAAATACCCCAAGCCCTCGGGGGTTGCAAAATGACCAAGGCCCACAATCCTGAGAGCTGAAATCAATTCTTCATCTGTCTGCTCCCACTTCAAGGACAAATTATCTCTGAGAGTTCCTTGAAAACAAACTGGGTCCTGTGAAATATACGAAATCAGCGACCTGTATAAATTCAGATCTGTGTTTCCTGGATGATGATCCGATATTTTAATTGAGCCTTTTTCAATCGGGTACAAACTGAACAGAGTTTGAATGATGCTGGATTTTCCTGATCCCGTTTTGCCAATGATTCCCAGTTTTTCACCGGCTTTCACGTTAAAACTCAAGTCCTTCAATACATAAGGCAGATCACCGGAATATTTAAACCAGACATTTTCAAAACTGATGGGTAAAGCCTTGGGCCATTTTTGCATTTGTTGAAAAATTGATTGTTGCTCGGCGGGAGTATAGATTTTGGTAGGTGTTTGAAACTGCACACCAGCCGGCAAAACCGCAAATTTTTCCAGAGGCTTGTTGATGTAATCATCCAAGCGCTCGACTCCAACCATGGCCTCTTCAAACTGAGCCATCCATTCAAAAAACATTTGAACTGTGGCGCCAGACAACACCACAAAACTGATGGCTGCTGCCAGCGCTCCAGGTGATACAGAGCCCTTCAGCAAAACAAAAACAGCCACCATAGCGGTCAGTAAAAAGAGCAAAGCCGTCAAAGAATTCATTTGCAGGGAAAATAAAAAGACCTGTTTGGTAGTTTGCATTTTTTTTTCGCGAAAATTAAAATCCAGCAGCTCAAACCTTTGCTGAAACTTGCGTTCGCTAACAAAAGACCTGATTGTACTGGCGCCCTGAGAGGTCTCGGCAAAATGGGCTATGGAGGGCGAACGATTTTCAGACAGTTCGCGCCTGAGGGCTCTTAGGCGATCCCGATTGCTTCTGTAAATAACATAATTTAAAAAACCTGAAATCAGCACAGGGATCAGATATATCGGATGGGCGATGGTCACCAGGATGACCATGCTGATCAGATCAAACAATATGGCAAAAAACTCTGCCAAGGGACCACCAAACAACCTAAAAATATTTCCGTAATCCGATGAAAATCGCGTGACGATCCTGCCAACCGGAGTGTTATCAAAAAATTTCATGGGATATCTGGATGTCCTGACGGTGGTTTCGTCATACAATCTGCTGACGGCCAGTGCCGACAGCCTGGAAAATCCGACTCTAAAAATAACAGTAGCAATAAATCCAAACAGCGATACCCAAAGCATCAGATTTAAAAAATCTGCTGATCTGTATTCCGAAAAAACACCAGGCAGGGGACGGCACTGAAAGCTATCCGTGGATTTGCAAAACGAATCAATCCAAAAGCCAACGATATTGGAATTTGCCAAAATAACCAACCGGCCTAAAAACCCAATCAGCAAAAACAATCCGATATAATAACGATAGGGCCAATAGGCAAACCCCAGTGTTCGAAACACTGATGTTGAATATTTGCCTGTAAAATGACTTTCGGATTCTTGCATTTTAGGTGGTCTCGGCTTCTTTTAGTTCAGTTTGTTTAATAAATTCTTTAAAGTCTTTTTCTTTGCGCAACTGTGACAGGGTTCCTTGCGAATGGACTTTGCCATTCTTAAGAAAAATTATGTGATCGGCATTTTTTAAAACACTCAGCCTGTGGGTCGACAGCAATATGGTTTCGTTTTTCCAAAGTTTTAATTGCTGTAGCAATTTTTCCTCGGTACCGATATCCAATGCGCTGAAACAATCATCCAACATGATAATAGGTGCCTTTAAAAAATCCACTCTGGCGATACTGACCCGCTGTTTTTGGCCCCCAGATAAATTCACCCCGCGTTCGCCAATTTCGGTATCCAGACCCCGAGGCATTTTTTCATCAACTGAATCAAACTGAGCAAAGCTCAATGCTGAATTGATTTTTAAGTCCTGCTGTAAGGTCGTATCATAACTAAAGGCCACATTGTCGCGCAGGTTACTGCTCATAATAAAGCCTTCTTGAGGAACAAAAGAAAAAAATTGTTTTAATTGCTGAAGCGAAATTAGCCGGCAATCATTTTTGCCGATAAAATATTTCTGAAACTGAGCTCCGGTTTCGCCCAGTAATGATAGCAACAGCAAAGTCTTACCGCTGCCGACCTCGCCCACAACGCAGACAAACCAGCCTTTTTTAATCTTCAGATCAATATCCTTTAGAATCAAATGATCCTCTATGACCAGATTCAAACTTTCCACATCGATAGCTAAATCGTCTGAGACAACAGGTTGTAATTGGTTTTTAGAAGTTCCTAAAAAATAGGATTTAGAATTTTCAATGGACAGAAACTGTGAAATTCGAGTCAGCGATGTCCAAGAATCAAAAACAAAAGTAAAAAACCATGGCAGCTGCCTGAGGGGTCTGGTCATAAATACCCCGATAACCCAAAGACAAGCCATTAAGGTACCGGCTGAAACCTGGTCACCCTGACTGTAAATAATCAGATACAGGCTACCAATATTCAGAAAAAATGTGGCCGATGAACTGATGCTGTTCATTGATTGCCCATTGGTGACCATGGTGATGCGATTACCGGTTTCGATTCTGCGTATTTTAAATATTTTTTCTTCGAAACTGTCTATCCAGCCCAAAATTTTTAAGGACCTAATATTTTGAATCCATTCGTTGACCAGCGCGATTCGGTCAGCAGCAAGTTTTTTGAATCTGAAAAAATACACGCTTTGCCGGTAGGCCATAAAAACATTTAAAATAAACAGTAAAAATAAAACTGTAAAAACTAGGGTCCAGGGCAGATGAAATAAATAAATCAGGGCAATAGGTGCGATAATTAGCGGAAATAAAATATTAGCACCTACTGGTAAGCTTTGCTCTAAAAACACTGTGGCGTGGGGGATGTCTGTGGCATACACGCTGACGAATTCGCCGACACTGCGGCCCTTGAGACTGTCTGTTTTAAGTAAAAGCACCTTTTCGTACAGTTTTTTGGCCAGGATTCCCTGCATGATGACGGCTTCATTCATGCCTAAAAAGTTTGTCAGGCCATTCAGTGCCAATGATAAAAACAAACAAAAAAATCCAGCCATTACATGAAAAGCTGATGCCTGTAGCATCCACTCTGGTGACATCAAATCGTCTATAAAAAGTTTTTGAAAATAGGGACCCGCCAGCCCAATAATTGTGGCCAGCAATGAAACCAGCAAAATCAGCAAACGAGCCTGCAGCCGGTGAAAAAATACGAGTCTTAATAATTTTGAAACAGACATTTTTTTAGACTGTCCTACGCTTCAACCAGCCAGTCAAACTGCGTCTGACAAAGTTTGAAGCCAGCACTCTGTGCGGAAATTGTGCAGAGTCAAAAACCACCAAATGATTCCACATTGGCTGCACAACACCATAATCACTGACCTCTAATTGGCCCCCATCAGATTCCTGCCAATTTTTGTTTAAATATAAAATTAAAGTAAATACTCGCTCTGTGGTCTGTCCCTGTTTGTTTGAGTGCTGATCGCGGTGAAGTTCGTACTGAGCTCCATTTTGATATTGTGCAAAATGAAATTCATATTCATTGATTCCCACAAACAGTTGCTGATTCAAAGCGCTGACAAAGGGATTTATAAATTGGTTTTCAAATTCGGGCAGTTGGTCAATCCAACAGATTAAATCAGATCTGATTTGGGTATTAAGGCTTTGGGTGTTCAATCTGCCAATCTGAGCGGGTTTAAAATGGCCTTGCTGAAATTGTTGGTCAAAAGACTGGCTGATGTTTTGGATGAACAATTCATCAAATGCATTCTTTTGCAGGCTGATCCTGTGCTGGCTGAGATCTGAAATAATATTATCAATCAGCTGAAGATTGTTTGCCTGAGACATGATTTGTTTCTTACACTGAAACCTGTGGATAAATCACGTCGAAAATTTTTAAAATCTGTAGGGGTTGGTGCTGGTGCCTGGATGGTTTCTGGGTGTTCCACCATAGATAATTTTTATTTAGGGCAAACCAGAGATTTCACTGACCGTGTTGTTATTTTGGGTGCAGGGATATCTGGTTTAGTAGCCGCGCTGGAGCTGAAAAAGGCCAACATCCCCTATATTTTGATCGAGGGTTCTAACCGAGTCGGCGGGCGGATGTTTTCGCTGGATGATTTTGCAGATACGGGCAGAGCCGTTGATCTGGGCGGTGAATGGATTTACCCATCACAATCTGCGATCATATCTTTGGCCAAAGATTTAAGGGTAGGCTTGGATGAATACAGTTTTTCTGGATTACTGACTGTTCACAAAAATGGCCAATGGGTTGAAACGGCTTCTCATCATCTGGAGCTGCAAACGGCGTTGGCAAAAATAAACTCTGAAATCTATAATCGGACAAATGAAGTTTTAACACCTGCCAATCAGTTTAATTTTCCTAAGGCAGTTATTTTTAATAATCTGTCGATCGAGGATATGATTTCCAGATTGAGTGTCAGAATCAGTTCCGGGGCAGTGAATTACGCCCGATCTTTTACAGTTCAGCAATGGGGTGTTAGTCCCAAGGAAATCAATGCCTTGATGCTGCTGCATAAATTCAAGGAAATGGGCAGAGCCCGCAGTGCTTTTAGGATTGAGGGCGGGGCGCAAAATTTAGCGACGGCTATTTTTGACAGAATTTCTGGAGTGATACCTGAAAAAACAATCAAGCTGGGTCATGAGTTAGTAAAAATAAAACCACGGTCAGATTTTTATGAACTGTATTTTCAGAATGCTGATCAGATTGTTTCATTTAAGGCTCGACAAATTGTATGTGCCTTGCCACTTAAAATTGCTGCAGAGATCGAGGGGATAGATGAATTGAATTTACCCGCTGGATTTTTGACTTTTGTTAAATCTGCGGCCTCATCTGATTTATCCAGAATCACTGCTTTTTCTACTGATAAATTGCCGCCTTCGAAGTTTTTTAAAAATCAAAATTGGCTGTTTGAAAATCAAGGCTTTTATATGAACGAAGGGCCTTTTGAGCTTAGAAATGAATTGGCAAACAGCAAAGGGATTTTGCAAGCCACTTATTTTGGTAAGAGCGCCACTGATTTGCCGGCAAGCGCAGGCGAATTGTTGAAAAAACAATTGGCAGAGGTCTTTGGTAAAACGCCAAATTTCAAAGAAATTCATTTGCACAATTGGGTAAAACACAAATGGGCAAAATCTGGAAAAACCTATTTAAAACCCAAACAAGCTTTGCTGGTGCCAGCCAATGAGCAGATTCATGATCATTGGAAGTTCTGTGGCGAGTACGCTGTGACCGACGGGATTGGGACAATGAATGCCGCAGTGGTTTCGGCAATGCATGCGGCTCAGTTTTGGAAGTCTAAAAAAACCAGCTGAGATTATTTTTTTGGGTCGATTTTTCTGTACAGATTTTTCTGTACATTGAGATCTTAAGAAGCTAACTGTATTCCCATGGACGCAAAATCGAAAAACCTAATTAATGAAATACTGCAAAAGGTTGAACCTACGCCATTGGTTAAAAACAATTTATCTAATTCAGAAAAAATCAGCAAAATCGAAATGCATTTCACTGAAATTATGAAAACTCTGGGTATGGATTTGGAAAACGATAGCCTGCGTGAAACTCCAAAGCGAATTGCGAAAATGTACGTGAATGAAATTTTCAGTGGCCTGGATCCCGAGACCTTTCCAAAGATTACAGTTATTCAAAACGAAATGAAGTATGACCAGATGGTTTTGGTGCAAAACATTGAGGTCTTAAGTCTTTGTGAGCATCATTTTCAAACCATCGACGGTTTTGCGACTGTGGCCTACATCCCGCAAAAAAAAGTGGTGGGGTTGTCAAAGATAAATCGAATCGTAAATTATTTTGCCAGAAGGCCTCAGGTTCAAGAACGATTAACAAAACAAATCGCCGATTGTTTGCAGGTAGCTCTGGAGAGCGAGCACGTGGCGGTTCACATGACGGCCAAACATTATTGTGTGATCGCTAGAGGGGTCACTGACAGTCACAGCACGACGACGACCTCTGATTTACGGGGCTATTTTAAACGGCAACCTGAAACCCGTTCAGAATTCCTGAACCATTGCCGGAAAAGCCTGGCTTCTAGTTAGCTCCGCGTATTTTTGAAAGACCACAGCTCTCTGTTTACTATCAATGCACATATCGCTCTGGCTATGCCTCCCGCCGTCCAGACTCCGCAGAGATCCAGCTTGCAGCTTTTAAGCAAATTCAGTGGGAAGGCTCTGCACTGGACTAATTGCTAAAAATAAACCTGTTCATTGGGCCGTGATTTTTATTTGAAGTTCAGTTTGGATCATTTTGAGACACAGTACCTGGTCTATTTCTAGGCGCCCCAATTTTGTATTATAATGAGAGAATCAACAATAACAGAGGAGGGTCTATGAGTTATGATTACGCAAGCATTTATCAATTTTTGACTCAGACACCTGAGGGTGGATTGCGAAAAATGTTGGTCGACAATAAGCCAATGAACGAAGGTCATTTTAATTTACTGATCAAGATTATCAGAAACTGCAAAGAAGAAGATTTTGCAAATCATTATGAAAAACAAGATTTTCCAAAAATCAAAATGTCACCCAGTGAAACAAAAGTGAAAGAGACATTTTGGAAAGATATCACCACGACGCTTCAGTCGCGTGGTTTGTTAGCTCCCGCACAAAAGAAAGTCGCTTAGTTTATTCGCGCTCTGACCCACAACAGTTTTTCTGTTTTGGTTCAGAGCCGTTGTTGATTGATTTGCGCAAGCTTGTACTAAAAAAGAAATAATTGATTCAGCAATAGTATTTAATTTTCAATGATGCCGGTGATTTTCTTTTGCAGGTGTTAAAGTGAAAATACTCCTTCAGGCACAGTGTTTTTCAGAGTCCTCAGTGTTGGGCAGATTGGCTTATTGGTAATAGTCAAAAAAACCTAGCAGTTAGTTTCAGCCAAATCTAAAAAAATCCCACTTGCTCCGGCGCAGGAGTGAAAATGATTTTGGCTATGAATCTTTATGTTTGTACGACTACTTTTTGTAAATTAACCGAGTACGCTCGTTTGGTTTTCAATCGATACAGAAACTGATTGAACGATTTCAGATATTCTGTGCGTGCCGCATAGCCAAGCTCGCGCTGCCGGTGATTGGCTTCAAAATAGGCCCGCAATCCGAGCTCCTCAAATTTGGTGGTGATAATCCTGGTAAAAGCCAACCCATCCCAAAATCTGCCAAAGGATTTTGATCTGTGTGCCCCTGTAATTTTACGAGCCAAAATTGCGGCAAAAGTTCTTAAAAAATTCTGAAAATTCTGTCGGTTTTTAAATCGGACTTTCAGGTGTAAATGGTTACCCATGTTTACCCATTGAATGATTTCAATAAAATATCTTTTTGATCTGTCTTTTAACAAAGCCGCCGTAAGATTTTTGTTTTTATAGAAGCTTAATGATCCAACGGCTTTACTGGATTTTAAAACCACATGGTGAATGGCTCCAGGTATCAGAGGGCGAGCTATTTTTCTGCGGTTTTTTAATTTGCTACCACCAAAGCTCATGGCCTTTACAAAGCGTAAATCCTGCTTTGGAACAAATGATAACTGCTGGTCATTTTTAGAATTTATTGAACTCATGTGGGGCAATATATTTAAATAGTTTAAAAAACGCAAAAGTCTTTGAATTGATTGAAAAAAATCTAAAGCCATCAGGGTCTTAAGACACAGAAAAACAATGAAAAGGAGGAAGCAGGAAAACAGCTCGAAAAATTGAAAGTGGAAAATGGATGATGTTCAACCGGTTAATGAAATAGGAAAATGATAAAATGGAAAATGGAAACAGAAGTGCGGGAATAGGGAAAACGAGAAATGGGAGGCTGGAAAATGGAAAAGGAATTACAGGAATTGGAAAAATGAGAGATCGGAGACGGGAAAACAAGAAAAGAAATATAGGAAAAGGAAAACCGAGAAATCGGAGGCTGGAAAATGGAAAAAGAAATTTAGGAATTGGAAAAATGAGAGATCGGAGACGGAAAAACAAGAAAAGAAATTTAGGAACAGGAAAAGCGAGAAATCGGAAGTGGGAGATTAGAAAATCATTTTTCGAAAAAGGAAGAGCGAAAAAATGAAGGCGGTAAAATAGAAAACGGGAAATAGAATTCTCAAAAAACTCCGCATCAATGCAGCTCCAATAAAACTCTGCATCGATACAGTTTCAAGAAAACTCACCTTCGCCATCACCATCACCAACGACACATTCCAGACAAAAGTCCGCAACCCAAAAGTCCACAACCAAAAAGTCCTAAACACACTTCGCAAACCCGCGCAGAGTCGGCGAAAAGCCAAAACACAATGCAAAGGAAAAAGCAAAGATAGGTTAAGATTCTCATATTGAGAATATCTGTTCATATCAGATCAAGAATGTCCCAAAAATTTCTCAAGAAATCGTCAATCTTTGGCTAAGTACGAGAAATACTATTAAGAAAATTCCACATTTAGCCGATGGACTGGGCAGAGGTACGTGTGTTAGAACAAAAAGCTCAATTCCAATCTGTAAAGGTTTTGGAAACTGTCCCGACTGATCTTGCCAGAACTGCTTTGGCGTTAGTCGCAGTGATTTTGCAATTTGCAGTTTTGACCATGCCTCAACAAGCTCAAGCCGGCTCCAGCGACACCATCACTTACCACGGACGTATCTTAAAACCTGATGGCACTCCCTTAAATGATTCAAGTGTGACCTTTACAATCAAAATCACAGGTTCCTCTAGTCTGTTGGGCGATGGAAATTCGGGTTCAGAAAAATGTGTGCTTTATAGTGAAACTCAAACTTTAGATCTGTCAGTCAGCAATGGTATGTTCACCATCCCAATCGGAGCGGGTAGCTCTCCTTCATTCGGTTCTGGAGTAACATCTCTGTCAAAAGTATTTATCAATCCACCCAGTGATTTAACAGCTCCGGCATCAACTGCCTACGCTATACCCGCTGTCAGTTGTGTGACCGGTCAAACAAGCTTTTTAGCTAATTCAAAAACCTTAGATCGTGATATCGAAGTTTCAGTAACCACTTCTGCTGGAGTGTCACTGAATCTGGGATCAATGGCGATTAAATCAACTCCGTTTGCAATGCAGGCTCGTGAAATCGGTGGTTACGGTGCTTCAGATCTTTTAAAGGTCGGCTCTGCAAGTTCCACTGCCTACAAGGTTATGACCTCTGGCCAAGCAAATTATCTGATCGGTCTGTTGAATGAATCTTCAGATGTGATGGATGCTCAAAGCAAAAAAATTAAAAACGTAACGACACCATTGACGTCTGAGCCAGATGCTGCGGCCAACGTTGCTTACGTTGATGCAGCTATCGCGGCCTCTGCTGCTGCTGGTGGAGACATTACAGCAGTTGCGGTCGGGACCGGACTGACAGGTGGAGCTACGTCGGGTGCTGCGACAGTTTCATTAGCCGACACAGCAGTTACGGCTGGCAGCTTTGGATCAGCATCAGCTGTTCCATCATTTACTGTGGATGCTCAAGGTCGTTTAACTGCTGCTTCCAGCGCGGCTTATCAAGACGCAAGTTATTCAGGAAAAGGTATCGTGCAATTAGATACAGACGCTGCGACATCTGGAATCACAATTTCAGCAGGAGTTATCAGATTGGCTGACAGCGGTGTCACAGCTGGAACTTATAAATCAGTGACAGTGGATGCAAAAGGCCGTGTAACAGCGGGAACTAATCCAACAACACTTTCTGGTTTTGGAATCACTGATGGTGTTCAAAATGCAGGAACTGGTGCGACTTCTTATGTGAGTTCGTTTCAAGCAGGAACTGATGCTGGTAAAGGTGCAGCAAGCACAGCTGGCAGAATGTGGGTTGCTACAGATACAGGTAAAATCTATCGCGACAATGGAACTGGTTGGGATGAAGTTGCGTCTAGCGCAGCGGCATCTGCCAGCGGTGACATCACTGATGTGACAGCAGGTACGGGCTTGAGTGGTGGAGCGGCTACTGGTAATGCGACATTAAGCTTAGGCACCAGCGGTGTGACAGCTGCGACTTACGGAACCACAGCTGCAAAAGCTGTTTCATTGACAGTGGATGCTTACGGCAGAATCACAGCAGCAACAGAGGCTGAC
>JBIKLL010000034.1:0-26019 GCA_044359815.1 Pseudobdellovibrionaceae bacterium
TGTGTCATTTATATTAATCAGTTTTACGATTAATAAATTATCATAAACCTGATTAATATAAATGACACAACACCAGATATGCCATGCGCGCTCGCAAATGTATTCTCAAGATGTAAAAATATAAAAATATTTTTGGATACAGTTTTTAAAATTTTCTTTTGCAGATCTTGAGCGGCTAGATTATCGAGAGGCCGGCGGTGATGGCTTTTGAAAGCCAGCGTGCTGGCTTCAGGCTGCTGCGGTCTTGGGTCAGGTAACCCAGGTGTCCACCGTGGTTTTCGATGTGCAATAATATATTGGGATTTGATTTAGCATTTAAATAAGGTTCCCAAGTAATAAATGGGTCATCCTTGGTTGTTACCAATATAGTGGGCACTTCGATCTGATCAAAGCTGTTATAAGTTGAGCATTTGCGGTAATAATCTTCGGCACTTTTAAATCCACCCACAGGCGCTGTGTAGATTTGATCGATGTGATGCAGACGTGTAAAAAGTGGGAACTTAAAATCCTGATCAGTTAAAAGCTTGCGGTGTTTGATGTCCTGTTTGCACAGTCTAACAAATTCGTAATCGTAAATACGGTTTAATCCGGTGGTTAGTTTTTTGCTGCATGAACTCAAATCCACTGGAGCATTGAAGGCCATGGCAAAATCCGGCTGATGTTGGCCACGGATTTTTGTTAACAAGGTCAGCAGTGCATTAGCCCCTAACGAAAATCCCACAGCAAATATTTTTTTATGTGGCTGGTGCTGTCTTAAATAATAAATCACCTGACTGATGTCTTCGCCCCGACCTGAATGGTAAGGATTTTTGGCAAGCCCCTTGCCCAATCCACAGCCGCGATGATTCACCAATAAAACCGAATGGTTTTTTTTAAGAGCTTCAATGGCCGTCATTTGCATGTAAATGGATTCAGCACTGCCAGTCAGGCCATGGAAGGCGACTGTGATAATCTGTGATGAACCCTGATAAAAATGCCCAACCAATGTATCGCCGTCGGGTAAGGGGATTTTAATAATTTCGCCCCGATTTTTTAGTTTTTCAGAAGGTAGAAAAAATCCTAACAGCGTTTGTTTGTGACCGCCATGAGCCCATAAAGGGGGATTGCAAGGTTCAATTGAAAGGCTTTGCATTTTAATTTTTTAATGACTAAATTGCCCCTATGTCTACAGCTAAAAATTATTGGGATAAAATACACAGTGAAAAACCAAATTCAGACGGACCCTCTGAATTATTAAAATCCATGCTGCCCAGGCTGCAAAAGGGCAAGGTCTTGGATATCGGTGCAGGGCTTGGCAGAAATTCAGTTTATTTAGCTAAAAATGGATTTCAAGTCACTGCAGTTGATATTTCCACAGTGGCAATCAATCAGATCAATCAATTGGCGACACAGAACCAAGTTTCCATCGAATCCAAGGAAGTCGACATGGATTTTTTTATGATGGGTTTAATGACCTATGATTCGGTGGTGATGACAAATTTCAAACCACCGCTTCCCAGATATTATAATGAAATCATCAGGGCACTAAAACAGGGTGGAACCTTGTTGGTTGAATCCATGATGGTGCAAGAACAACCTGAAGCTTTGGGTCCAGAGGACGCTTACAAAAATTATTATTTTAATTCTAACGAACTGATCAAAGATTTCGCAGGACTAAAGTTTTTGTATTATCACGAGACTCTGATTGACGGAAAGCATGTGGTTCAATTGTTAGCGCAAAAGCCATTGGATAAAGACGCTGCAAAGTATAATTTATTTGATATGAGCAGTGGATCGACAGAAAAACCCAAGGACCGTCATCGCGAATTGGCCGAGAATCTGTTTAAAAAAAGCTAAAATTATTTTTACCATTCTGATTCATTGATGTCCCCAGTCATAGAGTTTTTCAGTCGCCTAGACCAAGGATCGGAAGATTTTAAGTCCTTAGAACCGATAGTAAATTAATGAATTTTCGATCTACACACGTACGAACTGATATGTTTTTGAGTCTGCACACTATCGTGTCTGGCTTGATGATTTTGTTTGGTTTGGGATTTTTTTTGCATGGGGCAAAGCTGGCTGGGTCAATTATGTACCTGGATCTGATTTGCCTGTGTCCGTTAATTTATTATTTAGAATCTAAAAATCATAATTCCTTGGCCAGGTATTTATTTATCACCATGGCGCTGATTGGGGCCGCGGCTGGTAAAGTTGGTCTCAAGCAAGACGTTAACGGAGAATACTTTTTTATCTCGATTATGATGGCTCCGATTTTGATTTTTCACTACAAAGAAAAATTTCAGATTCTGATCGGAATGGCTCTACCGGTTTTAGTTTGGTCGGTGACTTTTGCAGAAATGATCCCAGTGTTTGATGATCATTGGTATCCGGTCAATTTTCCCTATCAATTATTTAACGGGTTAGATTTCTTGGGTGTCAGCATAGTGACTGGATTTTTTCTGTACCGATTTAATTCTGATCTGTCGTTGATGTCTGAAAATCTGGCGCAGGCAGCCTGCTGATATTTCGCAGATGATCGAAGAAAGCATAGAACTGTGCAAAGAAAAAATTCGATTTAATTCTATTGATCTGCAGGTTGATTGTCCCATTGGTTTAAAAATCGATTGCAGATCAGGACAGATTTCGCAGGTGATTTTGAATCTGATTGGCAATTCCATTGATGCCATTGAAAACAATGCAGACAAATGGATTAAAATCCAAGTTTCTAATGTGGCAGAACAGGTCCAAATCTGTGTCACAGACAGCGGTTTGGGAATCTCGGCAGAAATCGCCACAAAAATGCTGCAGCCATTTTTTACTACCAAAGAAGTCGACCACTTTGTTTTTTTAAATATTTCTTTGTTTTATACCTTTTGAATACCCGCTAACGGCCACAAGCTCATCTCTCGTATTGCATAAATGCAAAAGTAATTTGTTTTTACTGTTTTTAGACACATTCAGCGAGCGCGCGGGGCATATCTGGTGTTGAGTCATTTAGATCAATCATTTTTATGATAATTTATTAATCGTAAAAATGATTGATCTAAATGACTCAATACGAGAGATGAGCCCGCGGCCGTTAGCGAGTGTCTAAAAATAGTGAAAAAAATTACCTTTGTATTTATGCAACACCAGATATGCGGCGGTAAATTAACCGTCGCGCTCGCTGGATGTATTCAAAAGGTATAAAACAAAGAAATATTTAAAAAAACAAAATGGCAGATCTGATTAGGAAGCTTTGATTCCCTGGTTCATCAAGACCTCCAGGATGTGGGCTCTTGTGACGATGCCATGCAGTTTGCCGCCACCATCTGTGACGTAAACTCGCTCGATGGGATTCATCAAAAACTTTTTATAGACATCGATAAACAAATCAGATTTTTTGACAGTGATCAGTTTTTCAGTGGGGATCAGTTTCTCCATACATTGGCCAATTTTTTTATCAAACCCATATTGGACCACCAGTCTGAGCAAATTCCCCTGACTAATGACGCTCACGATTTTGTTTAAACTATCAACCACAGGACCGCCAGAAATTTTTTTGTCCTTAAGGGTGTTGATGGCTTCTCGGATTGTCATTAGCTGGCTAACCGAAATGACCTCTGCATTCATAAAAGTCTCGACAGGTATTTTATTGATTTCGGCACTTAAAATATCGCTCATGATAAATCCTTTTGATTAAGGGTCTAGATAATTCTTATCGGAATCTTAATAAATTTTATGACCCAGAAATTTGTCAGGATTTCTTATGAAACTGTATCAAGAAAGCCCTCTGGACATTGGTGTGGCTGTAACAAATGTCAGTCGATTTGAGGGCTAAATAAATTGATAATGGTGAAAGCGTACCAGTTTAAATCAAGGATTCGATGATCCCATCATCAGGAGATTTTTTTTGCGACTTTTGTTTTGTCTAAACCTGATACTGTTTTCAGCTATGGCGATGGCTGCAGAATGGGATCTGGAACAAGGCTGTCAATCAATGGGGACCTGCAACTGGGTCAACAATAAAGCCAACAGATTCAGATATGAATTCAATCGACCATTTACCAATCATGCTGACTGTTCCCTATCACAATTTATTGAAACCTACGGGAAGTTTCCTTGCCCAGGACAGATGACTTGGGTGTGCAGCACGAAATACCAAGTGAACTTTTGCATAGACACAAATTTGAGGGAAGACCTTTGGGGGAACCCTGACGGAAACTTTTCGCGCAATCGTTGTCAGAGTTTGTGCCAAAGCCAAGGCTACGATCTGCCCACCAATAATGAATGGTTGGTGGCAGCCAACGGCACCCAATTTAAAGACTGTGATATTAATATTCCCAATCCCTGTGCATCCGAAAATTATTCCAACGAATGTCTTAAGCGAAATTTTAATTACATTCCTGGGTCAGTGCTGCGGCCAAATTGTGTTTCAAACTTTGGAGTTCGCGATATGGTTGGTGTGTTGGGGCAGTGGGTCCTGGAAACCCATGAAGGCAATGGATGGAAATCTGCAAAACGATTTGATCAGGCACCAGCCCCCAGGGGGTTTTTTAATGGGGGATTGTGGCCGCAAAAGTATTCGACGGTGTTTTATCAGACCAGGGCCCACGGGATACATTATGGGGACTATTCTATTGGTTGCCGGTGTGCGAGTATGACCCGAATCAGTGCTGTTAGGGACAATTAGTCACCAAAATTAATATACATTCTAAGTCTCAAAGCCCGATGTTAATATTTGGTTATACATACCGGAGGTATTTATGAAAAAGAATGTTCATCCCATCGAAAGAATCATCAGAGTGGTAGTTGGTGTGGGTTTGATTTCAATGGCCTTTGTTGGCCCAGCAAATCCTTTATTTTTTTTAGGGGTTGTCCCATTGCTGACAGGTCTGATGGGCAGCTGTCCGGCTTATACGATTTTTGGCTTTAGTACCTGCAATTTGGGTAAAGCTAACACCAAGTAATTGCTATTCTAAGTCTGAAATTATAGTGCTACTGTTTAAACATGAAAATTCACGTAGCTCATATTTTAGTGCAGCATAAGTACGAAGCCGAAGACCTGGTAAAAAAACTGAAATCAGGTCAGGCCTTTGAAACTTTGGCTCAGAAATATTCAGTTTGCCCCTCTGCAAAATCAGGGGGCGATTTAGGATGTGTCGAAGAGTCTCGTTTAGATCCAGATTTTTTAGAGACAGCCAAAGTCTTAAAAATAAAGGAAGTATCAAATCCAGTCAGAACCCGGTTTGGTTATCATCTTATTAAGAAGCTATCTGATCCTGGATCTTGAATAATCTGCAGATATTTCAGACAATAGGGTATGAAAACCCTGAAGGTCGAAGTTCAGAAATTTGGAAACACTTGGATCTATCATTTTTTTGGTTATTTAAACGAAGACGCAAAAATCCCTTTGCTGGATGATTCTCAGGTATCAGATATACAATTGAATCTGGAAAAACTGTCGCGGATTAATTCAGTGGGAATCAGAACCTGGTTTAAGTTTACCAAATCCATCGGCCCCCAGGTGTCAGTGCAATTAAGCCAAGTCCCCAAAATTTTGATTTTACAAGCCAACACAGTCAGTGGATTTTTTCCTAAAAACAGCCGGATACAAACATTCGAAGTGCCCTTTATCTGCGAAAACTGTGATGTGTCTGAATCCCTGTATTTTACCCCCGAGCAAACCCAGAAGGGTGCAATCACGCCCCCAAAATGCCGTAAATGCAAAGCCGACATGGAACTAGACGCCATTGCCGATATGTATTTTAGGTTTTTAGACAGTTTGGGTAAATAGTCCTTACGGATTTTCTACATCCTAATATGGCCCTTATTGATTTAATACAGCCTATCCCTGATAACAGTGATCGATAATTATTTTTGCTGTCAATAAACCCTTCGGAGCCTTTATGAAATCATTTGTTGTTTTTGCCCTTACAGTTTTGGTTTCCGCCACAGTTTGGTCTGCGCAAAATAAATGTGTTCAGTTTAAACCCAATTTTTTACAATCAAAAAATATCAGAACTTTTATAATTGCGACTCCGGTAAAAACCTCGTCTAAAAAATCAGCCTTAGTTCGTTTGATCGTTCAGGATTCGGGTGTCCTGGATAATGATGGCTATGTTAATTGTGAACACGTAAAAACCAAATGGCATTGTTCGATTGATGATGACGGTGGAAATTTTGAATACAATTCTGCAACTCTTGAACTGACCACCAGTTATTTTGATGTTGGAAATATTGAATCAGATGCTGATGGTTCTATCGAAATACCAACTCACCAACCCTTTGTACTGCAGGGCAAGCGGATCCGCTGCCCCAAAGCAGACTTTTAGTTTCTACCATCTGATTAATTCACAAGTATTAAATTAGTTTTTAAAACCACTAGATCAGACCCTTTCCCAAAATTGACATCTATCTGTGATTTCTGTCAGGTCCTTTCGTTGTAAGGTTTTGTGACCAAGGATAACTTTGGTTTCAAGATTAAACACATAAACGAAGCTTAAATTACTAAGCTTCAAGAAAGGAAACTTATGAAAAATTTAATCGTTACACTAGCTACTGTTTTTGCTGCTTCTTCTGCTATGGCCGTTGATGGTCCGTTGTGGAGCTGCGACCTGAATGCGAAACTGACTGGTAAAGAAGTCGGTTTGGTATTGGCTACTAAATACCTGAAAGGACCAGGCACACTGTCATGCACAACAGTGGATGGATCCCGAGAAGCTAACATTCCTGTGAATGTTAAAATCAAAGGCTTGGGATTAGGCCTTGGTTATTCGGTGACTGAAGAAATTGACATGATCGCAATCGGTGTTGGATTAGTTAAAAACCCAATGGTTTTAGCTGACAAATACGCACTGGGTTTATCAGCAGGTGTCACCTTGATTTCTAAGGGCGTTGAAGCTGACGTTGCTTTTGCAGCTAGCGGCCGTGGCGGTTTGGGTTTTGAATTTGGTCTGATTGGCAAAGACGCAAAAGGTTTCTCGGCCAGCGTTCAAATCCAAAATATGCACATCACAGTTCGATAGGCTTTCTAAGCTTGAAATTTTGTTAGGGGAAGTTCTGTTTCGTCAAAAGCCCGGCTTTAAAAACCGGGCTTTTTTTCCATTTTCAGGGGTGCTTTTAAATTTTGTATTGTGTGAATTTCGATAAACACTTAGATTGCGCCTTATGAACGCTCAATACATTCTGGGACAAAAAGTCAATTTAGTCATTTTACGCAAAACCGATTTAGGTTTTGTGGCAAAAATCAATCAGGTCGATGAAGGGCTTTTGTATCATTCGGAAATTTTTGAATTATTAAGACCTGGTCAGGAATGCCCAGGCTACATCAAAAAAATCCGCGAAGACGGAATGATTGATCTGCAGTTGCAACCCTTTGGCAGTCTGGGGGCCAAGGAACACGGGGTCAGGATTTTGTCAGAGCTGACCCGCCAGGGTGGGTTTTTACCGATCAATGACAAAACCTCGTCAGAAATAATCCATAAATTATTTGGCCTTAGCAAAAAGAAATACAAAATCGCTTTAGGTGGGCTTTATAAGGCCAAGCAGATCACAGTCAATTATGACGGGATCAGACTAGTGACAACACCTCATGACAAAAATGTTTACTGGAATTTAGATTAATTTTTTATTTCAAGGCCCTATCGGTCGAAAATAAAATTCTTAACTTTGATGAATGAAGTTCTAACATCCTAGAGCTTTTGTTTAAGCAGAAATCTCGCAGCATTTTTTAAATTTTTTGCCACTGCCACAGGGGCAGGGATCATTGCGGCCGACCTTGGGTGCAGCTCGAACCACTGTTTGTGGTTTTGCTTGATGGGGGTTTTCGCCCTCGTTGTGAGTGTGGGATTCGCCGTCCACAAAAACCCAATGGCCTTCATCATTTTTTTTAAACTGACTGACCTCGTGGTGATCTATTGTTTGGCTGTCGACTGTGTAGGTGGCAATAAATTCAACCATGCCTTTTGTGTCGCCAGATTGCCCGTTTTCAGTTTTTAAAATCTTAAGGCCCTTCCATTTTGATTTTTTGGCCCATCTGAGTGTGTCTGCAAAATCAAAATCGGATTGGGATTCGTGGGCCAAAGTGCTTTTTAAATATTTAACTTCGGTTTTAACAAAAGCCGTGTACCTGGAGCGCATCAATTGTTCAGCGGTGGTTGGAAAGGCGCTTCCCATAATAAAGGGTTCGCAGCAGTTTTGATATTCTGATCCAGATCCGCATGGGCACATATAAAGTCCTTGGTTTTTATTTAATCAGCCAACTGGTTGACCTGATCCATGGAATCATAATCCCAGCCAAAGGTCCAGACCTTATGTTTAAGTCCCTAAAAACTCTGTCAATTAAAGCCTGCATTCGTAAAATCAAAAGGGGTTCATTCAATACTTAAGCACGGAGGGACAATGTCATTAGTTACAAAAATTTTAATAAGTGGATTTATTTTGTTAGCCAGCGGGCAAACTGAAATGCACAGATCAAATCACCATTGCCAGGGATTTATGCCAGAAAATGATTTGTGGATTGGTGTTGATGATAAAAATGCCGGCGGAGTTTCTGAACAACAATTTAACGATGTGCTCAATAAGCTAGAATCTATTTATAGTCCTATCATCCAAGCCAAAGGCGGCACACTGGTGATGAGCAAAAATTGGACTGACGGTACTGTGAATGCTTCGGCTTCGCGTTGGTGGAACAGTTGGTACGTCAATATGTTTGGTGGAATGGCCAGGCACCGGTTGATGACGTCTGACAGTTTTGCAGTGGTTGCCTGTCATGAACTAGGTCATCATTTAGGTGGCATCCCAAAAATCAGCGGATGGATGAACAGTTGGGCATCGGTCGAGGGCGAGGCAGATTATTTTGCCACACTCAAATGTCTGAGAAAACTTTTTGCAGATGAAGACAATGAATCCGTTGTTAACAATATGGAAGTAAAACCCTTAGTCAAAGAATCCTGCGAACATCAACACACAGATCGGGCGTTGCAATTGATTTGCATCCGTTCAGCCATGGCATCTGAGCCTTTAGCACAACTGTTGGCCGAATTAAGAGGCGATGGAGTTCCTGATTTTTCAACACCAGATGGATCCAAAGCCAGCAGAACGGTGCAATCACATCCTCCGGCGCAGTGCCGATTGGATACTTATTTTAACGCCAGTGTTTGCACAGCGGATTCAAATCAAGACCTTAGCGATTCAGAACTTTATGTGGGCGCTTGCAAATCAGATGTGCAACCCAGTGGTGCGCGACCACTGTGTTGGTTTGCACCTTAGATTTATTTAAGAATTAAAAAACACAAAATAAAGCAACAGGCTGTGGGCAGACCACAACAGGGTGCGGGGCCAATTGGTAAACACTAATTTTTTATGCAATTCGGGATTCCAAGTGGTTGCCAGTTTATTGTGAATGGGCACTGAAACTAAAAAGGTTAAGGCAAAGTTTGCCAGGCTTAGTCCCAACCATAAATAATTAAACTGACTGACCCAAAAGCTGGTTGCCAATTGTAAAATCATTGTGGGCCCAACGACGTAAGTTATTTTGTTGGAATGTTCTAGATGAAATTCTGCAAAAAAATCAGGGTGAACTTTGGACATTAATGGGTAATGGACAACCTGAATGATCCAAATTACGCCAGTCATAAAATAAACTGAAAAAATGTGTAAACCATCGATGTTAATTGGCAGCTGGTTTAAAAATGCAAAACTGTCTGTGTTCATAAAAAATATTTTTCTGGATTTTCAAAAACCTGTTTGAATTTTTGATTCATGGCAGCTGCGTGGACTCCATCCATAAATCTGTGATCAAAGGTCACACCAATTTTTACCGTGGGCCTGGCCAAAACCTGATCATTTACAACTACGGGTCTGGTTTGCACGGCTCCCACAGTTAACAATAGCGGAACCCGTGTAAAGGGTATCAGTGGAGCCCAGGCGACCTCTAAACCCAAACTGCCCACGTTGGTAATCATGCAGGATCCAAAAGCGTCTTTGGGCATTCCTGCCCAGGCCATCGAAATCCCTAAATCATAATTTATATAAGCTGAAATATTTAAAACCCATTTCATCAATGACCAAGGAACCTTGGACAGCACTGAAATTGAATGGGTCAGCTCACCCCTTTGTTCCTGTCTGAGTGCTGAGGCCTTGGTGTGCAGTTGTTGCGCGATTTCTGTAAGGCTTAGGTTTTCAGCCTGTCTGACTGTACAACCGGTCAATGCAGCAGTGCCCACTGGGTCAGGGGATTTGCCAGGTATATTGACCTGATAAAACAAATCCACGTGGGATCTTTGGTAAATTTTGTTACAGCGAATCAGTCCATTGATTTCGGGCCTTTCGGTTAAACAAATGGATATGGCTTTACCGACTAAATGGGCAGGAGTGATGTTTGAAAATTGTGCGTGGGATTTTAAAAAATCCAAAGTCTTAGTCATGTCAATTTCGATCAATCCGTACACCGAGGGATCGCCCGCATTCCACCAGCTTCCCATGGCAATTTTTCGAAACACGGATTTTGTTTGGCTGACTTTCCAGTTTTGAGCGCTCATCAGTTAATCATTGGTAATACGGATCAAATTAGCAAGACGATAATTCACGATGCAAAGGTGAAGCTTGACTGTTGTTGCTGCTGATCGGAAAACTGGTGGCCTAAAATGAATCATAAATCTGGAATGCTTTATATACCCAAGTTTTTAAATGCCTCGGACCGCCAGGTGTTTGTCAGTTATTTGACAAGCCTTTATCCGATTTGGGAAATGAGATTTTCAAAATCCAATCCTCCACCAGAAAATGAACCCAACCGTCAATTACTAAGACCTGTTTATTGGTTGGGTAATTGGCAATTTGCTTGTTTAAATTATTATCATCCGCCCAAAGGCATTCAAAATCGCTGTGTGCTGGCAGAAAGCTTTCCAGATTTTATGCAGGCCGTAGTTTCTAAAATCGAAAGCCTGGTGTTATCGCATTTTGATCAAAGGGATGTTCCCTACAAGTGGCATTTAAATACTTGTTTGATCAATTATTACGGTGATCATTTGGTTAATGGTAAAAAAACCGATTGCGCCAGGGTTGGCGAACACAAAGATTTTGAACCGGGACCGGTCGCATCGATTTCGTTTGGCGAAAGGGCCATGTTTCAGTTTGTGGAAAGCCGGTCCAAGGCTGACCAAAGCAAAGTGGTACAGCAAATGTGGCTTGAAGACTGTTCGCTGCAGATTTTTGGTGGCGACAGGTACAAAAAAAGACTGTTTCACAGGGTTCAACGGGTTGAGCGAAAGCTGGGTCAGCTTTTTACCACAAATACCGATGGCTTTGAAACCCGCAGGATCAATCTGACTTTTAGGTTTGTGCCCAGGGACCACATTCAAGAGCTACACAGGTTTCCTGAAAACCTGCAACAAGATGTCGCGCCCTACATCGCACAGCTGGCCAGACAGTCAGAGTTTTTCAAACTGGCTCAGCATAGCATCAATGCAGAAAAATTTAAAATCTAAAGGACTATTCTTATTTAAAAAGGTCACGGCCTCCAGCCTCTGCCGCTCGGGCAAAGCCCCCGCCATCCATGGCTCCGCGGAGAACCTTTTTAAATAAGAATAGTCCTTTAGATTTTAAATTTTTCAACCCTGAGGCTTATGACTAGGTCATTTGATAAAATCTAAAAAAGATCTGGCGCCACTGTGCATGAATTAGGCTTTAGCTTTAAGAATAAGCAAAAAAGCCGGATAATAAATGGGTGCAGACAGAATTTATATTATACAAAGATTTAAAGATTTTTATTAAGCGAAAGCCCAGGCAAAAAAGGCTTTACCTGTATGTAAAACCAGGCGGGCTGATTTTAGTCTCGGCTGCAAAATCCACCAGCAGCCCAATGATAAAAAGTTTTGTGGCTAAAAACGAACCTTGGCTTAAAAAGTCTTTGGATAAAATGCAGAATGTTGTGCCAGCAGAAGTTATTCAGATTTGTGATGGTGCCATGGTATTGTTTATGGGCTCCAGCTACAAATTGTCGGTGCAAAAATCTGGTAAAAATAATGTTTTTATCGATCAGGCAGCTGCTGAAAAAATTATTTGTATGGAATCCAGAAAAACAGATCCTACCAGTCTGAAAAAGCAGTTACGAGAATTTTATAAAACCAGTGCCGAGAATTTGTATCAGGAATTGGTTCAAAAGCTTAGCCGGCATTTGAATCTGAAAATTTCCAGAGTCCGCGTTGCCAACCAAAGATCCCGTTGGGGCAGCTGTTCGTCAGCAGGTGTGATATCGTTAAATTTGAAACTGATGGCAGCACCTGTTGATTCAATTATTTATGTGGTGATCCATGAGGTATGTCATTTGATCCATCCTAATCATGGGCCGGGATTTTGGAAGCAGGTTGAAAAGCTTATGCCCCATTATCAGGTCCACGAAAAATGGCTAAAAGACCACGCACGCGATTTAGATTTTTTAAATGACTGAAGGTTTTGACCACGTACGGTTTTGGCAGTGTCGGGTTTTGACCGCGTCAGAAATTTTGAAATTCATTTGTAGCCTAGTGACGAAATTAATCTTTATAATATTCTTATGGGGATTCTGAAAAATTTAAAAAAATGTCTGCCTATAATTTGGATTTTGATTTTTCCGCTTTCATTGTGGGGGCAGTATTTACCAGTTGGAATGTATGAAGGATTTTTAGGAAATTCTGGCACTGCGATGACTGACAGCAAGGCCGCCAGTTTTTATAATCCCAGTTTGTTGTTGGAAAAAAAGGATTCCAGTTTTTCACTGGGTGGATCGACGTTTTCCAGCTACAGAATCAATTCTGCTTTTGGCAGTGAGCGCAGTACGGCCTTTGCCCCCAGTTATTTGGGTTCAGTGATTGTGGGGACCAATTTAGTCCATGAGTTTTTTTATTGGACAACAGGTGACATCAAGCTGTCGCTGGCTCAGGAATCAGCATCAGAAAATCTGACCCATGATTATTCCAATTCAGAGTCTGCACTGGGATATTCTATGGCTTTCAGGTCAGTGCCTCTGGCGATGCAGTTTGGATTAAAGTATGCTGAAAGTCAGAATGATACTCTGCAAATCCTGAAAGACCCCACAAACAATGTGACTGAAACAATTCAATCCCGATCAGAAATTCAAAGTGCGATATTTTTATTTGGGATGTCGACCTTTCAAAGATTTGGTGGCTATGGTTTGGGGTTTCAGGTGCAGCCAAACAGGCTTAAGCTTTTTGAAAATAAAAAAATGAACAGCAGATCCACCAGACATTCAGGCACCAGCATTGTTGATTCAACTTCAGATGGCGCTGTGCAAAGTTCATTGCCAGGCGTGATGATCAGGATAGGGCATTCGTTCAGAACCCACAGTCATGAGTTTTTAACAGACACAGTGCTGAATGAAAGCATTGCTGGATCTGATTCCTATAAAACCAGGCAGAGTTTTGGTTATCGATTTATTGGTAATGATGTGTGGGAGTATTTTTGTGGCTTGAATCGAGGGATTGGCAAAAATTCTTTGAGTTTTTCAGAAGACCAATATGTGTCCACTGGGTTTTCTTGGCGAACCAGGGCCTCGCGATCCGCTGTAGGAATCTATTATTCCAAAAATGAAACTGATGTGTTGTTTGAATCCACGGGATTAAATTTTTCAACCGAGTTTACTTACTGATTATTATTTTTAACTTGCCGATTCGCTGTGGTTAACTTGAATTTTAAAAAAATATTTCTTTGTTTCTATACCTTTTGAATACTTGCTAACGGCCGCAAGCTCATCTCTCGTATTGTGTCATGGGGTTATTGATTTATCCCGAATATCAAAAGGTATTTATATTTTACTTTGAAAATCAATAACCCCATGACACAACACCAGATATGCGGCGATAAATT
The DNA here is from genome assembly GCA_044359815.1 of Pseudobdellovibrionaceae bacterium. Taxonomy (GTDB): domain Bacteria; phylum Bdellovibrionota; class Bdellovibrionia; order Bdellovibrionales; family Bdellovibrionaceae; genus JBIKLL01. Next base: position 13,825 of record JBIKLL010000034.1, read on the forward strand.
AACCGTCGCGCTCGCAAATGTATTCAAAAGGTATAGAAACAAAGAAATATTTTTTTAAAATTCAATTTAACCGCAGGCAAGCGGGCCAGCTGGTGATAATCTTGTCTGTAAGTTATCGAAAAAAATTTGGTGAAACTGTGGCAGCCTTAAGAAAGCAGTTCACAACTCTAATTCATAAACCCAATTAAGGCTTTCTGTGGTGGCCAGTTTAAACATTTTTGTACCGATTTTCTTAAAACCACTTTTTTCATAAAACCGAATTGCGGGTTCGTTCAGGGTATAGACGTTGAGCCATAAGGATTTAAAACCTTGCTGTTTCAAAATTATTTTGGTCTGGTCTAAAACTGCAGACCCGACTCCGTGGCCAGTTTGATTTTTAAGTAAGTAAAATCTTTCGATTTGAATGGTAGGTGAGTTCACAGTGGGTAGCTCTGGCAATATTGGATTGATTTTGACGTATCCAATAGGATTGTTGTCTTTTTTAACTATGTAAAATTGAAAGTTTTTGTCATCCAGTTCACTGAATATCTGAGTTTCTGAAAATGCTTTTTCAATGTATTTAAGTCTTTCAAGGTTTTTTTCTGGCTCGTATATTGAATGAGCCTCCAGCCAAGACTGAGCGCCTATTTTACAAATCAGATTGCAATCACTGATTGATGCTTTAATTAATACTATTGAATTCATAGGATTTCGTATATCCGAACTTTTAGCAGATTTAAAGCCGTGACAATTATTTTTAAAATACAAAACTGACCGAGGCACCAGAAAGCTTTCCCTGTTGGAAATCCAAAACCGGCATGCTTATTCGGTGGTGTTTAAACCCTGCGCGACCGAAAAAAATTCCCAGTGTAGAGCCAGCAACAACATCACTGAGCCAATGTTTGTCGTCAGCAATTCTGGACAAACCTGTCAGTGCGGCCATTCCCCAAAACGGAAGGGCTGTTTTGATGCCGTAGGATTCTGTCATGCTGGTGGCCAAGGAAAAAGCTGCCTGTGAATGCCCTGAAGGCATGGATACGTTTTCGCTTTTGTCAGGGCGTTCCCGCCTTATTGAATATTTAAAAACCTGCACGACAGCTGAGCCCATTAAAAAGCCCTCGGTGGCTGGGATTCCGTTTTTTGGATCCCAATAAATCTGACCGGCCAAGATCAATACTGAACCTTGACCCCAGTAATCACCAATACGCGAAACACTGGAGTGCATTTGTTGATTGTTTGTCCAGGAATCCCTGACGGGATTTTCAGTTTGATGAGCCAGGACTGTTAACGCCATCCCTGTCCCCAATATCCACAGGCCTGTTTTATCAGCAGAGTCCAAAAATGTTTTTTGGGCATGGGTTGGCAAACTGTGTAAATCAATACCGTCTTGAGCCAAGGCGGCAGAGCCTATAAAAACCAAATGGGCAAAAATCATTAAAATGCGCATCAAAATAAATTAATGCTTAATCAATAATTTTTCATCTGAAATCTGGTTTCAAATGGTGACAAAAAATTAAACTTGGATCAGTCTGTCTGCAGACGTTTGGGGGATAAGTGAAAATTTTAATAGCAGCAGTGATATCATTATTTTTTAGCGTAAAGGGGTTTGCCGTGGATTTAAAACAGTATCAGGGAAAAGTCGTTTTGGTGGTCAACATTGCAACCAGATGTGGGTACACAGGCCAATTGGAAGGGCTTGAGGCTATTTACAAAAAATACCAACAACAGGGTTTAGTGGTATTAGGTGTTCCTAGCAATGATTTTGGGTCACAAACTCCTGAGGTTGATGAAGAGGTCAAGAAATTTTGCAAGCTCAATTACGGTGTGAGCTTTCCGCTGACAGCAAAAACCGTTGTCAAAGGTTCTGGCAAAGATCCTGTGATTGCAGAGTTATTGAAAGCCAGTGGGAATAAAGAAATCGAATGGAATTTCGAAAAATTTTTGGTTAATCGATCAGGCCAGGTCACCGAGAGATTTTCATCCAAGGTCACGCCTCAGGATTCTAAATTAGTGTCAGCAATTGAAGCGGCTCTGAAAAAGTAAGTTTGTTTGAATTGCTTTAGTCCCAATAGATTTTTACTGATTGAATTTTACTATTTTAATCCCGGCTTGCTTTGAGATTTAGGCTTCAAAAGGGGGTTGTCAGTTGGTTTTTGAACTGGGTCTTTTTCGCGGGGTTCGCTGAATTTAAAAGTATCTTCAGTTCTTTTGACCCAAACCAAGGGTCTGATTTGTGGGTTGGCTTTTGCTTTTTCAATCAATTCACAATCCTTTGAATGCAGTTCCTGATAGCTCATGGGGCTGCAGTTGTTATAAGCAAATCGCGATCCTATGATGTGTTGAGATTGTGTCCACTGAAAATCCAACATCCAAGTTTTAATCCGGTGTTTTATTCTTTTACAACTTTCTGGAGCGATAGTAGGTGGACAAGGTTTAGTAAATATTTTTTGCAAATCAAACTCGGTACGGCCAAACAGATTAACATTTTTATTGCCAGGAATATCATCGCTATTACCACAATTGTTTTTATAAAAACTAGGATCGACCATATTGAGATAATATGAAACCTCTTTATTTCTTTCGATTCTGTTCATTTCAGAATTGTTCTTATTCAAATCTATTAGCTTTGCGTAATGTTCTTTTACTTTTGAAATCCCCTGTGAGTCTTTGTTATCAGGGGCGATCGGAGATAAAAGCATATTGCACAGTCGTCGGCCCCTGTAAATGGATGCAGATGTTCCCGCAATCATCTCTAGTCCTAAACCCGTGGGTTCTGTAAAACCATTTTGTACCATTAAACAGCTGGAATAAGCGCTGGCAATAAAGTGATAGGATTTTGAGCTTAAGTTTTCTGCCCCTGTTTTTGGATGCATGGTTTTACCCAATCTGTTTTTAAAAGTTTCAGCAATATCCACACCGGGTAATGAATTGGCCAAAAAGAAAACTGAATTTTTTTTAGGACACTCCATCCTCATATAGTCTTTGATATAAATGTTGTTGCTCAAATCATCATGACCGCAAACGTTCAGGATTTTTAAAGCTAAATTTTTATTGTTATTAGAGTATTTTAAAGCCAATTCCCAAAGCCACCCCTCTTTGGGCATCCCGGGGCTACCTGCGGATTGAGTTAACTTTGAAAAGTTTGGGTTCCCAATCGGCTTCATTTTAATGATTTCTTGGTTCTCTAGTTCTTTGATTTTTTGATAGAAATTGTAGGTCAGCTCACTAAAGCAAGAATTGTTTTTTAGCTCCTTGCGATTATAGTTCAAAATCCCTTCGTTGTTTCCAGCGCTGACTTCGGTCCCCAAAAGTTTCATATATTCGGTCAAAGCTTTTTTATAAGGAAGATTATTTAAAGCAAAGTCTTGTGCGTCTTCAATACTCATGGCGGGTTTGCGATCCTCAAGTGTTGGCATGGCTTCTTGGGCCGTGCCCCAGTCGGCAGTTCCCCAATCTGTGGAATCTTCGTCTGCGTTTTTGGCAGCAGCAATCACTGTGTCTTTGATTTCTGTTTTTAGGGTGTTGTTTCTGGCAACCAAAACCAGTGCTATCAAAGCAAAAAGCGCTAGCATATTGAGTCTGGGTTTATTGCTATACATACTGATTTTATCGGAATTATGTATTCAAATTTGATACAAAATTACGGGGGAAAGATCATGGATCTGGACGTTGCTTTGCCAGATCCTTAAAGCAGGATTCGGGCGCTAACCAGTTACGGTTTTAAGGTATGAAAACATTGGTTTCTCAGTACTTAGGTCTGAAGGCCGGTATTGATGTCTTTGTCGAATGTCCTTAGAGTTACCGGAAACCAATGTTCACAGAAATTAAGCTTTATTAAAACGCTAGCACTGACTATTACCTGCTGATCACTATCCCGCGGACTTCGTTGCTTTCGCCAGATTGTGAATCTGTGAAAACTTCGGTTGGACCCATGGTCACAGTTTTTTGAAAACCGCTATTGATGTAACGATCGTGCAAGATGCAATTTTCAGCAGAATAATCGTTGAAACAATTGATGTTGTTATCAACTAAATTCCAAATGCGTTTTGGATCGTACAATTTCAGTTCTCGGTTTTTGTAACCTTGATGAGCATAGTTCCAGTCCTTGGCCAATGAATGATTAAAAAGCTTGGTCAAAAAGTCCCCAGGGAACAAATCAAAAATGCTGGATGGATCAGGCAACAGATCCAGAGCTAATAATTTTGATACGGGGACTTTTCGGATGTCGCCGGTTTTATCATCAGGGATTCCGCCGATCAGTTTTTCAGAAACACCCACATATCGTTTCCAGTGTTTTTCATAAAAGGGCTCATAGAATCCTGCCATTTTTACCAGTGCAGCTCCAAAGGGTGCGCAACCGCCGCCAACGATGGACGTGGGCTTTTTACCCTGACTCAGTTCTGATTGGCGTTTCAAATAGGTATCGTAGGGATCCATGGTGTTGAAAAACAAATTGTTCATGGGGCCTCGGGCATTTAATTGTTCGATCGTAGTGCCCTCAGGAAAATTAAAGCCTTCAAAAAAGCTGATCATTTTTGCAAGCTTTGCGCAGACTTGTTTTTGTTCGCGGTCAGTGCCCAGCATAAATCGCATGTAATAAGGCTTCTGTGCTGAAACATTTCTGTAGTTTGAAATGCGGACTTTGTTTTCAACACCCGAAATTATGTGACCATCATTGTAGTCATAAAATAAAACCCCAAGGCCTAATTGTTTTTTAATCAGGTTTTCTTTATCAACAGAAACAAAATTCTGTCCTGAAAAGCTGGCCCATTTGTCATAGATTCGACCATCAGGAAGTTCGCAATACACATGACCAATGGTGTGACCCATTGATGAAAAATATCTGGTCGACAGAGCGCCTGGCTGCCCAAAATCAGAGCTGAATTCGATGTCGTCTTCGCCATTGATAAATTTCATAAAAGTGCTGTTGATCAGGGCCTTATCGACTTCGGAAAAAATAAAACTGTAAAGCAATCGACCGGGGCTTTTCCAATCCAGGGGTCTGGAGGGTGGATACATATAAACGGTGACTGAGGGCTCAGTGACTTCGCCACCGCTGACAGCGGCATTTAAAGCCTGAGGCAGGGTTAGGGCAGTGATTAACAGGGTCAATATCAGGTTTTTCATTTAGGTCTCCTTGGGTTTGCCATTTTGTAGCAAAGCCCAAGGAACTTTGAAAGCGTCGGTGTTTACAAAAAACACTGATTTCTGTAAAACCATGCGGTGATTAGGTAATTTATATAGACCTAATCAGTCTGCTGGCGGGTTACTTTCCTCGGAACAGAAATCCCAAGATCAGTCCCACACCTAAAGCCGTAAACATAATCGAAACTGGGTTTCTTCTGACCAAGGCTAAGCTTGATTGATAGGCGTCCACGGTTTGATCTTTGAGATGATGGGCTTCTTCAGATACTTGACGTCCAAATTCTGAATTCGAATAAAAGGGGCTCTTCTGTGTGTTTGTTGTTTCGCGGCTGGAGTCCATAAATCGTTGTCCTTTCGGTAAGTGGTTAGTGGTTTCAAATCAATGTTTGAAAATAAATTATTGAGTGATAATCACGTCGACTCGTCGGTTCTGGGACCTGCCCAAGGCAGTTTTGTTACTGGCAATGGGTTTTGAATCCCCAAAACCTGTGGCTGTTATTTGCTCGGCGGTGGCGTCCTGGTTTGAAACCAAATATTTTTCTACGCTTTCGGCTCTGGCAGTGGACAGGTTGTCATTCAGTTTTTTATCACCCAGGGAATCAGTATGGCCTTCAATGACAATTTTGCTGCTGCCGATCTGATTGATGACCTGTTGGACCTTCGCCAACAGTTTGAAATTGGATGTTTGAATGGTTGAATTATTGCTGGCAAAGGTTAAACCCTTAAGTCTTAGCAGGATTTTGTCGCCCTGTTTGTAGACCTCGGCCTCATCTTTTGCGAACTGGCTTTTTGCCAAAACGTAACTGCGCTCTAGTGAGGATTCTGATTCCAACCTGGTGTTTTGATTGTTAACTTTTACCAGATTACTATTGGTTTCTGACAGCTCGCTTTTTGTTTGAGTCAGTTCATTTTCGAATCAGCTTTAGCAAACTCTATGGGCAGGTTTCTGTGGCCCTTGGCTGTGATGGAGTCTTTACGTGCCTGAATGGGTTCACGCAGTATCTGATACGAGATCTGGGATGTCTGTGTTGCAGTTTTTAGATGATCTTTTGATACTGAAAGTTCGTGCAAAATATCTGATTGTTTTTTGTCAGATGATCTGGCTTTTACAGCAGATTCCCTGGCTTTCACTGCAGCCTCAAAATGTTCTGGGGATAAAATATTAATCTGATTTTGCTCGGCTAATGCCAGATCAGCATCCAGTTTCTGCAGCTCTTGCTGGGGATTTGCAGTGCTGGGTAGCTCCGAGATTTTGCTGTCGCTGGCACAGGAGGCAGCTGATAAAAATAAAACGGATATTAGTAAATTTCTGAGACTCATCGTGAACTCCTAGGTTGATTTGTTACTTGAGATTGCAAATCCAGAATCAAGCTCAGTTGACATCGGTGGGTTCCCCAGAATTCCCAACAGGTCAGATTGACCGATGATGGATAAACTGATCCCAAGGTGTCTGTCAGCTTGCAGATGCAAAAACAGATTCGCAGATATTTTTGGTTTTCAGTATTTGATGGGGGATAATTTTAAACCCCTTAGCCTGCAGTAAATCCAACAGTGAAGGATAGTTTTCGGCGGATACGACATGATCCAAACCAACAGCAATAAAGGCATTTCCTGTTTCAAACTCGTTTTGAATTCTGGACATCCAGGCAAGGTGTCTGGTGGTGATGGCATGACTGATTTCCCGTTCGGTTGAAGAAGCGTGCTGAAATGAGTGTTCTGTGGCAGTTTGAATTTCAGTGACGGAACTGTAGTTTTGATACAGATCACCCAGCAGGGATCCGATTTTCTGATCGTTTGTTTTTCTGGCGATTAGATTTATCAGTGAATCAGACATTTGAGAGGGGTTTTTAGTTTTCGAGATGCTGACCATATCCAAGTCCAAAAAATTTCCTGTGATCCACTCGGATATAGCCTTTGATGAAATCGATTGATTATAGTGTTCGATCAAAGGGTACAGTTCCATATCAAGGGCGATGATGGGAATTTTGTGATTCCTGGCCTCGCGCTCAATCTGAGCGTCAAAGACCAGTGGTGTTTTGATTTGCAAATCTGAGATCGCATCCGCATCGCTAGTTTTTAGACGCTGCAAATTATTGTCCATTATTAAATAAGCCATACGGTTTTGAAATTTACCCAGAAGGCTAAACAGAAAACCCCTGGAAATGTTTCCCTTTAATACTCTTAGACGCAAATTTTCAGACATAATGTTTTCATCAGAAACAGACAGAATTGTTTGAATCCGAGCCAGGGCATCGTTGGTTAGCTGATTGGAGGTGCTATCCGAGGTTAAGACGGGATCGTTCAATATGGCAGGATATTCTTGCGCAGCAAGGGTTTTGCCAAACTGTGCGGACTCTAGCAGTACAATCCTGGATTGGGTGATTTGCTTTTTAACCAATGGCAACAGATTCAGATCGATGGAATTAATGTGAACGGTCCCTAGAATATAAGAGCTAACTCCTTTTGAATTAACAATTTCATAATACGGAGTCTGGCGATCGTTTGCCAGGGCCATTTGGTCAGCGAAAAATAACAAAAGCAAAAATACCGAAGTTTGATAAATAGAAAATTTCATAATCCCCACTTTTAAATATTGTTTTCCTTGGCAATAGCAACAGTGATGCCGGTTTCGCGGGGCGATTAATTGAACTTCAGGAATCTGTGCGGGTCAGAAAGTTTGTTTCGGGTCAAAAAAGCTCTAAGTCCTGGGAGTATTCCCATCATTGGTGATAGTTGCGTGTTTGTTTTAGTTCCAATGCCTGATTCCCAATCCTGATTGTGACCCAATAACAGTTCATCCAGATACTTAGTGTCCTCTGCCATCAAAATTCTGGTCGAATCCACGTCCCAGTTAGGTGTGTACTGCAGATAGTTTTTAATTTTTGATAGTCTAAGATTGATATTTTTATCACTTAGAATCTGCAGATTTTCGATAAAACTGTTCAAAAACACATTCGCGGCTCGCATAAAGTCACCGTAGTCGTGTTCAGAAATGTCATTAATGTTTTGCCTGAATTCCAGGGTATCAAAGCCAAGCTTGCATCTCATTTTGCCCTCTTTGTTGAGCCTCGTATGTATAGGGAAGGTTACTGTAGTTAAAAGGCATTTTGTTTCTCCAGAAATTAGTCTCGCCTACGTTGGCAATGACTGATTGAGTTCCAAATCTTCCAGTTCGATTCTTTCCAGATTGGCGTCAATCCAGGTTTTTTCTTCGTTGATTAAATGTATGTCTTGCCCACCAGTAGCAAACAGGACTTCCTGTGCTTGATGTAGCTGTTTCGGGTTATCACTATGGACTGATAGCAGTATCCCACCAGACTTAAGATACTGACCGTATCTTTTTGCTACAGGAACCGGAGTTCCAATACCAACCAATGTACCTCCAGCTGCGCCAACTATGGCCCCTAGGATGATGCTAGCCAAAGCCAGAGCCCACTGATTCCCCGGAAAATGATGTTGGTTGAACAAAAAGAACGCGCCAAATATTAGGGCTCCAATAACCGCTCCGATCATAGCACCATTTTTAAGTTGGCTATTTTGAAATTCATTAAAATCTTGGTCTCCGTTTTGATTGGACTGAAAGATCCAAAGCGCTGATTTGTTAAAACCCAATTTTACAAATGATCTTACTGCTAGCTTGATTTCATCTTTGTCGCGAAAAATTGCAAAGGTTGCGTTCTTTGTACTCATGGTTCAACTCCCAGATGTTTTTGCTCGACCGCACTCATTAGGTCTGCCATTTCATTAGCATGGTCTTCCTCATCAGCTAAAATCCCTTCAAGCATGCGTCTGGTGGTTGGATCTTCGGATCCAAAAAACTGAATGTTTTTGCGATAGACTTCGATGGCAATTCTTTCTGCTACCAAGTCTTCTTTGATCATCGACAACAGATTTTCAGCTGTTCCAAATTCTGTTGAAGCATTTGCAGTTATGTTTGCCGGATTGAAATCAGCTTTACCGCCTAGTTGGCTGATCCTTGTTGCGATCATCAGGGCATGTTGGTCCTCGTTTTCAGCGTGTTCTTTGAATTCAGCTGCGACCTGCGGATAGTTTATCCCCTTTGCGGCCATTTGATGATGACGATAACGTAAAACACACAAAAGTTCGCTGGCAAGAGCCTGATTCAAAATTTCGCAAGCTTTTGTCAGATCTAAAGTATAATCATTTGTGACTGAACCTTTGCTGATTGAATGGTTGGCATTTTTTCGGACTTCTTGTGTATTTGTGGTGGAGTTATGTTCTCGAGCAATTTCCATAGGAACTTCCTTAATCTTAGAGTGTTTTAAGCTGTGTTCAGCAGCCATATGTTCAAGCCTTTTGTTCAAGGCACTTGCAAGACAGAGCCCAAATCCAACCATTCCTGTTGTGGGTTTTAGTCGTTGCCAGCAGGAAAAATCGATGACGGCATAAAATCTTGAGGCAAAATTGTCCATGGCAGGGTTTAAAAAGACCCATCGACATTGAAATAAAATAGGTAACCAATTTTGGGCTTAAAATCTGATGGCATAAACGCTTGTAATTTTTGATCTATCAAAGATTGAAAAGTCCACCGTACAAAATCATAACATCTAGGAAAAAAAAGGGGGGGGGTATACTGCATTCAAATTAACTAATCAACCAAGCTTTTAAAAAGCTTAGAAAAGGAAATGAAAATGAAATCTGTTATTATTGGATTACTGTTAACATTGACTGCAAATGCTTTCGCAAATTCAGAAAAGGAAGCGACAGCTCGAGAGTTAGTCCGGTTACGAGCTCAAGAAATCACTTTAGATTTTCTTACGGATAAAGAAATGAGTCTAGCGCGAAAGTGCTTCTTGGTGGGTGAAATGAAAGGGCTGGTAATTGCCATAGACATGACAAATCCAGATTTTGATCTTGAAGTTTTAAAAAAGACCCTCAAGGTAAATACTGGTGATGAGATAAAAAATTGCAAATAAATTAGAGTTTAAAGCCAATCTTGCATTTTATTTGGCTGTCCGGTCGGACGGAGTGATTCTTCAGTTTTTAAATTAAACAAATCTTTTCTGGATAAATTCTAAGTATGTAGATAAAGGAAAGGCGATCTGTAGATCGCCTTCCGAGGACCCTCCACTTACAATGGAGGTTTTTTATGAACCTAAACATTCATAAGAAATATCGGAAAAAGCGTTGGGATGTTGAACGGATTTTGCGAATTATTTTGCTGATCCTTCATATCCTGACATGTTTGATCGGGTAGTGTACTGTAGCAGGGCTTAAACAATAGACAAAAGTCTGTGGTAAACCTGGAGGGTGGCGGTCTGCAGGTCGCTATTGCGCTAGATTGAATACGGAATGGCAAGAACCTGCGGGCCAAAGTGTTTCTGGTGATCCTTGCACGACCATTAGTGTTGATTCAAAAAGCTTCAGTGCATTTTCCAGTAAAAATAAATCATTAACAGCTGATTGCTTGGCCGTGGACATTTTAGTGTTTTGGATTTGCTTAATCAGTTCTTTTGTTGATTTAATTTTTTGTTCAATCAGCTTAACCAAGGATTCTTTTGTTTTTTGATCATCATTTTTTGATTCATTGGTAATCAAATATTTTTTAAATTCTAAAAGCAGATCAGAGGCTGTCAATTGGTCCTTAAAAAACCTAGCGATCAGCATGGCCAGTCGGTTTGCCTGCAGCGCTGGATGGGTCTGGTCTTTGGAATGCTTCAAGAACTCTTTAAGGGCATCATTCAAAACTAAATTACTTCTTAACTTATCAAGGGTCTCACTGGCTTTGATTTTATCCCAGGTCCTTTTCTGCTCAGACTTTATGTAGGTTTCTTTAAAAGTCACTTTTTCCAAAATTTCTTTTCTATAGGGAGTCGGATCAAAAACCGCAATCAGCTTTCGGTCTACATAATACCCAATCTGTGCATGTCTTATTGCAGAAAACCAATCGCCGTGTTTGTCGTTAAAGGTTGTTAATATTTTGAACTCAATATTTCTTTCATCATGATAGGCAAACCTGAGGATTCTGCTCATTAGGTCAGCAGCCCCATTGCACTGAAAACAGAAGATTCCGTTTTCATTTACGAACGGCTCCAGTCCCGAAAAGATATTTGCTGATCTGTCGGTACTTTGATTTTTAGCGGTGTCGAAACTATACAATGAGTTTTCTGATATCAGATAGCTGAGCTCATGAACCGATAAATTTTGGTTTTTACTGAGCGCACTTTGGATTTCCGTAGCCAAAACAGTGGCGCCAATTTCATTTAGATTATTGATGATTTTTTGTAACCTATGTGTGTTGGCATTAACTGCCACGCTTTGTTTTGGTGCAGAGTAAAGTTTGTAATCAATGTGCAGTTCAAGTTTTTTGCTATCCTGGGAACTTATTTGTATTGCGTAATCCCTGGTCCAAGAATCCTGAATGATTTTATAATTTTTAAACTCTTTACCAGTTTGGACTTCAATTGCTTTTAAACTTAGAATTTCAGAATGTCTTGGCTTGATTAATGGGTGCAGTCCGTTTGCATCAAGGATCAATGGTTCGGTCTTAATTGAAATATCGGGTTTTGAAACAAAGCGTTTGACCAATGATAGGCCATTTTTTTGTGATTCTGGGTCAAAATACGACAGATCAGCCAAATCAAAGTATTCTACCTTGTTACCATAATAATTCGCTGATTTGATTGAAAAAAACTTTTGCTTTTTTAATTCCTCTTGTGATTCTTCAGAGCTGTTTTCAACAGTCTTTCTGCTTTCTACTAGTCTTAAATTATTGCTGTCTGAGCTGCCGGATATTCTGTCGGCTTCAAAGCGTTTTAAAAACTCTGGATACCGGGCAAAATAATTTTCAGCTTGTTGTTTTACAACTTCAAAAATTGAGGGTTTATTGTCTTGTGTTGCTTTCTTGGAAATATCGGCCCAGTACTTGGGTGATTTTAAATACCCGTACAATCTGATTGTTCTTAAACTTTCAAAGTGGTCACCGCTGCGGTTCCTGGTCGTGAATTTTATAAAGTAATCTAAGGTTAAAATATTTTTAACCTGCAAATTGTTAATGATTCCTTTCAGAAATTTCAATTGATTTTCTTTGTTGTAACGGAGGATGTAATC
>JBIKLL010000099.1:0-7874 GCA_044359815.1 Pseudobdellovibrionaceae bacterium
ACATGTCATTGCACATGCTCAACAGTATGGCTTTGGTTGCCAGTATTTGTTGGGGGCTGTTTTTTTCCAGTGATCAAATCAAGCCCAAGATGGCAAGGCATGCATTGTTTCAAAAATTGATCATGCCAGTCTTGATCCTTATTGTATTTATTTGTGCCAGCGGTGCAGTGGCATCATTGTCGCGGACTGTGCTGGGATACTCTGGAAATTTAGTCACTGAAATACTGAAGGATTTTAATCCAGATTCTCACTATTTGATAAAGGTCCGAGGCTTTCATCCAATTGCGGGTTTTGTGTTTTGCTGGGCTGTGATTTTGTTTTTATTTTCTAGAGTCGTTGCTGAGCAAAATTTTTATTCTAAAACCATATTGATGAGATTTTTTGTGATGGGTGTGTTTCAAATGGCGTTTGGGATTATTGCATTAATAAATCCTGTCTGGGTTTCCATTAAAATTTTGCATTTACTGGGCGCACACCTGTTGTGGATCAGTTTTTTGCAAATGGTGTTTTGGGTTTTTTATGATGTGCAAAGCCGGAAAATTGCGGAAGCGCGTTCGATTTTGTTTTTTGACGGAGTTTGCAACCTGTGCAATGGATTTGTGGATTTTTTAATTGAGCAGGACACTCGGTTTTTGCTGAGTTCATTGCAGGGGCAAAGTGCTCAAAAAATATTACCCGCTGAAAAAACTATTCAGCTAAAAAGCCTTGTTTTGGTTCATGAACAAGAAATCTATGAAAAATCAGACGCCGCATTGATAGTCATCAAAAGCCTTAATTCAAACTTTGCTGTGCTGGAATGGCTATTGGTATTCCCCAAAGTCCTCAGGGATTCGGTCTATGATTTGATTGCCAGGAACAGGTACCTGATTTTTGGCAAAAGGGAAACCTGCAGGCTTCCCACTCCCCAGGAAGCCCAAAGATTTCTGAGCTGATAGCCAAAGGCATCACAACCACTGCCTTTAGAATTTCTGTAATTATAATTTAAAAGTTTGAATATTTATTTTCATTTTTTAATGGCTTGTGCAGCGAGCGCGCCACTGCGTATCTAAGTATTGCAGCATCGCAAGATGATGCAATACGGGAGACGAAGTGCGGCCGTTAGCGAAAGCCATTAAAGAGTGAAAAAAATATTCAAACTTTTAAATTATAATTACAGAAATTCTAAACACAGTGGTTGTGATCTGGCCTTTGGGCTATTTCGCTTTATGGAGTTTTAGATCAAAATCAAAGCTAACCTTTATTCAGGGAACTGATTTAATGAAAATCAAAGTTGAATTGCCGATGCAGGATGAAATCACCGCAGAAATAAACGGTGATCAGTGTTCGATCTCTGCTGTCGGATGCGCCAAGACTCTGGAGCTTTTGAAATCATTAAAGGCTCAACACGGTGCCAATCCCAGTTCGTGGCCGCAGCCGCAGGGTAATCATCATTCCGAAATTTTAGTGCGAGAACTGATTTTGAAATGCCAGAAAAAGTATGATTTTCCCTACAGTGATTTTGAGCTCTGTCATTGCAGAGCTGTTCCTACGCAAAAAGTAGATCAAGCCATTGTGCAAGGGGCTCACACCACTGAGGCTGTGAGCCGACTGACATCGGCATCGACCGCTTGTGGCAGCTGCAAGCCTGATGTCGAAAAGATTTTAAGTTTCAGGCTTAATCTTGTCGGGAAAATGGCCAGTAGCTAAGTAATGTTCCAATAAGGGTTTTAGTTTTCGCCGGCAGCTTCCGCCACAGGGGCCTACACCCGCTGTCGTGCAATCGAAAATTTTATTTAATGTATCGCAGCCGTCTTTGATGGCGGTTTCTATGACCTGCCGGCTGACATTGTTGCAGCGGCAAATAATTTCGGATTTATCTGATTTTTTTGCATTCTTAGGTCCCATGCATTGGGGTTTTAAACTCTTCCTCGATAAGATTTTTAAGATCTTTTACTATTTTTTCTTTGAGCTGGCTATAATTACCTTTGATAAAGGCACCAGCAGCAAACACATGGCCTCCGCCAGAAAAATTCTCGGCAACACTGAGGACTTCTATTTTTCCCTTGCTGCGCAGACTCAGTTTGTATTCGTTAACTGCGTCTTCCCGAAACAATGCAGCCGCTTCCAGAGTTTCAATATTCATCAGCATATCAATCACGTCTCGTGAATCATCGGGCTCCAGATTATAATGAAACATGTCTGAGTCCTTCAGTTTTAAAACGGCTAACTTTCCACCACAGAAGTATTCTATCTGTGACAATGCTTTTGCTAAAAAAGCCATCTTTTGCACTGTTTGATTTCCAAACAAACATCTGTGAATTTCCTCAATACCCACATCAAATTTTAACAATTCAGCAGCTATGATATGCGACCGTGGTGAATTTCTGATAAATCTAAACAATTGCGTGTCAAAAGTAATGCTAGTGTAAAGAGCCTGTGCGCTGAGTTGATTCATTGGTAATTTAAGTTCTTGAATCAGGTTGTAAGCAAGCTCTCCAGTTGAAGCCGCTTGAATATTAATAAATGATTCGACAGTGGGCTTAGGGCCTTTTTTCAAAACAGGGTGATGATCTACAAAGGCTATTTGTTTACACTGAGCTTTCAGAGTTGAAAACAACGGCTCCACCAGTCGCTCATCATTAGTATCAAAAATCAAAGCCAAATCTGCCTTAGGGACTTTTGTGTTTGATTCAAAATATTGAATGTGTTGATCGGGATTTAGAAATCTGTATTTTCTGGGTGTCCCGTCCACATTGATAACGCAAACTTCTTTTTTTGCAGCCTTGAGCGCATGATACAGCCCAAGTTCTGCGCCCAATCCATCGCCATCGCACTGACGGTGAGTGGATAAAATAATTGATTTTGCATTTTGAATCAGATCAGCAAGTGGTTTCAATGGACTCCCTAGGTGAGTTTGCTCCATTTCTTATCGGAACGTTAGACAAGTAATAACATGGACTTGTGGATATAACGCGTAACGCTAATTACAAACAGCTTTAAGTCTAGTTGAAGGCTGCGGGATAAATTGTTAAAAGGTTGGCTTTTTTAGGAGGAAAGTGTGGCTTCTGATAAATACCCCATGACGGTGAATGGAAAAATGATGCTTGAAGCTGAGCTTAAGCGGCTGATGCACGACGAAAGACCAGCAGTTGTGAAAGCGATTGAAGAGGCTAGGTCTCATGGTGATATCAGTGAAAATGCTGAATACGACGCCGCCAAAGAACGTCAGGGTATGATTGAAGCCCGCATCGGTGATCTGCAGGGAAAGATTGCCGGTTCAGAGGTGATTAATCCCGCTGAAATCAAGGCTGACAAAATTGTTTTTGGCGCTACGGTTCAATTGTTGGATTTGGAAAGCGACGATAAAGTCACTTATCAAATTGTGGGCGTGGATGAAGCGGATGTGAAGCAGGGCAAAATTTCGATTATGTCACCCATTGCAAGAAGTCTTATTGGTAAAAAACAAAAAGACATTATCACTGTGCACAGCCCAAAGGGCGAGCACGAGTACGAAATCTTAAATTTCGAATATAAATAGTCATTAAAACCAACTACACTGTTGGTTGTGAAAAAAATCTCGCGACCGATTTTGGTTTCTGATCAATCTGGATTTTCGATTGCCTTTTGTGGGCTATTGATTGGATTGTTTTGCGGATTGATCTTTAGATCGGTTTTTTCAAGTTCAAAAATCAAATCCGTGGTTGAAACGGCAACGGCTCAATTAAATCAGAATGCCGAATTTAAAATTGGAAAAGCGTATGTCAGTTTAGCTGACGGAATTTTTCCGGAAATAGCCGTCGTTGTAAAAGACATCGAAATCAGGTCTTCTGATGATTGTCTGTTTAAACCTTTAGCTGAAATAAATTCCCTGAAGCTTCCGATTGCACTGACAAAATTATTAAGGGGACAGGTCAGTGTTGATGAAGTTCAAATTCAAAAACTAAATCTTTCACTCAGATCAGATGGCAAGCAGTGTGCGGCAAAAAAAGGACAAAGCAACATTGATCCTTCTGCGGCGGAAGCTCCTCAATCAGGTCAAAACCTAGCAGAATCGAGTGGTCCATTGCCAGGAACTGTAACAACTCAATTACAATCCACCAAGGATCCGGTCACCACAGAATCTGGTGATCAAGATCCAGAAGCATCGGACGGCATTAAAGACTTAGCCAAGGGTTCACATATCAATTGGGTAAAAGTGAAATCCCTAAATATAAATTACGAACCCATCAGCTACACACACATAGAAGTTCAAGATTTTACCCTGGGCCTGCAAGCCAGCGATGCGACGATTGATATTACAGGAATATTAAAATTAGGTGGCGAGGCCATGGCTGGTGAATATCCCAGTCATGCCAATATCAATGCAAAATATTTCGAACCCACCGAAGCAGATAAATCAGCCAGATGGACAGTGGCGATCGATGGAGGTTTTCGCGAAGGCAATTACGAAATACAGGCCGATTTAAATCAACAAACAAAGGTTGCAAAAATATCTGCACAGGCAAAGCATCTGCCAATAGGGCCACTGCTACCAGCTTTGAAAAAGTATAAACTTATGAACAGCGAATATAACGCCAAGGAAATGTGGATTTCGTTGGATTTGGATTTAAACGGATCCACTGAAAACTGGGGTCAATCAAAAATCTCTGTCAGAAATTTTAAACTGGAAGGCGATATTGGCGAAATCACAACAGCTGATTTTAATTTTAATTCCATAGATCCCCTGGTTCACGAAACCATAGAAATCGACATGAAGGGTTTTAAGCTGGATAAATTTTTTGAGTTTGTTAATCGCCAGAACCCCAGTTCATTTATTGCCAACTTAGGTTTAATTAATGGCAGAGCCCAATTGATGTCTGATGATCAGTTAAACTTTGATGGTGATTTGTCGGGACTTGAATTGATTTTTTCTAACAAAGGCGTGCGTGAAATGCAGGTCATCAGTTTGATTTCGGGTTCAGTCCTATTGAAAAACAATAAATGGAATGTGCAAGTCAGCACCGTAAAGCCCTTAGAGGGAATTTTTGATGGTAAGCTTTCGATAGTTGCAGACAGGGATTGGCAGGATGCAAAGCTGCAGATTATGATTGATGAACTGCAGTTATCGCCACAGGTGCAAAATCTAATGACTCGCAGTGGTCGAATTGGAATTATCAATGCCGATTTAAAAATGGCGTTTAAGCAAAATGATTTGTCCGAGATTTTAGGAACTTTAAAGATCAATGATTTTATGATCGAGGGCATTGAGGGACGCAAAGCTAGAGCTGTGATCAACACACAGGACAATGAGTTTATTCTGGGATGGAATATTAACGAAGTTAAAATATTTCATGAGTCTACGGCTTTTGACAGTTTGCAGCCGCTGTTTATAGGCGAATCTGAGCAAAATCCTATTTTGCTGAATCAGTTTTCAACTCAAATTTCTACAAAGGCTTTGAAAGACTTCAGTTGGAGGGGGGCACAGGCTGTGTGGTCTGGCAATCGCTTGACCTCTGAAGGTGGTTGGGATGTGCAGGGGAATGTTCAAGGAAATATTTTGATCGACTCTAAAAATTCCAAAAAGCGTTTTGAAATCAAAGGAGTCAGGGACAGTCTGCAGATCAGCACCGGTGAGCAATGAGTCGATTTTCAGTTCTTGAAATCGACAAATGGATTTTGCCAAAACCTTGGCCCGTCGAGGCCGTTCAAGTGCCCAGATATCAAGCCCATCGGGGGCATTGGAGTGAAGCGATACCTGAAAACAGTTTGAAGTCTTTGATTGAGGCTAAACGCCAGGGTTTGTTTATGAGTGAAATCGATGTCAGGCTCAGCCGCGACGGAGTCCCTGTTTTAAGTCACGACCGCAGTTTACAAAGAATTTTTGGGATCAATCAGAATGTTTCTCAGTTAGATTTTTCTGAGTTAGCAAAAATAGGAGTCGATTCACTGGAAAGCGTTTTACAGAATCCTGATTGCTGCCAGTTTTTGAATATCGAATTAAAATCAACTAGTGCCGTTCAAGATAAATTAGAGCGAATGGTTGCTCAAGTCATAAAAAAACAGAAAGCCGACAGAAGGGTTTATTTTTCCAGCTTTAATCCCTTTTCGCTATGGCGAATGGCAAATTATCTGCCCCAGATCCCGAGAGCATTGCTGGTTTCTGATCAATTGGTTCAGGGTAACAATATATTTCTGCGCAAGAAAATATTAGCGCCGTTCATTCCATTGCATGCTTTGCATTTGCAAGAAACCATGATCAGCGAAGAGGTGCTTCGTAAATACAGTTCGCAAAAATTACCGATTGCGATTTGGACAGTGAGCTCAGCTCAGAAAGCTGAGACATATTTTAAATGGGGAGCCTGGTCAGTTATCTCAGAGGGAATCGGTGTTCGTCGGAGATGATAAAACTTCTTCAGTCGCGCTGGGCATTAAATCCGTATTTGAATCTGCTTTTGGAGTCTCGCTGACAGGAGTAGCAGAAGGCTTTGCAGTTCTATTTTTTGCAACTTTGCCGCCGACTCTCTGGACTTCGCGCTCGTATTCTTCTTTTAAGTTTTTCATTCGGGATTGAAAATCTTTTTTAAGCTTATCCAATTGAACCGTTTTATTTTCAGTGACACAGGTTCTGTAAGTTTGGGTTGCAATTTCCTTGGCCTTGCTTCTGCACATAACGTCAATGTTATCAGAAGCAAATGTTCTGATCGCCTTCACTGAAAGCGCAAACAGTATTAATAGGGCAATCACTTGATAAATGATTTTCGAAGGAACTCTCGCGGCTTTCATTACTGAGCTCCTAGCTCTGTTTCGTTCATGTTAAATGGATTGTTGTCAGATGACAGAGTGTTTTCCAGTGTGCAGCAGATCTTTGCGCCATCTTTAACACCTGATCTGTTGTAAGTGATCATGATGCAGCTTTCTTTTGAATTATTAGCTTCTACCTTACGGCCTTCGGCAACTACGCGGATCAAATCTTTTTCAGATTTAGGGTTATTAACCAAGGGTAAAGAAAACGATCCTTGAGACCCTTTAGGCATGTTAAAAAATTTGTTCAAACTATCAGTGAACTCAGCTTCTGTTTCGTTCACGCATACGTCTTTTGCTGTGACTTGAAAAGCGAACATAGTGATTAAAGCGAATATTAATGTTTTCATAGGGCCTCCAAAGTCTGATATAGGAGCAACTTTTAAGCCGCAGTTAGGGTGAACCAATGTAGTTTGGACGATTTAAGAGCACAAAACTCTTATACAGGGGCCGATTTTCGTCACTTATTAGCACTCTGGACCAATGCCGCGATTTTGGGCAATTTCTTGTCGGTCGATTTCATTAGAGTTAGCGTTTTATATAGGGGAGGTGAGGAATGAAAACATTCATCACAGTGTTTGTCGTTATGTTTACCAGTTTAGTTCATGCAGCTGATAACGCTGCAGCAAATGGTGATGATACAATCAGGCCCTTTATGTCAGCTGAAGAAGCTATTTATTTGGCGCAGGTAGAACCCCTAAAATTTGTGGGATATTTTGTTCCTTCTGATGTGATTGATGCCAGCATTCCTAGCTGCGTTCTTAGAAACAGATATGTGACTGTGATGTATGATTATTGTTCTAAGCTCGAACAACCAGCAGTCGGAATAACAATTCACAGTACAAATTTAAACCGTGGAAATGTTTTTATATATGCAGAAGGCCCTAGTGCAGTTTCAAAACTGAATCGCAAAGACTACTATGATTTTCTGTGGTTTGTGACTGCGAACAACAATGCCAGTGGATTTAAAAATAAAATGTCAGCCGCTGATTACAGTAAATACTATGACAGAAAAAGGGTTGAATTGAGTTATGGCTGTTTGGTTGCCTATGACAGAAAAAACGCGGGACAATCCAGAAGTGTTTGTGAAAAACATTTGGAGGGTTCGCTGTCCA
>JBIKLL010000104.1:0-7082 GCA_044359815.1 Pseudobdellovibrionaceae bacterium
CTTCATTTTTAGCAAAGGCATCAGGAAATAAAATCAGTTCGCAAGTTCCCGTCAGGTCCTCAAATTTCCCAAAGGCCATTCGGGTTCCCTTTTTAGTGATTACTTCACGAAGCTCGGTGATCATGCCATAAATCAAAACCCGTTTTCTAGTCTTGGGCTCTACCGTTTCATTGATCAGCTCATTCACATTGTGGGTGATCCATTTTTTGATTAAATTCTCAAGACCCTTCAGGGGGTGATCGCTTAGGTAAAAACCTAAAATTTCTTTTTCATAACTAAGGGATTCAGACCTTTTCCACTGTGAAACTTTATCTAAGACCACATTTTTCAAGGTCTCATCCATAGCAAACAACGAACCCTGTCCAATTTCTTTTTCCAGTTTTTGTTCGTTGGATCTGTCTAAAAATTTCGAATACCCAGCATACAGCTGAGCCCTGTGATATCCAAAACCATCCAGTGCCCCTGCTTTAATCAAAGACTCAAGGACCTTTTTATTTAACCGCTTAGGATCCACTGATTCAAAAAACTGTTCCAAAGTTTCAAAACTTTGCTTAGGCAATGATTTTCGACCTTCCACTATGGCATCAATGGCGGATTCACCCAGACCTTTAAGCGCACCCAGACCAAAATAAATTTCATCACCTTTAACTGTAAAATTATACTCTGAGTGATTGATATGAGGGGGCTTTAACGCCACTCCTCGTCTTTGAGCGTCTTTGACATATCTGACAATTTTATCAGTGTCGCCCATTTCAGTGGATAACAGGGCTGCAAAAAATTCGGCGGGATAATAATTTTTAAGCCAAGCCGTTTGCGCTGCCAGCACGCAGTATGCTGCCGCGTGGGATTTGTTAAACCCGTAATCGGCAAACTTGTACATCAAATCAAATAATTCATTGGATTTTTTTTCGTCAAAACCTTTAGCTTTTGATCCTTCCAGAAATCGCTTTTGCTGCACATCCATTTCGGCTTTAATTTTTTTACCCATGGCACGTCTGAGCATATCGGCTTCACCCAGACTGTATCCGGCAATCCTGGCAGCAATATCCATAACCTGTTCTTGATACACAATGATCCCGTAAGTTTCTTCAAGACTTGCTTTAAGTTCTTCGAAAATATACTCAACCTTGGCTTCGCCGTGTTTTCGTTTTGTGTACTCAGGAATCATCGCCATTGGACCAGGTCGGTACAAGGCATTGATCGCAGTGATATCTGCAAAACAAGTCGGTTTGATTTTGCGAATGGCATCCGTGATGCCATCACCTTCAAACTGGAACACTCCAGCCGTATCCCCAGAGGACATCAGTGAATAAATCCCCTCATCGGTCATCGAGATTTCGTGGGACTTAATTTTTTTATTTCTGTTGGCCTCAATAATATTTAAGGCATTTTGAATATGGGTCAGTGTTTTTAATCCCAAAAAGTCAAATTTTATCAAGCCTATCATTTCAGCGTGCTTCATGTCGTACTGAACGACATTTTCACCTTCGGTTCCTTTGTACAGGGGCGCATGCATCAAAAGCTCACCGTCAGCAATAATCACACCGGCTGCGTGAATCCCAGCATGTCTGACCATGCCCTCAACCTTTAAGGCTAAATCAATCAGAGTGGCTACCTGAGGATTCATTTCCATCATTTCTTTAAGTCTTGGCTCAGTTTCCAGAGCTTCACCAATAGTGATGTTCAGCTTATCAGGAACTAGCTTGGTCACTACGTCCACTTCGGCAAAGGTCATTCCCAAAACTCGGCCAACGTCTTTAATGGCAGCACGGCACTGCAGTTTTCCGAAAGTAATGATTTGTGAAACAGATTTTTCCCCGTACTTTTCGGTCACGTATCTGATCACGTCACCTCTGCGGTCTTGGCAAAAATCGATATCAAAATCCGGCATCGAAATACGTTCTGGATTCAAAAATCTTTCAAACAGTAAATTGTGAGCTAACGGATCTAAATCCGTGATTCGTAAACTAAAAGCCACCAAGCTTCCGGCTCCAGATCCCCGTCCTGGACCTACCGGAATACCCTGCCCCTTTGCCCAATTGATAAAATCTTGAACGATTAAAAAATACCCGTTAAATCCCATTTTATCGATGACAGTTAATTCAAAATCTAATCGCTGATGATAGGTTTCAAACTTATCCTCCGGAATATTAAATTCCTGACAGCGAACTTTAAAGCCTTCAAAGGCTAAATTTTTAATTTCGTCTTTCAGAGACTTTTCTTTGGTCGGGTAACTGGGCAAATGATAAATAGCTTTGCCGCTGTCATCCTTGGTTTTAAATTTCACATCACATTGATTTGCTATCTCAACAGTGTTGCTGATGGCTTCAGGAATATCTTTAAATAATTCCTGCATCTGATCCTGTGATTTAAAATAAAACTGATCGCTGCCAAGCTTCAACCGGGCTTCGTCTTGCAGGGTTTTATTGGTGCCAATACAAATCAAAACCTCTTGGGCAATTTGGTCATCGCGCTCAAGATAATGCACATCATTGGCTGCAACCAATGGCACTGATAGTTCTTTTCCAGCCGATTTATAAAAATCAATCAAACCATTCCATTCAGCTAATCCTGTGCGATTGAGCTCAAGGTAAAAACGGTCCTTAAAGATTTCCTTTAACTGTATGATTTTTTTCAAGGCTTCATCTGGACCCTGGTTTAAAAAGGTTTGCGAAACCTCGCCGCGAAGCCCGCCGCTTAAGCAGATTAAATTTGAATTTATATTTTTTAAAACTTCGTAATCAATCCTGGGCTTATAATAAAACCCTTCTTGAAATCCTATGGTCGAAATCTTGCAAAGCTCGCGATAGCCTTCGATGTTTTTTGCCAGCAACACCAACCGTGTTAAGGGCTTTTGAATGGCGTCTTTGTCAAAACCCTTTTGGTGTCTGGATCCAGGCGCCAAATAAACTTCAAGCCCAATGATGGGCTTAACGTTTGCTTTAAGTGAATTAAAATAAAACTCAATAGCGCCAAACATATTGCCATTATCAGTCAGCGCCACAGCTGGCATTTGCAACTCAGAGGCTTTTTTGATCATCGATTTAATTCGAAGACTGGATTCCAGCAGAGAATATTCTGAATGCACATGCAAATGGACAAATGACATCAATCACTCCCACTCAATTGTAGCTGGAGGTTTTGAAGTCACATCATAAACAATGCGATTAATACCTTTTACCTGGTTGGTGATATCATTTGAAACTTCTCGTAAAAAATCAGTAGAAAATGAAAACCAATCAGCCGTCATGCCGTCCTTAGAGGTCACAGCCCTCAGAGCTAAAACATAATCATAGGTCCGGCCGTCACCTTGAACACCCACAGTTTTTACCGGAAGCAGAACACAAAATGCCTGCCATATCTGATTGTAAATACCAGAGGATTTTAATTTATTAATAAAAACAGCATCGGCCTTTTTTAGAATTTCTAATTTTTGTTCATCCACTGCACCGATGATTCTGATTGCCAGACCAGGACCAGGGAAAGGGTGTCTTCCGATCAGTTGATCATTTAGATTGAGTTCTTTACCAAGCCTTCTGACTTCGTCTTTAAACAATTCCCTAAGGGGTTCCAGTAATTTTAGTTTCATTTTTTCTGGCAGGCCGCCCACATTGTGATGGGATTTAATGGTTTGACTAGGGCCACCAAAGGACGAAACGCTTTCAATCACATCGGGGTACAAAGTTCCTTGAGCCAGCCATTTAATCTGAGGTGTGATTTGTTTTTCAAAGGTCTCAATAAAAACTCTTCCTATAATTTTTCGTTTTTGCTCTGGGTCTTCGACGTCTTTAAGTTCTTTCAAAAATTCACGACTGGCATCGACGCCTTTGATATTCAGGCCTAGGTCTTGATATTGATGCAACACTTGATCGTATTCGTTAAGTCTTAAAAGACCGTTATTTACAAACACACAGTGAACCTGTTCTTTACCCAAAATTTTTGTCAACAGCACGGCAGTCACTGTGGAATCCACTCCGCCTGACAAACCCACAATCACATGTTCACTGCCGACTTTTTTAGGAATTTCAGATTTTAATTGATCCCAAATTTTTGGGGCCGTCCACTGCGGCTGAGCTCCGCACATGTCGCTGGCAAAATATTTTAAAACCTTATCGCCATTTTCAGTGTGCTCGACCTCTGGATGAAATTGCACAGCAAAGATTCCATCGCCAATAAATCCAGCGGCCAATTTGTTCTCAGACAGAGCTATTAACCGCGCGCCCTTGGGGGCCTCTGTTACAATGTCTCCGTGACTCATCCAAACTTTTTGCTGACCAAAGGACAGCTCAGACCAAGACACTACGTTGTATCCGTATTCGCGATGGTGCGAGGGTTCAACTTTGCCCCCCAGCTCCTTTGCCAGCAACTGCATGCCATAACAAATCCCCATCAAAGGGGCGATTTTTTTAAGTGATTGCACATCAGCCGAAGGAGCTCCCTTTTCGTAAACCGAATTAGGGCCGCCGCTTAAGATTATTCCATACGGATGTTTATTTTTGATAACTTCAAGTGAAACATTAAATGGCAGGATTTCACTGTAATAGCCGTATTCGCGAAGCCTTCTGGCTATCAGCTGAGTGACCTGCGAACCAAAATCAAGAATTACAAAACCTTTATTCATTCTAATCTGTAATTCGGAGCTTCTTTAGTGATTGAAACATCGTGCACATGGGATTCGCGAAGCCCTTGCGCCGTGATTTGCACAAATCTGGGATTATTTTGAAGCTCACTCAAAGATTTTGCGCCCATATAACCCATGCCTGATCTGACTCCGCCTGCTAGTTGATAAATAATCCCTGACAGTGAACCCTTGTAAGGAACGCGGCCCTCAATGCCTTCGGGTACCAATTTATCGTCACCCACATCGGCTTGAGCGTATCTGTCCTTTGAACCCTCGGCCATGGCACCTAAACTGCCCATACCGCGATAGGTTTTATACGACCTTCCTTGATACAAAATAGTTTCGCCAGGACTTTCTTCACTGCCCGCCAATAAGTTACCGACCATTACGGCACTGGCGCCCACTGCTAAAATTTTTGTAATGTCGCCTGAGTATTTAATCCCACCATCTGCAATAATTGTTTTACCTAATTTTTTTGCAGCCTTCGCACATTCAATAACAGCACTGACCTGAGGCATACCCACGCCGGCCACCACTCTGGTGGTACAAATACTGCCTGGACCCACGCCGACTTTAACCACATCGCTGCCTGCATTCATCAAGGTTTCAGTGGCTTCGGCTGTTACCACATTGCCTGAAACAATGATGACATTTTTAAAACTGCTTCTAACCTTTTTGACCATATCAATAACGTTTTTAGAATGTCCGTGTGCTGTATCAATCACGATGACATCCACACCGGCCGCAACTAAGGCTTCCGCTCGTAGAAACGAATCATCGCCCACTCCAACAGCGGCACCAACAAACAAGCGGCCTTTTTCATCCTTGGTGGCTTGAGGAAAGGCCTGCGCTTTTTCAATGTCCTTGATAGTAATTAAGCCTTTTAAAATCCCTGCGTTGTCCACAACAGGCAGTTTTTCGATGCGGTTTTTTTGCAAAATTTCACGGGCTTCATTTAAAGTGGTTCCCACTTTTGCCGTGATCAGCTGATCAGACGTCATCAGATTTTTTATCGGTTGGTTGACGTTTTTTTCAAATCTTAAATCACGGTTAGTTAAAATGCCGACTAGTTTTTTGTTAACTGTTACAGGCACACCGCTGATCGAATATTCTTGCATCAATTTTAACGCCTCAGATACCAAAGCATCCGGACCCAAGGTAATGGGATCAGTGATCATACCGCTTTCGTATTTTTTGACCTTTTCAACTTCCAAAGCCTGCTTTTCTGGCGAAAAATTTTTATGAATGATTCCTAAGCCACCTAATTGAGCCATGACCCTGGCTACGCGGTTTTCGGTGACCGTGTCCATAGCCGCAGAAATAAATGGAATGTTTAATTTTTTACCTTGAGCAAAATCTCCTGCTAAAGAAACCTCGCTGGGAATCACATCTGAATATCTGGGCACTAATAATATATCATCAAAGGTTAATGCGTATTCAAAGGAACTCATTTATACCATCCTGCATAGAGCTTGTAATTGTCTGCGGATTTTTCCAGGAACTCAATCTCTTCTTTGCGCAATTTTCTTTTCACTTTTGCGGGGCTTCCAACAATCAAACATTCGTCCTCAAAGACGCTTCCCTCTACCACCAAGCTTTGTGCACCCACAATACAATGCTTACCAATTTTGCAGCCATCCATAACTGTGCTTTGCATACCAATCAAAGTTCCATCGCCGATGTCACAACCATGAAGCATTGCCAAATGACCAATTGTCACTCGGTCGCCGATATTTGTTGCATGTTTATTAAGTGTGCCATGAATCACAGCACCATCTTGAATATTAGTTTGCTTGCCAATTTTTATAGGAGCCACGTCGCCACGTAAGACTGCCGAAAACCAAACCGAAGACTCAGCTCCGATGGATACCTGACCAATGACCCTGCAGGTGTCGGCTAAAAAAACCTGTTCGCCTATAACGGGATTGTGTCCTCTGACAGATACAAGATTCATGATCAGTCCCCTATTGCATGTAAGGAGTGTTTTTGACAAACAAATGAGGGTTTACTCTGATCCCCTCTTTCAAATTTCCCAGCTCTACTGATAGTTTTTTACTGCGTTCGATAAATGTTTTTGTCGCAAAAAAATCAGCATTCATATGCAGACACATTGAAATCACTTCTTCAGCCCGCATTTTAACAGAGCCATAATTAGGATGCCCCTCCAAAAATACTCTGACGTATTGAAAGGACCCTTTGATTTCGACAAAGATCACTTTAGCAATCTGAATGTTTAATGTATTCATCAACCATCCGGTGAATTTATGTGGAGTGATAGGCACTAATGTTTGTGTGCTCTGTGATAAAGTCACTCCGGCTTCCAGTGAATTAATACAAACAGGCAGAACATATTTTCCGGATTCATCTTTAAAAAGCATAGTGGGTCTGTTGGGATCAGTATTAAGACTGACGCCATAAGGGGACAGCTTAATCAAATCCTCATCTTTGATTTTGTTTTCTT
>JBIKLL010000035.1:0-25284 GCA_044359815.1 Pseudobdellovibrionaceae bacterium
GAGTCAAAGCAGGTAAAAGCAAATGATGAAATTCAGATTTCTTTGGCCAATGGTTCAATTGTAGCAACTGTCCGGGAATCAATTAATTCGTAGGAGTGTGTATGGATTTTGAAAAGAACTTAGCTCAGCTTGAAAACATTGTTAAGACGATGGAAAAGGGTGAGGCCAGTTTGGACGAGTCTTTAAAATTATTTGAAGAAGGCGTTAAGCTGTCCCGCCAATGCCAAGAACAGTTAGCTCAGACTGAGGCAAAGGTTAAAAAACTTTTATCAGTTGATGCTTCTGGTAAAGCCGTCGTTGAGGATTTTGATACAGATGCAGAGTGATTTTTTTTCCGATCAGAAAGACAAAATCGATTTGTTTGAAAGCTTTCTGGATCAGTATGTAGATAAAAGACTATCTGATTTACCAACAGCCTATGTTGATAACATTGTTTACACATTGAAAAATGGTGGTAAAAGATTTCGGCCACTTTTATGTATTTTGATTGCTGATGCCTTTGCGGTGAATCCGCGCAGGGTCCTGCCTTGGGCTTTGGCGATTGAAATGATCCATACTTATTCTTTGATTCACGATGATCTGCCTTGCATGGATAATGACAGTGTTCGACGTGGCAAACCCAGCCAGCATGTTCAGTTTGGTGAAGGTGTCGCCCTTTTGGCCGGTGATGCGCTTTTAACAGAGGCTTTTTGGGTTTTGACTGATGGCTTTATCGATCAACCAGAATTGGTATCTGATCTGGTCAGAATTTTATCCGATGCGGCTGGTGGCAGAGGCATGGTTTTTGGACAATATTTAGATATCACTCAATCAGAAAACAGCTTTCAAAAAATTCACAGTCTTAAAACAGGTATGTTGATCAGAAGTTGTGGATTAGGCTGTGGAAAGATTCTGGGTTTGAATTCTGAGCAATTGAAATTGATCACAGAATTTTGTGAATGTTTGGGATTATCCTTCCAGATCAAAGATGACTTGTTGGATGACACTGATGGATCGCAGTTATCAGTCAAGCAACAGGCATTAAAACAATCTGATGTTCAGGCAAAGGCTAATTTGGAAAAGTTGTCTCTGGGAAATTCAGGGCTGCATGAGATCATTCAATTCAACGAAACCCGGGTGGTTTAAATGGAAAAAACTAGGATTGATATATATTTGGTGCAAAAAGGTTTAGCGCCTTCCAGAACCAAGGCTCAAGAGCTGATTCAAAGCGGACTGGTGTCCCTGCAGTTTGGAAACCAGTTAAAACAGGTTATTTCTGCAAATGAACTGGTGGATGAATCGCAGGCTCCCCAAGTGATTTTGCAAAAGAACGAACTGGAAAAATATGTATCCCGGGCTGGAGTAAAGTTGGCTAAGGCTTTGGATAAGGTGCAATTTAATGTAGAGGGATTAAAGATTTTGGACGTAGGAATTTCAACTGGTGGATTTACGGATTGCCTGCTGCAAAGAGGCGCAGACAGCATTGTAGGTGTGGATGTTGGCCAAAACCAAATCAGCCCCAAGCTAAAAAACGATCCCAGAGTCAAATTACTTGAAAAAGTTAACGCCAGAAATCTGCATGA
The DNA here is from genome assembly GCA_044359815.1 of Pseudobdellovibrionaceae bacterium. Lineage (GTDB taxonomy): Bacteria > Bdellovibrionota > Bdellovibrionia > Bdellovibrionales > Bdellovibrionaceae > JBIKLL01. The sequence continues at coordinate 1,563 of JBIKLL010000035.1, forward strand.
AAATCCTGATGTGCTTAAGGGAAACTTTGATAAGGGGTTTCATCTGGTTGTTATTGATGTGTCGTTTATTTCTTTGCAAAAGGTTTTGCCCTCGGTACTGCAGCTCGTAAAACCCTGGGGATATGTCTTAGCTTTAGTAAAACCTCAGTTCGAAGTCGGCGCCGAGAATCTGAATAAAAATGGAATCGTAGTAAATCCGCAATTGTTTGATTCGTTGAAAGACAGTATGATTTCTTTTTGTAATTTAAATGGACTGAAAGTGATCGATTATTTTGAGTCTGCATTAGAGGGGAAAGATGGGAATCAGGAATTCTTTATTTACGGCAAAAGGGTTTAGTTTAACGATTTTATTTTTGGCCATTCTGTCTGGATGTCAGAGCGTCAGAAAAACTGATGTTCCTGTCAATCAACCAGCGACCGAAGTTTACACCACGACAAAATCTGGAGTGATCGAAGAGCCACAAAAGGCCCCGGATGTCCCAACACAAGCAGCTGTTCCCAGCACGACAAATACCGAAGATCCTAAAAAATCAGTTAATACTAAACTGGCTGTGATTCTAGGGCCAGGGGGATTTGGGACCTATTCTCAGATTGGATTCTTACAGGGATTGCAAAAATCAAAAATCAGAATCGATTATATTTCGGGTATTGAATTTGGTTCCTTGGTAGCTGCTATGTTTGCAAAAAAGGGCCAGGGCTTTGATGTTGAATGGCAAATGATGAAGCTTGAACCCGATGTTGTTTTAAAAACTTCAATGTTATCCAGTGACTCAAGGGCTCAGAAAATCAATGTTATGATGCCGTTTTTAAAAGAAGCCTTTCAGGGCAGTACCGTTGAAAATTCCAAAGTTCCTTTTGTTTGCCCAGCATTAAATATTCAAAAGCAAACTGTGTTTTTTATGAACCGCGGTGGCTATGCTGAGCTGCTGCCATTTTGTATACCAATGTTTCCGTTTTTTGAACCTTATCAGGACAATGTAGCCAATGTTCTGGGAGCAAAAGCTCTGGCCGATCATTTGCGGACAAAAGGGGCTCACAAAATTATTTTTGTAAATGTATTGCCCAGTAAGTCCATGATGAAACTTAAGGGCGCCAGCAAAGAAACTGAAACTTTTTGGAATCAAATCAGTTACACAATATCCAGACATTTGGATGGCATTGATTATGTGGTTCAGATTCCGTTAGGGGATTCGGCTTTTCTGTCCGCCAGCCAAAGACGAGAGTTTATCAAGCAGGGCCAACTGGCTGGTCAGCAATTTGGTGAAGTGCTTCTGACAAAAATAAATCAACAATAGTAAGGATTTTTATGAGAACACCTCTTGAGGATGTAAAAATATTTTCTGCCCGTAGGGTGGCGGCGGGAGTTCAAATGCAGGGTTCTGCTATGATTCTGTCATCACCACAAGAATTTGTCAGAAACGGATCCGTGCCTCATCCATTCAGACAAGATTCCAATTTATATTACATGACCGGTTTTGAAGAGCCAGAAACCATATTTATATTTAGACCAGGTCATAACCCTGAAACTGTTTTATTTGTTAGAACCAAGGATCCAGAGCGTGAAACTTGGGATGGGTTCAGGTACGGCGTCGAGGGTGCCAAAGAACATTTTCGAATGGATAAAGTTTTACCCATTGATGAGTTTCTGAAAGAAGCTCCAAAGTTACTTAAGGGCATTGATAAATTGTACTATCGGTATTTCAAAAATCTGCACACAGATCATTTGGTCAATGAGACTCTTAAAACAATTAAGATAAATCAAGGACGCACAGGTTTTGGATTGATTCCCGTTTATGATTCAGACGAATTTATCGGTGAATTCAGGCTGAGAAAAACTGCAGTCGATATTGAGAATTTAAAAAAAGCCTGCGAAATCACAGCTGAGTCTCATGTAGAAGTTATGAAATACGTAAAGCCTGGGATGACCGAGCGACAAATTCACGGATATTTTATTTATCAAATATTAAAACGAGGAGCCGCTCGAGAAGGCTATAATGGAATCGTCGCTGGTGGAAATAATGCTACAACCTTGCATTATGTCTTTAATGATCAACCATTAAAAGCTGGCGAAATGTTGTTGATAGATGCAGCTGGTGAATACAAATATTTTACTGGCGACATCACAAGAACCTATCCAATCAATAAGCTTTTTACCACCGAACAGGAAATAATTTATTCAAAGGTTTTAGATGTTCAAAAAGCCGTCGTTGCCAGCGTTAAACCCGGTGTTAAATTTCAAAGCTTACAAGAAATGGCCACTGACATGTTAGTAGAAGCTTTGTTGGATTTGGGGTTTTTGACAGGCAGAAAATCAGATATTATTTCCAGTGGTGAACATAAAAAATATTATCCCCATGGTGTGGGTCATTTTTTAGGTATGGATGTGCATGATTCAGGATTGTATTTTGATAAAAAAACCAATGAACCTAGAGCTATTGAAGAAAACATGACATTCACAGTAGAGCCTGGATTGTATTTTCCTGCCGACGATCAATCTATACCCGCTAAATTTCGCGGTATCGGCGTGCGAATCGAAGACAATATCAGGGTTACTTATTCAGGACCAGACAACATGACCGTTAAAGCGCCTAAGGAAATTCAGGATTTACTGAAAATTGTTGGATCAGCATAGAAGTGGTGCTTGATCCAATCTAATTTTTTACAGTAATCAAAAAGCTTTTTTTCGCTTTCAAATAATTCATCAGATGGTTTTGATGATCCCACGGCAATTTTAAATTTAGAAGAAGATTCTATCAGCGCGATATCCCCATGGGTGTTTCCACAACAAAGAAATGGGGCTTTGCCGTTGGTAGCCAACAACAAGGTTTTGGCTTTGCCGTCTTTCCAGGTGACTGGCAATACCGGAATATCAGTAATCATTCCGCTTTCAACCTTGGTGCAAACGCCGAGGACGTTTTCGTAGTCGATGCCCAGCTGCAGTGCGCCCGGTTCCACTGACCATTTTATTGAAGCCGTTACGACATAAACTTTAACCCCATGCCCTTTCAGAAATCCGATCAAAGCTTTTTGAGGTTCAAAAAAAGGAACGGGCTCCATTGTTTGAGTAAATGCTTTAGCCCATTGACGGACCTGATCCAAGCTGTGTCCTGCATTGATTTGCGCAAGCCACATAAAGGCTTTCTGAGGATCCCCTGTTTCCTTTTCATCGCGATAAAATCTCCAAGGGTCTTTGGGCAGATTTTTCAGTTGGCAGTTTTTAAACTGCCACATAGAAAAGCTTTCGCCCACGTCAGCATCCCAAATTGTGCCATCAGCATCGAAGGCTGCAATCAGAGGCTCGCTAGGATTTTGTTTTTTATGATCCAGAATGTGTTTCTCCAGATCGTTCCAAAATTGCTGAGTATAGTTTTTTTGCTTCATAGCTTGCCAGTTTAAGGTTGTTTCAATAATACTTCAATCAAGGAGAATCAATTTGTCCCTGTACTTGCAAGTGATCGATACAAAAGATATCGAAGAAATCATTGCCTTCGAAGAGCGAAAGCTTCAAGAAAGCATTTCCAACCCATTTGATCAAAAAATGGCTGCCTGGAATGCTCGTTGGCGCCGTGAGTCCTTGGAGCATTATATCCCCTTGGGATGGAGTTTTTTGGCTCGTGATAAAGAATCCAGCTCTGTAAATGCTGATGGAACCTTGGTTGGATATATTTTGTGTCAGCCAATGGTTTTTGTTGATGGGCAAACCCAGTCATTGTGGGTGGAACACATCCAATATGCCTCATTACAAGCGAGGGATGAACTTTGTGATTTGGCTGTCAGGTTGTCCAAGGAAAAGCATTTTCAAAAAGTCATCTTCCCATCAGTGGGCTCAATTTCCAATGCCATTAAATCCTATGGTGCCGACACATGGACACCTCAGATGCTTCAGGTAAAGACCACTAAAACATGAAACCATTTTCGGCCTCCGACAGAACCGAAGAACTGCAGAAACTAAAGGGGCAAAGTTTTGATCTGATTGTGGTTGGCGGTGGAATCACGGGCGCAGGAGTCGCCAGGGATGCTGCTCAGCGGGGAATGAAGGTCGTTTTGCTAGAGCAAAATGACTTTGCTTCAGGAACCAGCTCCAGATCCAGTAAACTGATTCATGGTGGCATTAGGTATTTAGAAAATCTGGATTTTAAATTGGTTTTCGAAGCACTTAGCGAGCGACGAAACCTTTTTACGATGGCGCCTCATTTAGTTCATCCTCTGCGGTTTTTAATACCTCTGTATAAAAAAGGCCGAGTGGGGATGTTTAAAATGGGCCTGGGCATGTGGTTTTACGATGCCCTATCATTGTTTGAAGCTCCTGAAATGCACGAACATCTGAACACGATGGAGGCCATTGGCAGAATTCCTTCATTGCAACCCAATGAGCTGATGGGGGCGTACGAGTATTCGGATGCTTACATGGATGATGATCGCTTGGTTCATGAAACACTGAGATCTGCGAACCACTATGGAGCTCACTGTTTTAATTATTTGCAGGTTCAAAGTTTTCTGTACGACAAATCCGGTAAAGCCAACGGTGTTATTGCAAAAGATAAAATTTCAAACAGTGAAATTCAGTTTTCTGCTGAACACATTGTTTCGTGTTTGGGGCCTTGGACGGATCAGTTTGCTAATGAAAAAATTAAATCTTGGAAAACAGTATTGCGTCCCACTAAGGGTGTTCACATAACCTTTTCACGTGATCGATTGCCGCTTTCAAGAGCCGTTGTTATGGCTGCAGAAAAACGCATCGTGTTTGCCATCCCCAGACATGAAATGGCAATCATCGGCACCACGGACACTGATTTTCGCAGCAGTCCGGATTCAGTTGGTGCTGACGTTTCAGATATTGATTATTTGTTAAAAGTAACGGCAGATTATTTTCCCGGAGCAAAAATCACCAAGTCAGATATTATTGCCTCTTACGCAGGGGTGCGGCCTTTGATCAATGATGGTGCCGATTCCGAGGGTAAAACTTCCCGGGAGCATTTGATCTATCAACACGACAACAAAATAATTTTTGTCGCTGGTGGCAAATACACTACCTATCGATTGATGGCTGAACAAGTGGTTGAAAAAGTTTTATCAAATATGACCCTTGAAGACAGATATAAGTTTTCGTTTTCAAAATCCAAAGAACCCCTGAATCCCTTGGCCACTGAGGAAATTATGAATCAGCGATCACGGATTATTTCAGAGCTCAGTCAGTATAAAAATTTATCTGAATATGAAAATCAAAAGCTAGCTGATCGCTTTGGTCAGGAGGCCCTGGAAATTCGAAATCGATATCCAACAAATTGGAATTATTTTCAGATTGAAGCGGCCCATGCAATTGAACACACGCGTTGTATGAATATTTTAGATTTTTATGCCCGAAGAGCTCCATTGATTTTATCTCTGGCAGATCATGGAATTTCCCAGTTTCAGAGTGTGTTTGAAGTTTTTAAAACCCTTCTTTCTGAATCAAAATTTTCTGAATCCGAACAGAAAAAATTATTGCAAGATCACATCAGCCGAGAATTACACTGGAAATTTGCTGACGCACATCATTGAAATTAGCTAACCAAGCGCATTGACTCTCGTTTTTTGAATGTCTATGCTGGGCCTGTTTTAAATTCTAATAATAAATTTCTTGGTGGTGTAAATGAGTTTTTTCGACAAATTTTCTGATTACTTTTCTAACGACATTGCAATTGATTTGGGTACTGCTAACACATTGGTTTTTGCTCGCGGACGTGGAATTATTTTGGATGAACCATCAGTGGTCGCAGTTCAGAAGAATTACCGTGGTTCTCAGAACCGGGTTTTGGCTGTCGGTAAAGACGCCAAAGACATGTTGGGTAGAACTCCTGGCAGCATTGTGGCCATCAGACCCATCAAAGATGGTGTGGTTGCAGATTTTGAAGTCACTCAATCAATGATCAGATATTTTATCAATAAAGCTTTGGGAAACAAAAAATCATTAATCAGACCCAGGATTATTATCTGCGTGCCTTACGGGGTCACACAGGTTGAAAAGCGTGCGGTGAAAGAAGCCGCTCAATCTGCTGGAGCCAGAGAAGTGTATTTGATTGAAGAGCCTATGGCAGCGGCCATTGGCGCAGGACTACCGATCACTGAGCCTAGCGGAAATATGGTTGTAGATATGGGCGGAGGAACCACGGGTGTTGCCGTGATTTCATTAGGTGGTATCGTTTATTGCAAATCAATCAAAGTTGCCGGAGATAAATTTGACGAAGCAATTGTCAATTATGTGCGAAGACAGTTTAATTTGTTGATTGGTGAGCGCACAGCTGAAAATATTAAAATTCAGATTGGTAATGCCTATCCTTTCGAGGAAGAAAAAGTCATGGAAATCAAGGGTCGTGATTTAGTTGCAGGCGCACCTAAGACGATCGAAATCACCAGTTCTCAGGTAAATGATGCATTGATGGATCCTTTATCTGAGGTAGTCGATGCAGTCAGAACTGCCTTGGAAAAAACTCCTCCAGAACTTGCTTCTGATATCGTTGATAATGGAATAGTATTAACAGGCGGTGGAGCCCTGTTGGCTAATCTGGATGTCTTGCTACGAGAAAGAACTGGCTTGCCTGTATCAATTGCTGAAAATCCATTAACCTGCGTTGTTATGGGATCAGGACGAGTTCTGGAAGAGCTTGATTTACTCAGACAATTGACTGTTGATTAATTTTTAACAGCAATGATTGATCAATCGCATGTAAAAATCATTTCTGTTTATTTTCACTTGTTGGTTTGCAACCAAGACTTGGCAATGGATTTATCAAACAAAGCATTTAATCTGTTTTTAAATAGCACAAATAAAAATCCCAAAGAAAATCCTGAAATTCTAATCGTTGAAATTTGCCATAGGCTATCTAAGGATTTAAATCTGTCAAAATGCATTGAGGACAATTTTAAGTTTAATAAACAGTGGCTCAATTCACAAAAAATCGAACTATCCAATTGGATCGAATTTGCAAAAACCACTAATCCGGAAATTGTAATGACAACCTTGTGGTGTTTGGTTCTTGAGGTTGGCTACGATTTGGTAGCCAAAGCTATGAATTTGTCAGAAGGCACCGTCAGATTTAGACTTGGACTGGCCACCCGAAAATTGGGATACATTGTTTCTAAAAACTCTGTCAGGCAGATGTCACTATTATGAATTTTGAACTCAACTATTCCAAAAAAGAAAAACGGGAACTGTCGCCTTTTTTAGCCAAGGAATTGTTGTTTGATTATTTGGTTGGGACTCTTGATGAGGATCGAGCCAAAGCAGTTGAACAAGTGTTAAAGCAATCTCAAGAACTAAAGTCTGAACTGGAAAAGGTTAAACAAGGATTGCATTTTTTTAAACAGTTTGAAGGCCTGGCTCCTGACAAAGAAATCATTGAACAAATTATTGTTCCTAATTCACTGTCTTATAAGCTTCTGAAAATTTTGAAATTTGAAGAATGGCCTGATTCTTACAGGTGGGCCCTTGAAGCTGTATTGGCCGGAATCGTGATTTTTATGATCGCTGTTGTGGTTCCTTGGCATAGATTGATTTCAATGACATGGAATCAATCAACACAAATTGTTTTATCTGAATACAATAAAACCGCCGAAACCATGACAGCTGAAAAAGACATCAGTCCCCCAAGCACTCAGGTTGAAGTCAAAAACAACGTTGCTGTAATTCAAGATAATTCAGAAAACGAAAGCCCTGCACCCAGCAATTCGCAATCTGCTGACACTCCAATAGCTGCAGTCAATGTTGCGCCTAAGGTAGAGCAAGCGGCAGAACCTAAAAGTGAAACTGATAAACTGATCACTCCGACAACAATTTCTAGACCTAAAGCCTTACAAGGTTTTTTGTTCAGAGGGACAGCGACAATACCATCAATCGGGAATATCAATTCTCAGTTGGTTGCAAAACTAACCGAGATGGGTGCCCAAAAGGCTGGTCAAGTCGATATCGGCCGACTGAAAGGCACTACCAGTTATTATCACTTTAGTATTGCTGAACGTGAGCTTGAAGAAGTTAAAAAATTATTTTTTCAATACGGGTCGTTGGACTTGAGAAAAGAAAAACACGACAGGGTCATGCCTGAAGGTACAGTCAGAATAATAATTGAAGTTAGTGAAGAACAAGCGCAGAATAATACTAGGAAAAAAGACAAAGTAGCTCCAAAAAATGAAGCAACTGAAGGTGAAGCAAATACCAATGTGGATCAACTCATTCCTCCTGACAACGCTGAACCCGAACCACCGTCACAGTAGCACGGTTAATTTGAAATTTTATGAGCACCAAAAGATTTAGGCGTAAGCCACAAAAATCCTTGCGTGCTATTTTGATAATTTGGTTTTTGTTATTTTCTATTGTCCCTTTGGCTTTCGTTACTCTGTATTCAGTCGTGAAATACGAAAAGGCCATTAATAACGAACTCAATCAAAGGCTTCAGGGCAATGCCCGAGAAATTAATACCATCCTGAACGATTTCAAATCTGGATTGATCGAACGGCGAAATCGGTATTTGAAGGACACCGAATTTATTTACAATCTGAGCACAAGTGAAATTCAAACGCTTAGAAATATTTCTGCAAATTGGCTCCGAACAGACTTGGCCAGCAGCATGACCTTTTTTGCACGAAACGGAAAGCTGTTGGTTTCACTTGAAAAAGACAACCAAGATGAAATCAGGATTTCCCCTGGAACCACGTCTGGTAATTTATATTTATCCGAGGAAAATCTGGATAAAATCAGAACATCAGCTGACTATACGTTTGTAGAATACCCTGAAGACGGTGGAATTTCTCTGATATTGTTATCAAAAGTTCGTGGCAATGGTAACAGGCTGGTTGGGTACCTTGAACAATTGATCAATCTGAATGATTCTTTCATGACTAAACTGAAAGAGCGGATGAAGCTTGAGATGCTGATTGTCAGACCCAATGGTCAGGTTGTCGCTGCGACTCATCCAGATTTTGAAATCTATAAGAAAGACTTTTTTCAGAACTACATTCAACCTGGTGAAAAATCATTTTTTGAACTGAGTGTGCGTGGCGATCCCTATGGATTTATTTTGTATCCGATAAAATGGGGCCAGACTGAAATCTTCTTGGGATTGGGAGCGTCTAAGTCTGAAGCCCTGGCTGTGTTAGAAAACGTTAACTATGCATTTATGACGGTGGTTGGTGCGGTGATCGTATTACTGCTGATATTTATTTTTGTTGCTTCTACAACTTTGATCAAGCCCGTGATTGATCTGGTGGAGGCCATCGACCAGGTAGAAAGCAGTGAAAAAATTGTCGAAATCCCTGTTCGAAGCGACACAGAAATTGGTTTACTGACCGAAAGCTTTAACAGCATGAGCAGTAATGTAATCAGGGCCAGGGCAGATTTAAAACGTAAAGTTCAAGAGCTCGAAAAGGCAAATCAGGAGCTTATTGATACTCAAGCCAGACTGGTGCATTCGGCAAAAATGATTAGTCTTGGTCAGCTGGTGGCAGGTGTTGCACATGAACTGAATAATCCAATCGGATTTATTTACAGTAATATGACTCATCTGAGGGACTATTCAGAGAAGCTGATCAGGTTTGCTGAAACTGCGGAAAAAGAGCCCGAGAAAATTAAAAGTTTGAAAAAGGAACTTGAAGTCGATTACATCAAACAGGATCTGCCGAAATTAATTTTTTCTTGTGAAGACGGTGCCAGAAGGACCCGAGATATTGTTATTGGGTTGAGAAATTTTTCTAGGCTTGAGGAGGCCAAGCTCAAAGAAATCGACATACATCAGGCAGTGGACGACACTTTAAATTTGTTGACGGGTGAAATTAAAAACAGAATTCAGATTATTAAGAAGTATAAAAAATTGCCACTTGTTACCTGTTACGCCAGTCACATCAATCAAGTTTTTATGAATCTGCTGTCCAATGCGGCTCAGGCCATTGAGGGCAATGGTAATATTTGGATTTCCACAAACACGTCCACAAAAAATGGCGAAGACTTTGTCGAAATTTCTTTTCAGGATTCTGGTAAGGGAATGTCTTCTGAGGTTATGGATAAAATCTTTGATCCATTTTTTTCAACCAAAGGTGTGGGGCAGGGGACAGGCTTGGGACTGTCAATTTCCTACGGGATTGTTCAAAAACATGGCGGTGAAATTCAAGTAAAATCTCAGCCTGGAATAGGCACCGAATTTATAGTGCATATGCCGGTTAAAGCTAAGCCGATTAATACTGAAGACGCCGCTGTCTGATCGATTATCAAGACCTTTGTCCGGTCCAGAAAGATACTAAAAATTCCGACAAGACCACTATGATTAAAGAAATTTTATTAGTCATGTTTGTTTTCGCCAGCACCTTCTTTGCCCTGAAACTTAGGCATGGTGATAAGGCTGAGGTGATGGATTACTCCAGCAACGTTAACAGGCACATTCAAGCCACTCAAATCCAAATAGATCATCAAAATCAAAGTGTGTTATCCGATTTAGAGAGCATGGAGTTGATAATCAATAGTTATAAAAAGGATCCAAAGGAAAAAAATTATCTCAGCGAAGCTGAGCTTAATGAACAACTGAATCCAACTAAACCAAAGGCTCGCGCTTCAATTGCTGAAAGAATTCAGCAGGAACTATTCAATCAAGATTTCGCTGTGAACTATGATGATGCCTACAAGCGAAAATATGCAGAGCAGTTTTTAGAAAATGCTTTAAGGGGCGGATACGAAGTCCGACTGGATCAAAACTACAAAGTTCTGACTGTTCGTAAGATCAGACGAAATAGCAATCTGGGCTTATTTGAAGGTCGTAGTCCGCAAGCCTATGGTTCTATGGTGATGTACAAACCACACAAAAATAGGCCAAGAATGCTTTTAAAGCCATCTTATGTATTTAAAAAAACATTTCCAAAATCAGCTCAACCGCCCACTGTCCAGTAGGTATCGCACAAAATCTTGCGCTCGTAATAAGCGATAGGTACAGTGTAGTTTCTGGAGGCATAATATGAATACCACTAAATTTTTTGTCGTTGTAATTGCTTTTTTGGTAGCAGCGATTGGCTGCGGTCCAAAGGGATTTATCAAAGGTCAGTATGACGATCCTGAGCGCCAAAATTTGATGAATGATCAATGGTCTGAAACCGATATGCAAAACACCGTGCGCGACATGGTCGCCAGTCTTGTAAATCATCCAACTATTTCACAAGCAAAAAGACCTCCATTAGTTATGGTCACTAATTTGCAAAACAAAACCAGCGAACACATAGACACGCAAAGCATAATGGATATGGTCCGTGTTGAATTAACAAAATCAGGACGTGTTTCTTTTATTGATAAAGAGGCTCGTAAGGACATCCAAGACGAATACGAATATCAAAATTCTGGCAACGTTTCGGATGAAACCAAAAAGGGTCCTGGCGGACAGTTGGGTGCTGACTTTATCGTTAACGGCCGAATGGATTCGATCGTTCAAGAAGTCGGTAAAGACAAAACGGTATATTATAAAATCACGCTGAATATGACTAATTTGAAAACCAGCGAAATCAAATGGACAGACCAAAAACAAATCCGCAAGGCTTATAAAAAGAAACCAATTGGTTGGTAAGAACACGGGCCTATGAAAATTCTTTTGATTGCAGTCAGCTTTATGGCAACAGTTGGCTGCGCGACCTACCAAGGTAAAGTTTCACAGGCCAGAAATCTGATTGCCAGCGGAAAAGCCGCAGAAGCCATTGAAAGTCTGAAACCTCTGGCTGAAAAAAAATCCGATGATCAACTGTTGTACGTGTTGGATTATTCGATGGCTCTGCAAATCTATGGCATGTACAAGGAATCTTCGGAAGCTCTGATTAAAGCAGATTCACTGATAGACATTCAAGACTACCATTCTATATCTAATGTAGTTGGCGCCACCCTGGGATCAGAGGAAATGATTCAATATAAGGGTGAATCTTTCGAAAAATATTTAATCAATACAATGAACGCTATTAATTTTGCCATGCTTGGCAAAAACGATGAGGCCATTGTTGAATGCCGCAGAATAAACAACAAGCTTTCCAAGATGAAAATGGAGGGCAGAAAAAGCTATGAGTTGAGTCCATTTGCTCATTATTTTTCAGCGATATTGTGGGAGTCTGAACGCAAATGGGATGATGCCTACATTGCCTTTGAGCAAGCTTACAAATTAGACCCTACAATCCCTGGAATCGAAATTGATTTGGTCAGGGCCGCAAAACGTGCCCGCCGCGATGAAACTCACAAAAAATGGAAAGATCAATTTGCAGTTTCAGAAGATCCCAAATGGTATGATAAAAAAATGGGAGAGCTGGTTGTGATATTTCAGCAGGGTTGGATTCCGCGAAAGGGCCCCAGATCTGATGCTCCCAGGTTTCCCAGACTTTACCCCGTTTATTCAGAAACCAAAAAAATATCGGTATCAGTTAATGGTTATGAATCAATGTCCAGAACAACCTATGACGTTGGCAGTGTGGCTATAAGGACCCTAGAAGATGACTATGGTTCATTGATTGCTCGTAGATTAGGGGGAGTTGTTGCAAAAGCCGTCGTTGCAGATCAAATCAGACAGAAAGACAGATTGTTAGGCGATTTGGCTTACATTGCCATGAGGCTGTCTGACCGAGCAGATCTAAGGCAATGGTCGACCTTACCAAATGAAATCCATCTGGTCAGAGTTTTATTGCCGGCTGGCGAATACAAAATAAATATTGTGGGTTTAAATGCTGACGACGCCCCTACGGGTGAATCAGTTGATAATTACTCTGTGCGAGTTTATTCGGGCCAAAAAGCTTTTGTTAATTGGCGAAGCCTAAAATAGAACTAACGGGCAAAAAAAAACCCTAAGTTTGTCTTAGGGTTTTAATAATCATAAATTTAAAACTGTTTAGTTGTTAAAGTTATTGTTTGGATTTGGCAGATTCGGAGTATCGTCATCTGTCATACCTGGCAAAATAGTCGCTTTTTCAGCAGCTACTTTTGCAGTGGAATCAGCAGCCACTCGAGCGGCAGCAGAAGCCACACGTTGCTCAAGATTTTGCTTCAAGTCTTCTGTGGAAGCTCTTTCAGCAGCTGCAGCAGCCATTTGAGCCTGCTTGGTCATGTAATCCATCGGGAAGGCACCTAATTTTGCAAGAAAGCTAGAGATGCTTCCGTTGCCGTTTTGGATGATTTCGCGCAATGTGAAAAGTGGAGCGTATTGCGAAGCTTTCTTTTCTGCTTCAAAAATAATCTGCGTCAATGTTGCAGCCGTGATATCGCTTTTTGATTTATTGTCGATAACCATGACTTCTTCGTTAGTGCGAATCATTTTGGCAATATCATCCAATGTAACATAGCAACTTTGTTGTGTGTCATAAAGCTTACGGTTCTGGTAACGCTTAATAATTTTCACTTTGCCAGTATTCATTGGTTTGATCCCCATGATTGTTTCGGTTTGGTTCATCAATGTAGCCTCCCCCAGTTAGGTTATTAATATTCTTGGGTTTTGTGATGGAGGGCAACGTAGCCCTACCGCCACCCCTTGTCAAGGGTACTTGGTGCCCAAATGCTGGATGCGTCAACTACGTCAACTAAGGCAATGACAAAGGCATCAGAAATTAAGGTTAGAAAAGCCTAAAAACAGGACCATTGTATTGCAGCTAATAGTTAATAAAACCAAGTAATATCAATGTATTAATTAATGTTGTGGTTTGTATAAGCAAGGCCCTATCTGCCAGACAGAAAAACTCAAAAATCGTTCTGAAATAGCTCAAATTTTAATCAAGTAATTCGCCTCCAATTCCGAAAAGTTTCATAGGGAGGCTCGATGTTTAAGAGGGAGCTTTTAATAGGGTATTTGATCATAACCACCCTCGGCTGTGCCTCATCACAGAAGTTCTCTGAAAGCACTTATTATGATTCAGCATTCAATGATCGTAATCGTGCGCCGGCCTCGATGAATCCACCATCAAATGTAGATAAAATTGATTCTGTGCATTTGAAGACGCAGGGTGATTACCACTTTGCAGTTGCTGAAGCCTTAAGCTTTGAGGGTAAACACCAAAAAGCCATTGAGGAGCTTAAGCAAGTTCTGGTTTACGATCCTGATTCATACATTGTGCCCATGAAGATTTCTGGTGAATACATTAAACTGGGTATGTTGTCAGAAGCCATCGAACATGCGGAAGACTCTGTTAATAAAAACAAAAATTTTGCTGATTCACGGATTTTGTTGGGTGGTTTGTATTCAACACTAAGAATTTTTGAAAAAGCCAAAACCGAATACGAGACCGCGCTGAAACTGAATCCTGATCACACAGAAGTTCCGATTTATTTAGGGGCTGTGTATTCTGAACTGAAAATGTACGATAAAGCCGTCGCGGCTTTTGAAAGTCTGCTTAAAAACGAAGACTTTAATCAAACACATTTGGTTCATTACTATGTTGGGCGTGTCAGGTTTGAGCAGGGTGGTAAAAAATATTTTAAGGCCGCCATGCAGGCATTTGAAAGATCGCTAAAGATTAAGCCCGAACATGTTGATACGGTTTTATCATTGGCAGCAACACGTTTCAAAATTGGTGAACGTGATCAAGCCATCAAAACATTGCAAACCTATCAAACGGAACAGGGTCCTTCAACCAGAGTCGCTGAGCAATTAGTTGAGCTTTATATTGAAGACGAAAAATATGATAAAGCTTATGATCAGTTAGTGATTCTGGAAAAAGCTCCTAATGAAGACATGTTGAATGTCAAAGTTCGAATGGCATTGATTTCGATTGAACAAAAGAAATACGAAAAGGCCTCTGCAAAGCTGAATGAAGTTCTGCAGTTGGTTCCTGAAAGCGATAAGATCAGATTCTATTTGGCTGCGGTATATGAAGAAATGGGTAAATCTGAAGAATCAGTTGCTGAGTATTTGAAAATCCCTGCTAGCAGTCAGTACTATTCGGATTCAGTTGTTCATGCGACATATTTGTTAAAACAGAAAAAAGATTACGATAAAGCCTTGTCTGTAGCAGAGCAGGCGTACAAAGAAAAAAGCGATTCAGCCCAGTTCATCGCAATTTACAGTTCATTGTTGGATGAAACAGGACAATCCAGCAGAGCAGTTAAGATTTTGTCTGCGGCAGTCGAAAAATTTCCAGAAAATGTGCAGTTAAGATTTTTCTTGGGTGCGGTTCATGATCGCGTCGGCAATCGTAAAGAGTCTTTATCAAATATGAGAAAAGTCATAGAGCTTGATCCCAATCACGTTCAGGGATTGAACTATCTGGCGTTTACTCTGGCAGAAATTGGTGAAGAGCTAGAGGCTGCCGAAATTTTTGTAAAGCGCGCTTTGGCTATGGAGCCCAATGATGGATTTATTTTGGATACTTTTGGATGGGTCAAATTTAAGCAGGGTGATTATCGTGCGGCCATAAAGATTCTGGAAAAAGCTTACACTCATCAGCCCACAGAAAGCATCATCGCAGAGCACCTGGGCGATGTTTATTACAAGCAGCAGCTTGTTGAAAAAGCCAAATCAATGTACAAAAGAGCCTATGACCTTGAATCAAACGAAAATAAACTCAGAGAAATCAAAAGTAAAATTTCAGCCATCGAAAATCAGATTTTCGACAGAGCTCCTGCCGCAGCTCCGTAAAGCCGCTTTGGCAATGTGTTTGGTCCTAGGGGCCTGCGCACATAAACCATCAACACCCACAGATGCAAAAAAAACCACAGGGTATTGGGAAGGCAAAGCCTACGTTAAAGATTTGAGTCGCGGATCAATTAATCAAGTCCACTGGGTGGCATTTGCCGAATGGCCTGGAAAGCTGAGGATGGATGTTCATGGCGATTTTGGGGTCAATATCGCCTCGATGACATTGTCAGAAAATAAAATGCAGGTTGCCTTGTTTCAGGAAAAAAAGTTTCTGTCTGGCAATGCCAATGAACACAGTTTGACAAAATACACCAAGATCGCAATCAACCCCTATTGGATTAATAATGTGCTGTTTGATAAGTCCATCGACAACAAGAACTGGACCTGCGTCCAGGGCGCAGATGGGCTTCCGGTTAACTGCGAAAGACTGCAGGATAACTTTTCAATCCATTGGAAAGACCGCAAAGGCGAGCTAAAAAGGTTCGTAATGAAATATAAGAATCAGGAAATCATCTTTATGGTCACTGATTTTAAGACCAAGGTCCAGCCAAAGGCCAATCCCTATCAGATTGCACAGCCATCTGGCTTTGAGCAGATCAATCTGAACTGAGGCGCGTTGGCCCCACAGGGTCGAGTCATTTTAAAAAAAATCAAAATGAAATTAACTGGATGGGGTGTCTCATGGGTATAATATAGAAGCAGGCCAGGAGGGACTACATGTCTAAGATTGACCTTTCATCACTAGTAAAAAATTGGCAAACGACTTCCGGTATATTCAATGCGAATTGGACCGGAACATTTCAAGATTATATGGAGCTGATAAAAGCAAATCCAAAAATCACAAGAAATGCGTTTCAGAGAATGTATGACATGATCATAGAATCTGGGACTGAAGAATACATAGATTTTAAAAAGCCAATCATCAGATATAAATTTTTTGATGATATAAAAAATAACGGAAAAGACGCAGTGTTTGGATTGGATTTACCAATTATGAAATTGGTGAATGTCCTGAAGGCTGCATCCCTTGGATACGGCACTGAAAAACGTGTGATCTTGCTACACGGACCTGTTGGTAGTGCTAAATCAACGATTTGTCGATTGATCAAAAAAGGCGTTGAAGCTTATTCGAAATCTGAAACCGGTCAAATGTATACATTTGAGTGGGTTGATAGTGATGGGACACTGGATGGTCTGTTAGGAAAAAACACCAGAGTGTTTCAGACACCGATGAACGAAGAGCCTTTGCTGTTAATCCCTGATGAGCTCAGACCAAAAATAATTGACGAAATCAATCGAGGCCAAGATAGCGGCTACCGAGCAAATATTGACGGAGAACTGTCGCCACCGAGCCGGTATATTTTCAAAGCATTGATGGATAAATACCAAGGTGATTTGATGAAGGTCTTGTCACACGTTCGTGTTAAACGATTGGTATTGTCAGAGGCTGACCGTTTAGGTATTGGAACTTTTCAACCCAAAGACGAAAAAAATCAGGACTCAACAGAGCTCACTGGTGATTTAAATTACCGTAAAATTGCTGAGTACGGATCAGATTCTGATCCGCGCGCCTTTAATTTTGATGGTGAATTTAATGTGGCCAATCGCGGAGTCATTGAATTCGTTGAGGTCTTAAAGCTGGACGTGGCGTTTTTGTACGATCTGTTAGGAGCTTCGCAAGAACACAGAATCAAACCTAAAAAATTCGCTCAGACTTATATTGACGAAGTTATTATCGGTCACACCAATGAGCCTGAGTACCGCAAATTACAAGACAACGAATTTATGGAAGCCCTTAAAGACAGAACTGTTAAAATTGATATTCCCTATATCACTAAATGGCGCGATGAAATTCAGATTTACAAAAAGGATTTTAATTCGCAAAAACTGCGTGGGATTTCAATTGCTCCGCACACGATTGAAATGGCTGCTATGTGGGCGATTTTAACTAGGCTTGAAAAACCCAAAAAAGCCAATCTGACCAGAATTCAAAAACTGAAATTGTACAATGGTAAAACCTTACCAAATTATACCGAAGACAACGTCAGGGAGCTTCGCAAAGAAACTCTCCGCGAAGGTTTGGAAGGGATATCACCAAGGTACATTCAGGATAAACTGTCTAATGCCATCGTAGCAGCTCAACAAAACAACAAAGGATCTGTAAATCCTTTTATGATCATCAATGAACTGGATTCTGGATTGAAAAATCACTCATTGATTTCAAATGAGGAAATTAAAGCTGATTACCGCGAACTGTTAGGTGTGATCAGGCAAGAGTACGAAGAAATCATTAAAGGCGAAGTTCAGCGTGCCATCAGTGCTGATGAAAGCGCTCTGCAAAGATTGTGCGGTAATTATATTGATAACGTTAAGGCCTACACTCAAAAGGAAAAAGTCCGAAATCCCTTCACCGGGATGGATGAAGAACCAGATGAGCGTCTGATGAGATCAATCGAGGATAAAATCGAGATCCCAGAAAGCCGCAAAGATGATTTTAGACGTGAAATCATGAATTACATCGGCGCTCTGTCATTAGAAGGCAAGAAATTTAACTACAAGATGAACGAAAGACTGCATAAAGCCCTGGAGCTTAAGTTGTTTGAAGATCAAAAAGATTCAATCAAGCTGACGTCATTAGTTTCATCAGTGGTGGATAAAGACACTCAGGAAAAAATCGATATCGTCAAAACCAGACTGATCAAAGATTTTGGCTATGACGAAATTTCGGCAACTGACGTGTTACACTATGTGGCTAGCATTTTTGCTCGTGGAGATGTGAAGAACAAATAATATATGTCGATTAAGGAAGATCACAATCGATTTAGGGATATCATCCGAGGGAAAATCAAAGAAGATTTTCGAAGATTTGTTTCTCAGGGTGAAATGATAGGCAAACGTGAAAAAGAGTTTGTCAAAATCCCCATTCCCCACATTGAAATTCCCACTTTCAGGTACGGACCTAAACAACAAGGTGGAGTTGGTCAGGGCGAAGGCAAGCCGGGTGAGCAAGTCGGCGATGGATCAGGTCAGGGGCAAGCGGGCAATAATCCAGGCGAGCATTTGACCGAAGTGGAATTTACAGTGCAAGAGCTGGCTGATATTTTAGGTGAGCGGTTAGAGCTTCCGAATATTAAACCCAAAGGCAATAAATCAATTGATGCGACCAAGACCAAATATTCTGGCTTAGCGCCGGTAGGCCCGTCTGGGCTAAAGCATTTTAAAATTTCTTATAAGCATGCTTTGAAACGGGAACTGTCTGCGGGAACCTATGATCCTGAAGAGCCTATAATTGTGCCAATAAAAAGGGATTTTAAATACCGCAGCTTCAAGACCGTGACAAAACCACAAACCAAAGCTGTCGTCATTTATATGATGGACGTTTCTGGATCCATGGGTGACGAGCAGAAAGAAATCGTAAGACTGGAAAGTTTTTGGATCAATGCTTGGTTAAAAAAGCACTATAAGGGTCTAGAGACCAGATTTATCATTCACGATGCGGCTGCCAAGGAAGTTTCCGAAGACGTCTTTTTTAGAACCAGTGAATCGGGTGGGACATTGATCAGCTCGGCATACAAACTATGCCAACAATTGATCGAGGAAGAATACTCACCCAATGAATGGAACATTTATCCCTTTCATTTTAGTGACGGTGATAATTGGAGTGGTGAAGACACAAGACTTTGCGTGAAATTATTAAAAGAATTCTTTTTGCCGAAATGCAATCAGTTTTGCTATGGCCAGGTTGAAAGTAAATACGGAAGTGGTCAGTTTTTTAAGGACCTGCAGAAGGAATTTCCTGGTGATGAGCGCATGGTGATGAGCCAGATCGAAAGCAAAGACAAAATTCTGGATTCAATCAAAGATTTTTTAGGAAAGGGTAAATAGCTTGGCTAATTTATCTCTGGAACTAGAAAAAGAACGCGTCCGCATCTGTAAAATTGCTGAGGATGCTGGTCTGGATTTTTTTGAAACAGTTTTTGAGATGGTATCCTATGATCAGATCAGTCAGATCGCTGCCTATGGCGGGTTTCCAGTCCGATATCCCCATTGGAAATTTGGGATGGAGTACGAGCATTTGTCCAAGTCCTACGAATACGGCTTATCCAAAATTTACGAAATGGTGATCAACACTGATCCTTGTTATGCCTACCTGATGGAAGGCAACGCCATCATGGACCAGAAACTGGTGATGGCTCACGTTTATGGCCATTGTGATTTTTTTAAAAACAATGTTTGGTTTTCAAAAACAAATCGCAAAATGATGGATGCCATGGCCAACCATGCGACCAGGATCCGAAGGTATATGGATCGTTACGGGATTGATGTTGTTGAGACCTTTATTGACAGCTGCTTAAGTCTTGAAAATTTAATTGATCGTCACAGTGTTTATTCGCCATCAGGTCCGGCCAAGGGCAGCTCTGATGGCAAAGACAAAAATTTTATGCTTAAGTACGATCGTGAATATATGAGGGATTATATTAATCCACCTGAATTTATAGCCGAACAGAAAAAGAAAATGATGGATGCTGCTTTAAAAAAGCAAAAATTCCCGGCTCAGCCTGAGCGGGATATATTAAAGTTTCTGCTTGAGTTCGCGCCGCTGACTGAATGGCAGCAAGACGTGATGTCAATCATCCGTGACGAAGCTTACTATTTTGCACCCCAAGGAATGACCAAAACAATGAACGAGGGTTGGGCTTCCTACTGGCATACTAAATTAATGACTTCAAAAATTCTTAACGACTCAGAGGTCATTGACTATGCTGACCATCACAGTGGCACTGTGGCCATGTCACCGCAAGGATACAATCCGTACAAAGTGGGCATTGAATTGTTTAGGGACATTGAAGATCGCTGGAACAAAGGCAAATTTGGCCGTGATTGGGAAAATTGCGACGATGTTCGCGAAAGACAGCATTGGGATAAGCAAACTGGCCAAGGTTTTGAAAAAATATTTGAAGTCCGAAAAATCTATAATGATGTGACCTTTATCGATCAATTTTTAACTGAAGACTTTTGTGTCAGAAATAAATTTTTTGTTTATAAATTTAATAAAAAAACGGGTCAGTTTGAATTAGACACGAGGGACTTTAAGGCTATAAAAGCCAAGTTGCTGTTTCATATGACAAATTTTGGGCAACCTATCATTAAAGTTTTAGATGCGAATTTTGAAAATCGAGGTGAGCTTTTGATGGGTCACATGTGGGAAGGTATCGACATGCAACCTGATTACCTGAGCGAAACATTGAAAAATGTTTTTAAGGTTTGGCAGCGTCCTGTCAGCATGGCCACAGTGATGGATGGTGAAGGTCAGTTGATCAGATACGATGGCAAGGAATTTCAAACCGTAAAAAGTCAGGATCAGGAAAAAAAGCCAGAAGGACCAGATAATTTGCCTCCTGGAACCCAAGGGGGATCAACACCGTGATTAGGGGAATTTTTGAGAAGAGCAGAAAATTTGATTTCGCATTTAGCGAAACCCGTTCAAGAGTTTTAAATAAAATGAATTTTAGGCAATTATCACAGGATCGAATGCTGCAGATTATTTCACTGGGAGTATTTTTGGCAGCGCTAATAATTTTTGAAAGCATCACAGCTTTTGCAACACAGCCACCGCCGAAAATGACAGTGGTCGAAGCTAAAAAACTCTGCACTGCCGAAGGAAAAACCGAAGGCAAACCCCTTTTTGATTGCATCAAAGAATACGTCAAAGGCCAAAAACCTGCTAAATAAGCCTGCCAGCTTAGGTTTCACCGAATCATCTTGAGACACTGATCTGAAGAACTTATTGCTATCGAAATTCTGTTCAGTGCTCTGTAAGTAATTTATTTTTGAACTGAAAGCCATTCGTAAACATCTTCTACAGTCTGAAACTGAGGTCAGAAATATTTGCCCCAGTCCTCAGTTCGCTACGTTAATTTTGTGTTATTCTTATTTTAGAACGCATCATAACTATCTGAATTTGTTTGATGAGAAGGAGATTTGTCATGTTGAGACACTTGATTTCATTATTTATAGGGTTTTTCTTCATCTCTTTAATGCCTCTGTATGCCGCTGCTCAATCCTGCCCGAAGGATCCAGCCTCTGTCACCAAATCAGGTATTGCGTTTCAAGGTCGAATCCTAAAGCCCAGTGGCGAAATGATAAATGGGACTGCAAAATTTGATATCAAGGTCTACGGGGAATCAAGCTTTATGGGTGATGGAACTCATTTACCCAGTTCTCCCAACACAGCACCTGCTGAGCGCTGTTTATTGTACACAGAATACCACCCTTGCGTTGATGTTAGTGAAGGCAAGTTTTCGATATATATAGGACATGGATCTCAGAATCGATTTGGAGTTCCTAATCTGCAGATTCAAAAAATCTTTATCAATCCTACCAGCGATATTATGCCGTTTGAAGGCAACCGCAAAGCGAGCAGTGCTATCCCAGCTATCAGTTGTTCAGTAGGCACATCAAATATGTATTTACCTGAATATGCCAGCCGCAATCGTATATTGGAAGTCATTGCTACGTTAGCCAGCGGCGAAAAAATTTCGCTTGGTGAAATGGAAATCGGATCAGTGCCCTTTTCATTGCAAGCCCAAGAAATTTCGGGTTACGGAGTTCAAAATATCTTAAAGACTAATTCTCAAACAAATAAAACCTATCGTACGATGAGCGAATCTCATGCGGATTTTTTATTTGATTTGTTTGAGATGGATGCGTCCAGCGTGAATGTGAATGCCCTGAATCTGCGTGGTAAAGCCATCAAAAATGTGGTCACTGATCCTGCGGATTTAAGCTCAGTAGCCAGCGTTGATTACGTCAATCAAAAAGCTCAGGCTCTGACGGCAGTTGGTACCGCCGGTACATACGCCAAGGTTACAACAGATGCTTATGGTCGCGTTATCAGCGGAACAACATTAGTACCTGCTGATATTCCCAATTTAGATTTTTCTAAAATCACTACAGGATTACCAACCACACTGGCTGGATACGGGATCACTGATGCCGTATTAAATGCAGGGGGCACGCCCAGTATCAGTCAAGGACTTGATGCCGCTAAAGGTTCAGCATCGGTTGCTGGCAGAATTTATGTAGCTACTGATACCTTCAAAATTTTCAGAGCCAATGGTTCTACTTGGGACACCATTGGTGGTGGAACAGAATCTGATCCTATGTTTGCAGCTTGGGCTGCGGGATCACAAGCAGCCAACACAATTTATGCTGGCCCCAATGGATCAGCCGGCGCGCCAACCTTTAGAGCCATGGTGGAATCAGATGTTCCCAGTTTGTCGACAGGTAAATTAACTACAGGGATATTGCCCATTGCGCGTGGAGGAACTGGATTAAGTTCTTATGGAAACAATTCTGTGATTGTTTCAAATGCGACGGGTTCAGGATTATCTTCTTTGAACTGTACGCCTGGACAGACTCTGGTGTTTGATGCTTCGGGATTTGTTGGTTGTGGAGCCGGTGCAACCGGTGGAACTGTGACCTCTGTGACTGCAGGTGCAGGTTTAGCCGGTGGAACAATTGCAACTGCCGGGACGATTTCACTGGCACCGATTGCTAACGGGCAAGTGCTGGCAAACGCATCCGGGAGCATGAACCCGCCTGGCGCAACAACGGTGTCTGCGTTATTGGATGCTGGTATTGGAAACACTCAAGGACAAGTTTTATTTCGAAACGGCACAGCCTGGGTACCATTGGCACCCGGAACACCTGGACAAGTTTTAAAATCTGGTGGACCTACTGCTGATGTTGCATGGGGGCCTGATGATGCCGGCACAGGAACCGTTTCATCTGTCAGCATGACTGTTCCAACTTTTATGGGAGTGACCGGAAGCCCGCTCACCACCAGTGGTACACTGGGAATTTCTTTTAATTCGCAAGCTGCCAATCAGTTTTTTGCATCACCTAATGGATCCGCAGGCGCGCCCGTTTTCAGGGGAATCGCAGCTGCAGATTTACCATTGTTCACTGGCAGCAGAGTTATAACCACCAGTACTTCCGGAGCCCTTCAAGCAACAACATGTCCACAAAATGAAGTCATAAGTTTTGATGGATCAGGCAATTGGAGTTGCAGAAGTCTTGCAACCCTAGGAGCGTGGTTGACCACAGGAAATGCG
>JBIKLL010000008.1:0-66071 GCA_044359815.1 Pseudobdellovibrionaceae bacterium
TAATTTGTTTTTACTGTTTTTAGACACATGCAGCGAGCGCGCGGGGCATATCTGGTGTTGAGTCATTTAGATTAATCGTAAAACTGATTAATCTAAATGACTCAATACGAGAGATGAGCCCGCGGCCGTTAGCGAGTGTCTAAAAATAGTGAAAAAAATTATCTTTGCATGCAAGCAACACCAGATATGCGGCAAAAAATTAAACGCTGCGCTCGCAAATGTATTCAAAAGGTATAAAAATATAGAAGTGTTTTTCTAAAATTTAAAAAATCTAAGAGCAGATTAATTGATTTTTAGCAGGTTGCCGACGGTGTTCCTGAGCTTATCGATATCGAAGGGCTTTTTAATGTACTCATCAGCTCCCAGTGCATAAGCTCTTTTGACGTCTTCTTCTGAAGTTTGCCCAGATACAAAAACCAAAGGGATTTTCTTAAGTTCCGAATGCTCTTTCAGCAATTGAGCTAATTCAAATCCGTTGATCCACGGAAGCCCCACATCGATCAATATTAAATCCGGAGATGAATTATCTAAAATCTTGGTTAGCTCTGTCCCGTCAGCGGCCAATTCAACAACGTATCCATCGGTTTCAAAAATCCGTTTCAGCGCAGCTCGCATTGTTTCGTCGTCTTCAATCACCAAAATAGTTTTTGGATCTACCTTTTTTTTAAAATCCCTGAATGAATCCAAAGGGACGACTTCCTGTCCAGCGATACGAGCCTTTGTGATCTTTTCGATTTTTTTAATTAAATCTTGTGCGTTGATTTTTTTCTTGGCCATCAATGCCCCTGACTTTCAAGCCATCTTTCGGCATCAATAGCTGCCATACAACCCGTTCCCGCTGCAGTGATTGCCTGCCTGTAAACATGATCTTGCACATCGCCAGCTGCGAAAACACCAGGGATCTTAGTGTAGGTAGATTCTTTTTTGGTTTCTATGTAACCAACTTCATTAAGATCTAAAAATTCCTGAAATAATTTTGTGTTTGGAACGTGACCAATGGCCAAAAATAATCCCTGAATCGGCATTGTGGACTCCTGTCCGCTACCAGTGTTTTTGATTTTCAATCCTGTGATTTGTTTTTCATCACCTAACACTTCAATCACTTCAGAATTCCAAATGGGTTGTATTTTTGGATTCTTCAAAGCCCTGTCAGCCATAATTTTTGAAGCTCTAAAACTGTCCCTACGATGAATGATATAAACTTTGGATGCAAATCGAGTTAAAAAATTTGCTTCTTCCATAGCCGTGTCACCACCACCGACAACGGCGACTTCAACATTTTTAAAAAATGCTCCATCACAGGTTGCGCATGCAGAGACTCCACGATTCATATATTTTTTTTCGCTAGGTATACCTAAATACTTTGCCGAAGCACCCGTACTGATAATCACGGCCTTACTTTGAAAAAGCTCATTGCCCACCCAGATTTTAAAAGGTCTTGTTTTAAAATCCACCTTAGTCACGTTCTTGGTCAAAAACCGAGTGCCGAATCTGGCAGCTTGCTTTCGCATAACTGCAATCAGCTCTGGGCCTGTAATCCCGTGCTCGAAGCCAGGATAGTTTTCAACTTCTGTCGTTATCATCAATTGACCACCGGCTTCTTCGCCCTCAATCATAAGTGGCTTCAGATTGGCTCTAGCACTGTAAACCGCAGAGGTCAGTCCGGCAGGTCCCGAACCAATAATAATTAAATTTTCAATTGTATCTGACATTGGAACTCCAAATTTTGATCGGCCATCAATCTACAACCTTATGAAAGCTTTCGTCATCAGTTTGAATCCAATCGATCAAAATTTTTGCTACAATCCCTGGAGGCTTCTGCAAACCCTGCTGACGCGGCCAAGCATGGGCAGGCAACATTCCTGTATCCATGTAACCAGGGCTAAACAATTTAATTTTTCGGTCAGGAGACTCCGCTTTAACTGATCGAATCAAACCCAAAAGGCCATGTTTTGATGCTGCATAGCTAGACGCCAAGGGATCAGGTTTTGACTCAGCAATGGCAGAACCCACAAAAGTCATTGGAATCTTTAGCTGATGGATCATAAATGCAGGAAACAAAAAATTTAAATTAAAAGCCCACTCATGATCAGAAAATTTTTTCTGATCATAAACACCATAGGGACCGCCACCGCTACAGTAAATAATGTGATCAGGTGTAGAGTTTTGCACAAACTGGATGATCGAATCCCAATCAGATCGCTTGGTCAGATCAAATTTTTGCCAAGCTCCAACTGCACCTTTGGTTCTTTGCACTGTGGTCACAACATGACCCAGGTCATTTAGTTGCTGACAAATATTTAACCCTAAACCTTTGGATCCACCAAAAACCAAATAGTGCATTACCAATAACCCGTGTCGATTTTGATATCGCCCAAAACTTGGGTCTGACAACTGATGCGTTCGTCAGGCTTTAGATTATTTTGAGCTGCTAAAAAAACTTCGATTTCATTAGGGGCCGACAGATTCTCAGCACCAGAAATTATTTTGATTTTGCATTTTCCACAGACCCCTTCACCATGGCAGCTGCTGGCAACGGGTAAATCATGATCCAGCAGACTCTGCATTAAATTAGCTTCTGTTGAAACCGTAAATGACTGAATACTGGGTTTGGCAAAACTGATTTTGGCTTTCATGTTTTCTGCAACAGAACATGGTTTATCTTAACACCCTGTCTGGAAAATATATTTTCAAACTGTGTTATAAAATTATTTTCCGAAAACTCTGATCGGTGCAAATCCTCGGTTAACTCGATTATTTTGTACGGAGTCGATTTGATTTCCTGCAAGGCAAACTGAAAATATTCATAATTGTCTGTTTTCAATCTTAAAAAACTGTTTGGCCTTTGCAGTTCAAACAGTCTGTTTAAAACAGTCGATTGCATCAACCTGTTTTTAGGCTTTCTGGGACTGACCCAAGGATCCGGAAAATGCACAAATATATTGTTGATCTCTTGGTCTTCAAAAATATTTTCCAGCGCCAGTGCGTGGTATCTGATGACCTTTGCATTACAGCAGTTTTTCCTGAGAGCTCCCCTGATTGTTTGAATCAAGGGTTTGTATTTGATTTCTACACCCAACAATCGTCGTTCGGGATTCTGATCAGCATAGTAACCAAAAAAGGTTCCATTGCCTGTGCCGATTTCTAAATCTAAGGGCGTTGTATCTGAAACATTAAAAACAGTGTGCCGCCACAAGCCCTTGTACAACGGAGCGCGCTCTTCATCGAATGAATGTTCGTTTAAATCTTCCAGCAACGCCGTCGTGTATTGATTGGGACGCCTGAGTGACCTGGTTTTATTTAGTCTGCCAAAGATCCTGTGGGATTCAATCATGTTGCAATCGTTGATCATCACCGGGCCCCCTGACTAATCTTTTTACTGAAAATGGCTTATAGCTTTTAAATGGTTTGGCTCTGATTTTACAATCAGCAATATCGCATATATCACAATATTTACGTTCGCAGGGATCAATGTGAAAGGCTATTTCACCATCATAGGGATAAGCACTGACGACGTCTTTTTCGTACTGAGTGCATTCTGTATGTGCTTTTTCTATATCCCAATATTCTGGAACAACTAAATGAGCATCGATGTGATGAAACCTTCCTGATCTGATAATGCGCAGATTGTGAATATCGATAAATCCAGGACGTGCAGATTTTGTTATCGCTTCTGACAATAAACTGAGGGCTTCAGGTTCTGATTCATCAATCAATCCACCAATGTTGCCCCTAATGATTTTAATCCCGCTATAAATCAAATGAATGGCGACCAGAATCGCAACAAATGAATCTATCCAATACCAGTTGGTCATTTTATAACAAAACAGCCCCACTAAAACTGCCACCGTTGTCCAAACGTCTGAAAATAAATGTTTTGCGCTGGCCTTCAAGGTTTCTGATCTGATTTTTTTACCAACACTGTGGACATAAAATCCCAAGCCAAAATTCAATACTGTAGTGGATGCCATCAGCCACAAACCATTATCAATCTGGTGCAACGATTGACCCCTGAATACATTGGTGGCGGCTTCAATTAAAATCACCAAGGCCGCAAAAGTAACCAAGCCGCCTTCAAAAGCTGCCGAAAAATACTCAAGCTTACCATGTCCATAGGGATGTTCTTCATCCGCAGGTTCGGCAACAGCCTTCAAAACAAAAAATCCAACGATAGCAGCCACAACGTTGACGACGCTTTCCAATGCATCAGACATGACAGCGGTTGAATGAGTCATGGCAAAAGCTGTCATTTTGATCGAAAAAACAATCAGGGTTACTAATACCGTTATTTTTGAAACACGAATTGCTGCTGCATCCATAGCATTAGTCATAGGATACGGTTGTACTGGTTTAATGTTTTGCAGGTCAACAATGATCCTGATGTATCATTGGCTTTTATAACGGCCTATATTTTCAGAACATTAAGATGCTTTTAACTTAGTTTTTGGTTTTCGTTTTTCGGCGGCTAATGTGACCACAGCAGGGTCTGGCTTGATTTTAATGGATCTAAAGCAATTTCGACCTGCATCCTTGGCCTGGTACAAAGCGTGATCAGCAGTTCTAACTAGAGTCATTGCATCAGTTGCTTTGTCCGATGGTTCTATGATCGCAAAACCCAAGCTGACAGTTTTTTTGGTTTCGTCTTTGCCATTGATAAAATGCTTTTTTTCAATGGTGGCTCTCAGTCTTTCGCAAAAATGAGTCGCACCGTTTTCATTGGTTTCAGTCAACACAATCAAAAACTCATCCCCACCATACCTAGCAGCAATGTCGATTGATCTGATTGTTGATTTAATAATTTTTCCAACTTCACTAATCACAAAACTGCCAAACAAATGATCGTGTCCATCGTTTACATTTTTAAAATTATCCATGTCCATCATAACAACACAGACAGGGCGATCAAATCTGCGGCATCTCTCGATTTCGGCCTCAAGTCGCTGATAGATTGACCTCATGTTGTAAAGACCGGTCAAATCATCAATATCCACAAGCTCTTTAAGTTTTTCGTTAGCCAATCGCAATTGATCGTTCAAATCCTTAATGCGCAGCTGTGTGCGCACTCTGGCCAATAATTCCAAAGGGTCAAATGGCTTTGGGATGTAATCATCAGCTCCCGAATCCAAACCGATAATCACGGATTCAGTGTCAGTGTTGCCAGAAATAAACATAACCGAAACATACTGTTTTTTTGCTCGCAGATCTTTGAGCGTCTGTATGCCGCTGATTCCAGGCATATTCATGTCCAACAGCACTAAATCGGGCTCCCAGGTCTGAATCATTGTGATTGATTTTTCCCCCGAGTCGGCCTTTTGAACCTGATAGCCTTCCCAACGCAAAGCTTCGCTGATGATCTCTAAACTGTCGGGATCATCATCCACCACCAGAATCTTTCGGGTATTGGCATCTACTGTCGACTTAACTGTCGCTTCTACTGTCATTTAATTATTTTATGCTATAAGCTCAAGAACCCAAAAAAAAACTTCAACAAAAATAGTCCTGTGGACTATAGTCAGCTTTTTAGAGGTAAACCAATGTCCTACAATCATCTTGAAATCGAGCAAAAATGGCAATCAGCTTGGGAAAAAGCAAAAATTTTCGAAGCTAAAAACGATTATACCAAACCAAAGTTTTATGCTTTGGATATGTTTCCCTACCCCTCAGCCATTGGTCTGCATGTGGGCCATCTGGCCTCTTACACACCCAGCGAGGTCGTGGCCAGATACAAAAGAGCCAACGGATTTAATGTATTACATCCCATTGGCTACGATGCCTTTGGATTACCTGCTGAGCAGTATGCAATTCAAACCGGCATTCATCCTGCAAAAACAACCAAGGAAGCCATTGATAATTTTCGCAGACAATTGAAGTCCTTTGGTTACAGCTTTGATTGGAGCCGCGAAGTTTCAACCTGTGATCCTTCCTATTACAAATGGACCCAGTATATTTTTATCAAGCTGTTTGAAAAAGGCTTAGCCTATCAAAAGGAAGTTCCTGTTAACTGGTGTCCTGCCTTAAAAACTGTTTTGGCCAACGAAGAAGTTATCGACGGAAAATCCGAACGTGGTGGTCACCCAGTGATCAGAATGCCCATGAAACAATGGATGCTTAAAATCACAGATTACGCTGACCGATTGATTGATGATTTAGACAAAATCGATTGGCTAGACAGAACCAAAGAAGGTCAAAAAAATTGGATCGGCAAAAGCCAAGGCGCCGAAGTAAAATTTAATATCGAAAACAGTTCTGAATCTTTGGTGGTTTTTACCACCCGCCCTGACACTTTGTTTGGGGTTACCTTTATGGTTATTGCTCCAGAACATCCTTTGGCCGATAAATTACTGACAGCTTCACAAAAACCCATTGCACAAGAATATTTTAAAAAATCCTCTGTCAAAAGCGAGGTTGATCGCAAAGCTAACCAACAAAAAACCGGTGTTTTTACCGGAAGCTTTGCTGTTAATCCTGTGAATGGCAAAAAAATCCCAATCTGGATGGCTGACTATGTGCTGATGGATTATGGCACTGGCGCTATCATGGCCGTACCTGGACATGACGAGCGTGACTTTGAATTTGCAAAGGACGTGATTTCCGCGACAACAAAAACATCACTGGAAACTTGGGTTGTCAGAGTCTTGCAAAACACCACTGAAAAATTATCCGGCATCGAAGGCCTGCCCTTTGAAGGCGATGGCACAATAGTTAACAGTGATTTTTTAAATGGTATGGATAAAAGCTCTGCCATTAAAAAAATGATTCAGTTTCTTTCACAGAAAAATCTGGGCACACCCGTTGTTCAATATAAATTTCGTGATTGGTTGTTTAGCCGCCAAAGATATTGGGGCGAACCCATTCCGGTTGTGCATTTCAAAAAATCAGGAACTAAACCCGTGGCTCATGCAGAATTGCCAGTGGTCCTTCCGGAAGTTGCTGATTACGAACCTTCTGAATCGGGTGAGGCTCCACTGGCAAAAGTAAAATCTTGGGTGGATTACAAAACTGGCTCTGACGAGGGCCGCCGCGAAACCGACACCATGCCTGGCAGTGCGGGCTCGAGCTGGTATTTTTTAAGATACACAGATCCCAAAAATGAAAATGAACCTTTTTCCAAAGAAGCTCAAAAATACTGGATGCCTGTGGATTTGTATGTGGGTGGAGCCGAACACACAGTTGGGCATTTGCTGTACGCCAGATTCTGGCAAAAGTTTTTGTTTGATCAGGGATTGGTGTCCCACCCAGAGCCCTTTAAAAAACTGGTACATCAGGGAATGATCTTGGGTGCCGACGGCGAAAAAATGTCTAAATCCCGAGGCAACGGAGTCAATCCCGATGAAATCCGTGAAAAATTTGGCAGTGATGCTGTTAGAACCTATATTTGTTTTTTAGGCCCTATGGAAAAGGACAAACCCTGGGCCACCAACGGTATTGATGGAGTTCGCAGATTTTTAGACCGAGTTTGGCGTTTGGTCTGCGATGACAACGGTCAATTGATAGCTAATGATGATTTGGTTCCTCAGGAGCTCAATAGACTACTGCACAAAACTATCAAGAAAATTACAGAGGACATTGAAAAGTTAAATTTCAACACGGCTGTCAGCCAAATGATGATATTGGTTAATGAAATCTACAGGTTAAATCTAAAACCTAAGTCATTGTTGAAAACTCTTTCTCAGTTGCTGATGCCATTTGCCCCACATTTTGCCGAAGAAATTTGGCAAAAGCTGGGTGGTTCTGGTTTTGTTTCAACGGCTCCTTGGCCAAAATACGATCCAGAACTGACTAAGGACGACGTCGTCGTATTAGCCGTGCAGGTGTCAGGAAAAATGCGAGGGACGATTGAAATCGCCGTTGATGCACCCGAGGATAAAGCTGTGGAAATGGCTCTGAAACTCAATACAGTGACCAACGCCCTGTCGGGAGCCAAACCAAAAAAAGTAATTTACAAAGCAGGTAAGATTTTAAATTTGATTTCCTGAGAATTTATAATAAAAAGTAGACAAAGCCATCTACAGGAGGGCCCTAACTTGGATTTAGAAATTCATAAACCCAGATTAAACCCGGTCAAAGAAACTTGGACTACAGAAGACAGCGCGGATCTGTACGGAATCAACAGTTGGGGCAACGGCTATTTTAAAATTAATAATGCAGGAAATGTCGAGGTCAAACCCAATGGCACCAAAGGTCCATCGGTAGATTTGTATGATCTGACTCAGGATCTGTTAGACCGCGGTATCCGCGTTCCTATCATGATCAGATTTCAAGACATCATTAAAGCCCGTGTTGATTTGATCAATAATTGTTTTGCAAAAGCCATTGCTGATCACAATTACAAAGGCCAATATTGCGGGGTTTATCCAATTAAGGTGAATCAGCAAAGACACTTAGTTGAAGAGCTGATCAAGCAGGGTAGAGACAAACGATTAGGCCTTGAATGCGGCAGTAAGCCCGAGCTGTTGGTTGTATTGGCGCTGATGAACAATCCCAATGCTTTGATAATTTGCAATGGCTTTAAAGATACCGAATATATTGAAACGGCACTTTTGTCACAGAAACTGGGACGCCACACAATCATCGTGGTCGATCGGTTTGAAGAATTAAGCATGATCATCGATGCTGCAAAAAAATTCAAAGCCCGACCTCATATCGGTTTCAGAGCAAAATTAAACACTCAAGGTGCGGGTAAATGGGTTGATAGCAGCGGTGCCAGATCAAAATTTGGATTAACCACCACTGAAATCGTTGAAGGCATTGAAATTTTAAAACGTGAAAACATGTTGGACTGTTTAGAACTATTTCATTTTCACATTGGTTCTCAGATTCCATCCATTCAGCACATTAAATCTTCGCTTAAAGAAGGGGTCAGGTTTTTTACCGAGCTTCATAAATTAGGTGCAAACGTTCGATATGTGGATGTGGGCGGCGGACTGGGAATTGACTATGACGGAACAGGATCATCTGACAGTTCTGTTAATTACAGTGAACAAGAATATGCAAATGACATTGTTTCAGCCCTGCAAACAATGTGTGACGAACAATCAGTTCCCCATCCTGATATCGTTACTGAAAGCGGCAGGTTTTTAGTCGCTCACCATTCGATTTTGGTTTTTAATGTCATGGGGGTAAACAATTTACGCAGAGCCGAGCCTCCTCGACCTGCAACAAAATCTGACCCTGCGATAATGCGTGACCTGCAATATATTTTTGAAAAACTAAACAAAGAAAACATTAATGAATGTTTTAACGATGTGATGCAGGCAAAGAACGAAAAGCTTCAGTTGTTCACCTATGGAGTTCTGAATCTGACTCAAAGGGCTTGGTGCGAATCCATGTATTTTGCCATTGCCACCAAAATGATGAAGGTTGCTGAAGGGCTAGATGATTGCGACGATATTATTTCGACTTTATCTCAAGAGCTGTGTGATACCTATTTCTGTAATTTTTCGGTTTTCCAATCCATCCCTGATGCTTGGGCCGTTGGGCAGTTGTTTCCTGTAATGCCTGTACACAGACTGAATGAACAACCCACTGTTGAAGCAACGCTGGCAGATTTGACCTGTGATTCTGACGGCAAGCTGGAGAAATTTATTTGCACCGAATCTGCTTCATACAAAAAAACTTTGCTGGTGCACAATACTTTACCAACGAAACAGTATTATATGGCTGTGTTTTTAACTGGCGCCTATCAAGAAATTTTGGGTGATTTGCACAATCTGTTCGGAGACACCGATGCTGTGCACGTTTCATTGCATGAAAGTGGGTACACATTGGATCACTATGTACCTGGCGACACTGTCACCGAGGTTTTAAGCTACGTTCAGTACCGTCACTACAACATGGTTGATAACATCAGACAAGCTGCCGAAGAAAGCATTCAAAAAGGCACTATCAGTAAACAGGAAGCTAAGCTTTTGATTAAACATTATGAAGAAGGGCTTTCAGGATATACTTATCTGGAAGAAGCCGAATAAAAAGCGGCTTCCCTATTTGCACTGATGTTAGTACCAACCTGATCATTCCCGATTCCCCTGGGAATTTAATCAATACAAATAATGAAGCCGCACCCCTCGCTAGTTTATCGAGTTAAAAAACAAGAATACGTAACTGCATTGACAGGACTGTTAGGATTTCTGTTTCCCAGAACCTGAGTTACATGTCCATTTTTCATGATTTGATTAAAAATCACTTTGCGTCCTACAGGCGTCAGTTGATGAGCGAAAATTCTCATTGTGTCTTGCAATGTTGCTACGAATTTTCCATTCACTGTTCTGAGTGCAACAACGGCCTGACATGCTTTTGAACCATCAGGTAATACCTGGAGTTGCATTGGGCCTACCCGCTTGTCCAAGATTTCAATTTGTCCATCCCTGTAATTCACAGAAGATTCACACACCAAGCTGGTGCTTTGATACAAGCAATTGTCCTCGGGCAGCTGTTGAGCCCAAGTCGTTTGCGATACCGCAATCAACGTTATTGCTGTGGTTAAAAGTGTTTTCATTGTTACCTCCTCTTTCCAGAGACTTTTGGTCTCAGTAATTTTGTGGTTGGTAACAAAATGATTATTAGCTTCTGTTTTTAAATAAAAGGCACAGACGATAGAGCATTGACTCGGCCCAATTTAAATAAATCAAGTGATTTCAGTACGAAACAAATTTTTTCAGGGAAATTACAAATAATCATAACACAAAGAAAATTATTTTCGCCGCATTCATAAGCACAAAAATCTGAAATCGCGGACAAAAATCTTTAGAAAATCACATTTAAAAAATCTTCTGTTATTTTTATGTTTTTAAATTTAGGTTTTTCCGCCATTGCAGAATCAGATTCTGATTTTGAACATTCCATGGATGAAAATTCGGTTTTAACCAACCAAAATAGGGTTTCCAGTTTCTGCGCCACAAACCCCTAGGACTTAACAAAAACCCAATATACATCTGCCAAGCACGTATCCCTCTGTATCCATCAGCTTTCAAAAGCTTAAGGGTGATCCAAGTCATATTGACCATAAAAATATTAGAAGCGATGACAAAAGATCGTAATCGGATCAGATAGCTCAGAAAATTGTTTTTACCTTTTCTGGCTTCAAGCCAAACATCATATGCAACTCCTTTGTGCTCAGCTTCTTCCATAGCATGCCAAAGCCATAGTTTTTTAGTGTCTTCATCAACACCATCAAACAGCTGTGGATTTTTTAAAAAATCATCTGCCATAATGGCAGTGATGTGTTCCATCATAGCCGTTGCCATTAAACAAATATTTGGCCCGCGTGCACGAGCAATCTTTAAAACCTTCTTTATCCGATCTGCGATTTCCTTCAGTGGATAATGATTTGCATCCAGATGCTTGTTAAATCGTCCATGCTCACGCATATGATAAGATTCTTGGCCAATAAAATTTTTGATTTCTGCCCGCAGCTTTTCAGGACAAGACTTTTCAAAATTTCTGACTGACTCAATAAAAAATAATTCACCTTCAGGAAAAGTCAGCGAAAACGCATTGTAAAAATGGCTTTCTACCGGATCATTATTGAGCCAAAACTTTTTAGCTACATTTGGCTTACCTAAATTCACGTCACGCATTGGAAAGGATATTGTCTCAGGAAGATTTGTCATAAATCACATCCTTGAATCGTAGGAATCTCGGATTGCCAGACCTATATTGATCAAAGCAATCATCGTTACTAATAGCGCAATCGCAGGGCACCATACAAGCCATTCTGCGGTTGAAAAATATTTTTGTGCCTGTCCCATCAATTCACCCCAGCTGGGAGTAGGCGCACGTAAACCCAACCCCAGATAATCCAAAACAGCCAAGGTATACACTGAGCTGGCAATAGTGAATGGACTGAATGTAATTAATGGGGTCAGAGCATTTGGCAAAATATGTTTAAAGACCACTCTTGAATGATTCGAACCAATGGCCTTTGCAGCTTCCACGTATTCACGTTTTCTTAGCTGAAAAAACTGCGCCCTCATTTGGTGACTGATTGCCGTCCAATCAAACAATACGGT
Organism: Pseudobdellovibrionaceae bacterium; assembly: GCA_044359815.1. GTDB lineage: Bacteria > Bdellovibrionota > Bdellovibrionia > Bdellovibrionales > Bdellovibrionaceae > JBIKLL01. The sequence continues at coordinate 12,009 of JBIKLL010000008.1, forward strand.
GAACACAATTAACAAATAAATACTGGGATCAAAAATCGCGATCAAAGTGATTAACAACAATGTTTGCGGAATCATTTCCAGTAATTCAATAATTCTTGAGCCAAACAAATCCGTAAATCCACCCATATAACCCTGAAATGAGCCAATGGCTGTACCCAATAAATATGAAAATACCCAGACCCCAAAAGCGTAACCCATGCTGTACCGAAAGCCATAAAGGATTCGGGCAAACACATCCCTGCCGCTTTCATCAGTTCCAAACCAGTTTTCCGAAGAAGGCGCAGAGGGGTAAGTATCCACGGTTTTGTTAGTTTCAAAAGGATCCCATTTATTTATGGGCCACAACACCCAACCGCCAGTCGAAAATTGTAACGATCTGTAATCCATTACATAAATGTCTTCGCGGCCAAATTCTGTTGGATGATAGTTCTTTAGAACTGGAAAATAAACTTTGTTTTGATAATACAATACCAGTGGTTTTGAATTGGACCACAATTCAGCTGTAAAACTGAAAAAACAAAAAATCATCAACACCCATAATGATAAAACTGCAATTTTGTTTTTTTTAAATCTTCTGTATCTTTTCAGAGCCAAAGAATTGGGATTAAAAAATCTTTCAATCATGTAAAATCAATCCTTGGATCGACCAACACATAAACAATGTCACTGATAATTCTGCCGATCAGCAAAAACAGTGCTGATAAAAATATTAGACCCATTATCACATTGTAATCACGGGATAGGATTGATCTGTAGCTCAGTAACCCAATCCCATCCAATTGAAAAACGGATTCTACAATCAGTGATCCCGCTAAGAACACCCTAAAAAATCCGCCAAAACCTGAAGCAATGGGAATCAAGGCATTTCTAAGAGCATGTTTGTAGATCACGACTTTTTCTGACAAGCCTTTGGCTCGGGCTGTGCGCACATAATCTTGTTTAATCACATCTAACATTGAGTTTCGCATCAGCATGGTTAGTTCGGTGAATCCACCGATCATATAACAAATCAATGGCAGCACAAAATGATGAGCTCTATCCAAGAATTTTCCCCAAGTCGTCAGATCATCATAATTGTCTGATCTGAGCATCCCGATCGGGAACCATTCAAAATGCCTGCCTCCAGCGAAAAATACGATCAAAAAAATTCCAAAAATCAAAGGAGGAATGGCATATGTGAAATACAAAACCAATCCACTGACTGTATCAAACCTGCTCCCGGCCTTGACGGCCTTAGCGATTCCAAGTGGGATACAAACTAAATAGGACAACAACAGTGAACACAATCCAAACTGCAGCGAAATAGGAAATCTGTCGCTAATGACTTTCATGACTGGTTCTTCATAAGTAAAAGATTCGCCAAAATCCAGACGGGCCAAATTTTTTAGCCAAATCCAATAGCGCTCGTGTACGGGTTTATCAAATCCGTATTGTTGCTTGAGAGATTCAATTACTTTTTCATTTAGAGTGGAATCCCCTCCGCGGGACATTCCACCTTCGCCGGAACTGCCAAATCGCATCGCCTGGATTTTTTGTTCAATCGGTCCACCAGGAGCTAAATTTATAATCAGAAAACTAACTAAGGTAATCCCTAGAAAGGTTGGAAACATCAAAAGAAGTCTTCTGAAAATATAAACTAACATTAAGGAGACTTAGCCCACCAGTATTCTGATCCATAATCGTACTGAAAAGTCTCGGCAGGTTTTTCGACCTTATTGCTATGACCATAAAAATCAAATCTCTCGGTAAACATCCACAGATAAGGGGCATCTTCGGCAATCATCCTGTAGATTTTGCGATTTATTGACGTTCGCTTTTTCTCATCCAATTCAGCCCGAGCTTTATCAATTAGTTTATCTACCTCAGGATTTTTGTAATGAATAAAATTTGAACCACCAGGAACGGCACTGGTTGAATGCCAAATCTGTTTACCATCCCAATTAACTGATGTCGTCCATGCCAAATTAGCCGCATCAAATTTACCTTCATCCAAAGTTTTTAAAAATGAATTCCATTCGATGAATTTCATATCCATAACAATGCCTGCGGACTTAAGCTCTTCTTTGTACATGACTAGATAGCGTTCATATTCTTTGTTAGGGTAAATTATTGTAAAGCGAAAATCTGTTTTCTTGCCTTTGATTTGTCTGTCCAGAACTCCGTCTTTATCTGAATCTTTCCAGCCCGCTTTTGCAAATAAATCTGCTGCTTTTTTTGTATCATAGGCAATGGGTTTGATGTCTGGATCAGCGTTTTCAGATAATGGATATGCGGGGCCTGCTGCTAGTAATGACATACTAAAACGAAATTTTTTGTTCATTTCTTCTCGGTTCATCAAATGAGCCAAAGCGATTCTCACACCTTTGTCTTTAAATATTTCGTTTTGTAGATTCCAACCAATGTATCGGTAGGGCTTGGGTCTTTTGTTTTCGGCTTTAACTTTAAATGCGGTTTTTCCCCAATTGCCACCCTCTAGTTTTTGCATAAACTGTTCAGCCGTTAAATTGTCGACTAAATCCATGTCGCCTTTGCTGATCATCTCAGAAAAAACCGTGGGATCCATAACATATCTACCAATTATGGTTTCAAAATTATAGCTGTTGGCATACTGAGGAAGTTTGTATCCATACCATTCTTTGTATTTCTTCAAAACCAGTCGTTGGCCTTTTTCGAATTTCTCTAATTTATAAGGACCTGCTCCAATCAGTTCTTTGGTCAGCTTTACGGATTTTTCAACATTTGAATAAATGTGTTTAGGGATGATGTACATGCCAGCTGCAGTTTCAAAATTTTGAAAATAAACTTGTTTGACGTGAAATTTCAAAGTGTGCGTGTCCACGATTTCTATTTTTTCAAAATTTTCGTAATAAGGGATTAAATTAGCAGCTTTGTATTTAGGTTCAAAAATAGCATCGAAGCTGAACTTTACGTCCTCAGCAGTTACGGGTTTGCCGTCGTGAAAAGTCGCGTCCTTTCGCAAAAAGAAAGTAAAAACTTTGCCATCTTTTGAAATTTCCCACTTTTCAGCAAGCCTGGGTTCCCACTCCCATGAATCAATGTTTCTGGTAATCAACGAATCATTAACAATGGCATTTACTTTTTGCGCTTCGGATGATCCGTGCATAATCGGGTGCAGATTGGGTGGTTCTGTTCGGTAATTGTAAACCAATGTTCCACCCTTTGGTGCATTGGGATTAGGAGCCGCAGCCATAGCAACAGCACCAGTAAAAATAAAATATGTTATGAACATAAAACGCATAAAAGCCTCCCCATTTAATAAACTCTCTGGTATTCCAAACCCATTAGCAAGATGAAGTCTTTAAGTCGGGGCGTTGCAAAATATGGAACAAATTTTTGATGTAAAAGTAGAAGCCAGTAAAGCAGCTTTGCACCTGTTGCCAGTGCCTTGGGATGTAACAACTTCTTATGGCAAGGGAACTTGTTTTGGTCCCGAAGTCATTTTGAAAGCCAGCTCACAGGTTGATTTATATGACTATGAATTGGGCGATATTATTGATGCTGGATTTTATATGAATCCCATCCCCAAAAAACTGGCTGATTTAAATAAACAATCTCAAGCTTTAGCCGCTAAAAATGATGTGGTCTCTGTTAACAAAAATTGTGATGCAATGACTGAATGGGTCTATGCGGAGTCAAAAAAAATCTTAGACAGCAATAAGTTGTTGGGGATTATTGGCGGTGACCATTCGGTACCATTGGGTGCGATAAAAGCATTATCCGAAAAGCACAAAGGTGACTTTAGTATTTTGCACATCGACGCTCATGCTGATTTAAGAATCAAATATCAGGGATTTAATCAATCCCATGCCTCTATTATGTATAATGTGATGAATGCTGATTACGCCCCTAAAAAATTAGTACAGGTTGGAATCAGAGATTTCTGCAAAGAAGAACTGGATATAATAAATAGCGATAGGCGCATAAAGACTTATTTTGACCAACACCTTAAACAAGAATTGTTCGCTGGCGGTTCGTGGTCAAAGCAGGTTGATCAAATCATCGAAAACTTAACCAACAAAATTTATGTTTCATTTGATATTGATGGCTTGGAACCTAATTTTTGCCCCAACACGGGGACACCTGTTGTGGGTGGAATCAGTTTTGACCAAGCCGTGTTTTTATTTTCAAAGATTTTAAAATCAGGCAAAAAAATAATTGGCTTTGATTTGGTTGAGGTTTCTTGTGGACCCATGGGAGCGCAAGCACAAACTGACTGGGACGCCAATGTCGGAGCAAGAGCTCTGTTTAAGTTGTGTGGTTACACAGTTAAATCAAATCTTTAGCCGCCCTTAGCGTATCTTTTGTTCATTGATTCTCTGATTTCAGCACCTTCAATGCTTAATCTTGTCCATGGAATCGCCAACAATCTTTCGGCTTCGATGGGCTCTTCGGTTTCTTCGCACAGGCCAAAAATCCCGGATTCGATTCTTCCCAAAGCACTTTCGATTTCAGACAACTGTTGTCTGAGTCTTTCATGACGCGATAAAAACTCAGCTTCTGCCAAGACTCTTACAGTCTGATCAGCTTCATCCCCACCCTTTTCTTCATTGTGAAGGTCGTTTCTGGACTCTCGAACCCGATTCAAGATTTCTGATTTCACTTGAATCAACTTCGCTCTGCATTCTTTGATTACTGTTGCCGGCACCATTGCCATTTTCCCCTCCTTAGTCATTCAGTTTGAAACCCTTCCCTCTGGTTTCAAATTGGAACTGAAACATTAGAATGATTTGAAAAAGTTTTGGCAACTAAATTCTTACAGGAACTTAAACTTTCTCAAGCAACTGTAACCTATGTTTAAATTCATTTTTGAAAGCTCTGGCACTTTTATTTTTCGCGCAATGCCATTGAGCCATCTAAAACAGAACAAAACAGTTCCAATATATTTATGTTACTCAATTGCTGAACAGGCTCGCAATATTTTGATTAAACTCTGAACTTAGGGCCTGGATAATCACCAGACTATTCATCAAAGTCTATGCTGATTCTGGTTTTTGCACTGTCTGGACGCCACAGGTGATCCATGTCAATCCAGTATCTGTTTCCCTTTTCGTCTTCGACCTGAGCCCAACCGTCTTCTCCACCCAAGGCAATAAATCCCTCACCCTGTCTGGCAGGATTTGGGTAAGACTCATAATCACTACCTGGACCTGTTCTGAGCAATGACTTATCAGGCTTCACTGAAACACAGTTTAACTCTTGGGAAAACCTTCCACCACGCACCCAATAGTGCTTACCAAATTGATCTTTGATTTCGATAAACTTTTTTTGCTTTTTGCCGGTTAACACTACCGGCGTGTATTTACCCACGGCCTTTACGACTTTTGCTTTGGGATCAGGTTTGCCTCTGAGCTCAAGCACACTTGATGTTGTGCAAGCCGCCCCAGCAGAAACGGTAAAAAAAATTGAAATCAAAAATAGTCTATAGATCACAATTAGATTTTCGACGTTTCCAGGCAAAAAATCGATGCTACTCCAGTCCAGTTAATGGATTTCTGGACCCTGCATTTTTAGCTACCGCATCTGGAGCCGTCAGACATGCAATCACTTGGCCCAGAAGCTCTGTAGTTAGCTTTTCATACCTGTCGATTATTTTAGACTCATTTTTATGATGGTCTCTTAGGTTATTAGCTGATCTTTTAAGCGAGCTTACCAGTTTGGCAGAATAAACTCTGTTTTTTTGAACGTTTTCAGCTTGCAAATCAAGGCTGCGAGCCAATGCAAGGTCTTTGTTTGCCATTGAAGTCAGTAAATGTGTTTGCGCTGCCTTCATGCTCTTTAAATCAGCTGCCAATTTGCTGCAGTCCTGCCCAGATTTAGCGATGGCCTGCCCGCAAAAAGCAAAAATGCAAATAAAAACCCCAATTTGATTCATACACACCCCATAGCGGAAAATAAGCTGACAGCTGAATTATAGCTAAGGTTGTGCCAAATTATCGCAAGCCAAAATGAATTAACTGATGATTGACTCACCGATTATCTAGTAAGACTGTAACAACTTTAGAAGTGTTAAAAATGTATACAATAGGTCAATACTCAAAATTTTTTTCGTTAGCGGTATTATTTGCTTCCACAGTGGTTGCAGGTGCCGTTATTGCCCAAAAAGGTTCTGTTAATCAAACCTCAACCAATCAACATCCTTTTGCGTTTTGGCCTTCATTCAGATTGAATTCTCAAAATCAGGGTTTTTTGAATATGAGTCTGTCATCTTTCAAACAAATTTCTGAAGTAAAGTCTTATAAAACCGATGGATTAGTTTGGAGCACTCCAGTTTTTGATTCTGAAGGCAACATTTACGTCGGCTCAGCTGATAAACACATGTATGCACTGACTCCCAATGGTCAATTAATCTGGAAATATAAAATATTTGATTTAGCGGATTCATTGATCGATTCAGCATCACTGATTACAAAACAAGGCAATGTGATCGTACCAGGCGGCGATGGCTTTTTGCATGCACTCAACAAAAAAACTGGAAAGCTTCTGTGGTCTTTCAAAGCCTTTCACGTCGATGACAAAATGCACGCCAGTGGAGTGGCTGTGAATTCATTTGAAGGCAATGTCACACAAGGCCCCTCGGGCTTGATCTATGCAGGCTCAGATAACGGTGCCATGTATGCCATCGAGGAAGATGGCAATTTAAAATGGTCTTTTCAAACTAACATGATGATTTGGTCTTCACCGGCCTTTCACCCCAAGGATAACTGGATGGTGTTTGGATCCTTGGATGGATTTATATATTTGTTAAACGCTGAAACTGGTGAGCTGCTGGACAAGCTGAAAACCACTGGCGAGGTTAAAGCTTCGCCCGCAATTGATGATGAGGGAACCATTTATGCTGGTTCGTCAGCTGGTACAATGTATGCCCTTCAGGTTATTGAAACCAATGGCTCTAAGAAATTTCAATTAAAATGGAACCATGAACTTTATAATGAGATTTATTCGTCAGTAGCGGTCAAAGATTCGCAGATATTTTTTGGAGTGTCTGATGGCAACTTTGTGTCTTTTGATAAGACTGGAAAAAGATTATGGACCTACTTTACCAGTTCCAGAATCCTGAGTTCACCTGTTGTGACCGCTGACAATGTTGTGATTTTTGGAGCTCGCAACGGAAAAATCTATGCTTTGAATACTGAAACAGGGCACAGAATCTGGTCTTATAAAACCACGGACACTCGGGCAAAAAGTAATCTGGATTCCTCTGTATCAATTGGCCCCACTGGAAAGCTGGCTGTCGGTTCTTATAACGGCAATATCTTTATAATAGATGCTAATTATTGTTTAGCACATAAAACTGATCCCAATTGCGAATTTGAAGGAACCTCGGATCATCCTGATTTTGGATCAGTGACTCCTGAAAATGGCAGTTTGATTCAGTTCGAGGACCGCAAAGGCAACTGGCTGCATGATCTGAAGGACCCAGTAGGACTTTCCAACTCAGTTAGGTTTAAACTTTTGGCTTTTGAAAAAGGCAATTGGGTAGAAAACGCTTCAATCAATCCATTGTCTTTTCAGTTTAAAATCGAACCGAAATTTCCTGTGGACGTCAGAATTTCTGGTGATGGCCGGGTTTTTACAATTATGCCTCAGCAGCCATTTCCGCCGAATCAAAAATTTAAAATCACTGTCAAAGGAAACTATTTTCATCAGACTCATTGGTTTTTAGATCGATGGAAATGGCTGGGTTTGATTGATTTTGAGGGAAGCCTTGAGTTTGAAACCACAGGTACAGTCAAAAATCCAAAAAAACTGACCGAGAATCATGAATTTGGAATTGATAATATGTTTTTATTCCAGCCCGAGGCTTTAGAAACATACACACCAGCTGCAATCGATGGTCAGGTTTTTTGGGTCAGAATTTTTTCAGTGAATGAAAAAAGTAACTCTTTTTTAGCGGCCATAGTTCCAGTCACCAAGTCCACAAATGAACTGAAAATACTGTATGAGCCCAGCAGATCCTTTGTGTTGAGTGGCGTTTTCATGGATCGATTTATGAAACTGAGAGGGGCATTTAAGATTGCTGCTATGGGTGGCGAAATCCCTTTTGAGAAAAGCTTTTTTCATTCTGAACTTGATGACCAGGGCTTACCACTGAAGGGAGAATTTGTAACTGAATCACCTTGTTGGGGATTAAGGGGTAGCGGAAATTCTTTTCAGTTTCCTATGCAGCTCGCTGATTTGGTCTGCGATCATTTATTTTACATGACTACTAATGGAAAGTTCGAAAGCTTTACCGAACCAAAACCCAAAGATTCAAGATCATTGACGGTTGAAACTTCATTTGTAAACAAACAGTATCAGTTAGTATTGAAATCAAAAAACAAAGATGAAAAATTAGTTCAGGCCGTATTGGTTGATGAAGATGGCAATCTGTTGGACCACACATCTGTCCGTATGCAGGAAAGCGAACTGATCAAATTTAATGTCCCTTACGTTAAATTTAAAACCTATGTGTTTGAAAACGCCGGCACACCCTTGGTCTTAGAAAACTAAGTTCATAATTCAGAATTCAGGTATTTATGAAGAGCTGGAATGTCTTTTTCCAGATGAGGCATTGCCGCCATTTGTTTGGTGTTGCGCTTTGCTGTGTAACCAGACGGGTATTCGCCCTTTACAATTCTGGCTTGCAATAATTCCAGACTAGAGCCATACACGGCAGGCCCTAACGCTCCATTAATTTTAGGATTTTGATTGTGGCAAGCCATGCAATTGGAAACGTAAGACAGCTTACCTTTGGCAATCAAATCTGATTCTGGATTTGACTGTGCAGCTGGGTCTGAGCTGCCTTTGGGATTACAGGCAGCCGCTAATATTAAAATCAAGCACAAGATTTTTTTCATGACCTTAGAGCGTGAAAGCTAAAATCAAATAAATCACTGCCGTCAGCACAAAACCACTGGTGATAACACCTTTAACCGTTTGAATCGGACCAAGCTTGCCCTTCATTGCATTGAACTGAAGCACAGCCCAAATCAATCCTGTCAAACCAAAGGCAGCTCCTACGTTAGATTGCTCAGTAATCTGAATGGGTAAGTGTCTTGCAGCTCCCATAAAAAACAACATGGGAAGAGAAAACATAACGTTGGTTCTTGATGCCAATAGCGCTTTTGCAGCACTGCCTGCAGCCGCTGGTAATGCAGCTCCACCCTGCGCAACCTGAGTTGCAGACTGGATTACAACTTTCTGATTAGGCCAAATGATAAACCAAACATTGGCCCACATTGTGATTCCAAACAGAGCTCCAATCAAAATCAACACACCCCAAGATGTTGATGTGTAAACCGCGTGTGAACCAGCTCGGTGACCATCAAGCAACAGCATTAACACTCCTGTTACAAAGGTCCACATAGCGCCCCATCTGAACCACCAAAGAGCACGAGGTAATAGTTTTGTTAAAACTCCCGCTTTAGTTTGGGCATCGGCTTCAGCCATAAATGCCCCTTGTGTGAAATTAAAATAGTACAAGTGACCAATCCACATAATACCAAAGAAAAAGTGCAACCATCGCAGTATAAAAGACAGGCCATCCAGTCCTAATAAAGTTTCCATGAAATTTCCTTTTTGAATAAGTTAATTAGATTCAATCAAATTTTAAACTGCCGTCAACAAAATGTTCGAAATCTTCCCGCATTGGGCCCACTGAATAAGGAAGCAGCAGCCGAGTTACGTACTTTTCTCCGTTAATCAAATAATCTTTTGGAGGTGATTTTTCTACGCTTTCAAAAAAATGCAAAAATGTCGATGCCGTTGAAAGCAAGATATTAACCAAAAAATCAATTTCTTCTTTGTCCTCGATAGGCACCATCCAGCCGTTTTTCCACCACCTCTTGTAGGTCAAGGTCATTAATCGCAAAATTTTATCAATATGAGCCTTCCACATTGCATTTAAAACTGTGTCCTTGCGTCGCAGATAGTACATTTCACGGTGAAAAAATCTGTAGTTCCAATACACTTCAAAATTCTCGATGATCACTTTGATTGGGTGCTTCAAACGCTTGCCAGGTGTGGTTTTCCAGTGGAGATAGGTTTCTTGACACATTTCTTTAAAAATATGTCTGATGATCTCTTCTTTGTTCGCAAAATGAAAGTAAAGATTACCAGGACTTATGCCCATTGCTTTTGCAACATGATTCGTCGTCATAGCGACTACGCCGTTTTTATTGAACAAATCTGTTGAAACCACCAAAATTTTTTCTTTTGTCTTCATTTATAAAATTCCTACGATTTAATGGTTGAAAAAATAACTGAAATTTCCTGTAATAGATATATGCGCATAATCTCAAAACCCTGGTTAAGGCTTAGCCTTGGCCTTTTTTTTCTGTCAGCCTCAGCTTTGCTGTTTTTATGGGCGATATCTGGAGGGGAAGCTGACAATGATTCATCAAAAATTGTCAAAATCTCGGAACTCAGACATTCGCTATCAACTCAATTAAGCAATTATTTTCTGAAAAATCAATTTCCAGTTGAAGCCGAAATCGAGCTGGACGGTGCAAAACAGGTTTCAAATTTAATTTATACCATCGATCCTGGCCTGCAAACTCGAGCCGAAAAATTAATTAAATCATATAAACCTGATTATGCTGCTGTCGTCATTTTGAATGCTGATACGGGTGCGGTCAAAGCGATGGTCAGTTATCAGAAAGACAATCCTGAACCACAAAATTGGGCCTTGAATAATTCTTTCCCTGCCGCATCGATTTTTAAAATAGTCACAGCCACTGCGGCTTTGGAAAAAGGAAATCTGGATCCTGATTCGATCATCATGTTTAACGGCAATAACCACACACTGTATAAAAAAAATGTGATGTCGACCAAGGTCAACAGATGGACTCGTGAAATGACAATCAAAGAAGCATTCGCAAAATCTGTAAACACAGTGTTTGGCAGAATTTCTTTGGAAAAAATAGATCCTACAGATATCCGCGAATACGCCATCAGATTTGGATTTAATCGAAACATAGATTCAGATTTGCCTTTTGATCCAGGCTTTGCAGAAATTCCCGACGACAAATCTTACCATTTAACTGAGTTAGCCTCTGGGTTTAATAAAGTCACTAAAATGAGTCCAATTCAAGGTGCAATGATAGCCGCCAGCGTAGCTAACGATGGAATCATGAAAGTTCCTTACGTTATTGACAGCATCACATCAAAAGAAGGCAAAATACTGTACGCTAGCGAAAATGTAACTGCAGCAATAACTATGAACAAAGAAGGCGCAGAGAAACTGAAGGAATTAATGTCAGCCACTGTGCACAAGGGGACTTCGCGCAAGTCATTCATACCTTTTTTACGAGACAAGAAAGTCAAAGAAATTGAAGTGGGCGGCAAAACAGGTTCAATCACAGGCAATGATCCCAAAGGAAAGATAGATTGGTTTGTTGGTTATGCGATTTCTGACAGAGAAAAACTGGCCATAGCAGCGATTACTGTAAATGTAAAATATTGGACGGTTAAATCTTCCTATGTGGCTCAACATTTATTCAAATCATACTTTAAAGAAAACTATCCAAACACAAAAGAATTTGCCAGCAGAGATCGAGCAAAAAAATCACCCGCAAGTGAAACTCAGCCAAAATGAAATTGAGCTTTTCAAACTATCGAAAAAAAGTTTCTAAAATTCTGACAATCAATCAGCCTATAATTTTTTTGTTTGTCTTATTTTTCACAACAGTAAACCCAGTAAAAACCTCAGGTTCCACAGATCCAAGCTGCCCCAATATTTCCGGAGTCTATCAAGAATCTTTCGCTACTTTTAAAAAAATCATCCAATCAGACTGTGTCACATTAAAATACCAGTTTGGAATTCCAATCCCAACCAGTGGCATAAAATGGCTGGAACCCGCAATCGAACTTTATTTAGATGGAAGAACCAAATGCCAATCGGGGACTTGCTATACTGGCAAAGCCTATCCTGACAGATTGCATTTTACTTTGGACGTTCCTGGCAGTGTGAAAACCGCTGAACACAAACGTTGCCAGTTTGTCGAACAGGATTATTTGAACCCAACTGCAGATTCTATTACCAGAATCATTCAAGCGACTTCATGTGATGATGGCTACAAAGGCCCTGTCAAAATCGTAATGAAAAAGCAAACAGAACCTAAATAAGGCGGCTTTTGTTGTATTCGGAAATTTTCCGTGAAATCTGCGCTGAAACATTAGCAAACAATTCGGCTTCTTTCTGAGTCGGCATTGATTCCAGAAAACATTTCCTCAATACCGAATACGCATTGATGCTTTTGTTATCGATGGAAAAACCTAAATTTCTTATCAGGCTGGAAAGATTGCGATCAGCCAAATCTATAGTTTGATTGTCAGCCAATTTTTCTGATCGGTAACCATCAGGAATATTGCATTCAGTTTCCAGCATGTCATTCAGAGTATACAGTGACAACAAAACAGCCTGCGAAACATTTAAACTTTGGATGGGCCCGTAGGTTGGGATAAATCCAGCAAAATGGCATTGATCCAAATCCTCATTGGTCAGCCCTGCGTCCTCTGGTCCAAAAACTAAGTAAATATTTTCCGGAACAGTCATTTGCAAAATTCTTTTCGCAACTTCCTTTATTGGCAAAATCAATCGGCCCTTTCCACCACGAGCCGTCGTTGCAATCCATAAACCCTCTGCGGTGAACTTTTTCAGCTCTTCCCAGCTTTGGTATCTGTGAAGCTGATCCAAAAACATTTGCCCATTGGCTGCGGCCTGATAGGCCTTGGTTCCAATTGTTAATTTTGAATCGACTAAAATTAAATTCTTGGCACCCATATTGGCACAGGCTCTTGCCGCTGAACCCACATTTTGTTCATACAATGTTCTGATTAAGACGACATGTATCTGCATGACTCACCTTCCAGATAATTTTGCACATAATCCTGAATCGCAAGCTCCAAGGGCCATTCGGGTTTCGAAATTCCAGCCGAGAACAATTTGGTCATTTTTGCCTCTGTAAAATACTGATACTGGTCTTTTAGTTCGCTGGGCATATCGATGTACTGAATATTATCTTTTAGCTTCATTGAATTAAAAACTCCCTGAGCTAAATCTTTCCAAGTTCGAGCTTTGCCAAAACCCATATTATAAATTCCGCTCTCAGGTTTTTTAATGGCAATCTCAATCATCCACCTTGTGATATCCTTCACATACACAAAATCTCGCATTTGCCCGCCGTCTGAATACTGTGATTTATAAGACTTAAACAGCTGAACCTTTCCAGTTTTTTTGATTTGATTAAAGGATTTAAAAATCACACTGCTCATTGAACCTTTGTGATATTCATTAGGTCCAAACACATTAAAAAACTTTAGCCCGTACCAATTTTTGGGTCTGGCCTGCTGAGTCTTGACCCATCTGTCGACGGCAACTTTTGATTCGCCGTAAAGATTTAATGGTTTTAATAGCTCACTATCTGTCGAATCATCATAACCCTTTTCACCAGCTCCGTAGGTAGCTCCACTGCTGGCATAAATCAGTCCCTTGTTATTTTGGGCACACCAATTAAACAGCTTCTGTGTGTACAGAGTGTTTAGATCCCACAGCAAAGATTTATTTGTTTCAGTAGTGCTGGAATTCGCTCCCATGTGAAAAACCCACGAAACTGAATCTTTGCGCTGATCCAGTAAATCCCAAAGCTGATCGTGTTTGATAAATTTTGTGACCTTCAATGCGGCCAAAGGAAAATCTCGAACTTCGGGACCCACCAGATCCACAGCAATAATTTCTGAATCATTAAAGGTTTTGTTCTTCGTCAGATCCGCAACTAAGCAGCTGCCAATAAAACCGTTTGCGCCCGTGACTATGATGGTGGATTTAGATTGCAAAGCGACCCCCTAAAGAAATTCAATATAACAATCAAACCTAAAAACCAACAGTCTTGCTGTGTAGCCTTTGAACACTACTGCATTTTTTATAAAAAAACCTCATTTTTACGCATAATTTCAATGGGTTATGTGGGTATGCGCCTTGCTAAGATAATCCCATCAAGGGAGCCCCATGAAGCCTTCAAAACATCTTTTAATTTCTGCACTGCTGGTTACATTGGCTTTACCCTATTTCTTTTTAAAGAAATCTCCTACCGACAGAAAATCCAACGACAGATACTGGGCAGAGGCCGGTTTGCTGTTAACTGATGTTCAAGACTTGATTTCAAATGGAAACTGCCTGCAATCTGAAAAACATTATTTATCTTGCGCCAATGCTGTGAACGCCATCGCCGAGAAAAAAGATTCTCTGGTAACCGAAGACGGCGTGATCCGATTGATGAACGAGGCTGACATTGCAAACAGATTGACCGAAAGATCCAAGCTTCAAGTCTGGAAACAAGCATTCAACGATAAAAAATTAATTTCCTTTGAAGATGTGTTTCAAAGACTGCTGGAAAATAAAATGCTGTCAGGTCGAGATTCGATAGCCATCGCTTCTGGCATCAATGCTTACCTGTCAGTGTTTCGTGATCCACACACTTACATCATTCCTTTAGCCTTGTATGAAGAAGTCATCAGTGCCAATGAAAGCAAGCATCCCACCATGGGAATTCTGTTCAGACGGGATCCAGATGCATTGTTTGTCAAAAAAGTTTTCGAAGGCTCCAGTGCCGCAATCGCTGGATTAAAAAAAGCTGACCGAATCACCGAAATAAATTCTAAGCCCGTCAGTACTTTATTGCCATCCAAAATCAATGACATCATCAGAATGAAAAACAGCGACAGGATGTTTTTGACCATTGCTCGAGCAGATCAAAAAATCAAAATTGAAGTTCGAAAAACTGACAGGATTTTCCCAAGCGTGCGTTCAAAAACCTTGAACCGTTCAAACCGAGTTGTGGGCTTAATTACAGTTAATAAATTTTCAAAAGGTGTTTGTACTGAAATGCGATCTCAGATCACCGATTTGCAACAGCAAAACATAGCTGGATTGATGCTGGATCTGCGTGACAATCCGGGGGGACAAGTCGATGAAGCAGCCTGTGTTATTAATCTGTTTGTTAAAAAAGGCAGGCTGTTATTTGAAACCAGATACCTCGATGAAGACCGTTTTCCGGATAAATATTTTTCAGATCGCAAACCTGTTTATCAAGGCCCCTTGGCCGTTTTAATCAACAGTGGTTCTGCTTCAGCATCTGAAATCGTAGCGGGATCCCTGAGGGACAATCAACGGGCCACATTGATCGGCGAACGCACTTTTGGCAAAGGGACTTTTCAAGATGGCAGAATCTGGAAGGCCAATCCCAAAATAGCTATTTTTGAAACCGGTGGTTTTTATTATTTCCCATCTGGATGGACACCACAATTGCTGGGGATTGAGCCTGATATTTCAGTTACCTTTACCAACACCGAATCACTGCGCGAAGAAGACCAATACCTGTACCCTGTAATTCCTATCGACATAGCTTACAAGCCAACTAACATTAGCTGGCTGATCAGCAAAAATTGCACAGCGGACATTGATTTTACCTCAGACTCTAGTTTAAGCATTGACGACCCTCAGATAAACCAAGCCCACGACTGGCTACAATGCGGAGACGGCAATGTTCGAAACGGTTCACTTTGATTGGGAATTTATCCCAGCACAAAAAAAATCGCCTTATTTAATGATTGTCTTGCACGGCAAAGGTGACTCATTAAGACCATTCAGAAATTTTGATGAAGAGCTAGAAATCAAAAATCTTAATTTTTTGCTGCTGAATGCTCCTAAAAAATATCTGAAGGGCTACAGCTGGTATGGCGACCCCCCCTATCAAACCAAAGGTGTTAAAAAAATCCGTGAAAAATTGTTGGATGTTTTAAAATCTTTAGAATCACTTGGATGGGACAGCAGAAAGATTTTTATATTTGGGTTTTCACAAGGCTGTCTGGTTGGTGCGGATTTAGCATTAAATTATGATAAGCCCTTTGCTGGTGTCATTGGGGTATCAGGCTATTTTCAGTTTTTTCCAAAATGGCGGGGCAAACTGAAAGACAATATCAAAACTCCTTGGCTGCTGACTCACGGTAAAAAAGATGACGTGTTGCCTTTTGGTAAAACAAAAAAAGGTGCACGCACATTAAAACAAGCTGGCTTCAAAATCGATTTTGTCGAATCAAACAAAAAGCATATTTTTGATGATGAGGAATACCCGCTGATTAAAAACTGGGTTTCAAATGTCATGGCTGAATTCAGCCACAAGCTCTAACAATTTTGAATACAGTTCGGGTCTGATGATTTCTCGGGGTTGGAATTTATATCCTCGCAGGTCCACTTCAGGCAGTCCGATGTATGAAAATACCAGTTGATCGATGAGCTTTTGAACCTCTGATGGCTTCATGCCCTTTTTACGTTGTTCCAAAATTTCATCTACAATCTGAATTAGAGCATTTCCTGTGATTCTGTCCTCGCGATTCAACAGCAATGACCTTTGGCAAATGCCTTCTAAGACTGCGGATGATTTTGCACGTAGGTGACATTTTTCAATAAGTTTCAAATAATGTTTTTGAAATCGCTCAATGTGTCTGCGAAATTTGCGCTTAAGTTTAAAATCTTTGGATTTTGCAAAGCTAGAAATTCCAGTTTTAAAAAACTCATCAGCGGTCATCAGTTTGCCATGCTTTTTTAAGTATTGTGGCAGCTCTTTGAATAAGGCTCTCATGTTAAACAATGCCGGGTGATTGATGCCGTCAGCTACTTTCTTGGTTCTTCCACTGATTTTTGCTGACTCTAAGAAAGTAAACTCTTTATCGAACGCTTGAAACAAAAAAGGATTTTCCATTATCTGTTCCCTTTGGAGCTCATTGAATCCCATTCGGTACAAAATCCGATCGGCACGGCACAATTCAAAACGCGCCGTAAAAGCCTTCACGGTGTCGTGATTCAGAAATCGCTTTAAAGGCTTCTTTTTACCCGTCACAATGTAATCACTGATTTGCACGAAAGTTTGCACCAATAATTTTGCTTTGTGTTTTTGTTCACCTAAAGTCGTCGAGAATCTTTCGATGTCATCATATCTGTATTTATCATGTCTGATCCCAAATTGTCTGACGCTGCCATAGTCAATGATTCCACCAGTGGTCAGCACATTGTCTCCATCCCAATCCAGCCATGCAAAAATATAATCCACGTCAAGCTTTGCCATAAACTCAGCAAAGTCCATTGATACTTGATTCGATAATTGATCATACTGGTTTTTGAATTTAGATTGGTCTTTCCACTGACCATTTTGCTTTTGCCGCTGAATAAAATAATCTATCGAAGCCTTCAAATCAGCCAATCTGTTTTGCCTCAGATACATAAACGAATGCGCAGGCCTGAGCAGATTCTGCCCAGCACGCACGCCGATTCCATAGCCCTTACCCGTGTCAATCACACACAAAACACGCTCGGTGCCAATACCTTGAAGGTGAATAATTTCCGCTAAAATGGCTGCTCCTAAAAGCTCGTCCATTTCGGCTTGTCCGCAGCCATAGCTGAATTCGCCCCCACCCGTCTTAAGCGGCTTGCTGGCAGCCACCGAACCTGGAGCCAAACAGGTAACTCCGGTTCCCCTGGAGCTTATATCCCAAACCTTGCCCTTGCCTAAAAAGACTCCGTTCCAAATACCACGGCCATCCCCTGAAGTTCTGCCAGCTTTGTCTTTGTGCTGTAGCTGCAGGTATCTGGTAGCCATGTATTTATTTTTCTTGAGAGTGGTGGAATCAAACTTTCTGTGAGTCAATACATCGTATTCATTGATAATTTGCAGACAGAAAGATTCTAAAAGCTTTCTTTCTAACTGGGGATTGAGGGCCTCAGGATGGCTTGCCGAGATAATCCCCATCTCCTTGGCTAATGGGAAATTGAAATAAACTACATGACCGCCACTTAATGTTCTGACCGGGTATTCAACAAAGCCCTCGGGTATACAGTTTTTAAACGGATGGTTGCCATCAAGCTGATCAAAGCCTGTGTATTCAAAGTCGTGAAAGGACTTTTGATTTTCCTTTATTCTTCTGGCGGTTCGAACTCCCATTGATCTTTAACTTCCTCAGGTTTAATTGTCGGCCCGAACTGGGCTTTTCTTAAACCAAATCGACACAGTTCTGGACTTTCGACCTATCATTTTTCGCAGAAATAATTTCAGATTTTTACAGGGCCGGTGACTTTTTTTGGTTTCTATGCAAAAAGCATCTCAACTATTTCCGAACTTTCCATTAAATTTTGGGGGAACTATCTAATGACAAATATTCTAATGAATAAATTTGCCAAACTATTGCCTTTAATACTGATGAGCTTGATTTCTGCGACAGCAGCGGCCCAGAGCCAGAGCGACTGCAAAATATTTAAAACTCATTGGTCAGCCCAGGACGAAGCAGAATACGAAAACTTTGTTACGGGTATTGGCCGAGCTGTTGAATCACGAATATGCAATACAGTAGACAAATGCATGAAAAGCGAAGCTAACCCCTTCAGAAAATCAGATCCTGCGGGAATCAGATTTGACAATGATTGCGGTAAACTGTCCCCATTATTAAGATCCTATTTCGCATGTAAAAAAGGTTTACCGATTTCATTGACCATGGCTGTTTCCCCGCGTCCCGTGGCTGGAAATGCTGCACGACCTATTAGATACAATCCCTATGGCAACAAAATAGTTAGCAGAAAAGACTATGTGACTTCTGCCTCTGGCAAAGCCCCCAGCTTAACCTCTGTAGTTTATGGTGGAGTGGCTTCCTATTTCACAGCATTTTACAGATTCCTGGAATCTGAAGCAGATCAGTCTCCTAATTTTGCTGATTTTTATTCTCCCAGAATCGATCGCGATTCAATCAGACCAGGCACAACTGTTTATGATCCAAATGGACACGTAGTGACTGTTTACAAAGTCGAAAACGACGGCAAAATTTTCTTTATTGATTCTCATCCGGATTCATCGTTAACCCGAGGTAGCTACGGACCACAGATTTTACGAAGCCATCCTGGCCAAGGTGCTGGTTTTAAAAACTGGAGACCTATTAAATTGGTTGATGCCGTAAAAGGCCCACAGGGCAACTATTTGGGCGGCAGGATTGTCACTGTCCCCAATTCTGAAATTCCGAACTATTCAAACGAACAGTATTATGGAAACACCAATTTAAACTTGAGCGAAAATGAATGGAAAAAGGGCAAGTTTGAATTTGATGGTAAGACAGTGGATTTTTATGAATACGTCAGAAACAAAATGTCTGTTGGTGATCTGAGACTGGATCCCATCAAGGAAATTGTCGACGGTACCAATGAAATCTGCGAAGCTCTGAAAGACCGTGTGGATGCAGTTAATACCGCTTTAGCATCTGGGATTCAAAATCAAGAGCATCCCTTCAGACTGCCTGACAATATCTATGGAACTGACGGTGACTGGGAAACTTATTCGACGCCTTCTCGGGACGCCCGCTTAAAGGTTCAGTACATTGAACTGCTAAATCACGCAAAACACTTGGTACAATTGCACCAAACCAATGACCCCCAGTTGGTTTATCAAGGCAATGATCTGACAGGTGAAATGTTAAATGCTTATCAGCAAGCCAGCCAGTCTTGTGTTATCAACTACACCAATTCAGCAGGGGCCCAGGTTCCATTGAATATCGAACAAGTCAGACAGAGACTTTTTGATCTGTCGTTTGATCCTTATCACTGTGTGGAGCTCAGATGGGGAGCCAAAGGCTCGGAAGCCAGTACTTGTGGTGATAACTCGATCAAAAAGCTGTGGTACGTCAGGGAACAAACACTTAGAAACCAACACGAAAGAAAATACGACATCACCATGGGTTTTACCTTGGACGAACTGGCCGTTTTTGGACCAGGTAAAGGAAGTTTGACACCTGCTGAGACAGATTTGGTCGGCTATTTGTCAAATAATCCCTAAGAAATGCTAGCCATTTCAAACATTTAATTGATACATCCTGTATTTAAAGGGCCTCGACATTTGGCCCTTTAATTGCTTTTTGGATTTACTGAAAGGCACCAAGGGTGTTTGATTAAATGATGACAAAATTAACCATCGCAATTTTAACTTTGTTAGGCCAACTGACTTTTGCCAACGCCGAAGACACAATCCACAGATTTCCGGCCAATTCAGAAAACATTCCAGCATGCCACCAACAAATATTGGTTCAGCAAAAGCTAAAGCCACTGCGCAAAATTGATTACAAAGAAATTCCCAAATCCTATTTGGTAGCGGTGAAAGCCACTTACCAAGTTGATTCTGATTCTATCTTTGCACAAACCACACAAGACTTTACAAAACGCAAACAAGCTTTCGAATGTGCCCAGGTTAAATCCGATATCAATAGCATCAATTCGATGTATGCTCCTGTATTGATTGCTGTTAATGGATCCGCAGAACCAAACGTTATTGGGTTTAAAAAAATCTGGCAGTTTAGTATTTTATCAAAGCCTTCCGAAAATCTGATTGGTCTTTGGAATGCCTCAAGCCGATTAAGCCAAAACCAACGATTGGTTGGGAAATCTTTTTTTGGCAGATTTGCTGAAGTTTCTTTTTATGAATCTGACAGTGAACATTTTTATATGTTGATTCAAAAAACCGAAGCCAACGCCAAATCAACGTTGCTGATCGAGTTTGAATCACACAAAAAGCTTCCTAAAAAATATTCGATCTAATACTGAATAGCTGGGACGAATGCCGGCGGTTAATTTTTAAAAACATTTCTTTGAATTTACACCTTGTGAATACATCCAGCGAGCGCGCATGGCATATCTCGTGTTGCGTAAATGCAAAGATAATTTTTTTCACTATTTTTAGACACTCGCTAACGGCCGCGGGCTCATCTCTCGTATTGAGTCATTTATTCTAACTAAGTAAATGATAATTTATTGATCATATACTTAGTTAGAATAAATGACTCAACACCAGATATACCCCGCGCGCTCGCTGCATGTGTCTAAAAACAGTAAAAACAAATTACCTTTGCATTTACGCAATACGAGAGATGAGCTTGCGGCCGTTAGCGGGTATTCACAAGGTGTGAATTCAAAGAAATGTTTTTAAAAATTAACCGCTGGCATTCGTCCCAGCTGAAGATATTCAATTAAACTGAACGCAGGCAAATCCGCCTAAAGGTGTTTGCGAATTTGTGACTTGGCCCTGATATAATCGGGCCATCACCATCTGGATTCGGTCTTGGTAAGCATAAAATCGCAGATCGTATTTAAACTGGTGCTCCTGATTGCCCAGCTTAAATTCAGCAATGCCAGGTGCAACAAATTCCTGGGCAATAAATCGACCGTCACACAAAGTATCAAACATTTTTCGTGATACCGAGGCCCCTTTGTAGCTTTGCTTTGATCCAAAGGAACTGGAGGGTTTAAAAAAGAAAGACTTTCTGGCAGTCCAAATATCGTTCTGATTTTCTGCCGTGATGACTTCTGTCCTGGGCACAAATTTTTGGATGTCAGGTGATTCATAAAAATCCATAAATCGCCGCTTGTCAGCTAACAGCAAATATTCATATGGATTTGGCGAAAAACAAACTTCCTTGCTATGGAACTGATTCAGAAGAGGCCTTGAGTCAGTATTTTCCAAATAAAAATCTGTCCATCGATTGTAACAAAAACTACTGCCTGGGATTGCCTGTCTGAAATCCTGAATCTTAACCTGAAAGCCGGCTCTTTCAAATAGATCCTGATAGCATAGAAACTCTGGATACAATTTTTGTGACTGAGGTTGATCGTCTATAATCACAATCTGCTGGGATTTTAATCCACAAAGATCCATTTCAGTTTTGATATTAGACACTATTTCAACATCGTCAAAATCAGGGATTGGCAATTGTTGATTCTTGGTTCTGTACAGATTTAAGCCCAACAGCAAAAACGAAGCATTGGTGTTGATTTCGATCAGTTTCAGTCCTGAGTCTTTAGAGTAGTGAAAATCGTAGCACATTAATATTGATTTATTGCCTGGATCATTAATTTGTTGATCTGCATGCTTTGATTTTATTTTTGCCTGGTATTCTGCAGACTGCCTGAGCTTAAAAACATTTTTCACAAAGCTCTGCGCATCGGCTAATACTTGTTTTGGCAAAGATAGCACAAAATCAGAAATCAGATTGGGATTAAAATCCTTGACCCCATCCATGCTCAATCTGTTGGAATAAGACTGAGTTAGTTTTTTTAAATAAGATTCCGTCAGTTCCTGTGGTTGCAAGCGTTAATTGTTGCCACACAAATCCAGGTAAGCCAAGACTTTGCCATGAAAATAATTTCGTGGAACGTTAATGGTATCAGAGCTTGCAGCAAAAAAGGTCTGCAGGATTTTATAAATGAACATAAGCCAGATATTTTTTGTGTGCAGGAAACCAAAGCCCACATTGATCAGGTCGAACAGAATATCAAAGACTTGGGATATAAATTCAGTCACTGGTCCAGCGCAGTAAAAAAGGGTTACTCAGGCGTTGCTGTATTTACTCATCAACAGTTTCTGTCGGTCGACATCGGTTTTGGGATGAAAGAATATGATTCTGAAGGTCGCATCAATCTGTGCAGTCACAAACATTTTGACCTGTATAATATTTATTTTCCCAATGGAAATTCGCGGGAAGAACGACATGACTACAAACAAAGGTTTTTGAAGGATTTAAATATTCATCTGAAAAACCAAATTAAGGCCGGTAAATCCATTATTGTTGTTGGCGATTACAATATTGCTCATACCGAGGTCGATTTGTTTGATCCGGTAAAATACGCCAACGACAGCGGATTTTTACCCGAGGAAAGAGAATGGTTTGATGATTTTTTGTCTCTGGGTTTTGTTGATACCTTCAGAAAACTAAATCCAAACGCAAAGGATCGATATTCGTGGTGGTCTTACCGTGAATTGGCCAGAATTTCTAATCGCGGATGGAGGATTGATTACATCTGCATCACCAAGGATCTGGCGGCTAAATTAAAATCTGCGGATATTTTGGATTCGGTTCAGGGCTCAGACCATGCACCTGTCGTGGCTGAACTGGATTTTTAATTTATTCTTTGGCAGCTTCAAATGGCAAGGATCTGACTAATCTGAGTCGATCATCAATTCTGGCCAATTTATCCGAGATGATTTCACCCAGATTATATAGCTCTTGGATTTCTGATTCTAATTCCGTTGTGTCAGAGCCAACTAATTTTAAGTTATCTTGTTTTTCCATAGCGTAATCTAAATCAGACTTAATTTCCTCAAGCTCTCTGTTTAGGTTTTGTCGCGATTGACTGAGTTCTTTGATCAAATGTTTGATTTGGACTGAATTAAGCTCTTGGATGCGCTCTTCGGGAAAATTCTCCTTTTCATCCAGATCTTCTTCGCCGACCAATGAATGCCAAAAAAGCTTCCATTCCTTGACCAATTGACCAAGGAATTCCTGTCTTTCACTGGGGTTCTTTTTGAATTGTTTATCGTCGCTCATTTAGCCTTGCGGTGATTAATAAATCACCCTCCAATGGCTTGATTTTAACATGATCCAGGGTCAATTTGTTATTAAGATTCCGTATATCCAAATCCTCTGTCCATCCCCGACCCTGAATGGATCCAATCAAAGATGGGGCCTGAAAAATATACACCCTGTCAGAAAACTTACAGTTTAAACAATAACTTATAAGCTTTGGGCCACCTTCAATAAACAGGCTATTTACCCCTAATCCATACAGTTCTTTGCGCCAATCGACGCTCCCGTTCAAGACCTTAAATCCAGGGACAGGATTATGATCAGGCTTTCTTGAAACCAAGATCAGATCATCAGGTGAATAGTGCTTAGATATATTCAATTTGCTGAAATTTTGAGCCGTCCAATGATGATCATCAAAGACTACAAGCTTTTTGGGCCGATGCTCATATCCCCGAACGTTTAAATTGGGATTGTCTTGTTTGATTGTTCCTACTCCAACGCCAATGGCATCGTGGCTGGCTCTAAATTGATGGGAAAGGTTTCGCGAAACTTCGTTGGTTATCCATTTGCTCTCGCCAGACTTTAGCCCAGACATTCCATCAATCGAAGCCGCAATCTTAAGCGACACAAAAGTTTTTTGAGTATTCTGATTAATCAAAAAGTGCTCACAAACCTGTTTTAGTTCGTCTTTGAGTATCCCCGATTCAGAAACCACAATGCCTGCAGCTTTTAGTTTTGAATTCCTTGCCCTGAAACCTTGGGATTTGGATCGGCCAATCCATACACAACTGTGCCGACTTTTTTTTGTATCAATAAATCAGCACAAGGCGGAGTTTTGCCAAAATGTGAGCAAGGCTCTAAGGTCACAAAAACTTTTGAACCCTTGGCTTGCACTTCAGACAATTTTGCAAAGGCTTCGACTTCGGCATGAGCTCCACCAAATTTTTTATGATACCCAGCTGACAGAAATTTATTTTCAGAATCCAACACCACACAACCAACCAAGGGATTGGGACTTACCCAGCCTGATCCTTTAAAGCTTTCTTGAATGGCATAAGCCATGGCTTCGGTATCAGTCAGCTTCTGACCGACTTTATAATCAGGCAATATTTTGCCCAACAAAATTTCAGAATTCATTATTTCATCCAGGACTTCCAGTAGTCTTTGACTTCAACTTTCAAAAACTCGGGATCGACATGCAGATTGGACCAGGCATCCACCATAACCGCAAATTCATCTGTGTGTGTTTTTCCCGCAATGTTTTTCACAGCTTTTGGATGAGGACCATGAGGAAAACCAGCCGGATGAAAGCTCAACATCCCAGCATGCAAATTATCTCGACTAAAGAAATTTCCATCGTGATAAAAAAGCACTTCATCGTAATCAATGTTCTGATGATAAAATGGAACCTTCAATGCATCGGCATCAGATTCCAATGGTCTGGGCAAAAAGGTACACACAACAAATCCTGGTGCTACAAAGGTTGTGTGAGCACTGGGTGGCAAGTGAACCCTGGCGCTAATCATGGGCATTAGGTCCTCAGCGTGCAAAGTTAACGGAAAAAAATCACCTTTCCAGCCAACCGTATCGTAAACACAGCTGCTGTAGGAAAATTTTGTCATTTGCTGTTCACGTTTTACCAAAATCTGTAGCGAATTAATTCCTGACTTGGATTTATATTCTGTTTGTTTTTCCAGATCAGGCTTTCCAAAACTGGTTGGATCATAAAATGCGTTTCTGCCAACCATTCCGCGATCAGGTTCGCGGTAAGCGCCTGTCAGTGACTCAATCACTAAAAACGAACAATCGCTTTCGCAAACAAAAGTATGGGTCACACATTTTGGGATCAAAACGTAAGAGCCACTTTTGAATTCCAGCAAGCCATATTCAGTCAGAACCTTACCATTGCCAGAATGGCAAAAATAAATTGTATCAGCATCAGCGTTTCTGAAAGCCGAAGGGTTTTGTACAGAAATTTTGTTAACTTTTAAATAATACATTCCTACGTCACGATTGTACAAAAGCCTTTGCCATCTGTTTGGATGGTTCTCAGTTTTTACCAAATCAAACATCATGGGCTTCAGCGGACCTTCAATGTCGGTCCATCGGGTTGAGGGCTGTGGTTTAATCAAGTGTGATACGGGACCAAAAAATCCCTTTCGCCCCTGCTCTTCCTCGAAATGCCCTTCGGGAATACCTTTGTGTGCCTGTTTAGTAAATTTACCCTGAAAAAACTGATGCATTACAGATACCCTCTTTCCTTTTGATCGCGCTCGATAGAATCAAACAAAGCCTGAAAATTGCCTTCGCCAAAACCAAAATGGTTTTTCCTTTGGATGACTTCGAAAAAGATTGGCCCAATTATGTTTTTTGAAAATATCTGCAGTAAATACCCCTTATCGTCTCCATCCACCAAAATTGCATTTTTTTGCAGTTCAGGTATATGTTCAGTGACGTTGGGGACTCTTTCGCTGAGCATTTTGTAGTAAGCGTCTGGTGGAGGTGTCAAAAATTCTAACTGACTATTTTTTAAATTATGAAGCGATTGTACAATGTTTGAAGTCAACAGCGCTAAATGCTGAATTCCTGAACCCTTGTATTCGTCCAAATATTCCTGAATTTGCGATTTACCATCGGCAGGCTCATTGATTGGAACAGCAAATTTATTGCAGGGCGACCGCATAACCTTTGAAAGCAATCCGGTCTCAGCACCTTGAATGTTGAAATATCTAGTTTCGCGAAAATTAAAAATATTGATATAAAAATCACACCATTTTTGCATTTCGCCTTTGGGAACATTGTTCGTAAAATGATCGACAATTTCAAAACCCACACCCTTCACCGGTGTCTTGGCGGGATTAAAACCAAAAGTTTGTTCCAACATATGACGTTCAGAATTTGAATCCATAAAGTAAATCAGCGAATCACCAATCCCATAGATCGCAGGCTCATTGATAACACCCTTAGAAGCTGCGCTTCCCTGGTATTCTTTGCCCCCCCTTTGGGTGGATACTTTCATGGCTTGTTGGGCATTCAAGGTTCGGAATCCCGTCGAGCTAACTGACGGCCCATGTTTTTTTGCAAAATCATAAGCAAAGGTTCCGGGCTCTGAATTAACGATAAAATTAATGTCGTTTTGTTTAAATAATTTAATATTTTTCGTAGGATGTTTTGAGATTTCCAGAAATCCCCATTTTAAAAACAGATTTTCAAAAAACATCGAATCAGTTCCTGCAAATTCAACAAAACTGACTCCGTCTAAGCCGACTGGATTATTTGTGTCCATAGAACCTCCCAAGTTCGCCAATGTTGTAGAAATTTACAGAAGCGGTGGCCTCAGTCAATAGCTTGTATGTCCCTGTAAAATTGGGTAACCAAAGAATCAGTCCTAAAGCTTTTTGGCTGCCAACCCAGAATCGATAAATCTTGTTCTGTTCGAAACCTGCTTAGCCCCACATAGGCGTGTCCTGGCTCCCATAAATTGGACAAATCGACCCAAGCTTGATCCAAGGTTGCTCCTTGGGATCTGTGAATCGTGATAGCGTAAGCCAGAATAAGCGGAAAATTAATAATCGAGGCTATAGTGTTACCATCAGCGTCCTGCAGGGAAAACTGTGATTTTTCGACTGTGACTTCGCGGCCAAAATCCTTTTTTACAGTGATTTTGTCTTCAGAAATATTTTTAATCGTTCCCCTAGTTCCATTGATCCATCTGTAGCCTGGGTCGTTTTTTACAAACAAGACTTTGCAGCCAACTTTGAGCTTGAGTTCGCTGGGAACTGGCGAGGCCTTCATCATAGCTTCGTAGTGCTGCTGTTCCCCTAAATAAATGGATGGAATTGAAACGGTTTCTTCTGAAATTCTGGAAAGCTCTTTTGTGTTTTTATCATCGACTTTTTGTCTGAGGGAAAACAAACAGAGCTTGGTTTCTTCCTCATCATACTGACATGTTTTAGATTGCAAAAAATCTTTGACCTGATCATCCAGATTACCAATTCTGATTGAATTCAAAATTTTTAAAAACTGATAGTCCCCAACCCTTTGATTTTGCTTAAGCACCACGTTTTTAAACTGCGATTGGCTCCAAGTTTCAGTTTTAAAACACCAGTCCTTAAAAGGCAGTCTGCTGATTGGTGGCAATTGTGCAAAATCGCCTACCGCAATGATTCGCAACCCACCCCAGGGCATAGTGGATTTTCGAAGCTCTTTGGCAATAGTTTCTGCCACTGTAAAAGCCTCGCCACTGATCATAGAAATTTCGTCCAGAATAATGCCTTTAATTGAATTCAGACGTTTTTTCAGTTTGCCGTTTCTGATTGCGCGATCAAAAGTTTTTGCCGGTCCGCCTTCCATAATCCCTAAACCAAAAAAACTATGGAAAGTCCGTCCTCCAATTAATACAGCAGCTGCCCCTGTGCTGGCTAAAATTGGAAATTCTTCGCTATCCAAAAAGCTGCGGCAATGATTGATTAAAAAGCTTTTTCCGCAGCCGGCTCCGCCTGTTACAAAAACATTGTCTGCCGATTGCAGCACTGGCAGCGCAAGCTTTTGTTCTGCGGATAATTCTGAGGTGTTAGAATCTGTATGAGACACAATTTTGTTTTGCCTTATTGATCTGAAATTACAAGCCGCACCACTGATCAGATACAGCAATCTGCCATAATGTCGCACGTAGTCAGCTAGAGGGGGTTTCTTTGAATATCAAAATAGATTAAGACTCTTAACCAGAACACTGGAGAATCAATGGAGCTCACAATGGAATTTGAAACCGTAGAAGACAATATTCATTACGACGGGGTTAAAGACATCAATGTCTTAGAAGTCAGCAAAAAGCTAAGTGAGCTTTTTTTGGTCGATGTTAGGCAGCCTGAAGAATTCACCGGGGATCTAGGACATATCCCAGGAGCTCAATTAATCGTTTTGGATACACTGGAAGACAATTTCGATAAAATTCCAAAGGATAAAACTGTGGTTTTTGTCTGCAGATCAGGGGGCCGATCAGCCAAAGCATCCGCCTTAGCCTTGAGCAAAGGGTATTCAAAAATTTATAACTTAAAAGGTGGCATGATTTTGTGGAATGAAATGCACCTGAAAACAGAAGTCTAATATGGTCGGCAAAGTTTACGTCAACAGAACAATAAATTTAAAACGAATCAGGCGCATTGGACTGGATATGGATCACACTTTGATCCGTTATCACACAGAGGAATTTGAACGGCTTTCCCATTCAATCATGAAGGAAAAGCTGGTCAAAAATAAAAATTACCCTGAAGCTGTCAAAAAAATTGCATTTGATTACAGTGTTGTGGTTCGCGGACTAGTGATTGATAAAAAACGTGGAAATTTGCTGAAACTGAACAGGCATTCAGCCATCAGAAACAGCTACCATGGATTAACACCTGTTGACTTTAAGACTCAGCAAAAAACTTATAAAAGCACTTACATTGATTTGAGCGATGGCGAGTATCTGGCAGTGGATACGGCTTTTTCCCTGTCCAATGCCATGCTGTTTGCACAAATCGTTGAATTGAAAAAATCTAACCCCACAGCCTATCCCGATTTCACAGTTATTGCTGACGATGTTTTGTATGTTTTGGACGAAGCTCATCGAGATGATTCATTAAAATCCATGGTTAAAAAAGATCTGGCAAAATATATCATTAAAGATCCCGAGGTTGTTAAGGGACTTGAAACTTATGTGCGACACGGGAAAAAGGTTTTTATTTTAACCAATTCAGATTTTGCCTACACAAAATTGCTATTAGATTATGCGATCAATCCTTACTTGCAAGAGCATAAAAGCTGGCAGGATTTGTTTGAGTTCGTTATTACCTCGGCTCAGAAGCCCAGATTTTTTTATGACAATTTAAAATTTCTGCGGGTCAATCCTGACAATGGCACCATGGTTAATCAGGAAGATAAGCTGACACCAGGTGTTTATCAGGGTGGATGTGCCAGCACTTACACAAAAGATTTGGATTTAGATGCCGACGAAATTTTGTATATCGGCGATCATATTTACGGGGACATTCTGCGATTAAAGAAAGACTGTGGATGGCGAACCGCTATGGTTATTGAAGAGCTTGAAAATGAGGTTAACGCCAATATCAAAACCGAACCCATAGATTTGGAAATTGATCAGCTGATGCAAAAGAAAGAGCCCATGGAGAGTAAGCTCACCGATCTGATGACTTTGAAAATAGAAAATCCATCAGCCGTAAAAGAAAATCAGATTGATGAATTGCAAAAACAGATTGGCGAAATCGACGGTCAAATCAGCGTGTTGATCAAAAAGCAGCAAAGCCTGCATAACGAACGCTGGGGTGCCCTGATGCGAGCTGGGAATGAAGAAAGCTATTTTGCACACCAGGTAGATCGTTATGCTTGCGTCTATATGCCCAAGCTGACTGATTTATTAAAATTTTCTCCAAGGTCATACTTCAGATCTCCGCGCCGCCCACTAGCCCACGAGATTAAATAACTGCTAAATCAGCGGAATTTTGATTTTTAAATTTTGCTGATTTAGCGAAAAGCTATTTCCAGTCCTTCATTTGGTATTTATCAAGAAGCTTTTTGAGCTTGCCAGATTTTCTGAGGCTTTTGACTTCATCAGAAACTGCCTTTGCCAAGTCCTTGGCATCTTTCTGTTTTGGGCCAAAAGCTATAAACAGTTTTTGATGCTTTTTATCAGCCTGACCAGCTGAACGATAGTTTGAAAAATTCAGACCCTTGCTGACCAGGAAATTTTTAAACACTCCAGGTGATTCAATCAATGCATCAATGCGTTTTTCATCCATCATCTTGATCAATTGATCCAGACCGATTTCTCCGCTGACGACAACAATCGATGGATTTTTTTTATTCACTATTTCCATAAATTTGTCGTCATAGGTGTAGCCATTAATAACACCTAATTTTATGCCTTTTAATGAGTCCTCGTTTTTAAAAGTCCACTTTGAATCTTTCAGAGTGTAAATTTCGTAATTAGTCACGGCCTGAGCTTCCTGTGGGAAAATAAAGTCAGGCGCATCGCCTGTTGAAGCTCCAGCGATGGCTTCAAAATTTCCATTGCGAGTTTCTTCGATAGCTCGAGCCCAATTTATTGTCTGATAATCAAGGGTGTAGCCTTTTTTTGCCAATGCGCTTTTTGCGATTTCAATTATAATACCTTCTTTATCTGTACCTGGGTCGCAGTTAAAGGGACACCAAGTATCAGCGCGAACGCGAATGACCTTTGCCGCCCCCGCCGTGTTTGTAGTTGTCGAAGCTGTTTCAGCAGCAAATAAATTTATTGAAACAAGCAGAATTATTAAACTGGCAATTGAATTCAATTTTTACCCCACTTTTGATGTAGGACTATTTTGATCCATTTTTTCTTTGAAAGGAATGAAAAATTCAAACTTTGTGTGCGGATTCCCATTGCAATAATACAGATCGCCACCATGGGACTTTATTATCCCATGCGAAATCGACAATCCCAATCCGGTGCCTTTACCAATTTCTTTTGTCGTAAAAAATGGCTGCATTAATTTTGTCAGATTTTCCCTGGGGATACCGCCACCGCTGTCCTCGACGGTAAAATAGACTTTTCCAGCTTTTTTAATGATTTCTACTTTGATCCATTTCTCGTTCAGATTACTGACAGCATCCACAGCATTGTTGATCAAATTGATTAGAACTTGGGACAATTCAACCTCACGACCATACATATAATCTTCCAGCAGCGTATTATTAATTGTGAAATCCACATCGCCTTTTAGAATTTTTGAAAAAACCAGTTCATTAATGTCCCCTAAAAATTTACTGATCTGGAAAAAGCTCATGGGATCGTTTGACCCATCTCGCGAAAATGTCCTCAGTCCCCTAACAATTCGGGTGATTCTTTGCACCATCGATTCAATTTTTTGCACTGAATCTTCGATTTGATTTTTTTCAATAATATCGGCTTGAATCAGATTTCTGATTTTGCGAGCTTTTCCATCAATGACAGTCAGCGGATTATTAATTTCATGCGCCACTCCTGCAGACAACTGACCCACTGCTGCCATTCTGCTGGCTTGCATAGTAATGGATTTTTGTGTCTCTAACTCGGCAGTTCTTTTGTCAACCATCTGCTCCAGTGAATCTGCATAGTCCATTAATTTTTGGTCTCTTCTGAGAATTTCTTTTAAAGCGCTGTTATAAACCGTCGCAATTTTTTGCAGCTCAATCGAATCAAAACTGGGAGCAAAGATCG
The DNA here is from genome assembly GCA_044359815.1 of Pseudobdellovibrionaceae bacterium. Classification (GTDB taxonomy): domain Bacteria; phylum Bdellovibrionota; class Bdellovibrionia; order Bdellovibrionales; family Bdellovibrionaceae; genus JBIKLL01. Next base: position 43,630 of record JBIKLL010000008.1, read on the forward strand.
AATAATCCCCTTGCTGAGCCTTTTCCATAGAAGAAATTAAAGACTTAACTGGAGTTTCCAGATTGTGTTTTAGAATCAACGAAATTACTTTTGATAAAACGAACGATAGCGCCACAGCCACGCTGATTGTAATTGCAAAAATCTTTAAAAATTGTGACCAGAAATTCTGCTTTATTCCTGTGATTTGAAAAGTACCAATTGTTTTACCCTCGTAAACGATTGGACCTTCCTTGTTAAAATATCTGTGTTTAGGAACAGAATAATCCATCATGTTTTTTTCGTACACCAAGCGCCCATCAGGCTGAATGACTTTGGCGGAAACAATGTGGTCATTCACATGAACAACCATGTTATCAACCATGAGTTTGATGGCTTTATTATTAAATGTCCAAAGGGGTTCAGAAACAGTGGTCGTTCCAATGTTGACGACTCTTTCGACTTCGGATTCCAAATAATCTTTACTGTCCAGGTATTCGCCAGTCAAAAATACTACTGCAATAACTATTGCCGCTACCAAGGATAGCCCTGCTAACAAAAGGTTAATTTTGTATGAAATAGATTTATGCTTGCGCGATTCCTGAGGGGTTGCTTCCATTCAATAACTTTTCGAAATAAATGGGGTTTTTCTGAAGTCCTGCTAGGGGACTAGGGTGTTTTGCAAAATCAAATATTGATTGTCATTTATTTTTTCAACCAGACCAACGACTGGGCCTGAAATCTTTAAAGCCTTACGATATTGCTTCCTGGAAATTTGTAGTATGCTACAACCTAAATCCATACCTTGGCCTAGATGCTGTTCAGACGTCCTGCACTTCCAAATCAAACGGTCTTCCATTTCTTTGACCGTTGAAAACCCCGTTTGAATAAAGCTCGCAAAGGGTACCTTCAATTGGGAAATCAGAGTCTCAGGTTTACCCAAAAAACCTTCGTGGCTGGGAATAAACATTAAAACCTTTTCCTTAATGGGTACCTGAAATTTGGCAATAATCTGATTGCGATCTGCGTACTCCGCCCCTTCAAATTGTCCAAAACTGGGTTCAACAACTAAATGATCAAAGGCGAAAGCCTCGGGGTGCAGCTTCACCACTCTGAGCCAAGAGTTAATCACTGCCGAGCTTTCAGTCCCAACAATGATTAAATTGTTTTCCCTAAATTCACTCAGCAATCTGACTTGCGTGGCGTATATAATCTCCTCTGTATTGCTAAAAGCACTGAGCTTTATCACTCTTTCGGTACTGTAGTTATTGCCAGATACCACGACCAAAGCTAGGCCCAACAAAATCATGGCTGCCAATCCCAACAGATAGAAATACTTGCTTATGCTCACGGCTGACTCCAAAAACAGATAATTGTTTGCTCGAAGCTGAAAAATGTTTTATTACTCTTAATGAAAGCTTTGATGTTTGTCACAAAGACTTTCAGTTTTGCGCGATTATATTATTTAAGTGTTTGTTAAAAATAATTAATCAGACCAGATCCTACTAATTGTAAAGGAACAAGGGACAGGTACTTGATGGCTATGAATCCTAAACTTAATTCTTCTTATTCATTTTCTTCAAAACCCTGTTTGTTCATTGGTAACGGCAAGCTTTCAAAACATTTTCAGCTTTTATTTAGCCAATTAAATCTGCCCTTTCGGGTTTGGAGTCATAAAAATTCTTTCGATGAGCTGCAGGCCATGGCGCCAGATTGTGAATGTGTTTTTATTTTGCTGAAGGATTCGATGATAGAGTCTTTTTATCAGCAGAATCTTAAAAGCCTTAATTTAAAGTGTTATCACTTTTCAGGATCTTTGAATATTGCGGATGTGATTGATTTTCATCCATTGATGACTTTTGGTGAAAACACCTATGAGCTCGATCAATATTTAAAAATTCCTTTTATCACTTCTAACGAATCAGAGAACTTGCCCTTTTTGCCCAATCGAATCATCCGTATTAAGCCCGAACAAAAAAGTCTGTACCATGCTATGTGCGTTTTATCAGGAAATTTTTCGCAAATGCTTTTTACCCTAGCCGCAAGCAGACTGAATAAATTGGGAATCAATAATAACGATCTTAAAAATTATGTTTTTCAAAGTATTTCCAATGTTGAAAGCAATCCTTTACAGAATCTGACGGGACCTATTGTCAGAAAAGATCATCAGACAATACAAAAAAACATTTCAGCCCTTGAAAATCCAGAACATCAAAAACTGTACAAAACTTTTGTGGAGATTTATGAGCATTCAGCTTTTTAAGAATAAAAAAATCGAAAAACAGAAAATTTCAATGGTGACTTGCTATGATTATTCTTTTGCCGGAATCTTGAGCCAAACCAACATTGATTGCGTGCTGGTCGGAGATTCATTGGCCAATGTGATTCATGGGTTTGACCACACAACCCACGCAACAATGGAAATGATGGAATTGCACACTGCCGCAGTTAAAAGAGGAATTGGGTCAAAGTTTATAGTTTCAGATATGCCCTTTTTATCCAACCGCCTGGGTTTGGCCGAAGGGACCAAAAACGCTGGTCGGTTGATTAATGCTGGAGCCTCTTCTGTGAAAATCGAATGTGCGGATGGAAATTTGGATCTCATAAAACATTTGGTGGATTCAGGCATTCCCGTCATGGGGCATTTAGGATTAACACCTCAATCTGTACACCAATTGGGTGGATACAAAGTGCAGGGAAAAAGCAGTGCAGAATTCGAAAAAATTAAAAATGATTCATTACAATTGCAACAAGCAGGTTGTTTTGCACTGGTTCTGGAATGCGTTCCTGAAAAATTGGCAGCCGACATAACTCAGTCTCTGCAAATCCCTACCATAGGCATTGGCGCTGGCAATGTGACCGACGGTCAGGTTTTAGTGTTACAGGATTTGCTTGGAATGGATGGTACTAAAAAAATGAAGTTTGTACGCAGGTTTGCCAATCTGGAACAGGAAATTTCTAAGGCTATAAATTTATTTGCACAAGAAACTTCTGAAAAGTCATTTCCAAACCAACAGGAGACTTTTTGAATGACTGTTATTGATAGCGTTCAAAAGATGCAGCAAATATCAGCTGGATGGTCGCAGCACAAAGTTGGATTTGTTCCAACAATGGGAGCTCTGCACCAAGGACATAGGGCTTTGTTGGACAGAGCCAGATCAGAAAATGAAATCGTGGTCTTAAGTATTTTTGTAAATCCAACTCAGTTTAATGATACTAAGGATTTCGAAAAATATCCTAAGACTTTGACCGCTGATCTGGAAATAGCAGCAGCTTCAAAAATTGATTTGGTGTTTTTACCGAACTCAATTCAGATGTATCCGGATCAATATCAATACAAAGTTTTAGAAAATAATCTAAGTCAGAAATTCTGTGGCGCCTTCAGGCCCGGTCATTTTGAAGGGATGTTAACAGTTGTTATGAAATTGTTTAACATCGTCAGGCCCACCAGTGCGTATTTTGGCGAAAAAGATTTTCAACAATTGCTGTTAGTTAAAAAAATGACTGAAGCTTTTTTCATGCCCATAAATATTATCCCAGTGAAAACTGTCAGAGCAGAAAATGGATTGGCATTAAGTTCACGAAATTCACGCTTGACCGATGAAGGCTTAATACGTGCGGGCCAACTGAATCTGATCCTTAGGTCTGAAAATGATCTCAGAAAAATAAAATATCATCTTGCAAAACTGGGATTTGAGGTTGAGTACGTTCAAGATCTGGAAAATCGCAGACTAGCAGCAGTCTGGATTGATGGAGTGAGGTTGATTGACAATGTCGAAATCTAAAATCCTGATAGGCATGACGGGCTCAATTGCCTGTTATAAAATTTGTGAAGTTATTTCGGCTCTGGTTAAGGCCGGTCACCAGGTTAAAGTGGTCGCTACAAAGAGTACTTTAAACTTTGTTGGTGAAGCTACTTTGGAGGGTCTAACAGGGAATCCTGTGTTAACTGACACCTATCAATCAGGCAATATGATGGATCACATCCATGTTGTCAGATGGGCAGATTTGATTTTGGTAGCTCCGGCTACGGCAAATACGATTAATAAATTCAGTGCAGGTATTGGTGATGATTTGCTGTCGACTTGTTTTTTGGCTCACGATTTCAAGAAACCTTTTTTAATAGCACCTGCAATGAATCATCATATGTTTCACCACCCAACCACTCAGAAATCAATGCAGCAACTGGCAGGTATGGGAATAACCGTATTGCCAGTTGATAACGGAAATTTAGCCTGCAATGAAATTGGAGATGGCAGATTGCTGGAGCCACAGTTGATCTTAAATTCAATCAATCAAAGTCTTGGTGACAGTATTAGGACAATTGCATCTGACCGGATTCCGATTCTAATTACAGGTGGTGGCACCAGGGAACCTGTTGATGCCGTCAGATTTATTGGCAATGTTTCAACAGGCAAGACCGCGGCCCAGCTGTCTGACAGTTTGGCTCAATTGGGATTTGATGTGACAGGCTTATTTTCAAAACATGCCGAGTTGCCAAAATCAGTTGAGAAAATAAATTATTTCGAAAGCCACCAGGATCTGAGCTCTCAGTTAAAAACTATTTTAGCGACCCAACATTTTGCAGCTGTGGTTCACATGGCAGCTGTCAGCGATTTTACTCTGGATCCTGCCCAGGGCAAATTAAGCTCTGGTAAAGATTTAAATCTGTCGCTGCGAAAGACCGAAAAAATAATTGATCAGATAAAATCCTGGTCTCTGAATCCCAAAATTAAATTGATTGGTTTTAAACTAACAGCTGGTGCTGATGACCAAGCCATTTCTAAAAAAGTCACTGACCTGTTTGCGCATTCAAAAGCTGACTTGATTATTCACAATGATTTGGATTTTATTTCGGACCAGAATCACAATTTTTTAGCATTGGATTCAGGTCTTAAACCCGCTTTCAAGGGTAACAGCAAACAGCAGCTGGGTGAGAAGCTGTCAGAATGGATACAAAAAAATACCGAGGTAATGATATGATACTGACACTTGATGTTGGAAACAGCCAGATTTTTGGAGGCGTTTTTGACAAAGACAAATTAAAGCTCAAGTTCAGAAGGACTTCAAAACACGGAGCCTCATCTGACGAAATTGGAATTTTTTTAAGATCTGTTTTGAAAGAAAACAATATCGAACCAACCAAGATTGAAAAAATCGCTGTTTGTTCTGTAGTTCCCGATGTGGTTCACTCGCTCAGAAATGCTTGCAAAAAATATTTTTCATTAAATCCATTTGTCCTGCAGGCCGGAGTCAAAACGGGGTTAAAAATTAATTACAGAAACCCTCTGGAGCTTGGTTCGGATCGTATTGCCAATTCAATGGCTGCATTGAATCTGTTTCCTAATCGAAATTTAATTATTGTGGATCTGGGCACGGCAACGACCTTTTGTGCTATTTCCAGTGATAAATCTTATTTGGGTGGTTCGATATTAGCTGGCCTGCGATTAAGTATGGAATCACTAGAGCGGGAGACTGCCAGACTGCCATCGGTGGAAATAATATCCCCAGATACAGCCTTAGGCAGATCGACAGTTGAAAACATTCAGTCGGGTTTATTTTTTGGACACGTAGGAGCTATCAGGGAACTGTCCGAAAGATTAGCCGCAGAATGCTTTCCCAAGGAAGAATACATCGTAATTGGTACTGGTGGATTTTCATCACTATTTGAATCTTACGAATTATTTGATGTTGTCGAACCTGATTTGATTTTAATCGGAATTTTGTATGCACATAAAATGAATGCTCAACCACAAAGGGAAAAATATGACGCTCACCTTGCTTAAATCGAAAATTCATAGAGCCACGGTCACAGAAGCTGATTTAAATTATGAGGGGTCCATTTCAATTTGCCCCGAACTGATCAAGGCAGCAAATCTAATCCCCTTCGAAAAGGTCGACATTTACAACTGCAATAATGGTGAACGATTTCACACTTATGTGATCAAAGGCAAACCAGGGCAAATTGGCTTAAACGGAGCTGCCGCTCGCAAGGTTATGCCTGGGGATTTAATAATTATTGTTTGTTATGCTGCCATGTCAGAGTCAGAAGCCAAAGTTTTCAAACCAAAGGTTGTTTTTGTAAACCAAGACAATTCGATTAAAAATTTTGAAATCAAAGATCCAGACGCTAAGCCACTGGATTATTTTAAAACTGACAGAACTGATTCGCCAGAGCTGTAATACCTTACAGTCAAAATATCTGATCCTGTGCCCTTAAGCTCAATCAGGACCTTACTCAGTTCCTGCTGGCAATCCTGCAGGGATGGTTTCAAGGTTCGCCTTAGAAATTTATTGGGATAATCAAAATTAATTAACACTGTCATATAGTGCTTCCACATAAAATCCTCACAACGGATTAATCCTGATTCTCCGGCCACGGTTTCAAAGCGAAAGGTTTCGCCATTTAAAATTTCAGACGGCTGAACCAGAGAAGCCGTGTCCTTTTTTAATTGGAATTCTAATTTTAAATAGTGGTTATCCCGCGCAGTTACGTTAACCGATAAAAACATGATCATTGACGCCAGAATAAAATTTTTCATAAATCCCCCGATTTTTTTAGCTTCATAAGCTTCATAAGCTTCATAAGCTTCTTTAGCTTTTTAGCCGCATCACCTTTATCAGCCAAATTAAATTATTTAGCCTTATTAGTTGTCGATTCCCCTCGAAAGTAATCGACAGCATTGATTTCGCTTAAAATCTTAAAGGCCCCAAGTTTCTCATCAAAAACTGGTCGCTTCCAAGACAAGTTATTGATCTGAAGGCCCTTCCAAAGGTTACCCGCGATCAATTCAATGGGTGATTGTTTACTGTGGTTCAAAGCCAACTGCAAGCTTGGAATGTGTAAGCTCATAAATGCAGCTGCGCTGTTGGACAGTGCAAAATCCTCAGCACCTTTGCTTAGGTAGCTGACCAGATTCAGTTGCTGATCATTGCACTGATTAACGATTAGTAACTTTTCAACATTATGGGCATTTTCCAGAACTTGTTTTGTTGATGGCATTTGGCATCTTACCCAAATCTTTTTATTGGATTCAAATTTTCCCACCAATGAAACAGAAACTAAATCTTGATTTGGCAATATCATCAATTGCCCCTGGCTAACCAAGGCCACTGTCAATTCGGGATGTTTCATCGAATAGTTTTTTATCTCTTGCGCCAGGGCATCAGTGATCAAAGGAACTTCAATTAACTGATCTATTTTAAGTGACTTGTCTGGTCCAACAAATCCATTGTTGGCCAGTTGCAGTTCAAATTGTTTTGCAAATTTCTGATTTTCAACCAGTTTGTAATCTGCGTTTCTGATCGAGTTTTTTATTTGCTCCAGCATGCCCGCCAAATCCTGGGCTGACAATGGCCCCTGAAGGTTGACTCCCACCAGATTGGAAGGAGGCCTTTGGGCTTTAACAAAATCGGGAAGTCTGTGGTAGAAATTTACCTTTTCAGAAATCGTCATCTCATCCAATGATTGAATCAGCGACATTGTTATGATGGGTCGCAAGCTTTGCAACACAAAGCCAAGGCTTTCCTGGTCAGACTTGCAAAATGTAATATCGCCTTCAAATCTCCAGCGGCTTTTGCAGTAGGTTTGCTTTCCCAGCAACAGCCGTGGCCAGCGTGATGCAAACAATGCGTCGATGATTTTATCCCTGGGCTGAAATGATTTACTGAAGTTTTTGTTCAGGTGCAGGGAACCAGAAACCTGGTACGAAATAAAATCAGCAATACTTTCATTCAACAGACTGCCAATCGGTAAACGGCCTTCGGTCAAATTTTGAATCCATAATTTTATCAAAGCCCCAGAAACCAATTGCCTGTTTTCAAACAAAGACTGACTGACAAATAATTGGTTTCCCTGTAATCGAAAAATATCTTGTTGGTATTCCAAAACGTTAATCTGCAGTGTGGGAAATGATCCGCCCACCCAGTTATAAAATGATTCTAAACTGCGAAGTTCTGATTCAACTGAATCACGGTAATTCTTTAGGTTCTCATCAAAATCAGAGCGAATCCCCAGATTGCATTGAAACAAGGTTTTTGTGCCGGTTTTATCAACCCTGTCGATCCTTTGAACAAGCTTAGAAGAAATACAAAAAGGCTTCCTGGACAGAAAGCTAAGTGCCACTAATGACAGGCAAAATACCGTAAAACTGATCCCGTAAACTAAGCGGTTTGGCATAGCTGATTACAAAGCAATCTTTGGACCATATTCGACTAGCATACCTGCCGCAAATTGCAGAAAATAATTTTTCAAAATTTAAATAGATGATTTTATTAAAAAAGGTCCTCTGCGGAGCCGGGATGGCGGGGGCCCTGCCCGAGCAGAGAAGCAGGAGCTGTGACCTTTTTTAATAAAATCATCTATTTAAATTTTGAAAAATTATTTTCTGCAATTTGCGGCAGGGTCAGCTTTAAGATTTAAAGACCGGCTTTTGAGACTTTTGAGTGCAATGGTTTATTCATCAAGCCTGAAAGCCAATGATTACACGAAATTAATTTTTGTAGATTCAATCCAGATTTAACACCCATTTTTTCAAACATATAAACGACGTCTTCTGTGGCCACATTGCCTGTGGCGCCAGGAGCATAAGGACAACCACCCAACGCACCGATGCTGGAATCAAAAACCCGCACACCGATTTTGTAAGCAGCAAAAATATTAGCTAAAGCCGTGCCTCTGGTGTCATGAAAGTGCCCAGCTAATTTGCTGACGGGAATATTCTTTTTAAGTTTTTTAAAAAGCTCTTCAACCGAACTGGGATCTGCCACGCCGATGGTATCGCCAACAGAAATTTCATAACAACCTAATCGGTACAGCCTGGTCGCCACCTCAGTGGCTTTTTTAGTGGAAATGGCGCCTTCGAAGGGACAGGCAAAAGCAGTTGATAAATACCCTCTGATTTTAATTTTGTGTTTTTTGGCCAGTTTGATAACAGGTTTAAATCGTTCGAAACTGTCATCAATCGAACAGTTAATATTTTTCTGACAAAAGGTTTCGCTGGCAGCTGTGAAAATGGCTATCTCATCCACGCCGGATTGTATGGCATCCATCATGCCTTTTTCATTCGGAACCAAAGCCGCGATTCGGGTTTTACCTGATTGTTTTTTGATAACCTCAATCAATTTTCCGGATTCATTCATCTGGGGAACCTTTTCAGACCTCACAAAGGCCCCAACTTCGATCAGCTTAAATCCACAATCAGAAAGTTTTTTAAAAAATTCAAACTTTTGATCAATCGAAAAGATCATAGTCTCATTCTGCAATCCGTCCCGCATTCCGACTTCAACAATTCGGACTGATTTCATTTAGATTCCTTTATCTGTGCCAACAATTGGCCTTCTTTAATCTGATCAGATTCCTGCACAGTTATTTCTACGATTTGGCCTTTGACCTCTGAATTCAGAATGTATTCCATCTTCATGGCCTCGATCGCTATGACAGCCTGTCCAACGTCGACTGCCTGACCTGCTTTTTTAAATATCTTGGTAACCTTGCCAGGCATCGGTGAAACAATTTGGTCAGATTTTTTGGCAACACCTTTTGATCTGGATTTTCTGGATGTTTCACCCAGGCATTTTGTTTCACCATTGAGGTGAATCCAGATTTTACCCTCGAGCTCTTGCACATATCCTGAATAGTCTTGTCCCTGATGCTGAAAACGGATTTTCATACTATCCTCCATCCGCTTTCAAAAGGCGAACTGGTTGTGATTCCAGCAGAGGTAGTAGTTGAAGCTAATTTTGCCAAATGCTTTTCTGCCTCAGACAACTCAGGAGCAACAAGAGGTTTTGAAAAATGTTGATTAATAAACTGTGTAGTCATCGTTCCATTTACAAATTCTGGATGAGACAAAATTTTTATCAAATAGGGAATATTAGTTTTCACTCCAAAAATAACAGTGTCCTTCAAGGTTCTGATGATTTTCTGTATGGCTCGGGGTCTGGTTTCATCCCAAACAATAATTTTGGCTATCATTGGATCATAAAAGGGCGTGATGGTGTCGTGTGACTCAAATCCAATCTCGAACCTTCTGCCGGCTCCTGCAGGAAAATGACAAAATCCCAACTTACCAGTGCTGGGGACTCCACCCAGATAGGGATCCTCAGCATATATTCTGCATTCGATGGCGTGGCCTTTATAGGCAAATAAATTTTTATCACTAAAAACCGCACGACCCTGAGCCGTCAAAATCTGAGCTTTAACCAGGTCCATTCCCACAACCATTTCAGTCACAGGGTGTTCAACCTGCAACCGAGTGTTGACCTCTAGAAAATAAAACTTTCCGTCTTGTAATAAAAATTCCACGGTTCCAGCGTTTTGATAATGGGCAGCCTCTGCCAGCAAAACCGACGTTTCACCCATTTGTTTTCGTAAATCGATTGTTAAATTTTTTGTTACAGCTTCTTCAATAATTTTCTGATGTTTTCGCTGCACTGAACATTCACGATCAAACAAATGAAACACATGACCTGTGCAATCTCCAAAGATTTGAAACTCAATGTGCTTGGCCCGTTCAAAATATTTTTCTAAAAAAACTTTATCACTACCAAAAGCACTTAAGGCTTCACGTTTTGCTGATCCAATCAGCTCGGCAGCAGCACCTGAATCACGCAAGACCTTCATGCCTCTGCCACCACCGCCAGCTGCGGCTTTGACCACTACTGGAAATCCAATCTCAGAAGCCTTTGTCACCAATGTTTCAATGGTTTGATCATCGCCATCATAGCCAGGGATTAAGGGAACTCCCAGTTTTTTAGCTAAAACTTTTGCCCGCATTTTATCGCCCAATTGCCTCATGGCTTCGGGACTGGGGCCAATAAATATCATGCCGTTGTCTAAAACTGCCTGAGCAAAATCAGGATTTTCGGACAAAAATCCAAACCCAGGATGAACGGCATCTGCCTGTCCTGCGATAGCACCATTAATCACATTCTCGATTTTCAAATAGCTTTCGCTGACAGGAGCCGGACCAATGCAGATACGTTTATCCGCCAGTCGGTATGCCATACTGTTGGTGTCAGCCTCCGAATGCAACAGCACAGTCTCAATATCTAGCTCTTGGCAAGCATTGATAATTCTGACGGCAACTTCGCCACGATTGGCAATCGCTACACGTTTGATGGTCTTCAACTGTCACTCCAGTTGGGTTTGCGTTTTTCTAAAAATGCTCGTAGGCCTTCTTGACCCTCGTCACTGACTCTGACTTTTGATATTAAATCAATTGTTGATTTCTTGGTGCCGGCCAATGATTTTCCTGCCACTGATCTGATAAGTTTTTTTGAAATGGCCGGAGCATTGGGCGAACATTGCTGAAATGTTGCTTTTATTTGATCCAATTCGTTCAGTTCGCCGATCTGATGGATCATCCCAATTCGATAGGCCTCAGCACTATCAAAAACTTTACCTGACATCATCAGTGGCTGAATCATTCCAACCGGAATCTTTTGCAATACAAAGCCAGAAATCACAGCTGGAACAATGCCTAGCTTAACTTCGCTAAAACAAAATTGAGTCTTGGGATGGGCAATAACAAAATCACTGCATGCAATCAGTCCCAGGGCACCCCCAAAGGCTGAACCCTGAACGTAACTGACGATAGGTTTTGGAAATTGCCAAAGGGCCTCAAACATCGAATACAGATTCTTAGAGTCATTTTTGTTTTGTGCCAGAGAATAATCGACCATGGATTTCATCCACTGCAGATCAGCCCCAGCACAAAAAACTGGATCGGCTCCGGTCAGTTGGCAGCCGATGATATTTTTATTTTTAGCTTCTGTTTTAAAAATCCGCGTGAGTTCTTTGATTAATTGGACGTTAAAGGCATTGCGAACCTCTGGGCGATTTAATTTTACACTTAGCCATTTTCCCGTGGTGGTAACTTCAATCATTTTACATCCTAAAAACACCGCTGGACGGTGTTGGCCATTCGCGATTTAAGCTGGCAGAAATCCCCAGAGCCAAAACTTTGCGAGTCATCGCTGGATCAATGATTCCGTCATCCCAAATTCTGGAAGTCGAATAATACGCAGAGCCTTCGGTTTCATACTTTTGTAAAATTGGATTTTTAAATTCAGTTTGCTGATCAACACTGAGGGCTTGATTTTTAGATTTTAATTGATCCATTTTTACTGTCAGCAATACGTTGGCAGCCTGTTCACCGCCCATAACTGAAATTTTAGAATTTGGCCACATCCACAGTTGTCTGGGTTGAAAGGCCCTTCCGCACATTCCGTAATTACCAGCTCCGTAGGAATTTCCGATGACAACAGTAAATTTGGGTACGGTGGCATTACTGACTGCCATAACCATTTTGGCCCCGTGTTTGGCAATGCCTTCGTTTTCGTATTTCCGACCCACCATAAACCCGGTGATATTTTGCAAAAACACCAGAGGTATCCGGCGCTGTTCGCAAAGCTGGATAAAATGAGTGGCCTTTAAGGCGCTTTCACTAAACAACACTCCGTTGTTAGCAATGATTCCCACTGGGTATCCCCAAATTTTGGCAAAGCCACAGACGATCGTTTTTCCGTAACCAGATTTGAACTCATGCATTTCGCTGCCGTCCACAATCCTGGCGATGATTTCTTTGACGTCGTAGGGGACTTTGGGATTGTGACTGATAATCCCATAAATTTCTTTGGGATCATAGATAGGTTCTTTGACCGCAGTTTGTTTTAAACAAACTGATTTTTGGTGATTAAGATTTTTAATAATGTCTCGGGCAATCTCGATCGCATGCTGATCGTCTTCGGCAAAATGGTCAGTCACACCCGATGTAAAACAATGAACTTCGGCTCCGCCTAAATCCTGTGCTGTGACTTCCTCACCTGTAGCCGCTTTGACTAATGGGGGGCCTCCTAAAAAAATCGTGCCGTTGTCTTTGACGATAATGTTTTCGTCACTCATGGCGGGAACATAAGCTCCACCAGCAGTACAGGATCCCATCACCACTGAAATCTGGGCAATGCCCTTTGCCGACATCCGTGCCTGGTTATAAAAAATTCTGCCAAAATGATTTTTGTCTGGAAAGACCTCATCCTGCATTGGCAAAAAGGCGCCACCACTGTCGACCAGGTAAATACAAGGTAATCCATTTTCAAAAGCGATTTCCTGCGCGCGAATGTGTTTTTTAACAGTCATCGGAAAATATGTGCCGCCTTTAACAGTGGCATCATTAGCTACAATCACACATTCTGTGTTTTCAATTTTGCCAATACCCGTGATCACTCCTGCAGTGGGTGCCTGATCTTCATATTGTCCGACGGCAGCCAAAGTAGAAAATTCTAAAAATGAAGCATCTTTGTCCAACAAAGCCTCTACCCGTTCGCGGGCTGTGAGCTTGCCACGGGATTTATGTTTTTCCAGTGCGGCCTTGCCGCCACCCATTTTTGCTGTTTCCAGTTTTTTATTAAAATCTTTTAAAATCTCCAGCATTGCTTGCTGGTTTTTTTTAAAGTCCTCGGATTGTGTGTTTATTTTGGATTCTAGGGTTTGCATTATTTCCACTCAAGTAATTGACTGACCTGAAAATCAGCTTGCACATGCAGCTGGCCGATCATGATGTCTTCTTGGTCAAAAAAACTAATCTGAATATCATGAGCTGCTTTTTGATTTTTGGTCATCTCGGCCAACACACCTTCTCGGGATACCGTTGGCAGCTCTGCTCGAATCCGCACATCGCTTTTGGTTGGTCTGATTTGATGCCAATCCATGGTTTGAAAGGTGATCTGTACATTTTGATTTTCAAAAAAATTACGTTTCCATAAAAGCTTATAGGACTCAAGACCAGCAGACACCATCACCCCCGTCAGCATAAAACCATCGGCCCCCAGATTTCGAAGCTTTGAGGGAATCATCATTTCGATTTGGTTAGAGTTTAGCTTTACCAGTCGCAAACCCAAACTTCTGTAATGAGGCTTCAGCGAATCTAACGCATAGCTTATGATTGCCTGAGTTTGGGGATGTTTGATTTGATCGATGAACTCTTCGAAAATGGATGAAATTGTTTGAAATTTTTTGGTAAGATACACGGGAGTTATCATTCAGTAAAATAAAGCTAAAATTGATCAAACGATCAAGAGGAATATGAGGATTCGATGATTAAATATGTAAGCATGATTTTTTTTATGACATTATTGGGTTGGAGCTGGGGCATTGTACACAGTTCCCCAAAGATCAGTTTCGAGACGCATGCTGGCATCCAGGAAAAGCTTGCTGATCTGATTAAAAAAGCTGTGCAGGAAAGAAAGCCTGACGCTACTGAATTATCTATCGACCAACTGTGGACCGAGATTATATCCGAGACTTCACTCAAAGCACATTTTAGTTATTCATACAAAAATGCTTCCGAAGACGGCCGAGTTAATTCAAGCATTCGTGGTTTTGTACTTTTAAACAAAGTTTTGGAACCCACTGAAACTGAAGAAAACGAAACATGGAAAGTTGCCGAAGTTAAAACAACCAACAATGCCTTGGTGTTCGAAGAAGGCTTGTTAATCAATGCGGGCGATACTCCAGAATCAGAGACCCCAGCAGTTGATAAGCCCACTGAAACCAAATCAGAACCCTAGGATCATACTAAGTAGCCCCGGGTACTTTTTATTTGGGCCAATATGGCCGAAACTTTTTTCTTATCGAAGACATTAGAATTTCATACTCAGAGTGAAAACTGACTGTCAAAAGTTCCATCAAAATGTGAAAATGAAATTTTATTTTTCATAGGGAAAATCCAATAAAATTCCCGCTTTGGGACGACAGAATTTTTGCAAAAAACTTGTACATCTCAGTGTGAGACGCGATTTTTTTCGCTGACCGCCTGTATTCCAGTTGAATCGTCGATGTTTTCTGCAGTTTCGATTTTTAAAGAAATATAACCCCTGTTCGCTCATCCTAATTCTATAACAAGGGGTAAACCATGTTTTCTAACGCCATTTTGACGGTATGGACGCTGACTCTGTTGCTCACAATGCCTGCTCTGGCTCAGTTTGGCAGCCAAGGTTTAGTTTTTCATGGTGTGGTCACTAATCCAGATGGATCTGCGATGACTGAACCGACTTCAAATTTCGTAATCGAAATTATTGGTAAATCTAGCTTGCGCGGCGATGGTACCCCTGGTGCAGATTCCTGCGTGTTGTATACAGAATCACAAGTCGGCGTTCCGCTGAATCAAGGTCGTTTTGCTGTTACAGTTGGTGATGGTACAGGCGTGACCTTTGGAACTGGAGTTTCTAAGCTTGAAAAATTATTTGTAAACCCACCTACTACATTGTCTGGTGGAACTTCACATTCAATGGGAGCTATTAATTGTTCCAGCGGTCAATCAGCATTCCAACCTGATCAACCCAATTCATTAAGATACCTCAGAGTCGTGATCAACACTCCGACAGCTTCCATTGATTTGTTAGAAATGCCTATCCGATCTGCGCCTTTTGCTCATCAGGCTAAAGAAATCGACGGATATGATTCAATGAACATCGTCAAAATCGGTTCCAGTAATAATAAGACCTACAGAACAATGACTGGTGGTCATTTTAATTTTCTGGTCGATTTATTTGATGGCACTTCAATCGATGCTCAAAATAGAGAACTGAAAAACATCAGCACAACCGGTACTGATCCAAATGCTGCTGCAAACGTAAACTATGTTAATACTCATCCAATCAATCCATCTCAGTTACCTGACGTAGTAACTCCAGGAACAGTAGGAACGGCAAACTCGGCGACTCAAGTCACTGTTGACAGCAAAGGCCGTGTGACTGCTTTGGTAACAACACCTATTGCTATTGATTCAACTCAACTCATCTCAACACCTGCTGATAACGGTAAGGTTTTAGTTTCTACGGGATCTACTTGGACACCACAAACATTAACAGGCTCTATGATTTCAGGAGTTGTTACCAGCATCACTGGTACAACGGGAATCACTGTGACTGGTGGAACCACAGCTGCACCTTCTGTTGGATTAACAGCTACTGGTGTGACTGCTGGTACTTACACTCAGGTAACTGTTGATATGTTTGGCCGAGTCACTGCGGCTTCAAGCCCGACTTCGTTGGCTGGTTACGGAATCACTGATGCCGTTCAAAATGCGGGCGGAACTCCTAGCATTCAATCTGGAACTTTTGCTGCCAGACCGGCCACTGCAACAACAGGTGCTTTATACGTATCAACAGACACAGGCAGTATTTATTCATATAATGGCGGCTGGACATTGATAGCTGCAGCTGCCAATGGGATTCAGACAATTAATGGTGCTGGTGGTTTGGCTCACACAATTGCAATCACCAATGCCCCTGGAGCTTTAGCCGTAAATACTTTGGCTGGTGCTCACACTATCAATATCCCAACTGCAAATGGTGCAACTACGGGATTGTTGTCATCAGCTGATTGGACAACATTTAACAATAAATTTGATGCAACCATCACAGCTCCGGTTGCCAATCATGTTGTGTTTTTTAACGGAACACAGTGGGTGAATGGACCAATCCCAGCTGCAGCTCTGCCAAATTTAGCTGGCGATGTGGCTGGCCCCATTGGCGCAACTGTGATTCAACCAAATGCAGTTACTACGTTAAAAATCGCTGACAGTGCAGTGACGACTGCTAAAATTGCTGACGATGCTGTCACCACAGTGAAAATCGCTGACAACAATGTGACCTTTGCAAAAACTCAAGACATCCAATCAGGAAAAATCTTAGGCAGAACAGCTGCTGGTCCTGGCGATATCCAAGAAATGGATTTAATCAGCGGTACTGGCGTGACAGTCACTCCGGGTCCTACTGGATTTACCATCAATGCAACTGCTACTGGTTTATCAAACATCAACAACAATGAATTTCTGGCCAATACTTCCGGCGCTTCTAATCTGCCAGTAGGTACGACATTCACAGGATTTATGGATTCTGCTATCAGCAATGCTCCTGGATCCATCATTTACCGAAGTGGCGCTGGATGGGTTGCATTGCCTCCAGGCACTAACAGTCAAATTTTATCTTTAACTGCAGGAATGCCTGCTTGGACTAACAATTCAGCGGTCAGTGCTGTTACCGGATCAAACGGAATTGCCTCCTCTGGTGGAGCAACTCCTGATATTACAATGGCTCCGTGTCCTATCGACGGCCAAGTCAGAAAATACACTTTGGCTACAGGCACATGGGATTGTGCGAGCTCTGTCGGTGCTGAAACTGATCCTGTTTTTACATCTTTTGCAACAACACCTCGAACAGCAAATTTAGTTTATGCTGGTCCAACAACAGGTTCAGCAGCAGCTAGCTTTAGAACTCTTGATATCAACGACATCAGAAGCTCAATCGGTGGTGGCACATTTTTAACTGGTGCTGCTTGCGGCGCTGGTCAAGCACTGACTTACGATTCAGTCACCGACACTATCAGTTGCAATACTATTTCTGTAGCAGCCACAGCGATCACTGGTATTTTGCCCATCGCTAATGGTGGTACAAATTCTGGTACAGCTTTAAACAACAACAGAATCATGGTGTCCAACGGTGGCGCTATTGTTGAAGCGGCTGCTTTGACTGATGGTCAATTACTGATTGGTTCAACTGGAGCTGCACCCGTTGCTGCAAATTTACTTGCGGGCCCTGGTGTTGCGATTGCTAATGGCGCTGGCAGCATCACTATTTCTGCTACCGGCACTGGCATCCAATCACTAAATGGTGATGGAACTCCCATTCAGACTTTTGCAAACGGAACTGCAGGAACAGCTCCGGCTTTTGCAACAGCAGCTGGTGTGCATACATTAAATATCCCAATGGCCGCAACCGCTGGTGTGACTGCAGGATTGATCTCAAATGCTGATTACACTAATTTTAATACCAAAGTTACCAGTGTTGATGCGGCTTCTACAAACACTGCATTCACAATAACAGGCGGACCTATCACAACATCTGGAACACTGACATTGAACACTCCGGTACAAGCTGCGGGAACTGTGTTTGCAGCTCCTGTTGGTGGTGGTGCTCCGATTTTTAGAGCACTGACTGCTGCTGATCTTCCAGCTATCACTTTAGCTGGTGATGTGGCTGGCCCTGTCGGAGCTACATTGATTCAACCAAACGCTGTGACGACTGGTAAAATTGCTGACGGCAATGTGACTTATGCAAAAATCCAAAATATTTCAGGCAGCAGAATTTTAGGTCGCTATGATTTGGCTGCTGGAGCGGCTCAAGAAATTTCATTGGGCGCTGGTTTGAATCTGGATTCAGTTACAGGAGTGCTTTCAGCTTCGGGAACTGGTCTGCAAAGCCTTAATGGTTTGTCAGGTGCTACTCAGACTTTTGCCACAGGAACTGTAGGAACTGATTTTGCGATCAGCTCTGCGGGCTCTGTACACACATTTAATTTACCAACGGCTTCTGCAACCAATCGTGGTGCTTTAAGCTCTGCTGATTGGACAACATTTAATAATAAAGTTACCAGCGTTTCTGGCTCAGGCATTGTCAATGTTACTGCAGGTACTACACCTGTTGTGTCACTGAACGGCATTGCTGACGGAAGCATCCTGGCCAATACATCTGGTGGTTCAGCTGCTCCGACTGCAGCAACACTGACTGCGGGTGCTGGTGTTACAATTTCTAAATCTCCGGGCGCAATCACGATTGCTGCTACTGGCTTGTCACCACTGACTACCAAGGGTGATATCTATACTCACGACGGAACTGCAGCTGCCAGACAAGCAGTTGGTACTGACGGCCAATTGTTAGTTGCAAACTCTGCAACAGCTACTGGATTGGGATGGAGAAATTTAAATATTTCTGATGTTAAATCCTCTGTTGCTGGTAACTGGTTTGCGGCATCAGGCGCTTGCCCTGCTGGTCAAACACTGAGCTATTCTTCAGTTTCTGATTCAGTAACTTGCGCGGCTTTTACTGCCACTGCATTTTCTGGAGTATTACCAATCGCCAATGGTGGTACAAACTCTAGCGCTGCATTGAACAACAACAGAATTATGGTATCCAGCGGTGGTTCAATTGTTGAAGCCCCTGCTCTGGCCAACGGTCAATTACTGATCGGATCAACTGGTGCTGCACCCGTTGCTGCAAACATCACTGCTGGCACTGGCGTTACAATTACAAATGCTGCTGGCAGTATCACGATTGCTGCCACTGGTACTGGCATCCAATCACTAAATGGTGATGGAACTCCTATTCAAACTTTTGCTAACGGAACCGCAGGAACAGCTCCGGCATTTGCAACAGCTGGCGGAGTGCACACACTAAATATCCCAATGGCAACTACAGCCGGTGTGACTGCGGGATTAATTTCAAATGCTGATTACGCAAATTTTAACAGCAAAGTTTCTAGTGTAACTGTCACAGCTCCAATCACAAACACAGGAACTGCAGCTGCACCCATTATTGGATTATCTGGTGACTTTGCAGCTATGGATATTACCAATATCGGATCTATCAGCATGAACTCTAACGAAAACATCAGATTGGGTAACTATGCTACTGATCCAACAGGTCTGACTGCTGCTGACAAAGGACGTACATGGTTTAACTCGACCACTAACCAAATCAAATACTGGGACGGATCAGCGGTTGTTGTCGTTGGTGTTTCAGGTGCTGGTTTAACCAACCTAAATGGTTTGACAATTGGTTCACAAACTTTTGCAACAGGAACTGCAGGAACTGATTTTGCGATCAGCTCTGCTGGATCTGTGCACACATTCAATTTACCAACAGCTTCTGCTGCTAATCGTGGCGCTTTAAGCTCTGCTGACTGGACTGCTTTCAACAATAAATTTGATGCTACGATCACAACACCTGCACTTAATCAGGTTGTTTACTACAACGGAACTCAGTGGGTGAATGGTTCTATTCCTGCAGCTGCATTACCAAATTTAGCTGGCGATGTGGCAGGTCCTATTGGCGCAACAGTGATTCAACCAAATGCTGTTACGACTGGAAAAATTGCTGATACCAATGTGACCTATGCAAAAATCCAAAATATTTCTGGCAGCAGAATTTTAGGCCGCTACAATGCTGCAGCTGGTGTGGCTCAAGAAATTTCTTTGGGTGCAGGTCTTAGCCTGGATTCAGGTACTGGAGTGCTTTCAGCTTCTGGCACTGGCATCCAAAGCTTGAATGGCGCTACTAACGCTACCCAATCTTTCGGCCCTGTGGGCACTGTGGGCGTTGCTCCAGCATTTTCTACTGACACTGGAACTGGAGTTCACACACTAAATGTTCCATTGGCTTCTACATTGGGTGTAACTGCTGGATTGATTTCAAACACTGACTACTTAAATTTTAGCGGCAAAGTTTCTAGCGTTGCAGCAGCTTCAAACAACACAGCATTTACGATCACTGGTGGACCAATCACTTCATCAGGAACATTGACATTGAACACTCCTCCACAAGCTGCAGGAACTGTATTTGCAGCACCGGCTGGTGGTGGAGCTCCGATTTTCAGAGCGCTGACTTCTGCTGACCTTCCAGGTATTACTTTATCTGGAGATGTTACGGGGGATACAAGCGCCACTGTTGTTGGGCGTATTCAAGGCCGAACAGTCGCTGCTACGGCTCCAGCTGCTGGACAAGTTTTGGCTTGGAACAATTTAACTAGCCAATGGGAACCAACTGCTAACGCGGCCTCATCTGCAATCACTTCACTAACTGGTGATGTGACTGCGACAGGCCCTGGCGCAGCTGCCGCGACCATTGCTAACAATGCAGTGACTACTGTAAAAATCGCAAACGACGCTGTAACAACAGTCAAGATTTTAGATGGCAATGTGACCTATGCAAAAATCCAAAATATTTCAGGCAGCAGAATCTTGGGCCGTTACAATGCTGCAGCTGGTGTGGCACAGGAAATTTCTTTGGGTGCTGGTCTTAGTCTTGATGCAGGTACTGGAGTGCTTTCAGCTTCTGGCACTGGAATTCAATCATTGAATGGTGCTACTAATGCGACTCAGTCTTTTGGTCCTGTAGGCACTGCGGGTGTGGCTCCAGCATTTTCTACTAACACCACCACTGGAGTTCATTCTCTGAACATTCCTTCGGCTTCAACTCTGGGTGTGACCGCTGGATTGATCTCAAACGCTGACTACCTAAATTTTAGCGGCAAAGTTTCTAGCGTCACGGTAACAGCTCCAATCACAAATACTGGATCTGCATCTGCACCTATCATCGGATTATCTGGTGACTTTGCAGCTATGGATATTACCAACATTGGTTCCATCAGCATGAACACAAACGAAAACATCAGACTGGGTAACTATGTTACTGACCCAACTGGTCTGACTGCTGCTGACAAAGGACGTACATGGTTTAACTCGACCACTAACCAAATCAAATACTGGGATGGAACTGCTGTCATAGTTGTTGGTGTGTCTGGTGCTGGTCTGACTAACCTTAATGGTTTAACACTTGGTACACAAACTTTTGCCGCAGGCACTGCAGGAACTGATTTTGCGATCAGCTCTACTGGATCTGTGCACACATTCAATTTACCAACGGCTTCTGCTGCTAATCGTGGTGCTTTAAGCTCTGCTGATTGGACAACATTCAATAATAAAGTTACCAGTGTTTCAGGATCAGGCATTGTTAACGTCACTGCTGGAACAACTCCAACTGTGTCACTGAATGGCATCGCTGACGGAAGCATCTTGGCTAACACTTCCGGAAGCTCTGGCTCTCCGACTGCTGCTACACTGACTGCGGGTGCTGGTGTTACAATTTCTAAATCACCAGGCGCAATCACGATTGCGGCTACTGGCTTGTCACCACTGACTTCCAAAGGTGATATCTATACTCACGACGGAACTGCTGCTGCCAGACAGGCAGTCGGTGCTAACGGACAGATGTTGGTTGCAAACTCGGCAACTGCAACAGGTCTTAACTGGAGAAATTTAAATATTACAGATATTAAATCTTCGGTTGCTGGAAACTGGTTTAATGTTGGTGGCGCTTGCCCTGCGGGACAAACACTGAGCTATTCAGCAGTTTCTGACTCTGTAATCTGTGCGGCTTTCACTGCCACTGCGTTTTCTGGTGTGTTGCCAATCGCTAATGGTGGAACAAACTCAAGCACAGCTTTGAACAACAACAGAATTATGGTTTCTAGCGGTGGTTCAATTGTTGAGGCCCCTGCTTTAGCCAACGGTCAATTACTGATTGGTTCCACTGGTGCGGCTCCTGTTGCAGCAAACCTCACAGCAGGTACTGGCGTTACAATTACAAATGCTGCTGGCAGTATCACGATTGCTGCCTCTGGCACTGGCATCCAATCACTAAATGGTGCCACTAATGCGACTCAGTCTTTCGGCCCTGTAGGCACTGCAGGTGTGGCTCCAGCATTTTCTACTAACACTGGAACTGGCGTTCATTCTCTGAACATCCCCATGGCTTCATCACTGGGTGTAACCGCTGGATTGATCTCAAACGCTGATTACCTAAATTTTAGCGGCAAAGTTTCTAGCGTCACGGTAACAGCTCCA
>JBIKLL010000036.1:0-25084 GCA_044359815.1 Pseudobdellovibrionaceae bacterium
TAATGGCCCTTTTGCCAAGCCCTTTTGATCAGCAAGCTCTGACAAAAAATCAATAGAGCCAAAAACTTCGTAGCCCACACCCTGACATTCAATGATGGCATGATCACTAGTGACTTCGATGATTTTTCCATTCAGATAGCCGATCATTTTTAAACCTCTGCTTGTCGCTGAGCCTTCAAGATCAATTTATTTATTGGGTTTTGCAATTGAAAAGCGTGATGAACTGCCAGCGCCAAAGCATCTGAGGCATCAATAGGCGAAAGATCTTTGATCATAAAATATCTTTGCAGGGCAATTTGCACCTGTACTTTGTCGGCGGCACCGCTTCCAGCAATGGTTTTTTTAACAACACGGGTCGCGTATTCAAAAACCTGAGCCTTAAGGTTTACTGATTCAGCAATCACCACCCCTCTGGCATGACCTAATTTAAAGGCGCTGTCTGCGTTTTTTCCCATAAATATTTTTTCGATACTGACCTGATCGGGACGGTATTTGCGCAGTATTTCCTGAATGGACTGTGATAATTCACCCAATCTGTCAGGCAAAGGCTTTTGTTCAGACAGTTTTATAATCCCATGTCTTTTGTAAATCACTTTTTGCTGAGCCCATTGCACGATCGCAAATCCTGTTATGCGACTGCCGGGATCGATTCCTAAAATGGTTATTGCATTGCCGTGATCAGGGTTCTGTGCCAAGCTATTCCTATGTATAAAATTTCAAATGAGAGTTTAAAAAACTACGAAGAGCTTATGCGCAAAGATCCCTCCAGCCGCGCTTTTGCTCCGTTAGCTGAAGCCTATCGCGAACGTGGAAATCTGTCACAGGCGGAACGCTTGGCTCGAAGCGGCATCAAAAAAAATCCGACTTATTCAGCGGGTTTTACTTTGTTGGCCCGGGTGTTAATGGATCTGGAGCGCCCCTTTGAAGCTATTGAAATTTTAGAAAAAGCCATAGACTTGGACCCACAAAATTTATTGGGATTTCAATTGTTGGGAACTTGCAGACTGATACTGGGCGAAACCAAAGAAGCTTTGCGTTCGTTTAAGATGGTTTTATTTTTAAATCCTCAACATGAAAAAGCCAAAATGGCTGTGACTAAATTGGAAGGCATTACGGCCCTGGATTACGAGGAAGATATTTTTGAATATGGGCCTAATAAATCGACAGTCTTCAGTGAACCCAATCTGGATCAGCGCTTGGAAAAGAGTCTTTCGATGTTTGATGCCATGGTATTAAGAGGCAATTTTGAAAAAGCAAAAAATATTTTAGCTTTTTTAAAGCCACTGTTTCCCAATAACATTGAAATAGAAACTCGCGAGCACGGATTAAAACGCCGTTCATTCACCAGTCCAGAACGGCCCGCTATACCTGCCAAACAAAAAAAACTGGCCAAACTGCAAACACTTTTGGCTTCGGTTCAAAAGCTTTCGCAGCAAGAAAACCAAACCTGAGATTTATTTTGACAACATTCACGGTGGGCAGTTTATAAGATTTAGACAGGAGAATGTATGTACGAAAATGCAGATTTTAAAAAAGGGCTTCGCATTATGGTTGAAGGCTCACCTTATTCGATCATTGATTTTCAACATGTTAAACCAGGCAAGGGCAATCAGTTCACACGAACAAAAATGCGCAACCTTTTAACAGGTCAGCTTTTGGAGCGAACTTTTAAATCCGGTGAAAAATTTGAAGTTCCAAATGTTGAAAACAAAGAAATGCAGTTTTTGTATAAAGACGATGGGGGATTTAATTTTATGAATCCTAGCTCCTTTGAACAAATCATGCTCAATGAAACTGAAGTCGGTGATTCAAAAAACTACCTGACTGAAAATATGGAAGTGGTTTTGTTTTTTTATAACGACCGACCGGTTTCTGTAGACGTACCAAAGGCTGTAAATCTGAAGGTTGCCCACACAGAGCCAGGCATCAAGGGCGACAGAGTCCAGGGTGCAACAAAGCCAGCTACCATGGAAACAGGACTTGTGGTCAGCGTTCCGCTGCATATTAATGAAGGCGATATGCTCAGGATAGACACGACCACCGGGGACTATGTTGGCAGGGTTAACGATTAGTCTTAACTTAATGCGTTAAGTCTCATTACTTACTAATGAATCAGAGATAATTAAGTGTTCGCAAAAAGGATAGAAAATCCTTAAAAGGAGCACTGTGGAATCCACTCAATTTCATGATGAAATTGAACTCGAAATTGCAATTTTGCTGAGCGAGCTCAAACAACCAGATTTGGTTGCCGACCGTTTGCTCAAAAAATATGAAGATATATTTTTATCAAAATCTCAGCTGCATTCAATATCGCAGTTTTTTATCCAATCGGGATTTAAGGAATCATTGCTTATTTTTTCTTTAAAGCATTTACAAATGAACAACGGACTATCGTGGCCGCACTTTGCGGAAGCTCTGTATACAAATCAAAATGCTGATAATCTGCTGATTGTAGAAACCTTGATCCGCGGCGCTCAGGAAACCGAAGCCTTGGATGAATTATCAAAATCAAGTATTTATAAACTGAATCCTGAACTGGAAAAAGCCCGGGCCTCCAAAAAGCGCAGATTTTCACAGGAACTGGATATGCAAAAATCCGAATGGCTTTCACAAGTGCAAATGTTCAAAAGCCAAAGGATGCAGGAAGAGGAATTAAACCTGCTGCTGAAACTTAAAAAATATTTCCCCCTTGATACAAAAATCCAAGAAATGTTAAATGACTCCACCGCTCGAAAAGCCCAGCATTCGGCAGAGCAAACCGAGGTCAAGGAAAGTCACCAACACATCAGAAACATCTTGAAAGAACCTCGCTCTGCTGAGGATCAAACACTGTTGACCCTTTTGACTGAGCAGATTCAAGAGACTTTAAAAAAATCTGAAACTCATTTGGATGATTTTGTCTTGCTGTTTTGCTTTTTGGAAGCCTTTGATCATGCCGCCGAATTATACAAAACCTGCTCAAAAGTTCCCGAAGCCAGTAAATGGCTGTATCTGGAAGTCTTGATCCTGTCAGACCATTTTCTGGAAACCCTGCAACTGGTGCAGTCCATGGAAAGCAATTTTCAAGATGATCCTGACACTATGTTTGGATTAGCGTACTTAAAAGCTCAAGCTCTTTGGGGATTGAACCGTCGATTTGAAGCCATCGAAATTTTAGAACAAATCATTCAACTAAGACCCGATTACCGAACCGCCCAATCATTATTGAGCGAATGGAGAACCTACACAGCATGAAAAAGGCTCTGTGGATCACCCCATTAACATTGTTAGCGGCATTGATTGGTGTGTTGTATTATTCGCAGCCTTATATTTCAAAATTTGTACTGGAAAAAGTCATCGAAGCCATTGAATCTAAAGCACCCGTAAAAGTCAGCATCGAGACCTTTGATTATCATCTGTTCCTACCCAGAGTTGAGCTTGAAGGAATCAAAGTCAAAAGTCAGATGAAGGGCATTTCAGACCTGGACATCAAATTGATTGAAGCTTATTTGGACATCCCTGATTTAATAGCCGGGCAATTTTCATTGTCAGAGATCTGGATTCATGAAGTGGATTCCACAATCAGAATCGACCAATTGCCTAAAGACCCCAATTCAGAAATGATAATCCCTGTGAAAGACATTTTGGCTTTGGCTCAAAAACTGCCCATAGCAAAAATCTTTGCAAAAAACTGGAAACTCAACATTTTGTCCACCGAAGACAAATTAAATATTCCCCTTAATGATTTGTCCCTACTTATTAAAAACTCAAAATCTAAACTGGAAGCCCGTGGCAGTCTGCAAATCGCCGAAGGTAAAATAAAAACCTATAGTAATCCTCAAACTGATTTGGCTCTGGTTATGACTTTGAACAAATCGGCTATAGAAATTGATCAGTTGATAGTTTCTGCTTTGGATTCAAAAATTCAACTGGAAGGGGTGTTTCAAAATCCTGAAAAGCTATTATTAAACCCCGAAGGTAAAATTAAATACGATATGTCCCTGACCACCGACAAGCTCAGCTTAGAAACAAAAAAATATTTAAAGTTCCCTGCCCTGCAGGGCCTGCTATTGTCACAGGGTGAACTGACCATCAATGGAATAAAAAATATCAAGGCAACGGGCGCTTTGAAATCCCAAGCTCTTAAGGTCGACGAATTTTGGATTGGCGATGTTTTTTTAAAAGCCCAGTTCGCTGATAAAAAAATCACTTCAGACAAAATAGAAATTAAAAACCCAGGCGGACGCGCAACACTGAACAATGTTGAATGGAAATACAATAATGAAAATAGTTTTCAGTCTTGGATCAAAGGTGAGCTGGCCACTAAGCACATTGATCTGCACGAGCTCTTGAAAGCACTGGATGTGGGCGACCTCCCCCTGGAGCTTTTAATTGAAGGAAATCTGAACTGCGAAGGTCCGCTGAGCCCAACACCCAATGTCACGTGCAAAGGAAAGCTTGGCGGAAACAATATGGAAGTCCGCTCGGGAGATCAAGCCACAGACATTATCGCAGCCCTTGATGAGTTTGAAACTCAAGGATCAGTCACCATTACCAATCAACAAGTTTCTTATGCAGCTCAATTAAATGTACAAGGTGATGCCGGAAAATCCGAAGGAGTGATTCATTACGACAATGGCTTTCAAATTTCTTTTGAAACTCCTAAGCTGAGTTTCGGAAAAGTCCGATCCTTGGCAAATCTGAATATTGAGGGTGAAACCGGCCTGAAAGGCACGACTTCCGGTGATTCTAATGCTGCAGTATTTGAATTAGCCTTTGAAGGTAAAAATATGTTTCTAGAAAACTATTTTTTAGGTGAACCTAAAGGCAACATAACCTACAAATCGGGAAGATTAAAGTTTTTAAATACTCGCAGTCGCATTGGCACTAGCTATCTGGATGCAGAAATCGAACTGAATCTGCCAGAAAAACAAATCGAAATTTCTGCCAAGGGTGATCACATGAACCTAGGTGATTTACCACCGATTTTTTATCACCTTTATGAATTCCCCTTCGAATTGGCTGGCAGCGTGGATATGAACGCTAAAATCTGGGGGCCCTTAGTTCTGAATCAGCTTTCCTATGATGCAAAATTTAATCTGCATAATCCTATCGTACGAGGCGAGCGATTTGACAGTGGGTTTATCAGTGTGGCTTCTGACCGAGGACAATTTGAAATCCGTGAAGCCAAGATTTATAAAAACAAGTCAATTGTGTCGGCCAGTGGATTAGGGTTTCCCGATGGACAGGTTAATTTCTTGGTCAGAGGGTCCAGATTTTTGCTGGAGGAATCAGAAACCGTCACCAAAATTGGCACTGATATTTCAGGAGTGTTTGATTTTGCATTGGACCTGACAGGACCCATATTTTCACCCGATGTGAAATTTAACGGCAGGATCAGCGATTTAACTGTGGATCAGGAAGAACTGCAGAATTCAGAAGCTTCGGTTAAATTTTCTAAGCGCTTCATCGAAGGCAGCGCAAACTTTCTGAACGGCAAAGTCAAAAGCCAGTTCCAGCTACCCTTTTCCGCTGATGACCCAATGAGATTAAATATCAAAACCATCAACTGGAACTATTCATCATTGGCCGCACTGATCGGTGGCGGAGATTTGATAAAAAGCTATCAAAGTGGTTTGACGGCCTTTTTAGACTTGAACTCTGAAAGGGGCGGAATCTGGAATGCCACAGGAACTGGCGAAGTTAAAAAAATATTCTTAAAACGCGACAATTTGTCTTTTGAAAACACTCAGCCCATCCTGTTGACTATGAACAAGGGTAAAATCAGTTTAAAAGATTTTATCTTGTTGGGACCTGAAACAAATCTGGAACTAAAGGGCGAGGATTTTACCAGCCAAAGACTGAATGTAACTGCAAAGGGCAGTACCAACCTGCGTCTGCTGCATGTGTTTTTACCTTTCCTGGAAGATCTTAGCGGAAAAGCCACAATTTCAACTAATTTTGCAGGTCCCATTACCAAACCTGAAATTTATGGATCTGCTCAGCTGCAAAATGGTTTTATTAAAATCAAAGGCTTCCCCCACCCCTTTGAACAATTGCTGGGACAAGTTCAGTTTTCACAAAACAAAATCATCATCGAAAAAATCTCGGGCCTGTTAGCAACCGGAAAACTGCTGGGCAGCGGATCCATATTAATCGAAGAAAGAAACTTGAATTGTAATATCAAAGCCAATTTGCAAAATGCGACTTTCAATGTGCCTGACAAAATACAAACCACAGGCAATGCTGATGTTACGTTGACTGGAAATTGGTTTCCATTTCTGTTGTCTGGAACTTATCACGTACAAGGCGGTCTGTTCAGAAAAGAATTTACTGAAGAGACTGGGCGCGCTGTGATCAAACAATCA
Source organism: Pseudobdellovibrionaceae bacterium (assembly GCA_044359815.1). Lineage (GTDB taxonomy): Bacteria > Bdellovibrionota > Bdellovibrionia > Bdellovibrionales > Bdellovibrionaceae > JBIKLL01. Next base: position 6,348 of record JBIKLL010000036.1, read on the forward strand.
AGCTACCTGCCTAAAGTGATTTTGCAAAAATCTTTTGAGCCCCTATTGCTGGATTTACAAATTAATTTTGATAAGCCCTTGGCCATAAAAAACTCTATGGTGGATGGTTCAGTTGATGGGGCCTTGCAAATCAAGGGTCCCCCCAGATCACCTACAATTTTAGGAAAACTGAATATGGGCAAGCAATCAAAACTGACCTTCCGAGACAAAATATTCGAAATCACCACAGCCAATGTGAATTTCAATGACCCCGACCAACTAGATCCAGAAATTTATCTGAATGCCAGGAGTCGTATCAATGAATACGATGTCTCGTTGCTGGCTCAGGGTAAAGGTAAAAACAGATTGATCCGTTTAACCAGCGTGCCTCCCTTGGCTGAAAAAGACATTATTTCGTTACTTGCTCTGGGCATAACCTCGGACAATTTGGCAAAAAAATCTACACAGGATCAAAACGAATCCAATGCCTACAATGAACTGGGTGCACAGATATTGGCCAACACTCCTTTGTCAAAAAATCTGCAGCAAAATTTGGGAGTGGACTTGCAAATCACTAACCAATACGATGACACCAAGGGAGCTGCTGTGCAAAAAATCACTTTGTCACGTAAGATCAGCGAAAAAGTGAACGCCTCTGCCAGCAGACTGCAGGGTAAGCAAAGTTCGACCGAGGTAAAATTGCAGTACAAAATTAACAATAACGTTTCAGCTATTGGCACATATGAAAACAGATCGACCAGTGAAACAGGTGTCAATAATTCCAATCAAGACCAGGGATCAACACAAAGTATTTTTGGGATCGACTTGGAGTACAAGAAGGAATTTAAGTGATTCTAAAATTCCTTGTTTTTATTTTACTGATTCCTTGGCATAGCTTTGCGCAATCAATTGATCTATCTGAATTGCCCGCAGACATTAAAAAGCAGGTTATCAGTAAATTTAAATTTCTGCAGGACAATGATCCCGAAGAAGAGAAAAAGAAAGATTCGAAATCCAAAGAATCAAAATCCATATCAAACAGTAAAATCAATTTACCCTTTTTGGATGAACTGATTCAGTATTTGATCACTGAAATGCAGTTTAGCCGTGTCTCGGCCGAAGAAACTTCACCTCAAAAATACAAAATTTATTATCAACTGACAAAAAAAATTCAGAAAATCGAGATCTCTGGCAATCGATCAACATCCAGCTCTGAGCTCAGAAACGAATTTGCAATCAGTGAAAAAACAATCTTTGATAAAAACGCTATCATTGAAGGTGCTGAAAAAATCAGACAGTACTACAATGAAAAAGGCTTTCCTGATGCCAAAGTCGAACTGTCTCTGTCCGAACCCAATAAAGCCTTTGTTGAAATCGGGATTAGAATCATCGAAGGCCCTCAGCAGAAAATAAAAACGGTTGAATTTATCTGTCCCAATCTGGCTTTGGTTCAATTGCTAAAACGCAAATCCAAATCTTATTCCAACGAGCCATTGACAGCGAAAGTGATGCAGCAATTGAAAAAGGATCTGATGAAGGCTTTGTCTGAAAATAATTATTTCAGAACTGATTTACTGGAGCCTGAATTGGTGCAAGCCTCAGATAAAAAATCGTATTCACTGATTTACCGTTTGCCATTTTATGACAAATACAAACTGGAGTTTGACGGAAATATTTCAATCAGCGCCAGGGCACTGGAATCAGCCATGGATATTGAAAACTACCACACAGCCAATCCACAGATAGCAGCCGAGCTGGGTTCCCGAATCAAAAACCATTATCTGTCCCAGGGTTATGCTCGTGCCGAGATCAAAGAGTCAGAAACTGTGAACGAAAAGGCTTTTTTAAGAACGATTAAATTTAGTGTGCAAGAAGGTCCTCGGATTAAAATCAAAAGCATCGAGTTTTTTTCGCGCAATCAGGATAGTCATCAATCATACCGAGATTTTATTTTTACAAATGGCGGAGAAGTTTTAGCTGAAGGTTATTATGTTCGTGAAGAGTTAGATCATGGACTGAATGCCCTGATTGTTGATTTACAAAACAGAGGTTATTTGAAATCTAAGATCATCAGCTCCCGATCGACCTTTGATAAAGATAAAAAAACCATGACGGTATTTATTAATTTGGATGAAGGCCCCGTGACCTATCTGCAAAAACTGGCTTTTGAAGGCAATAAATCATTTTCTCAAGACACTTTAAAAAATCTGCTACCCATCAAAGAAAAAGAGCCCTTGCAATTGAATCTGCTGGAAGAGGCTTTGGACAAGGTCAAATCCCATTATCAGGAGCAGGGATTTATTGAAATGACTATCCTGAATGAAAAAGCTGACCTGGTAAAATACAACGAAGACAATACTAAGGCCGAAGTCATTATCCGCATCAACGAAGGCCCCAAAGTGATAGTGGGCTCGATTATTTTAGAGGGAAACACTTTCACCAAAGACTACGTGCTGATGAAGGAATTGGAATTCAGCAACGGCGAAATCTTAACACCCTCTAAAATTGACGAAAGCTTAAAGCGGCTTCAACGTCTGGGGATTTTTGGCAGTGTTGATATTAAAATGCTCGAAGAAAGATCCAGCATTTCGGTCAGAACAATTATTGTCAGAGTCTCTGAAAGGGACCCTGGATTATTTAATTTTGGCTTGGGTGTAAATAATGAAAGACAACTGACATTGCGAGGCTACACAGGGGTTGCGTACAGAAATATTGGCGGGACGGCTCGCGCAGCCAGCCTGAGGTTTGACGGAAATTACAACGTAGCTGAGGTGAAGTATTTGGAAAACAAAATCACCGTAGGATATTTAGAACCTTACATTTTGAATTCCCGTGTGCGTGGAAGATTAAATCTGACCCGGTCAAAAACCATCAATGACCAAATCACAGACAACAGCCGGGGGATTGAAACCAATCAAACCTCTTGGGCCTTTGAGCAGGACATAACCTCGCACATCACAGCCACCTACGAATTATTAAGCATCGCTACCATCAAAGACTTTGCCATCAATGGTGAAGATTGCATCACTTGCACCACGATCAATATCGCATCGACAGGTCCGACATTGGACATCGATTACCGTGATCACCCCTTCAACCCCACCAAAGGCACTTTTACCAGGATGAGTCTAGAGTACGCCTCGCCAAGCCTTGGAAGCTCGCGCACCATCCAATATTTAAGGGGTTTTGCTTCGTTTTCACATTATTGGTCACCTTGGAAACCCGGATGGACCTGGGCTAACTCGTTTCGCTACGGGTATTTGGAAAACCTCAGCAAAGAAACCGACGGAGGAGTTCCTTATGATAAAAAGGGCTTGGTCATGGGGGGACAGTCCACTATCAGAGGCTTTGAGGGTAAAGAAGCTTTTCCCAATGAACAATTTGATTTTGGCCCAGGGTATTTACTGACCACCCAAGCTGACAGTTATTTGATCAAATCTGAAATCCGCTTTCCTGTTTACAAAAATTTTGGCGGGGCGGTTTTTTATGACGGCGGTGCCGTCGTGATTAAAGATCTTTATATCGAAGATTCTTATCGCGACGCCGTAGGTATCGCGGCTCGTTACAATACTCCGGTGGGAGCGGTGTCTTTTGAGTTCGGTTACAAATTGGACACCATAGCCAAGCGTAACGAAAATCAATGGGCCTTGCATATTTATATCGGAACATTCTAGTATAAGACCCAAAATCTAAAGCAATTTCAGCAAAGGATATTTCATGAAAAAACACCCCGTGCGCGTTTATCCATCCAAAGAATCTTTACCCAGGGAAAACCAATTGGCTTGGAAGCTTGCAACGCTTGCCACTGACAATGTTGATATTGATCCCAAAGTCACAGACATGGTTATCAATCGCATTATTGACAATGCCTCTGTGGCCATAGCTTCTGTCAACCGAGGGCCAGTGATGACAGCCAGACTGCAAGCCTTGGCTCACCCAAAACCAAACGGCGCTTTGATATTTGGAATGCCATTAAATCAAAAATTTTCTTGCGAATGGGTGGCTTGGGCTAATGGCACAGCTGTTCGTGAATTGGATTATCATGATACTTTTTTGGCAGCGGACTATTCGCACCCCGGTGACAACATCCCACCCATATTGGCGGTGGCACAGCAAAAAAACAAAAGCGGAATGGATTTATTAAAAGGCCTCGTCACAGGTTATGAAGTTCACGTAAATTTAGTAAAAGCCATTTGTTTACATAAACATAAAAAAGATCACATTGCGCATTTGTGCCCCGCACAGGCTGCAGGAATCGGAACTTTGTTGGGATTATCTACTGAAACAGTTTTTCAAGCCATTCAACAAGCCGTTCACGTATCATTCACAACCAGACAATCTCGTAAGGGTGAAATCTCGTCTTGGAAAGCCTTTGCACCGGCCCACGCTGGTAAATTAGCGATTGAAGCCGCTGATCGTTGCATGAGGGGCGAAGGAGCTCCCTCACCGATTTATGAAGGCGAAGATTCAGTGATTGCATATATGCTGGATGGTAAAGATGGTAAATACGAAGTCCCTCTGCCAGAAAAGGGTGAAGCTAAAAAAGCGATTCTGGAAACTTATACCAAAGAACATTCTGCCGAATACCAATCACAGGCTTTGATTGATTTAGCAGCCAGAATGAAAACCAAGATTTCTGATTTTGATAAGATCAAAGAAATTGTGATTCACACCTCACATCACACTCACTACGTGATCGGTACTGGCGCAGGCGATCCCCAAAAAATGGATCCCAATGCCAGTCGCGAAACCTTAGACCATTCAATCATGTATATTTTTGCAGTGGCCCTACAGGATGGAAAATGGCACCACGTTCATTCTTATTCACGCGAACGCGCTACCCGACCCGACACTGTGAAGCTGTGGCACAAAATCAAAACCCTAGAAGATCCAAAATGGACTGAGGCCTATCACAATCCTGATCCCAATAAAAAATGTTTCGGCGCTAAGGTTGAAATCATTTTTAACGACGGCACTAAGCTGATTGACGAACTGGGTGTGGCCAATGCCCATCCTGCTGGCGCAAAACCATTTGAACGCAAAGACTACATCAGAAAATTTGATGAACTGACGTTGGAAATTATCGGGCAATCAGAACGCAATCGGTTTTTGGATTTGGTTCAAAACCTGCCAAAACTGTCCAGCGCCCAGGTTCAAGAAATTAATGTGGTCGTACCAGAATCACAGATGAAATCACGTGCAGCTGACAACAAAGGAATTTTTTAATGTTATTTGCAACTGAAACCGCAGCTGAAAAACGCAAAAGCTTTCGTGCCCAATTAAAAACAGGAAAGCTTTTGAAATTTCCTGGAGCCTTTTCCCCACTGGTTGCCATGCAACTGGAGAAACTGGGAGCCAACGGGATTTATATTTCAGGTGCCGTTTTGGCCAACGATTTAGGTTATCCCGATATTGGACTGACAACATTGTCAGAGGTCGCAAACCGTGGCCGCCAAATCGCCAGGGTTACCAAGCTTCCATCAATCATAGATATTGATACTGGCTTTGGAGAACCCATGAGCGCCGCCAGAACCGTGCAAGAATTAATCGAACTGGGACTGTCAGGTTGCCATCTAGAGGACCAAGAAAATCCAAAACGCTGTGGTCATTTGGATGGAAAATCCTTGGTTGACTCGAAAGCCATGTGCATGAAGGTTTCGGCGGCCAGCAAGGCAAAAACCTTGGATCAAAATTTTTTAATTATCGCCAGAACAGACGCCAGAGCCAGCGAAGGCTTGGATAAGGCCATAGAACGGGCAAAGGCTTACGTCGATGCCGGCGCTGAGATGATTTTCCCTGAAGCTTTACAAGACGAAAAAGAATTTGAAAAATTCAGAGCTGCTGTGAAAGTCCCACTGCTGGCCAACATGACAGAGTTTGGAAAATCCAAGCTGCTGAATGCCACTCAGTTAACAAATCTGGGATACAATATGGTTATCTATCCAGTGACTACGTTGCGACTGGCTCTTAAGGCCGTGGATGCAAACTTTAAAAAGATTTTTGCTGATGGAACACAAGATGGCGTGATTGACCAAATGCTGACTCGCAAAGAGCTTTACGAGATCGTTCAGTATGAGAAGTATAATGATTTCGACCAAAACATCTTTAACTTCAAAGTCTGACCGCGATCAAATTAACAGAATTAGAATTTCAGATTTTTATTTAGAAAGGTTACGGCTTCCTGCCTCATCCACTCGGGCCAAGGCCCCCGCCATCCATGGCTCCGCGGAGAACCTTTCTAAATAAAAATCTGAAATTCTAATTCTTCTAAATTGATCGCTGATAGCTTTTCGCGCTAACGGCCGCACTGCGTATCTTTGTGTTGCTTCATCAATTGATGCCGCAACACAAAGATACGCAGTGGCGCGCTCGCTGCACAAGCCACAAAAATATTAACTAAGGAAATTCTTAAACTCTCAAACCGCTATACGCTGAGACTATGGCTAAATAAAATCAACATGCTTTTTGCAATTTGATATCAGATTTAATTCCTAAAATTGGTTTTGGCAGAGCAACTTCAGATATGTGCGTTGCTCGCTTCCTAAACGCGGACTGCCTAAGGCTAAAAAACTTTGATATTTAAATTTTTACTTTTCGATTCTGCGTTTTTCATTTTTGTGGCTTGTGCAGCGTCGCGCTCTGCGTATCGCTGGAGTGCGGCGCCGCCAGGTGAAGCACTCCGCGAGACGAAGTGCGGCCGTTAGCGAAAGCCACAAATTTGAAAAATGCAGAATCGAAAAGAAAAAATTTATAAAGTTTAAAGTTTTTTAGCGGCAGATGATGCGGGTGATGTAGTGCTCAGGTTCTTTGCCTTTGAGCTCGATGATTTCGGAAATCAATCCGCCGTCAGCCATTTTCACGACATTTTGTCTGTGCCTGTTTACCTGGGTCCCGTACTGCACTAATTCTTTACCCATCATTTTGCAGTAGTCACTGGCCGGAGTGATGTTGCTGGCTAAATCTTGGTGTAATGCTAGAGGCTTACCACCTACGGTCAGTTTAGGTTCGATAACAGTGATAGATCCATCAAAATTTGCAAATGCCGATTTGTATTGGACATTGTCGTTTATTTTCAGACACACTTCAGCGGCTTGTGCTGACTGAAAATTTAAACCCAATACCAGAAAAAATAATTTGATAAAATTCATCACTGATCCCTTTTGAGAGTTGTTGTTTACAAAAATTCCTGCTGAACAAGTGGGCAGACTTATCAAAATTATGTTTTCTCACGAACCATTAAATTTATTTTCTTGGTTTAACTGAATTCTTTTCAAACCAAACATCAAGAGATCGGCAAAATGTTTTTCAAAAAACGAATTTCGAAAACACTTTTAAAAATTAATTCTACAGAGGCAAAACTGCGAACCGAGGATTTTTTCAGCGAAGTTATTTTTAGTTCCGATTTTAATATTGCGCAGCGTCACTTGCAAGAGTGCGCGCCGAACCCACGTCGCTTAAACGATTATTTAGCCTTCTGAGAAAGCTCTTCCCAGCGCTGATACAATTTATCAATTTGGCTCTGATGATTTGATATTTCCTGCATGACCTCAGTCAGTTTTCTAGAATCACTGACCACCTCAGAGCTTTGGCTTTGATTCACCAGATGCTCTAGCTCTTTTTCAGTTTTTTGAATCACAGCTTCGATGCCATCCAGTTCAGTTTGTTCTTTGAAACTGAGTTTTTGTTTTTTAGAAGACTCACTCTTGCTGTCAGAATTTTTTGGATTTTTTTTGTTTTGCTTAAGCTTATCTTGAAAAATCTGCTGTTGATCATGCCAGTCCTGCCATTGATCAAATCCCACCATGGTATCGATTTGCTTTCCGCCCTGTTCATCGATACCAAAAGCTAAAATCTGATCGGTCACCTGATCCAAAAAATATCTGTCATGGGTGACCAAAATAATAGCCCCATTAAAATCTTTTAAAACTTCAGCTAGTGTGTCCAATGTCTGCATATCTAAATCATTGGTGGGCTCATCCAGCACCAATAAGTTTGTTTCTTGCAACATCAATTGGGCCAACAGCAACCGGCTTTGTTCACCGCCAGACAGTTTTCTGACGGGAGCTTCCATTTGTTCATGTCTAAATAAAAATCGCGCCAAATAGCTTTTGATGTGGACATTCACACCCTGAAAAACCACCGTGTCCCCTACAGGGCAAATGGTTTTTTGCACAGATAATTCGGGATCCAAGCTGTCCCGATTTTGTTCAAAATAAGTCAGATTCAATCTTTCTGCGTGAAACACAGTGCCCGTATCAGGTTCGACAGTTTTATTCAGGATTTTAATCAGGGTTGATTTGCCGCTGCCATTCACACCCATTAACCCAATCCGAGAAGTCCTTGAAATCAACAAATCCATCTGCGGAATAATTAAATTTCCATTGTATGATTTTGAAATCCCCTTGGCTTCGATCAGTTTTTTGGGATTTTTTTCAAGAGTTTGAAAATCAATTCTGACAGCCTGATTTCGATTGCGTTCACTCAGATCATCAACAGTATCAGCCAACCGGTGGGTTTCATTAATTCTGGCTTTTTGTTTTGTCTGCCGGGCCTTAGCTCCCCGCCTGAGCCATTCAGTTTCCCTACGCAAAGTATTTTTCAGTTTGGTTTCCCTGGTTTCTTGCGCGCTCAGCAAATCCTCTTGCACCGTTAAAAAATGAGCATAATCGCCTTTTACACTCAGAATTCCATCGCTGTATTTGCGATTAAGCTCAATCACTCTGTTGGCAATTTTTTGAATAAACAATCTGTCGTGGCTGATTGTGATGCTGGCGAAATTGGCTTCTGAAATCTGTTTTTCCAACCACAGGATGCTTTCAATATCTAAATGATTTGTGGGCTCATCAAACAAAAATAAATCAGGATCCTTCATCATTTCACGGGCCAGCGCCACGCGCTTTTTCCATCCGCCTGATAAATTTTTAATCAAAATATCGGGCTCAAACTGATTCAAAGAAAGCTTTGTCATGAGCTCTTGAGCTTTTGCAGTGGCCTCCCAATCATCAGGATCCGCAGCCCCTTCCATGATCACTTGAAATAAATTTGAGCCTTCCTTAAATTGAGGCACCTGTTCCAAATACCCAATGCGCAAACCCTTTTGCAAAGCCAATCTGCCCGCATCGGGTTTTTCAATCCCTGCAATGATTTTTAGCAGGGTTGATTTACCGGCTCCGTTGGGACCGATCAAAGCGATTTTTTCCGACGACTCCACTGAAAAAGTCAGTCCGTCAAACAAGGCCTTGCTTTCAAAAGATTTTGTCAGTTCATGAGCTCCAAATAAAATCAAGCTGATATTCCCCTGGCTGTCGTTGTTAGACCGAAAGTGACTGTTGATCTGCAACATGGCAAGCAAAATGGACTGAATCAAAAAATCATTGATTCTGAATTAGTTTCCTGAAGCCAGAACTCATATTTTCAAAAATTCCTTTGCTGTATATCTTTTGAATACTTGCTAACGGCCGCAAGCTCATCTCTCGTGTTGTGTCATTTAATTTCATTGGGTTTATGATCAATAAATTATCACCAAGCCAATGAAATTAAATGACACAACACCAGATATGCCATGCGCGCTCGCAAATGTATTCAAAAGATATACAGCAAAGGAATTTTTGAAAATATGAGTTCTGCCTTCAGGAAACTAACCCCAGATTGATTAGTTGCCTTTAAATTTATGACTCAATACGAGAGATGAGCTTGCGGCCGTTAGCAAGTATTCAAAAGGTGTGAAATCATAGAAATATTTTTTAAAATTCAAATTCCCCACAGACAGGTGGTCTTATACCTACCCAGTAGGGCAGTTGGTGCGCCTCGTAAATGACTTTGTTCGTTCCCTCTAAAGACTAAAAATGTTAACAAATTTCAAAAGTAAAAATTAATAAATTCAGGAGATAAAAATGGCAGAATACGTAAACCCCGACTATGTTGCTGAACCCGAAAAAATGAATGTCAAAAAAGGCCTTGAAGGCGCGGTGATCGACACATCCAGCGTTTCAAAAGTGAATCCTGATACAAATTCATTGATTTACCGTGGCTACCCGGTGCAAGAGCTGGCTGAAAAATGCAGCTTCGAAGAAGTCGCGTATTTAATGTACAAAGGCGAACTGCCAAATCCCACAGAGTTGAAAGATTTCGAAAAATTAGAACGCAGTTACCGCGACATCACCAAAGATAATTTGCAAGTGATCAAAACCCTGCCCAAAAAATCACACCCTATGGATTCTATCCGCACAGGGGTCAGTTTTTTAGGCTGCGAAGACGAACGGATCTGGGATGCAAAACCGGCAACTAATTATGACAAAGCGGTCAGACTGCTGGCAAAAATCCCAACCATGATTGCTGCTGATTTTAGATTTAAAAAGGGACAGGACTTTATTGCTCCTGATAAAAACCTTTCGATTTCTGAAAACTTTTTTCACATGTGCTTTGGCAAAGTTCCTGACAAACAAATCGTTAAGGCCTTTGATGTGTCATTGGTTCTGTATGCCGAACACAGCTTTAATGCCTCGACATTTACAACCCGAGTGGTCACCAGCACTGAATCCGATATTTATTCTGCGACAGTGGCAGGCATTGGCGCCTTGAAAGGCCCACTGCACGGTGGCGCCAACGAACAGGTCATGCACATGATGCTGGAAATTGCAGACCCAGCAAAGGCTGAAAAATGGATGCTGGACGCCCTGGCAGCCAAACGAAAGGTCATGGGATTTGGTCACCGAGTCTATAAATCAGGTGATTCTAGGGTTCCCACTATGAAAAAATATGCTCAAAAAATGGCAGACATTACGGGACAGCAAAAGTGGATGCAGATTTACGAAACCCTTGAAAAGGTCATGGTCGACAAGAAAAAAATCTATCCAAATTTGGATTTCCCTGCGGGCCCAGCGTATTACATGATGGGATTTGAAATTGATTTTTTCACACCGATTTTTGTGATGGCTCGAACCACCGGTTGGTCAGCCCACATTATGGAACAAGCAGCCAGCAACAGGATTATCAGGCCACTGAGTGAATACATCGGTAAGCCTCAAAGACGGGTTGAAAAGTGATTTTTAAACTTAAAGTAATACTTAAAGCCGCTCTCAATAGTAAAAGCCCTGCTTTAACAAGATCTCTGATGTGCCTGATTCTGACTGGACTTTTGGCCTCCTGCGGATCAGGCAGCAAAAAGAATCAAAACAGCGGCGGCGCCCCTGTGGTCAACGCTGCTTTGAACGAACAGAACGTTCCATTAAAGATTGCCTTTGGTTCCTGCGCACAACCCAGAACAGCACAACCAATCTGGAAAAAGATTCTGGAACAAAAGCCCGAGGCTTATTTAGCCCTGGGTGATAACACCTACACCAATGACAAAGACGAAAATTATTTGGACACGGCTTACAAACTGCAATGGCAAGTCCCCGAATGGGTAGAGGTCATCAAAACCGTGCCGGTTTTTGCCACCTGGGATGATAACGATTACGGTTTAAATGATGGGGGTAAAAACTTTGCCCTTAAGAAGGATTCTCACGATACTTTTTTAAAATATTTTAATTGGTTAAAGCCCAAAATGGCTTCAGAGGATGGAATTTATTATTCTGTGTCCCTGGGAACACCCGAACAAACTCTGCACTTTATATTTTTAGACACCAGAAGCTTTAGGGATGATCTGGAAATCAACGACAAACCCAAAAGCCCATTGGATAAATACAAACCCACCAAGGACATTAAAAAAACTCTGCTGGGCGAGGAACAATGGAAATGGCTTGAAGCCGAAATGGCTAAACCAGCATCCATCAGAGTGATAGTTTCAAGCATTCAGTTTTTAGCCACCGAACAGGGCTTTGAAAAATGGGCAAACTTTCCGCACGAAAGAAACCGATTGATCCAATTGATTAACAAAACATCTCAACCCAGTGTTTTTATTTTATCTGGGGACAGGCATTTTTCAGAAATTGCTGAGCTGAAAACAAAATCAAAAACCATTTCTGAAATCACAGCCTCGGCAATCAATCGAATAAGCACCATTGAAAACGAACCCAACAGGTTCAGGCTGGGAAAGCTCTATAACAAAGAAAATTTTGGCATGATGGAAATCGACTGGAATGAAAGACAGGTTGGCTTTCGCATTCACGACATACACGGAAACACAATCAACCAAGCAAGTTATAAATTTTAATTATGAATGAACTAATGACATCAGAAAACCTATTGGCTTTTGCAACCCTGTTTATGCTGGAGCTGGTATTAGGCATCGACAATATTATTTTTATTTCGATAATTTCCAGCAAACTGCCCGAGAACCTCAGAAACCGCGCACGAACCGTGGGCCTCAGCTTAGCCGTTATCACCAGAATATTGCTGCTGATGTCGATCAGCTGGGTTATCAGCTTAACCGAGCCTTTGTTTCATGTGTTCACAAAAGCCATTTCCGGCAGGGACTTGATTCTAATTTTTGGTGGTTTATTTTTAATCGCCAAAAGTACTTTTGAAATCCATCACAAACTGGAGGAAGCTGGCTATCCCCAGGAAAAACGTTTTAAGGCCTCAAGCTTTGCCTCGGTCATAGCTCAGATTTTAATTTTGGATATTATTTTTTCATTGGATTCGGTGATCACAGCTGTGGGAATGGTTGATTCCATTCAGATTATGATTGCGGCTGTGTTGGCCTCGACCGCTGTTATGATTGTAAGCGCCAAATCTATTTCAGACTTTGTTGAAAAGCATCCGACACTGAAGATGTTGGCTTTGAGCTTTTTAATTTTAGTGGGCGTAACCCTGTTGGTAGAGGGCATGGGACAACATATCAGCAAAGGCTATATCTATTTTGCCATGGCGTTTTCACTGACAGTCGAAGTCCTAAATATCAGGCTTAGGGTGAAATTTAATACCCTTAATAAATCTTGAAACGAAGGTCCTTTTATAGTTCGATTGAACTATGAACAGGGACTTTGTTCTGATTTATCTGAATGGCAAGCGACTTGAAATCAGGGGCAGGGATTGCTTTTTGATGATGAGCGATTATCTGCGCTACCAAAAGCAAATGACGGGCACCAAGGTTGTCTGTGCTGAAGGCGATTGCGGAGCCTGCACCTGCCTAAGATTTTCACCTTTGTCTGCTGAGCAAAGATTTGTTTCCTTTAATTCTTGTATAATGCCAGTGGCTTTATTAGATGGAAGCCACATAATCACCGTTGAAGGAATTGCCGAAGATTCCGGCTTAAACCCCATTCAAAAGGCCATGGTCGAATGCAATGGTTCACAGTGCGGATTTTGCACACCGGGTTTTGTAATGTCCTATTGTGATTTGTTTGAGAGAAAGCCCGGTAAACTACAACAAACCATCACCGAAAAAAATATTAAAAATGCACTGACTGGCAATCTGTGTCGGTGCACAGGCTATCAATCAATCATAGATGCTGGCAGTAAAATTAAAAAACTGGCCACTGTTTCTGACCGTTACAGAAATCCAAAAATTGAATCAGAGCTTTCATCACATTTAAAAAAATCAGTTTACATCAAACATGAAGATTTAATTTTTTATGCACCCACAACCGTAAAAGCTGCTACCGCTTTCAAAGCCAAAAACAAAAATGCCATGGTCTTTTCCGCTGCGACGGACCTGGGTGTGCCAATCAACAAGGGTAAGCTGAAACCCAAAGCTCTATTAAGCCTGAACCTGATAGCTGATTTGTATAAATCCAAATTTTCAAAGACCACAAAATCTTATATGATTGGCGCCAAGGTAACCCTGACCGAAATTGAAAATACCTTGGGGCCACAGATACCAGAATTTGAAAAACTGCTTCAGGTTTTTGCATCACCTCAAATCAAAAATTCAGCGACGTTGGCCGGCAATGTGGCCAATGGATCACCTATTGGTGACACCCTGCCCTTTTTGTCAGTGATCGGAGCCTGGGTGCATTTACAGGGACAGAGCTCAAAACGTAAAATCGCCTTTAACAAATTTTATAAGGGCTATCGAAAGCCAGATATCAAAACAGACGAAATCATAACCGCCATTGAAATCCCTATCCCCGAACCTGAGGAAATTCTGCGTCTGTACAAGGTCAGTCAGCGAAAGGATTTAGACATTTCGGTGGTCAGCGCTGGGATCAGAACCGTGATTAAAGAAAATAAAATTATAGAGTTTAAGTTCAGCCTTGGCGGAGTGGCTGAAACTGTAAAACCCCTGCCATTGACTGAAAAGTTTTTGACACAAAAACTAATTTCAGATGAGACGATTCAGAAAGCCTGTCAGGTTTTATCCAAAGAAATCAAACCACTGTCAGATCTGAGGGGACAATCTGATTATCGCAATAAATTATCGCAAAATTTCCTGATCAAGTTTTTTAAAGAAATCGAACATGACAGAATTTAAAAGCAGGCCTTTAGATTCAGCAACAACACACGTTAGCGGCGAATCCGAATACGTTGATGACAGAAGCATACAATCAGACGAAGTCTTTGTAGAAGTCGTTTACAGCCAAAAAGCTCATGCCAAAATTATTGATATAGATTTTAAACAAACTCAGAAAATCAAAGGCTATGTAGCGCATTTTACGGCCAATGATTTAGCTTTTAATAAATGGGGCACAATTTTTCAGGATCAACCCTTGTTGGCTGCAGATCAGGTCCAATTTGTGGGTGAACCCATTGCCCTGGTTGTGGCTGACAACCGTTGGATTTTATCTGAATTAAAAAATTCTGTGGTTGTAAAATATAAGGACCTGCCAGCGATTATGGACATTGATTCTGCCATCAAAGCAAAATCATTTATTGGCGAAACCCGTCGTATCAACAAAGGCAATTTTGAAAAGGCTTTTGGCGAAAGCCCACACAAACTGACAGGCAAAATCACAATCGCAGGACAAGATCATTTTTATCTGGAATCACAGGCCTGCGTGACCTACCCCAAAGAAAATTATTTGGAAGTTCATTCAAGCTCACAACATCCCACAGAAGTTCAGCATGTGATTGCACATGCACTGGGCCTAGAATCAAAAGACGTGGTTTGTATCGTCAAACGAATGGGTGGAGCTTTTGGTGGCAAGGAATCACAGGCAGCACCCTTTGCTGCCTTTACAGCATGGGTCGCCAAAAGACTGAATCGCCCTGCCCGATTGGTCCTTACCAAAGACGACGATATGATTATGACTGGCAAGCGCAATCCATTTGAAAACAAATACCAAGTGGGTTTTGATCAAACGGGAAAACTGCTGGCGCTAAAGGTAGATCTTTTTTCTGATGGTGGAGCCTATGCTGATTTATCAACGGCGATTATGGAAAGAGCCATGCTTCATTGTGATAATGCCTATTTTATCCCAAACGTCAGCATCATTGGCACTGTTTGCAAAACTCATCATCACCCACACACGGCCTTTCGTGGTTTTGGTGGTCCCAAAGGTGTTGCCACTATCGAAAACATTATTGAGGAAATTGCTCAGGCATTGGGTAAAGACGCCTTAGAGATCAGAAAACTAAATTGCTACAAAGTTTCCAAAGACAACCAGACACCCTATGGACAGATTGTGCAAAACAACAATCTGCCAAAATTATTTGAAACCCTCGAGCATTCTGCAAATTATTGGCAAAGACGAAAACTTATTACTGAAAAAAACCAGACTGACAAATTTTATCTGTACGGAATGTCCATGACTGCCGTGAAATTTGGGATTTCATTCACCACCCGTTTTTTAAATCAGGGAAGCGCCTTGGTAAATATTTATACCGATGGTTCGATTCAAGTTTCAACGGGTGCTACCGAAATGGGTCAAGGGGTTAATACCCGCATAGCTCAGGTCGTGGCTGATTGTTTTGGCATAAGCCCGTCAAAAATTTCTGTGATGCCCACTTCAACTGAAAAAATTCCTAACACTTCACCAACGGCTGCCAGCAGTGGCACTGATATCAATGGCAGTGCTGCAAAAATTGCCTGCGAAAAAATTAAGTTTCGCCTAAGCCAACTAGCTGAAAAGGTTCTGGACATCCCCGTTGAAAAACACGCCCGATTCACTGCGGCTCCAGGCACAGAGGCCGAATATCAATTTACTGATGAGCAAAGCAAACAGTTTTTGTTTAAGGATTCAAAGGTTGCGGATCCTGCTAATCCCAACAAAGCCATAATGTTTGAAGACCTGATTAAGGAAGCTTATTTTTCCAGAATTTCATTGCAGGACGTAGGGTATTTTAAATACCCAGGGATTCATTACAACAAAACCACAGGTGCGGGTGAGCCCTTTTATTATTTCACCCAAGGAACCGCTGTCAGCGAAGTCCAAATTGATCGCTTTACTGGTGAACTTAAAATTTTGCGCACTGATATTTTGATGGATCTGGGTAATCCCATTAATAAAGATTTAGACATTGGACAAATTGCCGGTGGATTTATACAGGGCATGGGCTGGGTGACGACAGAAAAGCTTTATTACAAAAATGGCTTACTGCTGTCGCATTCACCCAGCACTTACAAAATACCTAATGTGCAAGACATCCCTAGGATTTTTAATATCGATTTATTGTCTAACCCAGATAACAAAAAGAACCTGCACGGAACCAAAGCTGTCGGCGAACCCCCATTGTTGCTGTCACTGTCTGTGTGGACGGCGATCAAGGATGCTTTGCAAACCCATCAGGGAAAACAGGTTTCCCTGAAACTTCCGGCAACCTTTGAAGAAATTTTTAACCACTTGAACAATCAATAAATGTCACAACTGGATTTTATTAATTCAATAGAACAACTGCAAAAAAACCAAACGCCATTTGTGTTGATTACTTTGGTTGATGAAAAGGGTCATGCCCCACAGGATGTGGGCGCAAAAGCTATTGTCACCCATCAGGGCCTTTATTTTGGGACTGTGGGTGGTGGCAAAATCGAAGCTAAGGCCATTCTGTTTGCCCAAAATATTTTGAACCAAACCGAACCCGATCCCAGACATTTAAAAAAATGGAATTTGCAAACCGATGTGGGCATGAGCTGCGGTGGCGAAGTGACTTTATTTTTTGAAGGTTATTTTGTTTCAATTAAAAACGTCGTTATATTTGGAGCAGGTCATGTGGCCCAAGCTTTGTGCCGAGTCCTGCTGCCATTGGATTTTCAAATCACAGTGATCGATCCCAGACCCGAATGGATTGAAAAACTACCGGCTTCCCAAAATCTAGTAGCGACACTGGAACCAACTCCCACCAACAGGGTTAAAAGCTTTCCTGATGATTGTTTTTTTGTGGTGATGACCCAAGGTCATTCAACAGATTTACCCATACTGGAAGCACTGTTAAAAACTAAAAATCCAAAATACATTGGGTCCATCGGCAGCGATGTAAAAGCTCTGAAAATCAAAAAAGATTTGTTAGCACTGGGTGTGGACCCTAATCAGATCGAAAAGCTGCGATGCCCCATTGGGATTGATATTCCCAGCAACAATCCCCACGCCATCGCAATCTCTGTCGGCGCTCAGATTTTGCAACACTGCAAATAAATCCTATCGTTTTAAGAATGGTCCACTTATCTGCGGTTAATTAGAATTTTAAAAAATATTTCTATGGTTTTACACCTTGAGAATACATTTGCGAGCGCGACGTTTAATTTACCGCCGCATATCTGGTGATGCGTAAATACAAAGGTAATTTTTTTCACTATTTTTAGACACTCGCTAACGGCCGCGGGCTCATCTCTCGTAATGAGTCATTTAGACTAATCACTTTTACGATTAATAAATTATCTTAAACCTGATTAGTCTAAATGACTCAACACCAGATATGCCCCGCGCACTCGCTGCATGTGTCTAAAAACAGTAAAAACAAATTATCTTAGCATTTATGCAATACGAGAGATGAGCTTGCGGCCGTTAGCAAGTATTCACAAGGTGTAAAACCATGGAAATATTTTTTTAAAATTCTAATTAATCGCAGGCAAGTGGGTCAGTTATTAAGTTTTTTCGACCAAAAAGCAAAACTTGTTTTGGCACTCTGATTGCAAATTGCTGATTCATCAAAGGCAAAAGGAAACTGAAAGTGATTTTTGTAATGTAGAAAATTCCTGAAGTGATTGTTTAGAAAGCAATTTAAGAACAAACTTCAAAATTTTCCAAGGACAAAATCACACCACAGTGGCCCACCGGTGCAAAAGGAAACTGAAATTAAAAAACAAAAAACCTGAGCCATAAGGCTCAGCAAAAAATAAGGAGAATCTATGAAAAACAATTTCTTAAAACTAACTGCAGCTTTATTGGTAACTGCATTTTCTGCAGCTGCATTTGCTGGCTACGGGATAGGTACCGGTATGGATGACAACAGATACTGCTACAACACAGATCGCTTTGGTAAAACCTATGGCAGCCCGGTAAATTCTTTGCTGTGTGCATCGCAATATGTGGTCGCCGAAACCGAATCCGATGGCAGACATTGTTTTGCGGCCGATGAAGACGGCGACGCTTTTGGATATGCAATTGATGTTAAATACTGCTTTGATCATTATCAAAGTGGCGCAGCTGAAGGTGGTTACAATGCATGCTTTAGGGCCGATTCAAACAACGTCACCTACGGATATGCTGTAGCTGACAGATATTGCCAAGTATACTAAACACCAACTGATCCACTTGCCTGCGGTTAATTAGAATTTTAAAAAAATATTTCTTTGTATTTTATTTCTTGTGGATACATCCAGCGAGCGCGCATGGCATATCTGGTGATGCGTAAATGCAAAGATAATTTTTTTCACTATTTTTAGACACTCGCTAACGGCCGCGGGCTCATCTCTCGTAATGAGTCATTTAATTTAGCTA
>JBIKLL010000037.1:0-24980 GCA_044359815.1 Pseudobdellovibrionaceae bacterium
GACGCATGATCGATTTTTTGAATCCCATGAAATCCGCCCAAACAAAATCTGCCAACCCGGTAAAGAACAATGGCCCACAAACAACCACCCAGCAGACACAAAATCCAACCAAACTGATAAATAGTGTTTTCAATAATCGAAAACTGTTGTTCCTCGATTTCCTGAGTTGATTTAGCAGAATGATCCTGAGCCGAATTTATGATTTCTGGTACATTGGTTTTACCCAAATGCATGGTTCCTTTGGACTGTTCGCCCTTGATGTCAATCAGTCCACCATGTCTGACAATGGGTTTTATAGCTATTAAGGACTGTACCTGCAGATCTTGTTCAAACCATCGCCCCAGTGTGAATGATCCTGACCTGACGGCTTTACGTCTTTCGACATCAACTATTTGATAGCTCAGAGAAGAACCACTCAGTAATCCCGTCCAAAAATAATCTATTTTTTGGTTTTCGGCTTCCAACAATAAACATTGAGTGTCCTGACAGTTTTGAAAGGCCTCACTGGGATCCAGAAATATCAGATTTGAAAAGCCTGCTGTGTAGCTTTTGACACTTTCTTGTATGGTCTTGGCGATCCAAAGTTCTTCGGCCTTTTTGGCTTTGAACAGAACTGTGATCCTGCCAAAATATTCGGGCTCAGCAAAAGCTGATTGAACAAAGAAAACTAAAATGAGTAAAAAGGTCCTTTTTATCATGAGCACATTCCATGGTAGGAAGGGTCTGTATCTGAAAGGAGTCTAGATTAAATAAGGGCTAAGTTTTATTAACTTAGGTCTGCCCTTACTTTAGTGTGGGTACAATTTTATTGATGCGTTCCTGGAATTCTAATGCCAATTCGATTTCGGAACTAACCATTTTTGCAATTTCCAAATAAACAGGATCCTCAGTAATTTGCTGCTGAGTCATGCTGTATATGTCTTTATTAATCAGTTCCTTGTTTTTGTTTAAGTGGTCTGATCTTTTTGACTTAATGTCTTTCCCGATTTTTTTAATCTCTGAAAGCTGCTCAATATTTGCTTTCCACATGGCTTTCTGAGCTGCCAGATCTAACAACGTTGAATCTATCTGAGAGTTAGCAATAGTGGGCAACTTGGTTTTCAGAACAGCCTTTGTAATAGCTGATTTCACTTGATCATTTATATTGTCGTCTTTGAAGTTTTCTTTTGCATACCCAATTAATCCCTGACCAAGTTGCAATCGCACATTTGTACAAATAAAATCATTCAAATTAAAAAAATGGGTGAGCCCCGCCTTTGGGTCAGTTTTTAGAGCCGTCGAAACAAGCTTAGGTTCCTGTTCATTCATTGAAGGTAGGTCATTTAACAAATCCAATGCTTTGTTAAAATTTTTATTTGTGATCGTTTTAAATTTTTTAGCCTGTTCACCTATTTTTTTACAGGTCGTAGACTGTGGTTTGATAGCCAAAAAAGAATCCATTTCAGGATTTGATGCCGCTGCAATTAATGAAAATATTAGCAATATCATTTTAATCCCCCTTCACTGCGCGAACGATCGCATCTGAATCGATACCGTGTTTTTTGTATAAATCCTTGGCCGTGTAAGCGCTTTGTCCAAATTCACCTTTAACTGCCAACGATTTAAACTCAATGGAAATTTCATTTTTAGACAATTCATAAACCATGCGTTCAGCCATGCCACCGATTTCTTGGTGATCATCAACGTAAACAATTTTCTTGATGCCATCAAAATGGGGCTTCAAGGCACCGACATTGGGTCTGTTAATTAAAACAGGATTTATAACTGTCACTTGAATTTTTTCATCCATAAGTTTTTTCTGAGCTTCCAATGCTTCGGCAAGCATGGATCCGCTGGCCACAATGGCGACCTTGGCTGCTGCTTTTGCAAAAACCTGAGGTTTATCCAATCCGTATTCACTGACACCAAAACTGAGCGGAAAATTTTCGCGCCCCAAGAAAAACACATAGGATTTTTGAGTCTTGGATATTGAATTGATGGCTTTATACATTAAGATTTCAGCTTCTTCAGCGCAGCTCAGGGTGTAAACTTCAACATTAGGAATGCTGCTTACCTGAGCCAGATAAGTCAGTGACTGATGAGAAGCCCCATCTGCAGCGTCCTGAAATCCAGTGTGCGAAAAAACACAAATAATCGGAGCATTGGACAATGATGCCATGGTCAGAGGTAAAGCTCCTTTTGTCACACCAAACTGAGCAAAGGTATCCACCACTGGGATAAATCCGTTTTTAGAAAACCCCGCAGCCACTGAAACCATATTGCTCTCAGCAACACCCACGTCAAAAGAATCATTGGGAAATTCTTTTCTGAATCCAGCGACACCCGTCGAACCTGGTAAATCAGAGGTTATAGAAACTATGGGCAGACCGGCTTTTTTAGCCTTGATCATTGCTGCTGTGATGCCCAATTGAATTTTGTCTTTTTTAACACCTGAAGAGTCTGATTTTTTTGAAGCCTTATCCTGTTCGATTTTTTTAAGGTCTTCAATCCACTGTGTGAACATCATTGGAACTGGTTCACCCAGATAAATTTCACTGATAAATTCATTGAGCTCGTTTGCGCTTTTTAAAGGAAACCCGTGAGCACCTGATGATGATTGTGCTGTTTTTTGTGTGCCGTAGCCTTTGATTGTTTTTGCATGAATAGCGATGGGCACCTGAGGATTTTTTGAAGCTTCCAGAATGGCTTCACCGATGACGTTGGTGCATTTTTGCAAATCATGACCCTCGGCCAGTTTAATGACCTTCCATCCCAGTGTGGACAAGGATTCAAATGTCGGCGTCATCGAAAAACTTTCTTTATCAATTCTGCCTGACAATTTTGTATTGTTGTCGCTTATGATCATCACAAAAGGATTCAATTGGTTGCTTTTTGCAAAGCCGGGAATGGCAGCAAATGATTCGCGGGCTTCACCCTCCATGCTGGCCCCATCAGATATAGCCACCAATGTGATTCTGGAATTTCCCAGCTTTTTATCGGACATTGCTAGCCCCTGAGCTTGCGGAAAAGCTGAGCCTAAAGGACCATTGCTGAGCAATATAGCTTCTGGAAACAAATGGGCTTCACCGTGACCAGTTAATTTAGAATCTATGGATCTGAATTTTTTCAGATCATCAATTTTCATCCCAGCAAAGCCGTAGTTGGCCCTCAGGGCGTACAAGCCATTTTCGCAGTGACCAGCGTCGTTCACGAAATTAAATTTTTGATGCCATTCACCGCCAGATTCTTTTGATAGCTGATACATCAATCCAAAAGTTGCGCTCATGAGCTCGGCAAATGCCGAAGGCCCTCCAAAGTGGGATGCGGCTCCGCCAAGGACTGCATTCATATCCATCAAAGCAATCATAGCTCTGGTGGATTTGGGATCTGCCAGATCTAATTGTTTACCCTGAAAGGTTACTGATTTTGCAAATTGCAATGGACCTGTGGGATTGGAAGCTAGCTTTTGTGTGTTCATATTTTTCCGTTTCAATGAATAACTTTTCATGGTTATCTGAGTCCTATGGAATTTGGTCAACAGTTTAAAACCCGAGTTGAATTTTGGCGCTCGTTTCCCAAAATCGAGCTGCACAGACACATTGAAGGCTCAGTCAGACTGTCAACACTCAATGAATGGCAAAAACAGGATACCAAATCAGATATTTCGGTGCAAAAAACTGCTGAAGACTTGTTGATACAGAATCAGATGAAGGACTTATCCACAGTGCTGCACCGGTTTTTGCACACTAGGGATATGATTAGCTCGACAGAAAGACTGACACGTCTGACCTTTGAAATCATCGAAGACTCTTACAATGATGGAATTAAATTATTGGAACTAAGATACAGTCCAACCTACCTGTCAGAGAACAATTCTTTTAATTGGGAACAAGGTTTAGAGGCCATCAATCAAGGGATAAAAATGGCAGCCAATCTGCCCGTGGCTGTGGGATTAATCGGCATTATCCAAAGAACCGTGGATTTAAAATTGTCCCAAAAGGTTATGGAGTTTTTTAAAACCAACAGCAGATATTTTGTGGGTTTGGATTTGGCTGATGATGAGAACTACAGACAAACTGCTGATTTTGAAGTTTTATTTAAAAATCGAACACTGCCACTGACAGTGCATTCTGGGGAGTCCCCTGGAAGCCATGAAAATGTTCGCGATGCCGTGCTTAAATTAGGCGCAGAAAGAATCGGTCATGGCTTGCAAATAAGGGCTTCAGCCGAAATTCAACAATTGGTTAAGGAAAAAAAAATAGGTTTGGAGCTTTGCCCCACAAGTAATTTTATTACTGCTACTATTCAAAACATTAATGATCACCCGCTTAAAGCTTTTTTAGACTCAGAAATAATTTGCAGTTTAAATTCTGACGATCCCGGAATTTTCAATATCACATTGAGTCACGAATATGCCTTGTGCGAGAAATCATTCGGCTTTTCTGAAACGGAATTTAACAAACTGAATAATTATGCAAAAAAAATGAGTTTTATAAATGACTCAGTCAAAAATAAATTTTGGCCTTAGAGGATTTAGATAAGTAGCCCTTATATAAAAAATCAAAATAAAAATTTTGCAAAAGTATCCGATTGCGGTGTTTATAGTGATTCATGTTTCACGCAAGTGAAGCAGACTTTCAGAGGGGAAAAGGAAGCTGGGGGGAGGGGTACCCCCCTGCGACCTTAAACTGAAGGTAAATGACGGTCCACGCTGGACCGAACGTTGTTCCAAAGAGGGGAAGAACAATGACTTCAAGGAAAGAAATTATTAGGCACAGTAGTATTCAATTGTTGGTGGTAGCTTTGTTGGCAGCGTGTGCTCCGACTAAAAACCATCAATCAAATGGTACTAAAGATTTATCAACAAATTTGCAGATCACAACTTTAGAGGAAGAGCTGAAACCATCTTCTAAAATCGTTGGTGGCGTGGCCGTTGCTTCAGAAGAATCAATCGCTACCTCTACAGTGGCTCTGTATAATCCGGTTACTGGCGAGCTTTGCACAGCAACAATCGTTGGCAAAAACTTAGCAGTCACAGCTGCTCATTGTGCCAGTTACCAGGTTGAAAACTCCATTTTGATATTTGAAAGACATTTGCCCAACAGCAGCTCTGATATGAAGCCTGTCTACAGAAAAATTCTGAAAGGCAAAACTCACCCTGATTATAATGCCAATAGTGATGGCAAAAACCAGGGGGATATTGCGTTGCTGAGGTTCTCAGGGGATTTGCCGGCTGGCTATAAGCCCTCATTGTTACTGAAGAACAAAGCTTTTTTAAAGCCAGGCATGGATGTGATTATTGCGGGGTTTGGAATGTTGAGCATGGTGCCCGAAGTTGAAGCAACGGCACTGATGAAAGCTCAAATTCAGATCTCAAATCCAAATTACAGTGAATCAGAAGTTTTATTTGAACAGTTCGAAGGCCGCGGCGCATGCCACGGAGACTCAGGGGGTCCGGCCTTCGTTTTTGCGAACTCACAACAGATCTTGTTTGGCGTAACCAGTCGATCGGCCACACTCAATGGCGGAAGCACTTGCCTTGAGGGATCCATTTATACTAGTGTCTCGTTTTATTTACCATGGCTTAAATCTGTCGCAGCCGAAATATTGCGCGACTAAAATTTTAGGCCACTACTTAAACGGAGTTGGTTTTATACCCAACTCCGTTTCTATTTCTGGGATATTGAAATTCTTTTTGTGATTCATTTATTAAGATTCTTTTAAATTTCTGTTTTTTAAAATCCTGACAGACAAACCTAGTTGCAATTGCAGGCATATCTGAATATCAAACAATTAAAATTACAAATGGAGGAATTATGAAAAAACTTATTTCAATGTGCACAGTCTTGGCTTTTGCTTTAGCGCTGTCTGCGGTTAATCCAACACCTGCTTATGCAGAAGACGACGACACAGGGGCCTACACTGTTTTGCTGTTGGTTGGTGGATTTATTATGCTTTTTTCCAGCACAGGGGCTTTCACCAAGGCTATTTCTGCACCCGTCGGCTTTGACAAGGTTTCTGATAAATCTAAAAAAGAACTGGGCGCTGTTCAGTTTCAAAAATTCAGTCAAGCTATGGGCGAATGCGAACACCCAGAAAATGTGATGGCACAATACGGAAACGCTGGGGAAGCCACTCGAACATTTATCAGCTTTTACAACAGCAAAATTTTTGAAGCCGCTTGTTTGCAGTGATTTTGTGAAGGCATTGTTTTTTGCAATCACGATGCTTTTTTGTCAGGGCCTTTGGGCTGAACCACAGATTTTTGTGGGGATGTTTCCACCGGCCCTGAAGCCTTCGGCTATGGGTGGGCATTTTTTAATTGCTGTGACCGATCAGGATTCACCCAATATATTTACGGCTGACATTTATGATTTCTATCCTGAAACAGATTCGCCGATACCACAATTGCTGGTTGAAAAAACAAAATTTTTTAATCACTACCTGGCCAGCATCAATGATCCACAAATCAAGTATTTGTTTTTACCCCTTAATAAAAATTATTTTGATTTCAATAAAATTTCAGAAATCCTCAAGCAGCTCGCCCTGCAATCTAAATTAGGAAACTACAACCTGCTGTCCAACAATTGCGTGACCAAGGTTATCGAGATTTTGAATCAATCCCGACTAAACATTGATCCCATCCCGCTGGGTTGGACTCCTGATTTTGTTGAAAACGCCGCTATTCTGAACAGGTATCCAGCATCCTTTATTCGTTATCTGACCAAACACAAATTAGCGACAGGACCCGCACAAATATTTTCTGCAAATCAAATCAGTTCACTGAAATATTTTAAAGTTCACGATTCAGCAAAAAATTGGGTTCACTGCCAAAACTATCAACCGATCTCAGCTACAGTTTTGACCAAAGCCATAGGCCAGTCGGCAAAAGCTTCGGATGATTCATCCCTGCGGTTTGCTGATTCTGTTTTCGATTTTCTAAAGACCTCAAAATCAGAATGTCATGAATCAAAACGAAAGCTTTTGTTAGATTATTTTTCGATGACCCCATCCAGTAACAAACCATTGAGGCGCAAAATTAATCAGGCCTTGGCTGAATCCCACAGATGATTCAAATACTGCTAATTTCATTGTTAGGTTGGTCCGATTTGCGCTGCCAGGATTCATTTAGAACCTTTAGCGCTGAGAAATATTTGAATCAAAAATTAGGAGTTCAACAGATGACAGAACTGTTGACTGATTTGCAACTGAGCTCCGAAATAAAAAATATTTTGATCAACACTGAATTTATCGAAATCGGCGCTGGCAAATTGGTCAAGCCCATTTCGATATTACCCAGATCATGGTTTGAGCAGTCTTATGCACAGGCCTATCGCAATTACTGGTTGATTGGTAAAATCAAAGCCCGCGTAACCTGGAATCCATCAGTGTTTAAAACTGAAACCGATCTGGCAAAAGGCATCATTGAATTTCTGTATCAGACTCACAAGGCTCAGTTGTTGAGTGTGAATTTCTTGGACCGCTTAGCAATCTATGGTCGCACTCCGATCAATTTTAAACAGACATTAATGATCCACAAAAGCTTTATAATCGCACGAGAAAATGTATTGCTGAGTCTGAAACAAAACCTATCAAAACATCCGCAAAACGCACTTTCAGTTGTGGTCAATGCGGCACGGGCCATTAGCACATTGGATTGGATGTTTTTGAAACTGTCCTACGATGGCGTATTGGTATCGATGATTCAAAATGAAAGTCTGACATATAAGTGGACTCAAGGATCCTTCAGAACCCTGGGATGGATTTACAGACATTTCAAAAATTTTTCTTATGCCACAGTGACCTTTGTAAGCCTGCAAGCGATCTCTGATTGGGAAAACGTCAGTAAAATGATTGACGGCGTTTTAAAACAACAAAATCAATTGCAGTGGACTCAAGCCCAAACCCTGGAATTTCAAACCCAACTGGGTCACCAGATTGCAGAAAACCCAAATCTAACCCCCCAAGAAAAAGCCTTTTTCAAAAAACTGATGGACACTGATTCAGGATCTGATGTCCAATAGTTGAAACTACAAATCTGAATGAGGTTTTAATGTTTCAATTGGAAAAGTCTTTGGCCGATTGGCAAAAGCAAGGCTTTATCACAGCCGAAACCCGTCAAAAAATATTGGAATTTGAATCCAAAAAATCTGGATCTACCTGGGCTGTATCAGGAATTGTTTTATTGGGAATTTTTGTGATTTCTGTGGGTTTGGTTTCAGTGATCGCTGCAAATTGGTTTGAAATTTCAGATTGGTTTAAATTACTTTGTGGTTTTTCGTTAATGGGTCTGACAGGATGGTTTGCACTTAAAAGCTACCGATCATCACAAACTCTGTGGTTTGAAGGATCTTTGCTGGCTCACGCTTTGGTCATTTTAGCAAATATCGGATTGATTTCTCAAATTTTTCATACGGGCGGATCACTTTTTAAAGCCTTGTTGTTTTGGTCATTAATAACCTTTTTTATAGCCTTGGCCAGCGGCAAATTGTTGTTACCGTTGATTTGGACATCGACATTTTTAATCTCTGCGGTTTGGACACTGATGGATGCTTTGGTTCAAAACGGAATTTACGAAAAATGGTTTAGCTCTGTTTATTTGGCACTGCCACTTGTCTGTTATTTAATGGCCACCATAACCCAAAAGTTTCCAAAAATTTCTTTTTCGCTAAAGGCAGCCGTTTTACTGAGCGGGCTTTTGGGATTATGGATTTCTGAATGGTTGGTCAATGCCAGTTCGTCGTACACTCAGTACGGGGTGTATTTTGTGCCTTCTTATATATTGCTGGCCACAGTTGGCTGGTTGGTGAAAATCAAAAATGGCTACAGCAGAATCCAAAAATATTTAATTGGATTTTGCATGGGATTTTATTTGCTTGGTAATCATTCAAATTATTTTGGTATTGCTAACTCACTGATTCTGGCAGTCTGTACATTAATTGCACTAGGATCTATGGCTCTTTTGCAAAGCAGTCTTAAAAACAAAAAACTGTTTAATATATTTTTGCTGTTAGTTGGATTGCGATTTCTGTGGTTGTATTTTCAGGCTTTGGGAGGATTAGCCACTACAGGTTTTGGACTGATAACATCAGGTGTTTTAATCATCGGCTTCGCTGTTAGCTGGAATCGATTCAAAGATAAAATTCAAGTCTGGGTAGAGGATAAATTAAAATGAATATTACAAAGCAATTTCTCATTTTCGCCTTGGGTTTTCCTATGGTTATGTTGTCCTTACTGACCGGTTACAGAGCTTATAATCAGAATGTAGGCAGAGAAATCCTATTGGATATCACTGGATATGACCCCAGAGATCTGTTGTCTGGTCATTATTTAACCTTTCGTGTGAATTACCCAGTTGACGGTGTTTGCAAAAATGAATTGGGGCAACCCTTGGCTAGCGAAATCGACAACACCTATGTGTGTTTGAAGCCAAAACAAAGTTTTTCGACTGCTGAAATTTCTGATTGCGATTTATACATAAAAGGCAGCTGCAAATACGGTCAGTTTATTGCGGGCATTGAAAGATTTTACGTGCCGGAAGATAAGGCTTCCAATCTGGAAGTCTTAATTCGTGACAAAAAAGCCAGCATTTCTGTCAACGTCACATCCGATGGCAAAGCCTCTATCAAAGATTTATTGATCGATGGAGCTTCATGGAAAAACTAATCCAGAAAGGTAATAGCCAAAACATGAGAATCTTTTTACTTACATTCTGTTTAATTTTTTTAAATGGCTGTGTGGCTTTAGAGGTTCGAACGACTAATCCCAGACCCATGGTTTCCAGAAAGCAGATAAATCAATTTTCCATAGGATTGACTGGTGGGCAAACACATTCCCCTGTATCAATTGACGTTAACACCGGCACAGATCAAATCACCGAATACAAGTCCGAATACAATTATTTGTCAGCGGATTTTACGGCTTCAAATTTTAAAGTATTTCAGATTAAGCCGCCTGAGCCCTTAGAATTTTATTCTTCGATTTCATTTAACAGCTTTTATTGGGGGCTTAATTATCATTTCACCAAAAATAAGGAATTTAATTTTTATGCAGGCCTAAGCTCTGCAAAAAAAGCCTTGGTTGGCGCTTCGTGGACCGCCATGGATTACGATAAATTTAAAAATATTTTTTTAGTTCAGTTAGACTATGGGGAAGACAACTTTTATTGGCGAGGTTCTGCCCAGTTGGATTTAAGCAATACTTCCTATGGCTTTGACATTAAACAAACAACTACAACCGTACATTTTGCTGTTCAATCTATGTATAAAACTGCCAGCAACAACACTTTATTTGTAGCTTTTGATTACGCACCCATATTTATTTTGGACAGTCGGTATTCTGATGCTGCGGGCACACTGGTTTCCTACAAAGGCAGGTCCAATCAGGGATACGTTTCCAGTGTAACCATCGGCGCAGGCTTTCAATAAACAGGCTTTATTTATTTGTAACTGGTCCCTTTTTTTAGTGAATTTAAAAATCTAAATTTATGATTTTATATTAAAAGACCACAGCTCTTTATTTCGTATCTCTAGTCAGATTGCTCGGGACAAGCCCCCGCCTCCGCAGAGGGTCTTTTAATATAAAATCATAAATTTAGATTTTTAAATTCACTGAAAAAAAAGGGGACTAGCTTGATACTACCTGTCGATTTCAAATCTAAAGACTTCAGTGCCGTCGACAGATTTGTAGTACACCAAAGCTTTTTTGGGATTGTTGTTATGATTAAAAATCACAAACAAGGAACCATAGGGATTAAATCCGCCTTTGCTCAAACCATCTGTTCGGGCATAGCCTTCCTCGGTAATCAGATCAATCATGTGTGCGCAGTTTTTCTCGGTGGGCGAATGGCATCTTTCTTTTGATCTGATGTCTTTACCCCCTAGTGACGAATCCATAAAAAGACCCACGCCTTTTTCAATAAATCGTTTTTCGGGATCAGTAAAACGATCATGACATTTCACGGTGTTGCTTCTGCTAAATGACGAAACAATTGGACATGAAGCCATGACCGAATGAGTGTGAGCTTGTACCCCAATGGCTCCGTGGTTTTTAATGATATCAAAAAATTTCTTCGTCGCTTGATCGCCTTTAATCCCAGGATTCATACTGGCTAATGTGTAGTGGTATCCGACCAATTTCCAATTATCTGCTGGGGCTGATTTTAATTTTGAGTCCAATCTGGTTTCTAAATAATTTGTGTTTAACACCTGACCAATGCCGCTAGCAAAAATCGAAATATTTCCAACAGTGCAGATTTCGTCGATCAGGGTGATATCTTGGCCTTCAGCAACTACAGGAGTTCCGGTGCATTTGTATTTCAATCTGCGATTGTTTACGCGAAACGACTGAAATTCCTTAAGATACCGATTTTGGTAAAATCCTCTGTCGTGATTTCCCAGTGATCCAATCACCAGGAATCTGGTTAAATCCAGCTGCTTTCTGACAGCTGCTGACCATTTTTCAGGTTCTGCACCATAACCAAAATCCCCGTTAATCATGACTACTTTGGGGCGTTCGTTACGAACAAGCTCCAGAACTGATTCAAATCCTTTACCAGCTCCAGTGTCACCCAGTAGAGCTATTTTGATTTCGGACACCGGTGTTCCGGCAAATGATACGTTTATTGATAATAATAATTGAATTAAGAAAGTCATCCTTGCCTCTCTTTGTTTTTTAATATTGTAAACAGAGTCTACAAATTGATTCAACTGATTCGTTTAAAACTGGCCAAACCCTAACATTTTCCTGATAAAACAAAGGCTTCCGTAAGCTTTAAACTAAGCTCTTTTGGGTTATCAAAAATTATCCGGTGACCACTGCTTTGAATGACATGGCTTGATACGTGTTTTGAAGCCTGAAATCCCTGATTTTGCTCTAAATACTTTTTATCAGACTGGCCTGCAAACAGATCTATTTTTAAATCCCAATTTTTGATTTCATCAAAAAAATTCCTTTGCTGAAGTACTGAAAACTGTGTCAGCAATACACTCATTAATTCGCGGTCGACTGTTTCAGGGTTGCGATAGGGTTCACTGACTGTTCCCGCAAAGACCGGCTGATTGTTCCAATCTTGAATCACCTCAGTCAAATCATCATTTAAAAATCGCTTGGCCCAAGCTTGGTCAGATTGGGCGCGATTTAATTTCTGTGATTCATCAGAAACCTGATTTAAATTCACAGATATCAATGACAACCCAGTAAGCCTTGACTTGAAGCGGACAGCATATTCCAGCGCAAATCTTCCTCCCAGTGAATAGCCTACTAAATGAAACTTTTGTTTAGGAGCAAACCGTTGTTCAAAAGCCTGAGCCCAACTGGCAAAATCTGGGCAACCATTTTTGACTAATGATAAATAATCAGGTTTGTAAACTGCAGAGCCTAAAAAATCAAAATCACTGGGTTCACCTAAAAAACCGTGCAGTGCCACTATCTTAGTTTGATTTGCTTGCATTGTTTGATCTTGATAGGTGTTTTTTTGGCTTGGCACTAAGTCCCCTTCCAAAGATTCCAAAATTCCTCAGATTGTTTGGCATCAGGAACTAGCTCTATAATTGTTTTGTTTGCGGCCTTCCAATCGTTAGGAATCTGCTTCCACTGTTGATAGGTCCATCCAAACATGGCTGCCCAGTTTTTAAAACTCAAACTGTGCTGATTTAAAAATTCTGGGTCTTTGATGATTCTGTTAAAAATTTGCCCCCCAGAATTGTTGATCACCATGATCTGAGCACAGCCGCCCTGTACAAATGGCTCTAAAGACAATGCACTTAAATCATAAAGCGCAGTTAAATCACCAACCATTGCAATTGAAGGATTCGCATTGTCGGACCAACCCAAAAAAGTCGATATCTGTCCATCAATCCCATTGGCACCGCGGTTTCCATAGCATCTATTAAACTGATGGTTCCAAAAAACCAAATCTGCTTGTCGGATGGGTAAACTGTTTCCCAAATACAAATCGTGATTCAAAAAACAACTTTGTGATTTATAAATCAATCCGCACTCTGACTGCGGTAGCTGTTCCAATAAAGCCATCAGTTTATTCTGAGATTTATGATTTTCAGTGATTATGCCATCCAGATGATTATTTTTTAATTCAGAAATTGTAATCAGATTTTCAATGCCCAATGCAAAATCGCTGGGTCTGCCTAATCCACTGAGAGGTAAATCATAAAAGCTGCACACAGGAATATTTCGAAACTTGGCTTCCAGATCCCTCCACAACCTTACCGTGGGAACGCCTCCGACGCGGATCAAGCTTTGAATCATCCCCTTTGCCACGCCGGCATTCAGAGTTTCTTCATTGATTTGATTTTTTAATTGTCCCCTGAGCTGACTTAAGACCTCTGGATAAACTGGAACCTGCATTTGATTAATTAAACTCAATACAATCTGCGATTGCTGATTGTCCATGGGACCCAAAATCAACGCTGGGTTGACGTATTGATTGAAATTTATTTTTTGTGCAATTGGTTCTGAGCCCCTAAGTGTATTTTGAGGGGTATTTTTTAAATCACTTGATTTCAAAAACCGATTCTTAAGTTCTGTGGTGATTTCTGCATCAATCAATGGTTCATCAAAACAAACATTTATATGTATCGGGCCATTCCACGAAACATGAGATAAGTTTAAAAGCTCCCCCTGTAAATCAAACTGATTTTTAACGTAGGAACCAAAAATACCCTTTTGTTCTATGGACTGCGGGGCCCCAGTGCCCCGAAAATGTTTGGGTCGGTCAGCGCTTAACACGATCAGTGGCAGACCTTGGTAAAATGATTCAATCACACTGGGAAGCAGTTCTGCCACAGCTGTGCCCGACGTTGTGACGACAGCAACTGGTTTCCCCGTCATGCGGGTTCTGCCCATGGCAAAAAATCCTGCGCTTCTTTCCTCGTAGAAATAACTGACTTTAATATTATCAAAAGCTTTTAACGCTTTAAAAATTGCCGAATTGCGAACCCCAGCACAAAAAACAAATTCTGAAACTTGATGGTTTTTCAGTTCAGAAACTATTTGCACCGCTGATTCAATATTTTTCATTCTTTGGAAATTCCAAAAATTTTCATCGTGGTTTCCATTTTCACACCCAGCTCGCGCCATTCGCGATCCAGCTCGCTGTTGGCAACAATTCCACAGCCAGCACTGACCCAACTTTGCTTTTGATCCCACTGCAAATTTCTGATGGCAACGATGGTTAAAAACTCATTTTTATCCAGCTGAAAGCCAATAGGGGCCCCAAACCAACGACGGTTTTTCTGAAATGGCAGCTCTACCATCCAGCGGCTACCATAATTTCTGGGTGCGACACCCAGGGCTGGTGTTGGATGCAGAAGCTTTATCACTTCAACAGGATCAAGCTGTTTCGTATCGACCTCAAGCCAAGTGCACAGATGCAGCATCGACGGAAAATCCAGAACTTCAGTTCCACTGCGCTTAACCCATCCCCATCTTTCCAGAACTTTGGCAATGTCGACAACAACCAGTTCGTGCTCTTTGAGTTCTTTGTCATCTTTCAATAGTGGTTTTCGAGTGCTGAGTTCAGATTTAGGACAGGTTCCCGCTAAGGCCATGGATCTGATTTTACGATCAGTCATCTGAAACAAAATTTCAGGCGTGGCTCCGATAATCCCCTGCCCGTCTTTCCAGTATCCGTATACCCACAGTTTTGAAAACGCGTCCAGACCATGAATGATCATCGTGGCCAAATCAGATTCAGACACAGTTTTTTGAACTGTCGCTGAAATAATCGGAACAGCCTTTTCGATTTCACCTCGCTGGATTTTTCCTTGAATCAGCTGAAAGGCATCTTGAAATTCCTGTTGATCGGGATTCTGAAAATCTGATTTTTGAAATCCCAATTTTGTATCGCCAATGGATTCAATCAATGCTGATTTAAGCTTGGAAACACTGATCACCTGATGATTGGCTGACTTAAACCCCGAAGGAGCTTTTGAAAAAAAATCCTGAATCAACAAATCCTTATCTTTGCTGTCCTCGGCAAAGGGACCGCTGTACAAATGAACCTGGGCATCAGCAGTTCGAATAAAGGCACCTTCTTTTAAAAACTGCGTAATTTCATTGCGCGTCATTTGGCTTTTCCTCATTGTTTTGGTGATATAGTAATGGCTTCAGTTTATACCCAAAAAAAGATGGAAATGAGAACCACAAACGCAGATCTGAAAACCCAATCCTTGTCCCAGAAACAATCTTCTGTTGTTCATGTGGGACCCGTTCCTATTGGAGGACCAGATTTTGTCGTCATGGCGGGCCCCTGTTCGATTGAGGGCGCTGATCAGCTGAATTCCATCACTCGATTTGTAAAAACCATGGGAGCTTCGGTATTGCGCGGTGGTATCTGGAAAATGCGCACCAGCGTTCAGTCCTTTCAGGGACTAGGCGCAGAGGCCTTTGGGTTTATTAAACAAATCACTAAGAGCTTTGATATTGGCTTGGTTTCAGAAGTCACAGATCCCAGACAGATTGAAATGATGGATGATTTAGTTTCGATGTACCAAGTGGGTTCCAGAAACATGCATAACTATCCGTTGCTCAAGGAGCTGGGTAAAACTAAAAAACCTGTTTTGCTAAAACGGGGATTTTCGGCCTTTGTTGATGAATGGCTTAAATCCGCAGAATACCTGGTTGCCGGTGGCAATGACCAAGTTGTTTTGTGTGAAAGAGGTATCAGAACTTTTGAAACCGTAACCAGAAATACTTTGGATTTGAATGCTGTGACTTACATCAAAGAAAACACAGATTTTCCAGTCATCGTTGATCCCTCACACGCTGTGGGAATCAGGAAGCTAGTTCCCAAATTGGCTTTAGCAGCTGCCGCAGCAGGTGCTGACGGAATCATCGTCGAAGTCCACCCAGATCCTGCAAAGGCCTTGTCAGACGGGATGCAAGCATTGACCTTTGATGATTTTTCCAATCTTATGTCCACAATGGAACGCATGCTTAAAGCTTTGGACAAAAATATTTATAAATTATGATTACAAATCAAGACCCAATAAAAATTAAATCAATGTTTTCAAAAGTCGCTCCTGGTTACGACAGAGCCAATAATGTTTTGTCATTAGGGATTCACCACCTGTGGCGCAAACGACTGGTCAAATTATCTGGAGCCAAACCTGGGCAGTCAGTGTTGGATTGCGCGACCGGTACAGGTGATTTGGCCATCGAATTTAAAAAAGCTGTGACTGAATCAGGCAGGGTTGTGGCCACCGATTTTTGCGCCGACATGTTGACCAGTTCACCCATGAAAGCCAAGAAGCAAAACTTGTCCATTAATTTTGAAGTCGCTGATGTCACTCAATTACCCTATGAATCCGAATCCTTTGATATCGTCAGCATCAGTTTCGGAATCAGAAACGTCAGTGATTGCCAAAAAGCAATTTCAGAAATGCATCGGGTGTGTAAACCCGGCGGAAAAGTAATGATTCTGGAATTTGGTCAAATGATAACGCCAGTGATCGGATCGATGTACGATTTTTATTCTAAAAATGTTTTGCCAGTTATTGGCGGGATGATCACAGGCCAAACCGAAGCTTATAAATATTTACAGAATTCATCATCACAGTTTCCCAGTCGAAATGCATTTTTAAAAATCATGGGTCAGTCAGCCGAATTTCGCTTTACCAGCTGGGAAAGCCTCAGTTTAGGAATCGCTTATATTTATCAAGGCATTAAATAACCAATGACCGCATCACCTCAGTTTCCCAGTTTACCCAGTAATTGGACCGAGGAAACATCTGTATTCGACGGAGTATTTTATCGCAAATGGATCAATAAAAATGCCGATGGTAAAAATGGAATGTTCATTGTCCACGGACAAGGTGAGCAAAGCTCTAGGTACACACACTTTCCTTTTTATTTAAACGAGTCCCTGTCTTGGATTGTCGCTTTGGATCTGGTTGGCCATGGAAAAACATTGGGACAACGAGGTCACATTGATCGATTTTCGCAATATCACGATGCCGTTTTGACGGTGATATCACAGTGTCATTTGGTCGCTAAAAGAACCTTCTTGTTTGGTCACAGCATGGGGGGATTGATCGTTCTGGGACTGCTTTCAAAAAACAAAGTCCCTCATTTTGATTCCGTGATAGCATCAGCACCGCTGTTAGATCTGGCGCTTCCGGTACCACCATTGAAGAAATTTTTTGGAGAACTGGTTGAACCCCTATTGGGTTCGATAAAACTAAACAACGAAATCCCCGCTGAATACGTTTCCAGGGATCCCGAAGTCCAGAAACAGTACCTGAGCGATCCCTTGAATCACAACAATGTTTCACCCAGATTTTTTGTTCAGATGTCTAAGGAAATGAGTTCTGTCAGAGACTGGGATGGTCCCATCAAAAATTCTGTTTTAATGATAGTTCCCATGGAAGATAAAATTGTTTCCTGGAAAGCCAATATTCAGTTTTTTAAAAATCTTAAATTAGATCAGGCCAGGCTTAAAGAGCTTCACACCTTCCCTGGATATTATCATGAAAGCTTTAACGAACCCGGTAAAGAACGGCCCTTTATTGCTTTAAAAAACTGGATCGATCGTCAGTTTTAATCCAAGTCAGTTCATGTTTATTTTGTGACAGATGAATGATTCTGGATCCCTGAATGTTTGCAAATTTTTGAATGCTGTCAAAATCCGTTTGTCCCTGAAATTTCAGCGTGCACACAAAGTTTTTGATCACACCTTTTGCCATAACCTTTTGAATAAAATCATACAATTTATCCGGATAGCAGATAATATCAGAAAACAACCAGTCAGCCTTAGTGTTTATAATTTCAGGTCCAAAAGCATCCTGCTTGAGGCTCTTAACCTTTTTCTGCAACTGAGCCGGCAATTTTACTGGAGCTCTGTCTACGGCAATAACCTGACAATCCAATCCCGCCAAAACCCACGACCATCCACCTGGTGCCGCACCTAAATCCAAACAAAGTTCATTGGGCTGTGGGAATAAATTCAACCTGGTAAATAGCTCCCACAGTTTTAAATACGCTCTTGAAGGAGCCGATTTATCCTCTGCAAATTTGATTTCGCCGTTAAGCGCTGCTGGATCCACATCACTGCTAAACACCAATTGATTGGGGCTGGTTAACAAAAATGCTCCGGCCCTGGGTAATGAATCTTGGTTAAATTTAAATGGTTTTGGTTTAAGAGCTTTCAAATTCTTTAAAATAAGCTCAGACCTGCGATAAAACTTATCACTGCTATTGATCCAAAACACCTGCGATTGTTTTAGTTTTCGGGCAGCAGAGGAAACTGAATCAAAATCAGCAACATGCACATCATTCCATTTTTGTTTTACCCAATACAGATCAACAGGTTCTGGCAGGATCAATAAATCCTGGTGCCAATTAAAATTTTTAATTTTTTTAAGCTTCAACTCTGTTTGCAACTGAGTCTTGTATTTTGAGTCGATCAAATAACCTGTAGCCATCAGATGTGATTCAATCTGCGCCACAATAAAAAATCTGCGATCACTAAATCTGCCATGGCCTGCACAACAGGAATCGCTCTGATCAGAATACAGGGATCATGACGACCCTTTTTGGCGACATCCATTATCGACGAAGTCGGTTTAAACCTTGCTTGAAATGAAATCCTTTGTCCCGTAGAAATCCCACCTCGTACACCCCAATATTTATCATTGCCTGCATGAAATTCAGTTCCTAACATTTGGTATTTCTGAAATTCACCAAAACTAAATCCATCACAAGCCCCTACGCTCATAACAGCCATCGCCAATTGTGATTTCAGCTTTTTAAACACGGGCTCACCCAAGCCCTGCGGCAAACCATCCAGCCAGACTTCAATCATTCCACCTGCAGAATCACCGTCAGCTACCAACTGCTGCAAAAATTTTTCGATTTCAGAATTCACAACAGGAAATCTGGCGGGAAATTCATCAATCGCAGTTTGGCTTAAATTGAACTGAGCTCTGTCGGCTTCAGAAATCTGATAAGGCCCAATCTGCTGGGAAAATCCAAGATTTTGGTAACCTGGATACTGAGATTTAATAAACATTCTGGCAACGGCTCCGGCAATCACACGACTGACAGTTTCACGGCCCGAAGATCTGCCGCCACCACGGTGGTCAGAAACCGAAAATTTGTTTTTCCATTGGTCGTCAGCATGCCCCCGTCTGGGTTCTAATTTTATCGACTGATAATCCTGTGATCGGCTGTCCTGGTTTGCAATGGTAATTGCAATCGGGGTCCCAAGAGTCTTTCCCTCAAACACACCGCTCAGTACAGAATACTGATCAGGCTCTTGTCGCTGGCTGACCAGTCTATTGCTTCCCGGTTTGCGGCGATTCAATTCTCCAAAAAGCCATTCATGATCAAAAGGCACTCCCGCAGGGCAACCATCAATGATGACACCCAGGGAATGACCATGGCTTTCGCCAAAAGTATGAATTTTAAAAAGCTCACCAAAACTATTTGCGCTCAAAAAACTGACTCCATATCTGCTGTTGTCTATGCGCTTGAATTTCAAACATTTCAAGTCCCGAAAAATACCTGGCACCAGATTTCATTGCAAATTCTTTGGCCCTGGAATCTTCGCGGTAGTTTAAATCCAAAACCCATTTTACTGAACCCGCTGTCATCACAGGGATTTTTCTGTCTGGTGGTGCCGCCCAAATCAATCCCACGAAACCTGCAGCCAGGGGTTTTTCTGAGCTAGAGGAATAATATTCTGCATTGGGAACCAAGGACTTAATGACTGGCAAAACTCCCCCGCCGCCCCACACAGCCACTGAATCCTGGCTGCCTATTTCCAGTCGCTTAATCGTTGCTTCCAATCCGTCTTTGTCAGTGTTGGCGCCGATCCAATGCCCATCAGAATAAGTCAAAGTATTCACGGATTCCAATTGCGCCGACAGCAGTGATTTTTCAAAACAATATTCGTTGGCTAAAATTTTTAATGGTGACGTCACTGCAGCCGCTCGTAAGCCCAGATCTGTTAAAAATTTCAAAGCTAATTCAAAATCAGGTTTCGTTATATGTATTGCAAAAAAGGACATCTGATATTTTTTAAAAAAGCTCTCATGAAAACTGGGGCTCTTACTGTGTGTGACAGGATCACCTAAAACAGCTGCAAAGGCCTGATCCGCAGTCACAGTCATGCTGTCCAACAACGTTGGCTGATCCAAATATCCCAGGATTTCATTGTTTACAAAATTAAAACTCTGTCTGTGCCAGATCCATTTTCGGTACCAACACCATTTACCCGATTTGCTTCTGGGGAAAAACAGCCTGTCCTTTGGGCTTTGCAAAAACCAATTGTGGCCATCAATCAAATGCTGAAAAGACTCTATTTCCGGAGACCATTTGTACAATGAAGCCTTAATGTTTTTAAAAACTGAATTATCATTGCTGTGACAGGAAACAATGGATGCATTTAAAATATTATTCTGCGAAACCTCTGTGGCCAAATCAACCCTGATTCGATTTTGATTTAAGCCCTTAACAGCTTCTACAAAATAACCGCCCTCTGATGACAACGGACAGCGGATGCTTATTATGATTTCACGATTGGTAAATTGATTTAAAATCTGCAGCATCTGTGATTGATTTAACAAATCATCACGAAGCTCAAATCCCAAATGAGCAAATGTTTTTAAAAACTCAAGTCGCCTGGGTTTTTGTAAATGCCATTCGGTCAAGGTGATATAAGCTGTTTTAGCAGCACTGTGCTTGAACAACAGTGTGCTAAAGATCTGCCCATTAACCCCTTCTGGTAAATTTAAAATAAAATCAGCTCTTTCATAAAACCTGGGATCCCTTTGGGTTTTACGAACTTTGAACTCCTGAACCACATCCAGTTCACGATTAAGCCTTGGCCGGTCGATAAAGATTCTGCCCCATTGATCGCTGCGACGCTGAAGCCAAATCACAAAATCATCTGCATTTAAAGTAGCTGGATCAAAACCAGCACCGACGCTGATAATTCTGCGTGGTTTTTTTGCTGTAACTTGGCTGTAAATGCGTCTTTCAATTTCGCGAAATCCGGTCTCACCTAATTGATAAAATAAATTTGAAACAGACTGACCTGTTTGTTGTTCAATCAAAGAATCCAAATCCAGACAGTCATAATGAGGCAAGTATTCTTTGAGCTGTAGCATCGATGTGGTTTTGCCAACTCCCCGATGTCCCACTAAAACAACACTGCTGGCGTCAATCATTGGACGCCCACGATCGACCAAAACTCTGGAAAGCTTTTGTTAACAACTTCTTTATTTAAAATCTGAATTTTTGCACCCACCATATTCAACAATGCTGCCGCCATTGCCATTCTGTGGTCATGATCTGGGTCAAAGCTAAATGCCTTTGAATGAATTTTCATATTTGAGCCTTCGATGATCAAACCGCCATCTACGATCTGACTTTTAATGCCAGCCTTAGTTAATAGCTCAAAGGTCTTCTGGATGCGATTGGATTCTTTTAGCGCTAAATGAGGAGCCCCAAATAATTTTGAAGTCCCCTGCGCCAGGCCACATAAAACTGCCAAGACAGGAAACAGATCGGGACTGTTTTCCAGATTTACATTCACGGCTTTCAGAACACTGGCTTTTGAAGCGCTGAGTACAAAGTCCTTCAGGTCGACTGAGGCATTCATTTTTTTTAAAATATCAATAAAAACAAAATCGGGTTGTACAATTGATGAGGGCATGTGCAGCAAATCGCATCGACCACTCAGAACCGCGGCAGCTACAACTGCAAAGGCCGAACTGTAATCTGGCTCAATGCTGTATTCTTGGGTTTTTAATTTCTGTCCTGCTGGAATTCGGATTTTGTTTTTGCTTTTAATCATCTGCATACCCAAGGTTTCACAAAGATGCTGGGTCATATGAAAATAATCATCAGAAAGATTTCCCAAAGTCTCGATTTCTAAATCAAATCCCAGATTCCAAGAACTGAGCAATAATCCCGATGCAAACTGTGACGATTGATCCCTGTGAACCCTGACTGCACCTATGGGACGTTTCCAACCCTCAGAAATTAAGGTCATACCAGATTTATTGATTTGGCAATTAACACCCAATTGATCCAGAACAAACTGAATTTCTTTAAGAGGCCTTGCCAATAATCTATCTGATCCTTTGAATCTGTGGACACCATGTTTGCGCGAGGCTCTAAAGCTCAGAAACCTGATCACCGTCCCGGCATCGCCGCAGTCAACTTCGTCCAATGCAAAAAACTGCTTAAGAGCGTTTTTCATTCCCAAAACATCCTGACATTCTGAACTGCCAATCAATTTCAATTCTGAAAAAAAACTTTGTACAATCAAAGCCCTATTAAACAATGATTTAGAACTGGGTATAGTGCCTTCAAAATTCAAGTCACACCTTTTACAAATAAGTTTTCTGACAAAATTCAATCAACTGGCTTGCCGGAATCTTTTTAACCACTGGCTTGCCGATCTTTTTAATAAAAACATAATTTATCGCTGATGCATCAGAACGTTTTTTATCTGACATTATTAAATCCTGCCAATTGTGCACAGATTTCAGCAACGCTGACAGCTCGGCTGAACTGGGCAACTGTGCTTTTTGAATTTTTTTAAGTTCAGCAGAACTCAAAAGTTTTAACTGAACACTGTAATCAATAGCTGCCCTCAAGCCGTAGGCAACGGATTTGCCATGGGAAATTTGGCTGGACAACTCGATAGCGTGGCCTATTGTGTGTCCCAAATTCAAAACATATCTGATCCCTTTTGTTTCTAAGGGATCTTTTTTAACGATTTTGTATTTAGCATTTATTAATTTAGGCAAAAGCTGCCACAGGTTTTTGGGACTACGATTAATCGCTAAAACCTTTTTCCACAAAGCTTCACCGTCGATCAGTGCTATTTTTGTGACTTCGCCCATGCAGTCTTCAAGCTGACTGGCTGA
Source organism: Pseudobdellovibrionaceae bacterium (assembly GCA_044359815.1). GTDB lineage: Bacteria > Bdellovibrionota > Bdellovibrionia > Bdellovibrionales > Bdellovibrionaceae > JBIKLL01. The sequence continues at coordinate 22,878 of JBIKLL010000037.1, forward strand.
TTGATAAAACAACAAGTCCCTGATCAGAAAAATTGTTTCAGGGTTATAAAAGGTTCCGATTTGATTTTTATGATTTCCGATATTTAAAGCGTTTTTACCACCATGGGATGAATCCACGGCCGCAATCCACGTCGACGGTATCTGAACAAATCGGACTCCCCTTTTAAAAATGCTGGCCAGAAATCCCACGAAATCACCCAGCGTCCCTCCACCTAGGCAGACAAACACTAATGTATTTTTTGATTTGGCTTGAGTCATTTCAGCCAATTGACGAAGCACCCCTGGCAGGCCATTTATGTTTTTCAGTTCTTCACCGGCATCCAAGGCCAAACGGTTTTCAAATGTTTCAATAAACTGTTTGGCTGCTGAAAATCCTAAAAGCTTGCGATCATAAAACAAAACCGGCTGACCTGGCAGATCGACATGAGAGGGAAAGGTATTTTTAAAAATCAACTGGCTGGTTTTCATTTTGTTTAAATCAGTACTTCAGATTTTCTGTGACAAGCAACTAGCTTTGAATCAATTTCAGCCAGTTCGGGGACCTGAGTTTTACAAATATCCTGCGCCCACGGGCATCGAGTGTGAAAGGTGCAGCCCGACGGGGGCCTTAAAGGCGAAGGCAGTTCGCCTTCGCTAAATTTATCAATAGGCGCCAGGTCAGCAGAGCCTAAAAGCAATCGAGTATAAGGATGCTTAGGAGCTGTAAAAATCTGTTGTGTAGTTCCAATTTCCACAAAGCGCCCCAGATACATTACAGCCACCCGATGTGCGACAAACCTCACCACTGATAAATCATGCGAAATAAATAAATAAGTTAAGTTATTTTTTTTTCGTAAATCCAACAGCAGATTTAAAACCTGCGCTTGCACAGAAACGTCCAAGGCAGAAACGGGTTCATCACAAATCACAACCTTGGGCCCCGTGATCAAAGCCCTGGCAATGCCAACCCGCTGCCGCTGTCCACCGCTGAGCTGGTGAGGGTATCTTTTTAACATTTCTTCGTTGATTCCGACCTGGGATGAAAGCTCGTTCACTTTCTGCAGGATCAAATCTTTTTGCAATCCCTGCACTACTAAAGGTTCAGCAATGATATCAAAAATTCGTTTGCGCGGATTGAATGAAGAATTGGGATCCTGAAAGACCATCTGAAACAAACTGACTCTTTCAGCCGGCTTTAGGCTTAGAATTTCTTGATTGGAAACTTTGATTGATCCAGAGGTCGCGGTTTCGATCCCTAACAGAATTTTAGCCAATGTCGATTTACCACAACCAGATTCACCCACAACTGCCAAGGTTTCGCCTTCTTGAATCTGAAAACTAACACCCCTTAAAGCCTGCACATACACCGGGTCTTTGAAGGGAGCTTTGGTCGCATAGGTTTTTTTCAGATCAGATATTTGAATCAAGCAAAACCCCGCTCTTTATTGGATTGTGACAATACACTGTCTTGTCACCCTGTGAATTTTTAATGGGTGCTTTTTGTTTGCACTCTGCTGTTTGAAATTCACACCTTGGATGAAACTGACAACCCGTCGGCCGACTGGACAGATTAGGAATCGATCCCTGCAGCGATGGCAGCCTGAAATCAGATGAAAAATGTTTGAAGTCATATTTTGATGGCAAGCACTTTAACAACGCTCTGGTGTAGGGATGCTGAGGTTCTGTTAAAATTTGCCGTGAACTGCCTGATTCAACTATTTCGCCGGCGTACATCACCTGCACGCGATCAGTGTAGTGAGCCACAGTATTCAAATCATGCGAAACCAAAATCAAACTCATTTTATTCTGCTTTCGCAGATTGGACAGTAATTGCAGGATCTGTTTTTGAATTGTTACATCCAGCGCGGTGGTGGGCTCATCGGCTATCAGGATTTTGGGATTGCAAGCAATGGCCATGGCTATCATGATTCTTTGACTCATACCCCCAGATAGTTCGTGGGGATAGACCTTCAGTCTTGATTGGGGATCAGGTATTCCAACCTGCCTGAGTAGCTCCAGCATTCTGTCCCTGAGGGCCGCTTTCTGAAACTGTCCATGTTGTAAAATCATTTCTGCCAATTGAAATTCGACAGTGAAACATGGATTAAGACTGCTCATGGGGTC
>JBIKLL010000100.1:0-7534 GCA_044359815.1 Pseudobdellovibrionaceae bacterium
TGTGAAGGTAAAATACCTGCATTCTGAAATCGAAACCTTGGAGCGCACAGAAATTATCAGGGATTTGCGCTTGGGAGTTTTTGATGTGTTGATTGGGATCAATCTGTTAAGGGAAGGATTGGATTTGCCTGAGGTCAGTTTAGTAGCCATCACAGATGCTGATAAAGAGGGGTTTTTAAGATCAGAAAGATCTTTGATACAAACCATCGGAAGGGCTGCCAGAAATATCAATGGACGAGTGATTTTGTATGGCGACACAATCACCAAGAGCATGAGAAAAGCCATTGATGAAACAGATCGCAGACGAAAGATTCAACAAGACCACAACATCAAAAACAATATCACGCCGATATCGATCAAAAAGAAAATCAGAGACGGGTTGGGTGAATTGTTTGATGGCAATGTGAGTGTGGGAATAAAAGACAAAAAAGAAAATTTATTTGAAAAGTATTCTGGCGAGCCTACTAAGATTGAAAAAGACATTCAAAAGCTCAGAAAGAAAATGCAAAAAGCCAGCGACAGTCTGGAATTTGAAGAGGCTGCTAAAATCCGAGATGAAATCAAAAGGCTGCAGATTTTGGAGCTTAATTTATTAAGCGGACCTGAACCAAAATCTGAGGGAAAGACTGAAGAATAGATTATGTCTGATGATCCAAAAAAGGCAGATGTGGCTGACGATATTGATACAATCAGTAAAACCAGAAAAAATAAAAAAGAAGAACTCAAAAGTAAAATAAAGGACTTTCCATCTGATCCGGGCGTCTATCTGATGAAAAGCAATACGGATAAAATTATTTATGTGGGTAAGGCCAAGATTTTAAAAAATCGTGTGCGCAGTTATTTTTTAGAATCCAAAGATTTGAGTCCCAAAACCCGTTTGCTGGTTCAACAAATCCACAGCATTGATTATTTAATCACAAAAACCGAGGTCGAAGCTTTTTTAGTTGAAGCCTCGTTGATAAAAAAGCACAGACCTAAATACAATATCAGGCTTAAGGATGATAAAACCTATCCTTATATTAGACTCAGTGTGAAGGATGTTTATCCCAGGCTTTATTTGGCCAGAAAAGTCCGCAAAGACGGGGCCTTGTATTTTGGACCTTACACATCGGGTTTAGTGGTGGGCGAAACCATCAGGTTTTTAAATCGCACATTTAAAATCAGAGACTGCACAGATGCTGTTTTAAAATCCCGCAAGCGACCCTGTATGACCCATCAAATCGGCAGATGTGAAGCCCCCTGTGTGAAGTTGATCACCAAGGAAAAATATTCTGATGACATAGATTCAGTAAAAGCTTTTTTAAAAGGCCGGGATAAAAAAGTTTTAAAATTGCTAGAAGAAAAAATGAAGTTCAACGCAAGTGATGAAAAATTTGAAGCCGCGGCAAAAATCCGTGATTCGATCGGTGCAATTAAAAAAGTTTTTGAAAAACAAGCCGTCATTAATGCCACCAGTGATAAAGACATCGATGCCATTGGTTATTTTGGTAAACCTGACGGTTGTTTGATTGAAACCATACACATCAGATCGGGCAGGGTTATTGGTAACAGGTCGCATTTTTTAGCTCATTTGGATGTGACCAGCGAATCTGAGGATCCTCGCGAATGGTTGGTGAGCTTTTTAAATCAGTACTATGCAGAAAATGTGATTCCTGATGAGGTCCTGCTGCCCATTGATTTGGGCAGCGATTTAAATAAATTGCTGGAAGCCGTGTTGAAAGAAAGATCTGGAAATGATGTCAGTGTCAGATTTGCCACTGATGAAAAGGGTCGAAATCTGATAGATATGGCCAACCGAAATGCTGAAAGCCATCTGGAAAAATATCTGAAAAAAGACGCTCTGAAAAAGGTAGGTCTTGAGCAAATCAAAGAAAAACTTGAATTGACCGAGCTGCCTGAGCGGATTGAGTGTTATGATATTTCTAATTTTCAAGGTAAAGATTCCGTGGCCAGCCAAGTGGTGTTTGAATCAGGACTGCCGAACAAAGATCAGTACCGCAGATATAAAATAAAAACTGTGGAGGGTCCTAACGACTACGCTTCAATGCATGAAGTTTTATCAAGACGTTTTAAGCACACAGAGTGGGATGATCCACAGCTTATTGTGATCGACGGGGGTAAGGGGCAATTGGCTGTGGCCGTCAGAGTTTTAAAAGAATTAAACAAAGAAATACCCGTCGTAGGTTTGGCAAAGAGCAGGACGCAAGGGGATTTTAAAACTCAGAAAATCGAAGCCACCGAAGAAAGATTTTATCTGCCAGAAAGGGCTAATCCCGTCGTGTTTAAAGTCGCCAGTGAAGCCTTTCAGATTTTAGTGGGGATAAGGGATGAGGCCCACAGATTTGCTCTGAATTTTCACAGAAAATTACGTGAAGGACGAACCCTGGAATCAGAGCTGGATATGGTTACGGGTCTGGGGCCTAAGCGCAAGCAGGATTTACTGAAGAAGTTTCCGTCCATTGATGAAATCAGGGCAGCAGACGTCGAAGACATAGCCATAATCAAAGGATTTAACAGGATTTTGGCTGAACGAATTTTACTGCAGCTAAATGATGATTCTACTGAAGAGGATGAGAGTCTTTTCGAATAAGTATGTTGCAATCCCGACAAGAGCTTTCTTCTTGGATCGAGTTTGTCAAATAATCGACTTGGTACTGAAACAACAGCTGTGTGCCACAGTGGGGGCAAGTATTAAAAACCTTTATAACGTGGTCCTTAAGAATCTCGGCTTCGGGTCTGATTTTAAAGCGAAATACTTCCATGTGATATTGATCGGTTTGAAGCTTAAAAACTTGATAAGAAAAATGAAATTTTAGTGCACTTTCTGAAAGCCTTAGGTATTCAATAAAAATGATTAACTATATGCAAAATGTGTTGGGGATAAAAAGTGTTTTAAAAAGGGCCACAGAAGTGACCGAGAAAAAATCAGTGCCTAGCCGTTTTCAAGTCTTTTGTGATCTTGACTCTGATACAGAATCAGATTTGCTGTCAAAAATGTTGGCCTCAATCAAACTGGAAGGGACAAAAATTTTGCCCCTGTCTGAGTACAAAAAGTCTCAAGCAGTTTGTCTGATATTTTCTGAGCAGCCAGAAAAATGGAAATCTGAAAACACAATTTCTACATTTTCGCCGAAAAACGTTTTGCAGGACGCCAAAATCAAGCGGGCCGTTTGGGAAGATTTAAAAAAATTTAAAAATCTAATCACTTAAGTCCAGGAAATTATCAAAAAACTTTCGCCAAGAAAGTTTGAATTCAGTCTAATAAAACATGCCAAAACAAACACAAGGATGTGAGTGTTGCTTTTATTATTATTGAGTTCATTTATGGCCCATTCTGCGCAGTATTTGGTGAACCTGGGGGATCATCAGAGTTTAAAACTGGAAGCTTCTCAGGCAGAGGTTCAATACCAAGGTCAGTCGCTGCCAGTGCAAAAATTCGAAGTCAAAAGTTTTAATCAACCAGATGGCAGAATGTGGGAAGTTAAGGATTTGATATCGGGCCAAGCCCATAAGTTTCAAGCAAAAGAAGATCTAATCATTAAAGGCAGCGATCTGCGCGCAGGGACGATGAAGCTTCCGCAAGAAATTAAATTACATGATGATAAAGGATTCTTTCATTTAATTGGTGTTGTGCAAGAGCGTGATTATTTGGTTGGGGTGCTTAGCAATGAAATACCATTGAGCTGGCCCATGGAATCACTGAAGGCTCAGGCCGTGGCGGCCAGGTCCTACGCAAAGGCCAGGTCCAATGAGTCTAATACTGATCCACACCATTTGGTCGCAACCATGATGGATCAAGTGTTTTCATTCCCAGATTACGGGAATGACAAAAATCTGGTTAGGGCTTTGACCGCTGTTGAGTCCACCAAAGATGTGGTTTTAAAAGACCCCGTCACGGCAAGGACCATCAAAGCATTTTATCATTCTGATTGTGGGGGGATGACACTGCCATCCAGCACTGTATTTGGTTCAGGTAAAGACTATGGCTCAACTTTGGATAAATCCTGTTCGCAAAATCCTAATTCCAGATGGAATTTTAGATTGGATGAAAAAAATCAGAAAATCTTGGCGCAGAAGCTTGGGATTAAACAATCCAAAAATTTAATTTTTTATCAAGTCAATGCCGGGCTTTTGCGTGTGGGAAATTCTGTGGGGGAACTGAAAGACGTTTGGATTCAGAAATTTCGAGAAATTTTAGGGTTTGATAAAGTCCGCAGTTTAAAATTTACCATAGCCAAAGACGAAAACGGTTTGGTTTTAGAAGGCAATGGTTTTGGTCACGGTGTGGGAATGTGTCAGTGGGGAGCCCGAAAACTGGGTGAAGAGGGCGCAAACTACCAAAAAATACTGTCTCATTATTATCCAAAAGCAAAAATCTCGAAAGCAAATGTCGTTAAAACTTCAGCTGACCCAGATACTAGCAGAATGCCCTTGCGAAACAGCGCTCAATAGTTCCAAAATTAGATATGAGATATTTCAAGGGGAGGGCGCGTTCAATCAGCGCCTTTATAGCTCTAACGCTCGTTTCGGTAATGGCCGCTGCCATTATCCCGTTTATGTATATCCCAAAGCCTAATGTGGGCGGTGGTGGTGGGCCGACAATATATTTTTTAAATGACTTTAGGACTCAAAGTTCCAGTTGCCCTGATTTTTTAGGAGCTTTCTTTTGTGAGTCTCAAGCTGCATCATTCTCGCAATCAAGTTGTCAGATTGCCTTGCAGTCAACTTGTACAGCAATGGGTGGAATTGGCACTTCCTTTAATTTAGGTCTAACAATTTGTAATAGCAGTAATTTTTCTACTTCGATATTTTCATCTTGTTCCACATCTTGCTCGATGTCTTGTACGGTAAATTAAGGTTTATGATTTTTAATTAAAATAAATTATTTAAGAGCTTTAAGTTTTCTTTTTGATAAATTTTATACCAGCCAGCTGGCTTTAATATGCCAAGACTATTCGATTAAGAACAAATGAAACGATGGAATGATTTCGCGTTTTTGGATGGCGCTTTCAATCGACCACAGGCAGATGACTTCGGTGGCTTTGCCTTTTTGAATATTAAAAATAGTTAAATCTGAGCTTTCGATGATTTGATGCAGGCCTCGGCCAGCGCCGCCTTTGCCCTCGCGCTTGTTATCTGCGGTGCCTTGATAATTTGTGTGCAAATAATCCAGAATGGTTTCTTTCTTTAAAGCGCCAAATGGATCGCGCACACTGACTGCTGCAAATAATCCATCACAACCGTAATTCAGATCGCTGTATTCGGATTCTTTAAGCTGGATTTCCTGTTTTCGAGTCATGTGATTGTATATTGATTTGCCTGTAGAATCAGTCGGGGCATCGTAAATTGAATTCATCAGCATTTCCTCGATGGCTACTTGGCAACGGTCCAAAATCGAAGATCTGATTCCCAGTGATCTGAAATCTTCCAGTACGGTCTGGGACAGCTGTTCGCGATCCTGGCTGCGCATGACCTTTAAATTTTTAATTTCGGCATCAATCGACAGATATTTATCAATGCCAAAAAAATCTTTGTTTAAAATTTTCGACAAAGTGCTCAGTAGTGATTTGATATTAAAGACTCTATCCTGTGGATCGCGAGTGATTAAAAATCTGATAGGTTCCAGTTTTTTAACCAAATCAAAATTTAGTTTTTGTTGTGACATCGCGACCAGTTTTGAAAAATCAGCTTTCAGGCTGGAGGCCTTAATCAGGCTTTCCAGTTCGGCAAATACGATGGAAGGGTTTTGTTTTTCAATGACCTCAACTGCTTGAGCTTCTTCTGACGTCAATTGCAAACTGACGCCGGTTCCACCTATGGTCATTTTAGCCACGGGGTGATTGACTTTGTTTGGATCCCAAAACAGCACTTTGGTTTTTTGCGAAGTCGATTGGGCTTCTTTTTTTAAGAAGCTCATCTGAGAGTTTGTTAAAGCCTGCAGTTCGCGTTTGGCGTGATCCAGTTCGCGGGCTGTTTGTTCAAACATTCTGGCTTTTTCGTTGGTTTTTGCTAAGCGCTCGGCCAACACAAGGCTGTAGATTCGAAACAGCAAATAATTAAAGCGGTCTTTTTGCCCAGGGTGAACGTGAGAAAAATCTTCGGAATTTATCGCGAAACATTTAACATCGGTGCGGGCTATGACTGTGGCGGTAGCTGCTGTGGTGTTAAGAACGCTCATTTCACCTAGGACTTCGCCAGGTATAAAAATAGTCATAACCTTTTCGCCAGCGATTGTGACGTCGACTTCTCCGGATCTGAGAAAATACAAACTGCTGTTGATTTGACCTTCGGACAAAATTTTAGAATTGGCGGGGATATCAATCTCGCGAATCATTGTACACAGTTGCAAAAGCAATGATTGCTCAAAACCTGCAAAAAAACGGTATTTCGAAATCTCTTTTGAAATTTCAGCTGGGTGAAGTGCCATAGAAAAATTCTGACATGGTAAAGGCAGTTTGAAAGGACCAGAAATCCCCAAACTGGTCATTGTATAGGCTTTGTACAGTTGTCAGCGCTGATGGGGGATATTGGGCCGTGAAAACAGGCAAAAAACAGCATAAATATATGAAACTAAAGGGTTATTTAAAGGTGACAAATCCGGACAGCAAAGGTGTTTTTGGCACCTATTTGAAACCCCCTCTGAAAGTCTGAAATTTTCAATGGTTTCAGTAACATAAGGATTGGTTTTTGAAAGCGGCACAGTGGTGGCAATGAGTAATGATTGAGGAGAAGCGTATGAAAACAAAGATCTATATACAGGCAATATTAATAGCAGTCGTGGTTGCTATTGGTCAGGGCTGTGCTCGGGAACGAAGCGCCGAGACTCCAGCTCCCGCGCCAACAACACAGGATCCGACAACACCGACGACTCCTTCTTCTAAAAATCCTGATACAAATTTTCAATCTGGAGCCCTGGCGACTCTGAACATCGACAGTTTGGCTGCGATTAATTCTTATGTGCAAACTCACCCAGTTAATAACCCGTCTGATATTAAGGTCAGCGTGAAGTTGGTTGGAAATGCTGGAAAATACACGGGCCAGGTTTTTATCTCTTATTATGATAACGGTCAGTACTACACCGGCAGATTTTATGCCCACAACCAAACAGTACCAGCCGGTGTGTCCCATGGTCACACGGGTAAATCCTATGGTGAATACAATCAGTGGTTCACATGGGGCGGAGATTCAGTGTTTCATGGATTTTTTCAAGACAGCTACGGCGCAGTGATGTTGGTAATCAACGGCGGTATTGATTTAGGTGATGGCGCCGGTGTTTCAAGCTTAACTGGCGAAATCTGGTTTAAGAATTTTTATACGACTCCGGCTCCGCAGGGTGCGATTCCTTGCTGGTTTATCGAGCTGGGTCCTTATGACTGCAGAACATTTTTAACTAACGGCGAAACTGTTTCAACAACGTCAGCACTGTATCCTGATGAATCAGTTTATTACACATCAAGTTCGACAAACCCTGCGATTCCGGCAGAACCGGCCAGAGGTTGGAGAAGACTGGGAACATTTTCAGGAATGGATAAAA
>JBIKLL010000101.1:0-7439 GCA_044359815.1 Pseudobdellovibrionaceae bacterium
ACGATCTCTTCTGCCTTAAAATGCTTCCTAGCCATATCGGACCTCTTTCTTTGGGCCCAGATTAACATTGAATCTGGACCAATTTAAGCCGGCCAGGTCAAGTGTTATTGCAAGATTTCTCGATAAACTTTAAATTCCTTTTTTGATTCAGTGAACTTGTTTAACTGTTCAACAGAGCTTTTTGCAAACTCAAATTAGACAGTTCTGATCTCGCATCAAAGATGAGAGACGGATTCTTAACTTTACTAACCGATAACGGAAACCCTAAGCACAAGTTCAGAGCCTCCCCTCCCTGTCGAAGGGCCGATAAGTGTCGACAAGTTCTGCAGTGATTCGTGCCGAAAATATAACCCATAAAATCGAAAACCTTCTGTAGAATTTTAGTAAAGCAATTCATAAACAAAATTGTTGCAGATAACAACTCTGCAATTAATTTACAAATGGAGAAGGTAACATATGAGGTTGATTGACCGATATCTCTCAAAGAAAACAATATGGCTAGGCTTATTACTGACAGCCCAAAGCCTGTTTGCACAGGATGTGATCAGTATCAATGGAAGTGATGGTCGACATGGACATCAAACTGGTTTTGCACAAGGCACTAGCTGGGCGACCAATGTGACCCAACGTAGAAATGTGTATTTGACTTTCGGTCCTTATATTACAGGCGTTGGCTCTGGGTTTCGTTCTGCTAGGTACTTTCTGAGTGTTGATAATGCAACTTCAGACAACCTGTTGCTGGCTACAATCGATGTTTACGATGCCGCCAACAACCGCGTCTTGGGCACTCGTCAGATCACTCGCAGGATGTTCAGTGTGCCTCCTTATGTGAGTGAGTTTGCTATCGACTTTACCAGCCAAGCGAACTCGATGTTAGAATTTAGGGTGTATTATCACGGGAACACTGCGATGACTCATTTTAAGACAGAGGTGATCACTCAACGAGAGGCCCTCAACCGTCAAATGCGGTCTGCCAATGCGATAGCGGCTAACTACGCTATTCAAGATGTGTGTGTAGACAGTCAAGACAGAGTTATTGCCGGAGATCCAGCCACCTGTGCTTTGAAACGAGATGTTCGGATTGGAGAAAAGATACCCTACATCCTGACGGATTATGACTTTGTGTGGGGAGTTAATTATCAAGCAGTATCTAGCTTTCCAGTTGTTGGTGCAGACAATACGGTGAAGGTGATGGTTTCGAAGAACAACAAAACTCGTCACGATTTCAACTTCGTTTTTGATTATCAGGAAGCCAGAGATGGTTATGATTTGATTGATCTTTCTGGTTCAATTCTGGCGTTTATTCGTACATCCGATGGAGGCTGTTTTGACCAAAAGATTTCAATGAACCGCACAGTTCGAAATCAAGGCTGGCAGATCTTTCCACAAAACATGAGCTCAGGATCCAATGTTCACAATACGACGATCGAACGATTGACACCTTATAGACCGGCAAATTGCGCTGCAATTAGCTCAGGAACGGCTTATGATGTGTGGAATGCGCCTGTACCTGTTGCTTTTGAATCCGGCAAAGTTCTGACTGCACAGGTAAACTATCATTTTGCCGCTCAAAATCTAAGTGCGGTAGAAAATGCTTTAGAACGCTATTACTTTACGAAAGAATATGGTTTCACAAAATGGGAAGCATGGATTCCTAAGGCAAGATGCTTTCGCGATAAAGGTGCAGGAAACCCCGAATGTGAGCCTAAGACAAATCCCAATCACTTCATGCGTGGACGCTGCAATCCTGCAACATCCGAAGACATTTGGGGCGGCCAAGTGTGGGTTCGCTTAGACTGTCGGGACACCACTTTCTACCAAGCTATTGCAACACCGGCGATCCAACTATCCCCACTCATGGGAACTATGAACGGATTGATTGATGTCAATTTCTCAGCGACGATGAACGGATTCTAATATTCGTCTGTGTTTTTCTGGGTCTTCTGGGTTTTACTGGGTGGCCGGTCATAAAATGAACTGGCCACCTTTTTCTTTGCTCAAAATTAAATCTTACTTTTGTCCATCTTTAAAAACCGGTTTGTTTTTGAGTTCGGGTTTGAGCTTGGGTATGTAAGCCCTTGTTCCTGGAACTGACCGGCCGGGATTTTTTGTGATCCTGAAAGAAGAAATAAATGGAAAACTATTTCCCCGAAATCTTGTCGCCTTTAAATTAAATGGACAAAAACTGTGGGAGGTAGAAAATCTGCATAACCCAAAAGCGGGTTCATGGTTTTTTAAGAATATTGAAATAGCAGATTCAGGAAACTTAATCGGCTATAATTGGTGTTCACTCACCTATGAAATCGACAGGAATACTGGGAAAATATTAAAATCTGAAAGAAGTTAGTGAGGATCCGACATACAATTCAAATCAAGAAGTCGCCGAGATTTTAACTATGAAACTAAAAGAAAAAGTCAGTTTTTTAGATAACATTCTAAAAATCGGCAGTCTGCAAGTGATTGTCGAAAATAAAATCAAAGAAATCATTGTGAATGACGATTTAATTTTTGTTCTGTGTGAATATGACAAAAATGGCAAAGAGTTTGTCAGAAACATTATGGCCTATGATTTTAATGGACAGTTAAGGTGGCAAGAGGAAGATATCGGTGAGCCTGTCCGAGAAAAATGGTTTTTTGTTGGCATAAACTTAAATTCAAGTGGAAATCCAGTCGGATATAACTGGGTTGACAGGGAATTTGAATTGGATCGTTTGACTGGCAAAATTCTCAATGAAGAAAGAACTATGTGATCCAACCATAAATCCAAAAGATGGCCGAATCATAGTTGCAGAAAAAACGAATTAGAATTTTTATTCTTTTGGATTCCAGCGGACGATGCGGCCATCGTCGGTTGTAGCGTAGGCAAGATCATCTGGGCCAAAATCAACGTCACGAAAGCGCCAGCGCTTTTCCACAAACAATGATTTTTCATTGACCACTTTATCATTCAACATTTGCAAGACCTTGATTTGCTGCCCAGACAAACAGGCTAACAAAACCGTATCGCCCTTTACCGCAATCCCTGACGGAGAAATCGACGGCACCCAATAATGTACCGAATCCTTCATGCCGGGTTTGCTGGTGCCTTCGCCGATCTTGGGTCCCCAGTATTCTTTGCCATGGGTAACTATGGGCCAACCGTAGTTTGCGTTTTTTTCGATCAGATTTAATTCGTCACCACCCCTGGGGCCAAACTCTGATTCCCACAGTTTTTTTGCGGCCGCATCCCAATAAAGTCCCTGGGGATTGCGGTGCCCTTTGCTAAAAATTTCTGACGAACTCACAGTCAAATCGTCTTTCAGAATAATCTTAAGAATTTTTCCATTATGATATTGATCTGATTGGGCCAGCTCCCTTTCGTTGCGATCACCGACTGACACATACATAGATTTTGAATCTTCAAAAACAATGCGCGAACCAAAATGGATGTGATCATCGCCCTTAACATTTGCAACGATCAGTTCTTTGAAATTTTCGATGCGATTATTTTTTAATACAAAACTTCCCAAAGCCGTTGTTATTTGCTGAGCTGATTTTTTTGCATAGGTTATAAACACCGTTTGATTTTTTTGAAAGTCTGGATGGGTTTTGACATCCAACATGCCGCCTTGACCCTTTGAAAACACAGGTACTGGGCTTCCCAGATCTGTGACTGATTTAAGCTTTGTATTTAGGATTTTTATTTTACCACTGCGTTCAGTGAAAATAATTTGATCCGGTTTTATAAAATCAAATCCCCAAATGACTTGATCAGTTTTTGTCAGCTCCTCCAGTTTGGGTTCGTTGGCTGAAAGGGTCATAGTAAAAAGCAAAATAACTAAAATTGGCATCGTCAGATTGTTATACATGGAAAAAACTCAAGCAACTTATATTTTTTTAATTTTATGCGGCAGCAGAGCGGGTTTGCATGGTAATATCCTGCGCAGACGTTACCAGCAGCAATGCTCAATTTTGTAAGGAGTCTTTATGGTTCAGGTCGCAGGATTTTCAAATTCAGTCGAAGCCGAAATGGCCATGGGGTTTTTGCAAAATCAAGGGATTGAATGCCAGGTCGTCGGCGCCAAGGAATACGCATCCCATGTGGTTGGTGGTACGATTGGTGATTACAGATTGCTGGTAAAGCCCGAGCAAGTTCCATTGGCAGAAGGCCTGTTAAAGGGCCTGCAGCAATCTGTCGAAAACGTCGCGGACTCTGAAAATCCAAAGGCCAAAGGTCACCAAGCCACAGCCGATTTGTTTCAAAAAGCCGTGGTGCTCAGTTTGATCAGTTTTTTTATGTTGCCAGTGATTGGAAATATTTTTGCCGTTTATAACGGAGTGGTTTTTATTAGAGGTTCTGAAAAATCACACCTGAATCTGTTGAAGTTTGCATTTATCATGGCACTGCAGGTTTTGTTTTTGATGGGCGCTTACCATCTGTACACCCGAAATTCGTAAATCAGGGAGCCGTTAATTCCGGGTCAGGGCTTTTCTAAAATGATCGACCAGGTCATTGTATCTGGAATTAGTTTGAAATCCCTCATCTGTCCACAGATTAAAACTGCTGTATTGTGACCACACATCAAATTTTGACATCATCAAATCGCGCAGCAGGGGTGAGTGTCGGTCCATAAAATAAAATTCTGCATTCACAGGATAAATCTGCAAATACTTTCTGTACATAGCTTCAAACTGCCCACTGGTCAGGGCAAAGCTTGAAACAGTGATGGGATAATTTTTAGAAATTAAAAATTCTTGCAAAAAAATATGGGTCGCAAACAGTCCACGGCCAGTGACCACAAAATCAACCAGCTTAATTTCTTTGGTACCAGAGGTTAAATAAGGACCAATCATTCTTTCAAAATAATCAAACAGCTTGGATTTTTGCTGAGCAGTCAGAGTGAACAAAAGGGGATGCGATGGCAGCTCTCTAGGCACATAGTTTTCAAGAGTTTTAGACATCAATGGCAGATTAATGGCCTTATCTGGGCGTTGAGATTGAATGGCAGCAATGATTGGCGACGGGGACCTGCCTAAGCCTACAACCAAGCAGCCAGGCGGGCAGTCCATCAATATTTCCCTAGAAGTGATGATGGTATCCTGAATCAGAGGCTGATCAAAAACTTCGATTGAATTCAGTGAATTTTCACAGCTCAAGCTGGAAGAGGAAAGCAGTTTGGAATGTGCCTGTTGAAACGGAGATAGGGTTAGCCCTGCAAAAAACGTTAGCCGTGTTAAAACATTTAACAACTTTAACGGGTCCAAAATAAAGAATGGGGCTTTAAACTGCACCTCATTTTAGACTGCAAATCCCTGACCAGATCAAGCAGCTTGTTTGTCAAAGGATTGGCCGTGGCCGGCAGATTCACTGTGACCCTGGCGGCTTAAGGATTTATTGCCGTAAACCAGCTTTTCAAGTCCAGTCATCAGACCAAATGTTCATAAGATTTAAAAAACTTGCCGGCCTTTGCTAGCATTTGTTTTTCAGTTTTATGCTCGAAACTTTCAAAATTCTCGAGACCAATTATTTTTTTGGCCAAGGTTTTTGCCTGGTGTTCATTTAAATAATTTTGCAAATGCTTTTTTGCCAAGCCCGGCCCCATCAACAAAATGTGATCCGCACCCATAAGTTGTTTTGCTAAATCCTTATAATAATGTTCGGCGTTGCCGTCGATTTTGGGATCATGCTTATTTCGAGCAAGAAATTTTTTAGTCTTATTTTTGACCACAGATTTTTCGGCCCCACCGGTTTTTAATGCAAACACATGGGCATTCTGGTGATCCATCCATACAACAAAATCTTTCATAGTTTCTCCAAGGTTGTTTATTCAAAAGGACTGCAATTGCTAAGCTTAGCTGGCATCGCTGCTGCATCGATTTGCCAATGATTTAGAAATTAAATGGGTCGATTTAGTCCTACTGTGAGTCATAGATGCTTTTTCAATTGAACTCTTAGGTAAATCCTTTTAATAAATTCTGAACATTACCTGGGGGGGGCAGTGATGAAATTTCTTATAAAAAAATTGTGTATGAGCGTTTTGATTTTCGGTTTTAGTCAGGGGGCTTTAGCAGATAAGCCACTGAACCCACATATGCAGGGGATGCTGAAGGCCGCTAATGAAGCCATGCCTGTGCTGAAAAGCATCGCTGATGAAATCAATTATCAGCGCAGCAGAATCTGGTATTCGATGGATCAAAATAACTGCAATTTTAATTTTCAAAGTACCTACAAATTTATCGAAACAACTTACCGAAAATCTGCTGTGTATGGGCCCAATGCCAAACCTCCGTGGAGAGCTCGCGAAACATTAAGAGCTTCTGATGAAAGGGTTCAAATGCGTGGGCGTGAGCTGATTGCCTTGGGCGAAAAGATTTTATCTGATTTAAATGATCTGCGAACTTTAGCTGAAACGGCTCAGTCCAAATGGTGCATTCCGGGGCCACCAAAACAATCAGAACTGTCAAAAATGACATCAGAATTAGTGCCGGATTATACAGGGCAGGATCAGGACACTGAGAACGACCGCGATTGATCAGCAAAATAAAAACTCAATCATAGTGCCGGATTATACAGGGCAGGATCAGGAGACTGAGAATTATCGCGATTGATCAGTAAAATGAAAACTCAATCTGGTGTTTTTTAGCGTTGCTATCGGTTGAAAATTTTAACCAGAATTTTATCCCCGCCAATTGTTGTGTGCGTTGATTTTCAGATAACTCCTCCAACTGTTAAATGTGTTTAGCTTTTGCGGTTTATCCACGCCAATTGTTGTGTGCGCGGCAAAGCAGTCGCAGGTTTTCTGGTTTATGGCCGCCTCCATCAGCAAAACGATGTATGTGATCGATCTGCAATTGGTGTTTTGATTCACATTTTTTGCCACTGACAGTGCTTTGGTACTGACAGCGCCCCTGATCCCGACTCCAGATAAATTTTCGCACTTTGGTTGTGATGTATCTGCTGGGTGAGCGATTTAATTCTTTATTCTGCGCACTTTTATTTACTCCGGCGCCGGAGTGAGTGGGCTTACATTTGATTTGAGGTACCAGATCAAAGAATGCAATCTGATTAACTTTACTGTCAGATTTTTTGTTCACTGTAGCTTGTTCTATTCTTGAGGAGTTTTTCACTCCGGCGCAAGTATAGGTTGGATTATTTTTGATTTCAGAAGTGATCTCTGCAATTTTGCCCTTCATTTTGAAATCATTGTAAAGCTTTTCGACCAGAAGCTGCATCAGGCTGCTGATGTTTTTATTGGGTAATTGATGGGACAAAAGATTTTGCAGCTCGGTGATTTTAGTTTTCAGGTCTGAGGTGATTACAAATTTAATCTCTGTAAATTCCTCGGTCAAAGGCCGCAGGCTCTCAGAGTGTTTGACAGACTCTGGACGCAATTTCACCAGTTCCAGCTCGGCTTCGCGAGAAGACTTGTTTTCAAGGTTTTGCAGAATTTGTTTTTTCT
>JBIKLL010000102.1:0-7342 GCA_044359815.1 Pseudobdellovibrionaceae bacterium
CCGCACCCTATTTTATCCAGGCAGTAAACAGGCAATTGCTGGATTCAGCAATCCCGTTTTTAGGTGCGACGATTTACACGACTATGGATCTTTCACAGCAGGCCTATGCGCAGGACTCTGTTAACAAAGGTGTCGAAAGCCTGCTTAAGAATTTCCCTAAGCTTTCTGAAAAAGGCGATCAGCTGCAATCAATGTTTTTAGCAATCGACAAAGAAACTGCCGGGGTCACGGCGTTGGTGGGTGGACGCAGCTACAAGGGGTCTCAGTTTAATCGAGCCATTCAGGGGCACCGACAAATTGGCAGCTTGATGAAGCCTTTTGTTTATCTGACGGCCTTTCTGGAAAACGATGAAACAACTCCTCTGACCGAAATCCCAGACGAAAAACAATCATATAAATTTGATGGACAAACTTGGTCGCCTGAAAATTATGACAAAAAATTTTACGACTCTGTTCCCCTGTATTTTGCCCTGAAAAACAGTTTGAATGCAGCCACTGCAGCCCTGGGTATGCAGGTCGGACCTGATAAAATTATCGAAACCGCCAGAGCCGTCGGCATGACTTCAGAATTTAAACCCTACCCTTCATTGTCTTTGGGTGTTTTTGAGCTTTATGCCAGCGAGGTCGCACAAAGCTACCTGACACTGTCTAATTTTGGTAAATACCAAAAAATCAGCTTTGTTGAAGCCGTCAAATCACCTTCAGGTGAATTTATTTTTTCACGTAAACCTGAATCCGAGATTAGGCTGCCGGCCGAAAAAGTAGCCCCGATTATTGGCATGCTCAGACAAACGTTGCTGACTGGAACTGCCAAATGGATGAAAAGCCAAAATTTCCAAAGCGAAATCGCTGGCAAAACCGGGACAACGTCTAATCACAAGGATGCTTGGTTTGCTGGTTTTAATCCTAACCTTTTGGCAGTGGCCTGGGTGGGATTTGATGACAACACTCCTACAAAATTAACTGGAGGCTCAGGACCAGCTCCGATTTGGTCTATGTTTATTAAATCCAGCGAAGGTTTTTTTCCTCCTTCTAAATTTCAGTGGCCAGAAGGTGTCAGCGTGCGAGAATCCCCTGACAACCGCCCCCAGTTTGATCCCCCTGATTACCTGGTTTGGTAATCATCTCCAACGGAGCTTTTGCCGAATTTGTATTTTAAAAATTCATGTATACGATTTTATTTAAAAAGGTTCTCCGCGGAGCCGGGACGGCGGGGGCGTAGCCCGAGCGGATGAAGCACGAGCTGTAACCTTTTTAAGTAAAATCGTATACATGAATTTTTAAAATACAAATTCAGCAAAAGCTCCGTTGGAGCTGTTAAACTTTCGAACACCGGCTGTAAAGTCTATGTATTGTTAAATACACGGCATTCACTATAATTTCTGAAAATCGAATGACCGGAGTCATAAATGAAATTTTTAATTTTACCCTTATTGATGTTTGCTTTGAGCGCTCAGACCCGCCCCCAATTGATTTGTGAAAACATGGATGAAAATTCTAGCTTGGCCGTCAAGATCTCCGAATCCAAGGGCCAATGCCCGGGCGATAAAGAATTTATTCGTTTGGCTTTGGTTTGGACTGGAGCCGGATTATCAAAGCCTGTTTTATTTTGCGCAAACGGTGGTATGGAAGAACTGATCAAAGGTGAAATGCATTTATTCGAACCCAAGGTCTACGCAATCAACCTGGGATTCACTGACCAAGAAATCAAGCTCAGAAAAATCAAAGGCGCCTTGGCTTTTGAATTTATCGCCGATCAGTATTTCTGCGAAATCGAAGACTCTGACGAAAACTAATAAATTATTTTGTCCCATACCTGAAAATCCAAACCCCTCGGTTAAAAGCCCTGCCTGGATTTCTAAGCGACGGCTTTTGTCAGCCTCGTCTTACAGTTCAACACCCCATTAATTCTAAAATCCCGTCTTAAATGAATGAAATTCATATGGCGTTTTTTTACCCGAGCACGATTTTAGCTATCCGTTACTTGAGTCTATTTAAAGGGTTAAGAACAGTTAACTAAAAAGTAAACTTTTACTGAATCTTTTTACAAACGAAATCTGTAAGTAGATTTCGAAAAACTTTAACATGCCATCACTAAACGATGGAGGATTTATGAAAACCAGTTTGAAAGTTATCTTAGCAGCCACAGCCTTGTCGCTGACTGCTTGTACTGTGCAAGAAAAGACCACTGAGGTCCGCACAATCACTGTCCAGTCTGCCATGGACTCTGATGAATTAACCACTGCTGCAGAGCAATTGATTTCGCCATATACATTTATGTTGGCGGACAAGGTCTTAGCCCAAGCTCTTGAAAAAGACCCTTTAAACAAAAAAGCCATTTTTCTGAAAGCCTTGATCAAGCCTATGATGGTTTACAAGGGCATTTACCAAAGAGCGATGCCAATGGCTAAATCATATGGCGATATAGCAAAGTGGGAAAAAGCTTATAGTAATTTACCTAATTCGCCTCTCAAGGATTTCCTTTTGGCCCCTGCTGCTGGAGACATTACCGACAGTGAAAGCTTTCTTAAATTTTTAGATAGCTACAGAGATTCATTTTTAGAGATTAAAAAAGCCGCCAGAGAATTACGTGGAGAGACTGTCACTATTACGCTGAATCCACATATCTGGGAAAGCGTCATTAAAAATAACATGATTCAGGCTTGTTTAGTTTCTAATACTGGGAACGACGAATCCAGAACCTATGAGGTTCATTGCGATTACTCTGACATTGCGACTGTAAAAGCAAACGAAGCAGATTTTATTGCTATCGAACAAATAGCTGCTGGAAACTATGCTCTGTTGGCCATGTACACAGCTTATGGATTAGACGGAACCGAAAGATTTTTTCAAAATTCTGCACTATTGGAAGGCCTGAGCCCTGTAGAAAGAAACAATAAGCTTTTTTCCAATTCCAAGTTCGGAACTTTGCGCAAAACTCAAGGACTAACTCAGCTGAAGGCCCTGGGATCAGACTATGCTTCCGCTGTTAAATATGCTCTTGAAAACGATGCTGTACTTTGCAAAAAGTTTGAAAATGAAATCCCAAATATGGATCTGCCCAGACGCAAAGGATTCATTTTTGAACGTGGCTTTTGCATAGACGACAAAAACAAAACTGCTGAATCCATTGCTAAGTTAGAAGAAGCTTTAAATGGACCAGTTGATGTCTCTTTAGAAATGAAAGACTCTCACGAAGAAACGTTCAAAATTAATTACTTTGCGATTTTGGACAACCCAATTGCAGACATCAGAACAGTTATGCCTGCTGAATACGACAACTGTGGCAATTACACCAAATTGAAAGACCCATCTTACAATGGACTTTTTCCAAATGGTGACGCTGAAAGACTGCTAGATAAAAACCCAGTTTGCAGAAAATAACGGATACCAAATGACCAAGACAATTCTTTCTCTAATTTTAACCTTAGCTGCCAGCCAAAAACTGGCTGCTAACCAACTGACGGGAGTAAAATCCCAGATCTGTAACCGAAGCTCTTCAGCCTGCTTAACCGTTGTGTCTGAAACTTCGTCTCAGAGTCATTTTAGAGATTTAATTGTTCACAAAAATGCTGATGTTGAACTCACTGGATCCAAAAAAATGAAATTTCAAAATGTAACTGTGACTATGGATTTTCAAAATGGCCTGATCACCCTGTTCAAGAAACTTGAAAAGGGCAAAACACAGGAAGTTCAGTTTGATTTTCGGAACTTGGATCTGAAAGATTTTTCGGAGAAATAAGATGTTTTACTATATTTTTATAACTTTAACCCTCTTCTTGGTTGGCTGTTCGCCAAAAGAAGAATCAACAGAGAGGGTGATCATAAAGGAAGCCTTTGAGCCCACACCGGCTCAACCGATTCCTCAGGGACCTACAGACAGTGGCGGTGGCCATGGATTAAATGGAAAACCATTAGAGTCCTTTATTAAAAAACTGTCCGATGTACCTGCTTTCAAAAATTTTGTGCAGCCAATGCTTCGTGAACTTTTTAAAAAGCATGAAAACTTGGCTGCGGACCTGCACCATATTTCCAATGCAAGGGCCTGGTATTTTGTACCTACAGATCTGAATGACATCCCCAGTTACTTTGCCGGTGCACAGTTCAAGACCGAACAGTTGGCCATTCACCGATCCAAGGAAATCTGGATAAATTCAGTCTTGTTTGAAAAAATGAAACAAGACGATGTGGATGACAAACTGGCGCAAGAAAAATTACTGATACACGAGCTTGTGATGGGTGTTTTGTTCATGCAGTTTCAATCTAATTTGGACAGGTGTTTAGCTGCCAGTAACAAATGGCTACTAATGGCTACCACCGCTTCAGAAACAGCTGAGACGTTTCAAATAAACTATGACAACGAAAGAAATCTTTGCAGAAAAAACCTAAACAGTATTCTGGATTTGAACATAGAAAAAAAGCTTTCTCTGACCGAAAATGATTATTCTGTCATACGTAGTTTGACTCAGGCATTGACTGAAAATCTGGAAAATTTGACTACTGAAGAGCTTGAAATATTCTACACTCAGCTAAACCGTCGTAACTAAAACAAGTACTAAAACTCAAACCAATCAATATTTAAACAGCGGGTAACTTCTGATTCAGAAGGACCCGCAGTTTTTCGATACTGTTCAATAAATTTCAAAATCTGTTTTTGAATTTCCTGACAAGCCTCAACTGACAGGGCTGAAGGGCCAGTATAAAACAAATTAGTCTCATCAAGGTAGTTCATCTTATGAAAGCCCTGCAGACGCCAATTTTGATGATGCTTGGCCACCAGTAAACTGGATGACCCTATATGGGTACTTACAGTGGAAGCTTGCAATTTGTCATTCACGACTTCCACCAGTCTGTTAGATATCAGAAACTCAACAATTTTTTGAATCACAGGCCGAGGGATGTTAAGCTTTTTTGCAATGGCAGAAACATCCTGAGTCTCTTTTACCGCCGTAGACAATCGCACTCCAGAATAAAGCCAACTCGAATAGAAAGTGGCCTTGGCTTCTTCTGAAATTTCAAATTCTTTCTTGATCCGGTTTTCAATTTTTTTAATCTTTTCTTGTCTGGATTTTATTTGATTCATCAGCTTATTCTGCAGCTTCACTGAACCTGCCTTGGCCCATTCTACAATTAGAATCAGAAAATCTGATTCTTCGTCATTGAGTCCCAAATATTCAGCTAACTCGACAACTAATTCTAAACTGAGATGTTTGTCGCCTTTGAAAATCTGAGACACCATTGTAGTAGAAATCGATAACTGTTGAGCCAACCTACGGTATTCGCCATGGCCTTTTTTAGGTTGGCTTTCCACCCACGCATTAAAAAACTTTTTGTAGTCAGTGTATTCATAAACAGAAACCATGTTTACCCATCGGTAAACCTTTGGGAAAACCTTTAGTAAACTGGACCATCCAAATGCCAGACTGAGGTCTTGTTCACATTGGAAAAAACAAACACTTACTCTGGTTTCAGAGGCCGAATCATTGTGCCGCTAAACATTGCTGGATGGATTCTTTTTTAATCCAGGTTTGCTTGATGTTTTCTGACCGATCGGCACTTAGGTAGGTTGCGTCCACTAACAGATCACCGTTTTCAATGACAGAGTAATACAAAAAGATTCTTTCAATTGTTGAATGTGCGCTGGGTGAATATTTATATAAAAATCCCAGCTTGCCATCGGCCTTATGTCCACCAGTCACCGTCACTAAATCAGAAATTTTTTGAACACTATTATCCGTCGCTAGCTCTAAACCATAAAACTGACCCATTGAATAATTTTGTCTTAAAAAACTTTTGCATTCTGTTTGGATGATTCTAAAACATTTGTCGGTGTACCTTTGGGCATAATAGATGCCACTAAAATCCACACAAGGACTGGCATAAACCGCAGTCCCACCAACTGAAACAAAAACGGATAAAATGAAAACTGTAAGGCTGATTGGTTTATTTATATTTCGACATATCGATTGTAAGACCCTCATAAGCATACCGCCATTTAACGTCAAACAGGGCCGAACCATGATTTGCTTCGGCAGCGCTGACCTTCCAATCGTAGTATTCTTTTGTTTGATCTTTCAATTCATAAATTTGCGAGGTGTTGTGACCCGGATCATGGTGGGCAAACAAGACGTATTTAATTTTTTCTCGAAAAGCCAAATCCAACCCAATCTGAGCTGCCGAATGCCCCCAGTTAATTTTTTCGGCCAATTCTGGCAATGTGTATTGGGCATCGTAATACATTACATCGACACCTTGATACAAAGGCAAATCTGGTCCCAGAGCTTCCCTTGTGACCCTGATTCCCTCTGTGTCCACACAGTGAGCGTAAACCAAATTATCTTTTTCAACCTTGAATCCCCAACAAGGATCTGGATGGTCCAATTGGTAAGGGGTGATCGCAAAATCGCCAATATTAATTGTCTTACGCGGCTCTAGGATATTAAAAACAGTTTTCACTGGCAAAGCCTCGTAAGCCACAGGAAACATCGGCTTTCTGAACTTAATTTTGATAATATCCGGTAAATCAGGTTGAACAGCATAATAATTGATTGTGTTACCCTTAATAAAGTGCGGAGCAAAAAACGGAATCCCCAACAAATGATCCCAGTGAAAGTGGGTCATAAAAATATGAACATCACACTTACCTTTACCGGCAGGTCCATTCATCATATCCATGCCCAAATTTCTGAGCCCGCTGCCACCATCTATAATAATTTGTGAAGTTTTAGATTTGATTTCAACACAGGTTGTGTGCGAGCCAAAACCGCCCAAGCTGGGTCTAGAATGTTCTTTGATAAATTTATTAACATGTGATTTCGATGAATAGCCTGAGTCCAAAAACTCGTGCAGAATCTTTTCGATATCAGTAACCCATTGCTCCGGTGTAGGTGCAGCTGGCAATGATCCTCTGACGCCCCAATATTTAATTTCGTATGACATACATTAAGGATGCCGGTTTTAACCCCTTGAAATCAAAAAAATTTTTGCCTTCGGGTACTTTGTCCAGCTAGGTTTTTTGACCACACTGTCCCAAGCTCTAGCCCGCAATCACAGTCATTAAACATAACAAGTTCACACCATTTTTCAGGGCTGGTAACCTTTTGACCACTTTAAACCAGTGATTCCACTCTGAATAACTGATAATGACTCCATTATTTTGGCCAAATATTTGCATATTCTTAAGACAGAAAGGCACCAGTCCAAAATGCAGCCAATCAAATGGAACAACATTTTAGCATTTCAAACACCTGAAGGTAAATTTTGGGGATTGAATTCAAAAACCCTTAGCCTTGCTGAAATCAGCGATGATGTTTGGAATCTGGTCCGTGATCACACCGTCAAA
>JBIKLL010000103.1:0-7313 GCA_044359815.1 Pseudobdellovibrionaceae bacterium
GTTAGTTAGTTAGTTAGTTAGTTAGTTAGTTAGTTAGTTAGTTAGTTAGTTAGTTAGTTAGTTAGTTAGTTAGTTAGTTAGTTAGTTAGTTAGTTAGTTAGTTCCTCGAAGTGCTTTCAATTATTTTTCCGAAAAACAATAAAACATAAATTGATATTTTCTTTCCAAAACAACCTGACTTTTCCCGGGAAAAGTATGTCTACAAAGATTAGAGCTTTCTAAAGTTGCTTTTAAATTTTCGTTATACTTTCGACGGAAACGGTGGTTCTTCAGTATCAGTAATCAATATCAGAAACCTGTTTCTTCCATTGTTTTTCAGCCTTACTTTTCCCGGGAAAAGTGAAGTTGGTTTAAAAAAAATGACGCAAATAAAATCTAAAAACAAAATATTTTTTTCTTGACCAGATTTTTTCAAAATATTTTATAAATTCTTTAATCAAATACAATGCGTTTCTGTAGCAGTCCCTGACGCCTAATACTTGCCCTACTTAATTTATTTTATCAAAACAACTCCCTCCGAACTTTTATTAACCTCGTCGTTTATGCAGTATTTTAAGAGCTAAAAATCCCTTCAAAAAAATCATGTTATACATTCGTCAAAACAAAGGAGAACTAATGCAAAACAAAATTTTAAATCATTATCTATCGCAAGATTTGACGACTCAGCCTAATTTTTTCGATATTCAGTCACAGTGTAATAAGATTAATTCTAATTCCTTAAATACTCAGTCACAAGGTTTTGTTTATAAAACCGAGTCCTTCGATAATCGATCGCTAGAAAATAAAACTGAAAATGTGCGCATGGACTCTACATCGACAACTGTTAATGCCAAAATCAGTTCCATCGACTGCAAATCAAATAATGTTGAACCTAAAATCAAACACCTGGACGATCAATCGCTAGAGCTCAAAACAAAAAATCTAGTCAGCCAGGAGCGAGATATCACAGTTCAGATTTTACATTGTCTGCACGAAATCAACCGTCGAAGGTATTTTGCTAAACGGGGATATCCCTCGCTGTTTGAATACGCTGTCAAAGAATTAAAATATTCTGAATCTCAGGCGCACCGGCGGATTTCGGCCATGCGATTGATTCAAGAATTGCCCGAGGTCGAACAAAAGCTTGCTGATGGGTATTTGACCCTGGCAACGGTGGCTCAGGCACAAACATTTTTTAGACAAGAAACAAAAACAACTGGAGTGGCCAGAAATTCTGAACAAAAAAGGGAGTTGTTAACTAAGCTCGAAGGACAGTCCAAAAGAACTGTAGAAAAAACTTTGATCGAACTGTGTCCTAAAATTATTCAAACAAAAGAAACTCTAAAACCAATCGCCGATAAACTGTATGAGTTAAAAATCGTTCTGACCGAATCACAACAGCAAAAACTGGAAAGGCTAAAAGAACTAAAAAGCCAAAACAGCACCGCCGAAATTTTAGACTGGATGATGGATTTGGCGCTAAATAAAATCGATCCCTTAAATAAAAAGCCTTCAAGAATTCGAAATAAAAATTTAAACGTCCAATCTGAACCAAAACATAAAATCAATTCAGCTGCCGGCAGCAAAGAAATTGCTAGATCTGAATCCATAAGTAATTCAAATTTAACAAAAGCAGATCTTGTGAACCAAAGAGTAAGCGATTCCGCGGGTGTAGATTTGCAAAGCGACTCTTACTCACGACGCGCTGTCTCTGTCCCGGGGAAAGTGAAACGAGTCATTCCATCAGGTTTCAAAAAACAACTCTGGGCCAGATCGGGTGGTCAGTGTGAATTTGTTGAACCAGTGACTGGGCGACGCTGCGATTGTCGACGCCTGCTTGAAATCGATCACATAAAACCCCTGGGGATTGGAGGCACCAGTGATTTTAAAAACCTGCGGTTGGTTTGTCGAACGCACAATCAGCTGTTTGCTATGCAAGTATTTGGGCAAAAACATATGGCTCAGTTTCTGCCAGGGATTAAGTGAATGGTAAAATTCCTGAGTCAGATTTAGCAAGGCAAAGGAGAATTTTAATATTCCTGAATCAGTTTTTTCCAGGGATTAAGTAAATCACAAAATTCCTGAGTCAGATTTGGCGATGCAAAGAAGAATTTGAGTATTCCTGAATCAGATTTAGTAAGACCCTAAAGATTTTAAATATTCCTAAATCAGTTTCTGTCAGTATTAGGTTAAAGAGAGGCCTGTGGTCAAATGGTTGTCTGATAAAACAAAAAGTAAAAAAATGTTTAAAATTATGATTGAGAGGGCGCGAAAATCCAATCCAATTTTAGTCAGCATGGGGTTAAAGGAGTCAGAGACTAACCTTTTAGCCCCATACTTATCAAAATCGGATTGGATTTTTGCAATGAAGAAAAATCTTGTTTGGATTGAATTCCTAGCCAACGGTTTTCAACCAGGATCTGGCCGATAGCGCCGCCCAAGCTGTTGCCAGGCCCTAACAAAAATAATTTATCAGGAGCAAATTCCTTCAGAGCCACAGTGATGGCCTTTGTAAAATCGTAGGGCCGTAAAACCTGTGTGTCCAAAGTGTACTGGTAAAGCTCACCAATGTCCGTCGAATACGGCTGCCAAATCTTACCCTGGCCATCAATCATCGGTATCTGTGGCCGATCAAAAAAATCAATCGGCAATAATTCAAAAGCCCGTCTGGAAGTCTCTTGCAACAGCGGCGTGTGAAAAGCCGCATGATTGATTAATTGAAATGGATAATTTTCAATCTTGGGTAAATTTTTAAGCAAAGAATTTAATCCCGCCTGATCGCCCCCAAAAACTAAATACCCACCCAGATGAATCGAAATATAAACCTGACCCTCACTTTGCGCGGTAACCAAAGCTGAGTGCACAGCAGATTCTAATTCGGCACTTTGTTTCCAGTCGCCATCACGGATTGGATAAATCACCTGACCACCAATGATTTTATCCTTCATCATCGAACCCATAGTGTTGATCACGCTAAAAGCCCCGACAGTGTCCAAGGATTTTGCAAAGGCCAGGGTTAAATACCAACCCATAGAATTTCCAGTGACCGCCACGATTTCATATTTGCTTTGATCAATCGATTGAAAATCTGCATAGGAACAGGCGTATATCAAAGTCGATGCGTGCTCACCCTTGGTGTGCAGGCTGGGTGAAAAGCTGGCAGCATTATCCAGCGAGCTAATAGTGGGAAATCCCGAATCAGTCCGCATAGCATCCAGTTCTTCCAAAAAGCTCGAGATCTGATTGCGAAAAGGTTTTAAATAACCCAGGGTCTCCTTGGTGTATGAGCCCCTGCCTGGACAAATAACTACAATGCGTTCGCGCTGACTCATAACTGTTGCACCCGCTCAAAATTTGAATGTGATCCTGACAGCATTGATTCTGCGGCTTTTAAAATTTCTTCTTTTTTCGGAAGACCTGCAGCAGAAGCCTTACCCAATGGGATAAAGCAATCATCTGCAGCAACGATTTTGATTTTCGGCAATTGATTAAAATTTTCTACAAAAGCGCTGACGATAAATTCGCTAAAGGAACCGGTCTTGCGGCATTCCTCAACCACCAAAACATTTTTGCAGTGGCCAATTTCGCTGACGATTTTTGAAACATTCACGTCTGACAGCCAACGCAGGTCTAAAATCTTGACCTTAAATTTTTTCGAAAGCTCGCTGGCGGCTTGGCGCGAATAATAATATCCATTGCCATAGGTCACAATGGTCAGATCAAAGTTTTTATCTTCATGTGATTTGTAAACCGCAAATTCACCTAATTTAATTTCATCATTAATATCTGGATATTCCCCACACCAGATTTTGTCGCCTTCGGCATTTAAATCCCTGGTCATATATAGAGCTATGGGCTCAACAAAAACACAAACCCTTCCATTTTCATAGGCTTCTCGCACGCAGGTTCTCATCATCTTGACTGCGTCCACACCGTTTGAAGGCACAGCCACAATCAAGCCTGGGATATCCCTAAAAATCGTCAGTGAATTATCATTATGAAAATGCCCACCGAAACCTTTTTGGTAAGCCAATCCAGCAATGCGCAAAACCATGGGGTTCACAAACTGTCCTTGCGAAAAAAACGCCAGCGTTGCGGCCTCGCCACGGATTTGATCTTCGGCATTATGAAAATAAGCTAAAAATTGAATTTCAGGTATAGGCACAAAACCATTGTGAGCCATCCCTATGGCATTTCCCAATATGGATTGTTCATCCAACAAACTGTTGAAAACTCTTTTAGCCCCAAATTTTTTATACAGTCCATCGGTGACATTGTAGACTCCACCTTTTTGAGCCACGTCCTCGCCAAACACGACGGTGTTTTTGTATCTGAGCATTAAATCATGCAGTCCCCAATTGATTAATTTTGCCATGTGCATGGGGGTTTTTAGTTTTTCATAATCCAAACCAAAAACTTTTTTGCGGGATTCTTCATTGGGCAGTGGTGGAGAAATCTTTTTAAATTTACATGCCGTAATTGTGCTTTTGACTTCTTCGGGCTTTGATAACTGAGGCCGCTTCATCGCCGACGCCGATACAGCCTCAACCTGTGACCTGATGCCTTCATACATTTGCACTATTTGTTCAGCCGATGCGAAATTGTTTTCTAAAACAATTCGTGCCGTGTGCAGCAGGGGATCTTGAAATTCGACTTCTTCGATTTGTTTAAATGATCTGTAAGTGTTTTCCATATCACTGCCGGCATGTCCCATCAGTCTGACAGTTTTAAAATGCAAAAACGCAGGCCGCCTGTATTCGCGAACATAATGTTCTGCTTCCTTGGATTTTAAATAAGCGTCGGCCAGATTCAGTCCATCTGCAAAAAAATACTTTATACCAGGTCTGTCAGAAAAATTGCTTTCAATCCATCTGGAAGGTGTGGGGACTGAAATACCGATCCCGTTGTCTTCACAAACAAACATCAAAGGTAATTTTATGTTTTGATAGCTGACCCAGCTGGCCATATTAATGGCTCCAATAGCAGTTGAGTGATTGGAGCTGGCATCACCAAAGGTGCAAGTCACTACGGCATCACTGGGCATAGCGCTTTCAATGCCCAAATCATGGGCTCTGTGAATCGAAAGCGCTGCCCCTACGGATTTTGGCAAATGCGATGCAATGGTGCTGGTCTGCGGTGGAATCATCAACGGAAGGCTTCCGAAAACTTTGTGTCTGCCGCCGGCTATGGGTTCATCAGTGCTGGCAAAAAACGACAGCATCATATCAAAAATCGGAGTGCTGCCAGGGAGCTGCTTTGATCTTTGGATCATAAAAGCCCCAGTGCGGTAATGCAAAAACGCCATGTCAGTGATTCGAAAGATTTTGCCAAACACAGCATTGCCTTCGTGTCCCGAGCTGCCAATAGTGTAGTAGCAAAGATTTTTATTTTTCAGAACGCGGGCAATCAGGTCCAGGTGACGGCTGATCATTTGTGATTCAAACAAATCCATCACCTCAGCAGGACTCAGTCTGCTGTCGGCGACTGTAGTGGTCGAGTTTGCCGCAGGCAAATTGCCGGATAGGACAAATTTAGAAAAGTTTTGATCAACGACTTCGGCTCGGTTAAACATATATTAAAGCCTATTCAAGGAGGGACCCTTTGTCTACCAATTACGAATCATTAAATTACATGAATTTTGACAGTTTGCTGACTGACGAAGAGCTGATGATTCGGCAGACCGTCAGGGATTTTGTAACAGAAAAAATTGAACCTGTGCTGATGGAAAGTAATCGCTCCGAAACATTTCCTAAACAACTGATTCCTGAATTTGGAAAAATGGGATTATTAGGTTCCACGATCAAGGGATATGATTGTCCCGGCATAGGGCATGTGGCCTATGGTGTTTTGATGCAGGAACTGGAGCGGGGGGATTCTGGGATCAGATCTTTTTGTTCGGTTCAGGGCGCTTTGGTAATGTATCCGATTTATACCTACGGGTCTGAAAAACAAAAGGAAAAATATCTGCCCAAATTAGCAAAGGCCGAAATGATCGGTTGCTTTGGTTTGACTGAACCTGATGCGGGATCAAATCCTGGTGGGATGACGACCAGGGCAGAAAAGGTCGCTGGCGGATATAAATTAAACGGCAATAAAATGTGGATCACTAATGGTTGTGTGTCTGATGTCGCCGTAGTCTGGGCAAAATTGGATGGACGAATTCGGGGGTTTATTGTTGATAAGGGCACTCCGGGATTTACCACCAGCACTATGAAAGGCAAATTTTCATTACGTGTATCTGTGACATCTGAATTACATTTTCAAAATTGTGTGGTGCCCGAGGAAAATATGCTTCCCAATGCTGAAGGTCTGAAAGCTCCGCTGGGATGTCTGACTCAAGCTCGCTACGGGATCGCCTGGGGTGTGTTAGGAGCTGCCGATCAATGCTATCATACGGCTTTAAATTATGCCAAACAGCGTGTGATTTTTGATAAGCCTTTGGCTGGATATCAATTGGCTCAGGCAAAGCTTGCAAAGATGGTTCAAGAAATCACAAAAGGTCAGTTGTTGGTATTGCAAGCCGGGCGGATGAAGGAAAAAGGCGAATTGATGCCTCATCATGTTTCCCTGTGCAAAATGAATAATTGCAAAATTGCATTAGAAACTGCCCGGGATGCTCGTGACATGTTGGGGGGCAACGGGATCATTGATGAATATCCTGTTATTAGGCATATGATGAATCTGGAAACCGTGAATACCTATGAAGGAACCGAGGACATCCATCGGTTGGTCGTGGGTGAGGCTGTTACTGGGATTCCCGCGTACCGATAAAAAAACCAGAAACCGAATACTGATATTTGCCGTCAACAGCTGTGGGATTGATAATAATGCTCAGGTCTTTGATGGCAAATTCGCAATAAAAATGACTGCACCATTCAATCTGATCTGCACCCATGTCCAACAGTAAAATGGCCAGATTAATTAATCGTTGATCCTGACAGTGGCTTTCGTTGGACACTATTCTGGATTTTAATTTGCCGTTTATGAATTCATCCTCAATCAAGAATTCTGCCGTGGGTTTTTTGGCGCAGGTTCCGGCTGATCGAACCAGGTTGCTGGCATTTGTTTTAACAAATATTTGCCCCACAGAAATTTCGCTGTCTTCAGTTTCGCTGATGACTTCGGCATGCAATTTTAAAACTTTTAAAGCGGTGTATATTTTAAGAGCTTCATGTCCTTTAAAATTAAATTCGATTTTATTATCATGATCTTTTGGCTGTGCAGCTTCAATTGTCTTTGCTGTTTCGCTTGTTTGTTGAGTTTCACTGGTCATTGCAGCTTCGCTTGCCTGTGCAGTTTGACTGATGTCCAAAATACAGAATGTGATCAGAAAT
>JBIKLL010000009.1:0-62773 GCA_044359815.1 Pseudobdellovibrionaceae bacterium
TTTTATAAAATGACTCAACACCAGATATGCCCCGCACGCTCGCTGCATGTGTCTAAAAACAGTAAAAACAAATTACCTTTGCCTTTATGCAATACGAGAGATGAGCTTGCGGTTCGTCCGCAATTTCTTCAGGATGATTTAAATTTTTTTGGCAGATCATGGATTGGCTCTAGATTACTTGATTTTAGTCCTGTTTGTTTATGTGACACTCAATCCAAAAACTAAGGTTTCTTTTTTTAAGTATCTAATTTCCTTAAAAAGGTCCTCTGCGGAGCCTGGACGGCGGGGGCCTGCCCGAGCAGAGAAGCACGAGCTGTGACCTTTTTAAGGAAATTAGATACTTAAAAAAAGAAACCTTAGCTCTTGTATTACATGTCCATCCTTAAAAAACTTTTCCTAAAATGATAAAATCTAGAGCTAAGGCCAGGCTCTGTTTAACATAATTCAGCTGAAGAATTCAGGACCTGATTTTTTGGGACAAAGTTCCGTTAAGAAGATGTATCCACACAGAAAGTTGGTTATGGACAGTTTTGAAATGGAACTAAAAATTGGATTCTTGGATGAGGCCGCCAGCAGTCTTGCTGAAGTTGAAACGGCTTTTTTATCCTTGGAAACCAATCCCAACGACACTGCTACAATCGATAAAATTTTTCGTTTGGCGCACAATCTGAAAGGCAGTTCCAGAGCTGTGGGTTTTGATGACATGGGTCACTTTACCCATCAGTTTGAATCATTGCTTTTAAAAGTTAAAAACAAAGAACTGGCAATCACATCTGACATTATGACAGTGTTGTTGGCTTGTAACGATCACTTAAATGAAATGATTGAAACATTAAAAGCCGACATGAATGCCAAAGTAGATTCGTCGGCAGTTTTGGCAATGATTGATGGAATTAAAGACGGCGTAGCGCCAGCACCGCAACCAGCGGCACCTATTGTTGCAGCTGCAGAAGTTCCACCAGTAGAATTTATCCCTGTCCCAGATGCTCAAGCGTTCGAGGACGAGGCTGAAGAATCAGCTCAAGAAGACTTAGCGCCAGAAAATGAAAGCACTGATTTTCAGGCTCAACCTGCACAAGCTGCGGGATTCAACGGGGCATTGTTTACGCCGGCGAACCAGTCATCAAGTGAACAAAATCAAACATCAGCTAATAGTGCAACTATGCAAACAACAAACCCAGCGATTGCAAATACGACGGTAAATACGACTGCAAACACGACAGCAAGCGCTGGTTCAGCTCCATCTGCCGTAGCTGAAGAGTCCATCAGAGTGGGTCTAAACAAATTAGAAAAGCTAATAAATTACATTGGCGAAATGGTGATTCTGCAGGCGGTATTGCGTGAGCAAACGGCCAGCAATCCTTCCCTGTTACTGCGAAAAACTGCGCACCAGATGGATAAAGTGGTCAAAGAAATTCAAGACATTTCATTGAGCCTCAGAATGGTTCCAATCAAGCCAACTTTTCAGAAAATGCAAAGGATCGTTCGCGATACGGCCAAAGCATTAAACAAAGAGATTCAACTTGTCACTGTTGGTGAAGACTGCGAACTGGATAAAACAATTCTTGAAAAAATTGGTGATCCATTGGTTCATCTGATCAGAAATTCCGTAGATCATGGTATTGAAAAAACTGAAGATAGATTAAAATCAGGTAAAAACCCTGCAGGCAAAGTCACTCTGAGTGCAGTTCATCAATCGGGCCGATTGATGTTAACTGTTCAGGATGACGGAGCGGGCATTGATCCAGAAAGACTCAAGAAAAAAGCCATCGAAAAGGGCATTATCAGACCGAACGCTGTTTTGTCAGAGCAAGAAGCGGTGAATTTAATTTTTGCACCTGGTTTTTCAACCAAAGAAGTTGTGACAGATGTTTCAGGCCGAGGTGTCGGCATGGATGTGGTTAAAACAAACATCAGTGCCTTGTCTGGTGAAATCAGCATTGAAACAAAAAAGGGCCAGGGATCGACATTCAAAATTAATTTGCCACTCAGTCTGGCTATCATTGATTCCATGGTTTTATCAGTCAATGGCGAACGATTTGCTGTTCCATTAGCCTATGTTCATGAAACAGTTCGGATTGATCCCAAAGATTTTCGCGACACCGTGGGAGCTGGCAAATTGATGCTCTTAAGAGGCGAAAACATTCCTTCATATTATTTAGGATCGTTGCTGGGTAAAAAAGTTAAGCCCGAAAGCTGTCGCATAGCTATTGTGATCAGAGCTGGCGATCAACCCTTTGTATTAATGGTTGATGACATCATTGGACAGTTTGAGATCGTCAGAAAAAAACTGGGCAAAGAGCTGACCTTTTTAAAAGGGATTTCCGGATCAACAATTCTTGGCGACGGAAAACCAGCATTGATTATAGAACCTACAGATTTAATTAAAACACATCGTCCTGCTACAGGGAGGGCTGCATGAGCTCAGATCTTGATCGCTATTTAGCATTTTCATTGGGGGCAGAAGAATATGCCATACCTCTTCTGAAAGTCCGAGAGGTTATTGCAGTTCCCGAGGTTATGCCAACCCCATATGCTCCATCTCATTTTTTAGGAATTTTTAATTTAAGAGGCCAAGTGATTTCATTGGTCGATCTGCGATTGAAATTGGGTATCAAGCCCAAAGAACACTCAGAAACAACAGTGATTATTTTGGACCTTGGTGATTCAGCATTGGCTCTGGTCGTTGATAGCGTTAACAGCGTGATCAATCCCGGGGCTGAAGATCTGTCAGATCCCCCCAGTATGGAAAGCACAAAGCAGGTGGGATTTGTCACCCGTGTTTACCGCAAAGAGGGGCAGTTAATACTGATCTTGGATATAGAAAAAACATTAAATAAAGATGAACGTAACCTTATAACCAAAGCAAAAGCAGCATAGGAAACAATATGAAAAACTTTAATTTTTCACTAAGAGCAAAAATTCTGAGTTTAACAATAGGTCTTTTGATCGTACTAAACCTGACATTCTTGGGTTTATTTAATTTCATCGATCAGAAAGAAACTGAGAAAACAAACTTTATGTTTTTATCTCATGCTGAAAAACTGTCAAATTCGATTCAAGCACAGTTTTACGAAAGGTACGGCGATGTCCAAGCTTTTGCACAGACTGAGGCCGTCAGATCCTTGGATCCAAAGCGAATCGTAAAGTATTTGGATTCCATGGTTCCCACATATGGAATTTATGATTTGATCTTGGTCGTCGATGCCAACGGTAAATTTGTTTCTTCGAACACAATTGATGTGGCTAAAAAACCAGTTAATCAGGATGTGCTAAAAAATCATAACTTTTCTGAGGAACCTTGGTTTAAGGCTGTCAAAGAAGGCAAAACCACAGATGACAAAGAAAACGCTTATGCGGGAACTCATTTTCAAGGTTTATTCAAAGACAATTTGCAAGAGCTAGCGTTTGGAGAAGCTCGAGTTGCTTCAGGGTTTTCAACAGCCATCAGAAGTGAAGCTGGAGATTTCTTGGGTGTGATCACAAACAGAGCTGGGTCACGATGGTTGGACACAGAGTTTGTGAATCTGTACACACAGATGAAAAACGTAAAAGAACCTAGTGCTCGATTGGTATTGCTGGATGGAGCTGGCAATCAATTAATTGCTCATGAACCCGAAGCTCAAGGTGGCAAAAACGAAGTCACTTACAATGATAGGTCTTTCACATACAATTATGCCAAAGAGGGATTTGAATTTGCGCAAAGACTTTTAAAAGACGAAAATTCTTTTGGGAATTTATGGAATCCAGAAGGCAAGCATTTCGAGGTCATCGGTTTTAGCAAAATGATAGGGCCTAAATGGCCAAAGATGGTTAATTGGTCAGTGGCGGTTTCAGCTGATGAAACTGATGCTTTTGAAGAGCTGATTTTATCCAGAACTTTGTTTTACAGTCTTAGCGGTGTGTTTGCCCTGTTGTCAGTGATGTTTACTTTGTGGGTGGCTAACCGAATTTCAAACAGTGTCACTACAATCACTGAAAACGTTAATTCTGAAACTCAGCGAATAGCCATTGAAACTCAGAAAATAGCAGAATCTTCTGCCGAGCTGTCTTCGGGCGCAACCGAGCAAGCCTCAGCAATACAAGAAACCATGGCAGCTATTGATGAAATCAATGCCACCGTTGAAAAGAACGCGGACTCTGCTGAAAGATCAAAACATGTTTCGGCAAAATCCAGAGACGCAGCTGTAGCTGGTAAACAAAATGTCGAGGACATGATTCAATCAATTTCACAAATCAGTCATTCCAATGAAACATTGGGCGCTTACATGGCTGAAAACAACAGAAAGCTTTCTGAAATCACTGGATTGATCCAAGGGATTGAGGAAAAAACCAAGGTAATTAACGACATCGTTTTTCAAACAAAGCTATTGTCTTTTAACGCTTCTGTTGAGGCCGCCAGAGCTGGCGAATACGGCAAAGGCTTTGCGGTTGTGGCGGAAGAAGTCGGAAACTTGGCGCAAATGAGCGGTCAAGCAGCAAAAGAGATTTTTACGATCTTAGGAAACAGTGTTCAAAGAGTTCAATCGATTGTCACTGAAACAAAAACCAGAGTGGACGATTTGATGAACACGGCAAAGTCCAAAGTTCAATTGGGAACAATGACTGCCAATAAATGTAAGGATTCATTGGATATAATTTTACAAGATGTCCAAGCTGTGGATGCTCTGGTCACCGAGATCGCTGTCGCCAGTCGCGAACAGGCAAAGGGTGTGAGCGAAATTTCTAAAGCTGTTGGTCAGTTAGATCAGGTAACACAACAAAACACTTCTGTGGCTCAAACAAGCGCTTCGACAGTAGCTCATTTGAACAGTCAAACGACAGAGCTCAGCAGTCTGGTCAAAGATATGTTTACTTTGATAAAGGGTGGCACTGGTGAGGTTAAAATAGAATCGGCACCAAACAATGTGACTGCTTTCAGGACTAAGCCTCAAGGCAAAGTTGAGGTCCGAAAGACTTCTGCATTTACAGTCAGTAAAAAAGAAAAATCACAGGTCAGTGTCAAGCAAGCAGCCGGTGGCGAAGCAGTTCCATCTTTTAATGATCCAGGTTTTGAAGACGTTTAGAGGTTTAAATGGCAGAAGCCAATGGTATTTCTCAGCATGAAATGGAAAAACTGGTAAAAGAGGTTTCAAAAGAAATCTCTGCCAGATCTGGTGTTGTGCTGGGCGAAAAACAATATTCTATGGTTGAAAGCCGCTTGCGATCACACTTTATAAAAAAAGGCGTGAAAACTGTCGGTGAATTTCAGACCTTGTGGAAAGGGTCCTATGAGATTGAAACCGAAGAGCTTTTGTCATTGCTAACGACGCATCATACATTTTTTTTCAGGGAGTTCATTCATTTTGAATACTTAAAAAAGATTTTGCCCAGTCTGGTTGAGAAAGCAAAAAGCCGACCTGATAAAACAATTCATATCTGGTCGTCGGCTTGCAGTCGCGGTCATGAAGTTTATTCCTTGGCTTGCTTTTTTGAAAACCATTTAAAACATATTGATCCCACAATTAAATATAAAATACTGGGAACTGATGTTGACCCCGCCAGTGTTAAATACGCTGAAAACGGTGTTTATCCCTTTCGCGAAGTCAAAGAAATCCCTCACACTTATTTGCAAGATTATTGGGTCAGAGGAACCGGAAATATTTCTGACTACGCAAAAATCAAAAAAGGTATTAAACAGAATTGCGAATTTTTGCCTTTTAATCTGATCACGCCAGGCAAGGAGCTTGCCGGTAAAAAGTTTGATCTGATTTTTTGCAGAAATGTTTATATTTATTTTACCCAAGATCAGATTCGCAAAAGCACAGACACGCAGTTGAATTATCTGGAAAAAGAAGGCCTGTTCATTATTGGCATTTCTGAATCCCTGCATAATATTTATTCTGAATTAGACACGGTAGGAACTTCTGTCTATCTCAGAAAATCAGAAATTCATGCTGCAAAACCGGTCGAAACAGCACCTCAGGGTCCACTAAAAGTCTTGTGTGTGGATGACAGTGATTCGATTTTAAATTTACTAAAAGTAGTGTTGGGCAGAGATTTGAAATTTAAAATTGTTGGAACGGCTAAGAATGGTTTGTTGGCGCAAGAGTTTTTGAAAACCAACAAAGTCGATGTGATTACATTAGATCTGCATATGCCTGAAATGGATGGATTAACTTTCCTAGAAAAAAATATGGGGCCAAATTTACCTCCGGTTTTAGTGGTGTCTTCGGTTTCCCGTGAAAATATGGAAGTCGCACAAAAAGCTTTAAGACTGGGTGCTAAGGACTATGTTGAAAAACCTGAGTTTTCAAAAATCGAACTGAGCGGCGAACAAATCCGCACAAAGCTTAAAACAATAGCGACGGTTAATCAAAAAACGTCAGTTTCAAAAGTCGACATGCAGTTTGCAAAAGTTTTTGCAATTCCGACACCTGAAAAAATGCTTAGGGTGGTTGTTGGTGGTGAATACGGCGAAAGATTGTTGTCACAATCAATCAGCAGAACCACAGCAAACCAGCCACCTTTAGTTTGTTATTTGGGCAGCAATTTTTCTGAAGTTTATTCGAGACTCAATCCTGACGAGAAAAAGCTAGTCACCAATGACATGCAACAGTTGGGATTGGGAAAGATCGTAGTCAGATCAATCTATCAATTTAAAGAAGATTGGCCGAATCTGAGCCGATCAACAAAAATTTCGGTGTTCATGGGGCGATCGCTGTCAGCAATCGAAATTAACGAACTTAAACTGCCTGGGAAAAGCGGACAATTTGTATTTGATGATGGACTGTTGAATTCGCTTATCCCCGAAGATTTGGACAGGGTCTTAAGGGGAGTGCCATTTACCAGTTTCTTTTCGCTATCTGAAGAATACTTTTGCGAAAAAGAAATCAAGGCAGCTGCATGAATCAAATCTGGTGGTATTCGTCAAAGCCTGTGCCTTCATTGAATCAAACCAACGCGACATATTTGTGGGTGCAGTTTTCAGAAAAAGATTTTGACCTGTTAGTGATTGAAATGGCAGCTTTGAAAGTTGATTCAAGAACCATTTTTAACATGGTTCAAAAACACAGTTTTTTCAAAGGCAGTGTGAAGCTAAAGGTTATCGGCCAGCCTGTATTGATTGAAAAAATCGTCACTGAAGCAAAAATCAATAATTACCCCGTATTAACTGCAAAAGAAAAGGTCGGGTCGTTTTTGCTAAAATTTTCCTTGATGGATGGGCGTATACAAATATCTAGGACTGAAGAATCTGAAAACAAATCTAGCGAAAAAATAAAGGTCTTGATCGTTGACGATTCATCTACTATCAGAAATCTGTTAACAGTTATTCTGGCTAAAGATCCACAGATTCAGATTGTAGCTGCAGCCTCTCACGCTGGCGAAGTTGAAGCCTTGATTGAAAAATTTCAGCCGCAAGTTTTAACTGTGGACATTCATATGCCAGAAAAAGACGGCGTCCAGTTGATCAAAGAAATAGTTCCCAAATATAAACTTCCTTGCATTGTGATCAGTTCAATCAGCATGGAAGAAGGTCCCAAAATTCTGGAGGCCCTAGAGGCCGGTGCGGTGGATTACTTTCAAAAACCTAGCATGAAAGATCTGGATGTTTTAGCGCCTGTGATGATTGAAAGAGTCAAATCTGCAGCTATGTCCAAGGTCAAAAGCCAAACAATGGTTGTAAAAACAAAATCCATTGCAGGCAAGCCATTGAATATGAATTCTGTGGTATTGATTGGATCATCGACTGGTGGAACCGAGGCTTTAAGAGCTATTTTTGAAAGCATGCCTGCACAGATTCCTCCGATAGTTGTCGTTCAGCACATTCCACCATTATTTTCTAAGGCCTTGGCCGATCGCCTGAATCAACTGTGTTCTTTCGAGGTAAAAGAGGCCCAGGCTAATGACGAAGTCCTTCCGAACAGAGTATTGATTGCTCCTGGTGGTAAGCAATTAAAGCTGGTGCAGAAAGGCGCCCGAGTGTTTTGCGAAATCAATGATGATCCCCCT
Source organism: Pseudobdellovibrionaceae bacterium (assembly GCA_044359815.1). Taxonomy (GTDB): domain Bacteria; phylum Bdellovibrionota; class Bdellovibrionia; order Bdellovibrionales; family Bdellovibrionaceae; genus JBIKLL01. The sequence continues at coordinate 7,993 of JBIKLL010000009.1, forward strand.
ATGAACAGACACAAGCCCAGTGTGGATTATATGTTTCAATCAGCGACAAAATTAGTTGGCAAAAATCTGCAGGCCGTGATTTTGACTGGTATGGGAGCTGACGGTGCCAAGCAAACTAAATCATTGCGAGACATGGGGTATCCAACCATAGCACAAGATAAAGATTCCTGTGTCGTTTTTGGAATGCCCAGGGCTGCCATCGAGCTGGATGGGGCCAGTTATGTCCTTACGTTAACAAAGATTTCACAGAAGATTTTGGATCTGGCGGCCGAAGAGTATAAAGAACGAAAGGTGTCATAAATGTCTCAAGATCAATCGATTTTACTGGTGGATGATGAAGTTGAGATCACTGAACTGTTGGCGGAAAGCCTTCAAAAGCATTTCAAAAATATTTATCGCGCTGCCAGCGGCAAAGAAGCCTTAGAGATCGTTACTAAAAATGACGTTTCAATAATTTTGTCAGACATTAATATGCCCGAAATGAACGGTGATGAATTTTTAAGACATCTACGAGCTAAAGGGCTTTTTTGCCCAATCATATTTCTGACTGCTTACGGTAGCAGGGACAAGGTTTTGGCTGCCATGAGACTGGGTGCTGCTGACGTTTTGGACAAGCCTTTTGCCTTTGATGATTTATTAAAATCTATTTTTAGAGTGCTAGATATTGAAACCAGAAAATCCAAGGTTCAACAACTAATCAGCGAAGGCACTCCCAAAGAACAATTGCATCGTGAACTTAAGATGTTGGGTCTTATGCAATTGGTAAACGAAGCAAAAAAATCAGGATAGTCTTGAAATAGAGCCGCCTTGCGCTCACTATATTGTTATGGACGATATAGTAAAAGAAAATTTTAAACCAAACGATTATATATTTTTTGAAGGTGATCTGGATTACCATTTTTATATTATTGAATCAGGACAGGTTCAGATTTTTACCAAAACCAAAGCTGGGAAAAGGGTAAATATTTTGACCCTAGTGCCTGGCGAATCCTTTGGCGAATTTGCGATGCTTTTAAAGCTTCCGCGAAGTGCGTCAGCTCAGGCGTTGACCGAATGTCAGTTAATAAAAGTCACCGAAACTGGATATCAAAAACTGATGGGTGAATTACCTGATTGGGCTAGTTGCATGATGAGAAGTTTTGCAACAAGGCTCAGCAATATGAACGCACTTTTAAAGGATTTGCCTCAGTTCATTCCTAAAGGTTCTTCATCAAACAAAAACTGAGTCCCAGAGATTGCATCATTTAAATCCTGGATTTGTCGAACATAGTTAAATTTTGCCTTCAGTTGGGGAGATGCTTTGATCGCTGCTTTACAGGTTTCTGGCACAAAGAAATGATTGAATCCTAATTTTATGCTTTCTTTGATTCTGTCCTCGATAAAACTGATGGCGCGGACTTCACCAGTTAATCCGATTTCACCCATAAATACGCTTTTGCTAGACACGATTTTTTGTTTATATGCTGAAAGTAAAGCTGCAGATATAGCCAAATCGCTAGACGGATCTTCCAGTCTCAATCCGCCCACAGCATTGACGTAAATTTCTGTTTTAGACAGGTTAATATGCAAATGTCTTTCAATCACGGCAGCCAACATGTGCAGCCGATTTATGTCAATGCCGACACTGGTTCTGCGGGGCATGGCCAACTGTGAATCCAGAGTCAGCGCTTGGATTTCACACAGTAGGGGTCTGGAGCCTTCCATCGAACAAAACACCACAGAGCCCGCGGTCTTTTGACTGCGTTCTTCCAAAAATAATTCTGAAGGATTGGTGATTTCAAGCAAGCCTAAACCTGACATTTTAAAAATTCCTAATTCATTTGTCGGACCAAAACGATTTTTCAATGCCCTGATCAAACGAAACTGATTGATTGAATCACCTTCAAAGGACAATACACAATCAACCATGTGTTCTAAAACTTTGGGACCTGCCAGGGATCCATCTTTAGTGATATGCCCAACCAATATTACAGAAATATTTTTTGATTTTGCTAGCTGCAACAGTTTTGCGGCACAGTCACGTACCTGGCTGACAGAGCCCGGAGCGCTTTCCACGTCGTTTGAATGAATTGTCTGAATGGAATCCACAAATAAAATATGAGGTGATTCTGAGTCTACCAGATTTAATATCGAAGCCAGAGAGCTTTCGCTGGCTAATAATATCTGAGAACTTTGCACCGACATTCTTTTGGCTCTGGCGGCTGTTTGGGCAACGCTTTCCTCGCCTGATACATATAAAATTTTTTGTTTCTGCGCTGCCAATCCCTTTGCGACTTGCAATAGCAAAGTGCTTTTACCCACTCCAGGGGATCCGCCCAACAGCACAAAACTGCCAGGGACTAATCCACCACCTAGGACACGGTCCAATTCGGCAATCTGTGTCGGGGTTCTGGCAAATATTTTTTCCTCAATACTTTGGTCCAGCGAAAAGGTTACAGGAACAGATTCGTTGGCGACCCAGCCTTTGATTTTGTCTTTAGTCAGCTTTTCTTCAACCAGAGTGTTCCACTGTCCACAATCAGAGCATTGGCCAGCCCACTTAGGTCGTTGGGCACCGCAGTTTTGACAAACAAAATTGATTTTCGACTTCGCCATTTCTCATCGGTATCATAAACTTAAACAGGAGCCACTATTTTTTTGCGATAAGGAATTTGCAATGCGCAGGTTAGTTTTGATTCTAGTAGCATCATTGATTTCAGTTTCCGGAAACTCACAGAATCCGGATACTTACTTGAATAAGTTTTCCGCAGCCCATCAGGCTTATAATAAAAAAACCTCTGACGCTCTTGAAAAACTGCGCGCCTTGCAGGGCGAAGAGCATACGCTAAAACCCTATGTTCAGTTTTTTTTGGCGGATCTGTTACTGATGGATCAAAGCAAAAAGGAAAACGTTCAGGAAGCTGAAGCGCTTTTGGAGCAAGTTGTAAAAATCAAGGCCAACAATCGCTTGGTAAAAGAAAGTGAATTTAAGCTTTCGATTTTGATGAATAAAAAAAATCAATTTGCACAAAGCCACAAAATTTTGGTGGGGCTTGAAAAAGAACTTAAAGGTTTAGAGTTGCACCCCAACGTTTTGTATGAACTGGCAATTGCTGAAAAGGGTTTGATGCAGCAGCAGCGGTTTTGCCGAGTGATTAAAAAACTGTACGAAAGATACCCGCAGTATGACAAAATTGTTAATTGGACCTTGAATCTGATGGATGATCAATTTGAAGGTAAACCCACTAATTGCCCTGTGACAGCACAGGAAAAACGAAATCGCATCAGAACCTGGCAGTTGTCGGGTCTGGGTAAACGGGCAAAGGCCGAACTGGATTATTTAAAAAGTTCAAAGGGCGACAATGATAAATTTGAGCTGGATAAATTAGAAGTTTATTATTTATTGTCCGAGGGCGAGCCATTAAAGGCCTTACAGATTATGCTGCCTTACTTTCAAAGCAAAAAAAACAGTCCTGAGTATTTGATGATGTTAGGAAATGTAGCTTCTCGCGCTGGTGAATACCAAGCTGCAGTGGGTGCCTACTATGGGGCCTACAAGCTGAATCCTAAAGCCAAAGTCGCCAAAGATGGCTTGTTTCAATCGGGATTTATGAGTTATCAGATTCAGGATTACGATGGTTCAACACGAAAGTTTCAGGAATTTTTAAAGGTTTACCCTAAATCCAAATTAGCCGCGGATGCAAAATGGCAATTGGCTTGGATTAGCTACCTCAAAGCTAATTACAGAAATTCTATAACTGTATTAACCAGCATCGCAAAGTCTTCTCGCTCGGGTGTGAATGAAAGAATCAAATATTGGATTGCCATGAGTCACCTAAAGCTGGGTGAAACTACCGTCGCTCGAAAAATGTTCGAGGAAATCGCTAATTCAAATATTTTCAGTTACTATGCGATTGCTGCACAAAACAGATTGCAAAAACTGGTAACCCTCAGTCCCAAAAGTACAATTACCAGATCAATTGCTTCAAATATGAGCCTGGCTAATCGCAATTTGTCTGATACGGTTATGCCTATCGAATGGGTTTACGATGATTCAGAGCTGATCAGCGGGGAGACCGTCACCGCCACAGAGGATAGGATTTCCGAAACAGCAGATGAACCCACCGATCAAAAATCCATATCACCATTTAACAATGAATTATTCACTGAAAAATTTAATCGAGCCAAATTATTGGTTTCAGCAAATCTTAATGAATGGGCTAAATGGGAACTGTACGAAATCGAAAAACACACTAGCAGCGCTGAGTATTTAAAAAGCCTTATGGAAATTTATACTTCGATTGGCGTGTACCATCGCAGTGCTTTAATAGCCGACCAAGCCTTTGGACCTCTGCGAATGCAGTTAGGGCCTGAAAACGGTAAGATTTATTGGGAGTCTTCATTTCCTAAAGCCTACCAAACAGCTGTGGAAAAAAGCTCCAAAGATTTTGGAGTTCCTCAAGAGCTGATTTGGGGAATTATGAAAGCTGAGAGTCGTTTTAAGAAAGACGCTGTTTCACCCGTGGGCGCCTTGGGCCTGATGCAAGTCATGCCTTACACTGGAGAAAAAGTTTCGCATTTACTGAAAGAAAAAAACTTTGATTGGAGAAATTTGCTGAACTCAGATTTTGCCGTCAGATACGGATCCAGATATTTAAAACGATTAATGGTTAAGTTTGATGAAGCCATTCCTTTAGTTGCTGCGGGCTATAATGCGGGTCCTCACCGAGTGAAGTCTTGGGTTAAGAGCTTTGGAAACTTGGACATGGATGAATTTATTGAACACATTCCGTTTTTTGAAACCCGTAACTACGTCAAAAAGGTCGTAGCCTATTCGCACGCGTACAATCAAATGTACTTTAAAAAGAATCAATTCTTGTCAGCGTTGTCATCACCGATTACATTTCGTGTTACTGAACCAGTAATTGCGAAAGAATCATGGGACGACATCTACTAAAAATTGGCTCAAGGCTCGTTCAATTTATTTTGACCGTGTTTTTGCTTTGGAATCTGGGGTTCGTCCTGTTGAATGCCCTACCAGGCAGTCCCTTTGCTCAAGAAGCTAATTTAAAACCACAGTTTGAACAGGCTTTAAGGCAGCAGTATGGACTGGGTGCCAGTATTGGCGAGCGGTATTTTTTGCAGCTTAAAAAATTTCTGCAATTTGATTTTGGGCCTTCTTCCAGTTTCGAGGGTAAAACCGCCAATCAATTAATTGTACAAACATTAAAAACTTCCTCAACAATTATGTTGTTGGCTTTTGCTCTCAGTATGGTGGCCAGTTTTTTACTGACTATGGGCAGTTATTTTGGAAACCAGCTGATAAAATCAACTATTGATTCATTGATGACTGTGGTGTTGTCATTGCCCCAGATTTTTTTAGTGCCCGTGGCTGTTTGGTTTTTTGGCTTTCACCTTAAGATATTTCCCATCGCTTTTTTGGATTCTGCCATCAGTTATATCCTGCCTGTCACCCTGTTGGCTTTAAGACCTGTATTTGTGCTGTACAGATTTTTAACCGAAGCCATTCAGAAAACTGAAAAAGAGGCTTATAGCATCAATGCTAAGGCCATGGGATTCTCAAAATCAAAAATATTTTTCAGATTTTTGGTGCCCAATTCGATAAGTGTATGGGTTCAACATTTAGGCTCAGTGTGGGTGCACTTTTTTTCGGGCACACTTTTGATTGAAATGGTTTTCAGTTACGAGGGCATGGGTTCGCTGCTGGTTAAAGCCCTGGGCAGCAGGGATTTTACTCTGTCACTGGCCATCATTATTGTGATCGGTACAATGGTCAGTTTGATGCAAATGATTGCTGATTTGATAAATTCGTTGGTTGATCCCAGGCTGGATATTTTGTGAAACGGAATCTGGCGATCAGTTATTTAGTCATTTTATTTTCCGCCGCTTTGGTTGTGCCTGTTTTTTTTCCTGATTTAGGAACTCATATTGATTTGGATAAAGCTCTTATTTTACCCAGTGGTTCTTATTGGTTTGGCACAGACAGCATGGGCCGCGATTTGGTGTTTCGGGTGTTAATGGGGGCCCAGACCACAGTTTTTGTCGGAGTGACTTCGGCCCTTATCAGTATTTTTTTGGGCAGTTTGATTGGGATTGGACTTTCATTGATGCCAAGGTTTTTAGAGCAAATTTTTTTAAGATTTGTCGAAGTTGTTGATTCGGTTCCTTCTGTGATTTGGGTTTGTTTGTTGTTTGTGTCTTTTTATAAAGAGGGATCAAGCTTGCTGTTTATGATTGTTGCTATGTTTTCAGTGGGCTGGATTTCCAGCGCGAAAATTTCTCGCATTGCCAGTCATAAAATAATTTCTGCCCAATATATTGAAGCGGCACAGGCAATGGGTGTGTCCAAGCTCAGATTAATCTTCAAACACATATTTCCAAACATGAAGGAATCGGTGATTTCGATTTTTTGTTATCAGCTGACCTATTTTTTTATTTTTGATTCAGTTTTATCATTTTACGGATTCGGGATTCAGCCTCCGGGGCTCAGTTGGGGAGTGTTGATTTTAGATGGTTGGAAATCCATCGCCTTTTATCCCCATTTACTAGTTTGTCCCAGCGCAGTGCTATTTGTAACTATACTGAGTCTAAACATTATAATAAGGTCTTTAAAAAGGGAGAATCAATGAAAGCATTTTTATTAATCAACTTGATGAGCATTGTATTGTCTGCGGCAGCATTTTCTCAGACTCGCATTGGGTATTCCGACACAGAAGTTTTTGGACAACCCAACATCGCTTTTAGCAGTAAGGGAGTTTATTTTAATTTTGGCGGACCATTTTTTGGAATTCGTAAAGGGTACTATGTTTATGGTCTCAGTTTCTATCCATCTCTCAGGTACTATGAATCCGACGTATCAGCGACTATAGGTTTTGGTCCCAATATCACTTATGACAATTGGGTTTTTTCGCTACCGATTTATTATGAAGGCACTGCTGGTTACGGCGCCATTGGTATCGGTAAGAAATTCTAGTTTTTAAAATAAGCTATTTCTGAACCTAAAATGTTTATCACTTATGGCAGTTCGGCATCGGTAAAAAGGTTTTTTTATACAGTCGTTTTCGCATTTAAAGTTCGTACTTTTGTATTAGGCCTGCCGTTTTTGGTTCCTGCAATTAGGAAAATTTCAGACTTTTTAAATCTAAGGTCAAGAAATCATTGGTTTTAAAGGGGCCTTCTGGGTGGCCTTAATCTTGTAACCTGTCATAGGTTATGAAGGAAATCTGTTCTGCATTATTAAAGTCAGCAATGACCCTGATCATTTTGATTGGGTTGGTTGGCAAAGCTCAAGCTTCTGGAAATTCCCAGTTATCAGCACCCACTGGCTATTCGACTGTTAAACCCAAGTCTTCTGCAGCAAAGGCCTCAGTTGCCAAAAATTCTGAAAGTCTGTTTGCTGAAGTGATTAAAAAATCTCAGGACAGCCAGACAGATGCTTTAATGATCTATCAAGACGGCCAAGTGGTTTATGATTCGCATAGAATCAATCCCAACATTCCCATCAGTGTCCAAAGCATTACAAAAAGTCTGATAGCCATTGCGATTTTAAAATTGCTCGAAGATAAAAAAATCCCTAATTTGGATCTGCCGATGTATCATTTTATCCCTGAATGGTATCAAGACTCTGACAGGCAAAAAATCACCGTTAAAATGTTACTGAATCACACCAGCGGGATTTGTGACTGCGATGGTTTTTTAAAACAACCTGATTTTATTCAGTTTGCCAAAAAAGCCCCTTTGCAATTTAAGCCGGGGACCGGATTTTTATACAGCACCGTGGCTGTGGCTTTACTGGAGCGAGTGATCACCAGGGTAACCCACGAACCTGCCGAATATTATATCCAACAAAATATTTTATCACCCCTAGATATTTCAGGTGTTGAATGGAACTATGATGAAAACAATCACATTCAAGCAGGTGGTGGGATGTTTGCAAGCCCCCGTGATTTGCTTAAAATCGGTGTGATGTTGGCTAATCAGGGTGTGTATGCACAGCAAAGAATTTTGTCTGAAGCTTCAGTGAAATTACTGTCTACCAAAAGCCAACCCTTTGAAAACTATGGTTTGTTATTTTGGCTTTATAAATCTGCAGGTTCTGAAAAATCTGATGTTTTTGCAGCCAGGGGGTATGGCGGCCAATATATCTTGGTGAACCCTTCAAAAAAACAAGTCATCGTCAGGGTTAAAGACCCCAGAAAAATCAGCACTCAAAACCTCTCTCAAACCGAGTTCCTAGAGCTCACCCAATTAATGCCCTAGCCCCACAGTTAATAAATTTTTCCTGCAGGCCAGCTTCGCCGTATCTCTCGTGTTGCGTAAATACAAAGATAATTTTTTTCACTATTTTTAGACACTCGCTAACGGCCGCGGGCTCATCTCTCGTATTGAGTCATTTAGATTAATCAGTCTTACGATAAATAAATTATCATAAAACTTATTAATCTAAATGACTCAACACCAGATATGCCCCGCACGCTCGCTGCATGTGTCTAAAAACAGTAAAAACAAATTACCTTTGCATTTACGCAATACGAGAGAAGAGCTTGCGGTCCAGATAACAAATTTTAAATTCAGATCTGACTCAATTTTTAGAAGCTAAAATTAGAAATCTAAATATTCTATTTTGTTAAAATTGGGCCTCTGCGGAGCCTGGACGGCGGGGGCTTGGCCCGAGCAATGAGATTGGCGATTCGAAATCAAGAGCTGTGCCCGATTTTAATAAAATAGAATATTTAGATTTCTAATTTTAGTTTCTAAAAATTGAGTCAGATCCAGGAAAGACTTGATCTGTGGGACTAGACATTGAATTTGAAAAACATGATGTCGCCGTCTTTGACGACGTATTCTTTGCCTTCTGATCGGTATTTACCGGCTTCTTTGACAGCTGATTCAGATTTCAGAGCAAACAGTTCATCGCAGTGATAGGTTTCTGCTCGTATAAAGCCCCTCTCGAAATCAGTGTGAATCACACCGGCTGCTTGAGGCGCTTTGTAACCCTTGCGGATGGTCCACGCGCGGACTTCTTTTTCACCAGCGGTGAAATAGGTGTATAGGCCTAATAATCTGTAAGCTTCCATTATTAATCGGTGCAAACCAGGTTCTTTAGCGCCCATAGAATCCAAAAATTCCTTTTGTTCATCAGGCGCCAATTGGGCAATTTCTGCCTCCATCGCCGAACAAATAATTAGAGCCAAATTGTTTTCTTGCTGAGCTCTTTCAAAAACCTGTTTTGTCCAGGCATTGCCTCCTGATTGAAAATCCGAATCTGAAACATTGCAGGCATACAAAACTGGTTTTGATGTCAGCAAATGCAGCTCTTTAACAAAGGGCAATTCATGTTCGTTCGCATCCACGCTCCGGGCTGGCAACCCCTTTGCCAAGGCTTCTTGCAAACGCTTGGTCACATCGTATTCCATTTTAACTTTGGGTTCAGTGGACGACTTAGCGGTTTTTTCGATGCGCTTTAATTTTTTATCAACAGTATCCAGATCAGCCAACATCAGTTCGGTATTGATGATTTCCATGTCTCGGACAGGATCGACGCTGCCGTTGACGTGAACAATATTAGGATCATCAAAACATCTGACAACGTGAACAATGGCATCTGTTTGTCTGATGTGACTTAAAAATTGATTGCCTAAGCCTTCGCCTTGGCTGGCGCCTTTCACAATTCCTGCGATATCGACAAATTCAATAATGCTTGGGATGGTCTTTTGCGGTTTTATAAAATGAGTGATCTTTTCAAGTCTTTGATCTGGCACATTCACAACCCCCACATTGGGATCAATGGTGCAGAAGGGATAATTGGCGGCCTCGGCCTTGGCAGAAGTCAATGCATTGAACAACGTGCTCTTACCAACATTCGGCAATCCTACGATACCCACTTGCAGTCCCATTTGTGCTCCTTCGCAGTTATAAAAATCAGGTGTTAAATTTAGTCGAAGCGGCTGAAAGGCCCTCAAAAATAAAGCACTCAATCGCATCGGTGGCAAGGTTCAAAAAATCTGTCAGATTAGATTGCTCATTTTCAGGAAATTTCTGTAACACATAATCAGCTATTTGAAATTCTGGATTTGTGGGTCTGCCAATACCCATTCGCAAACGACTGTAGTCTTGGGTTCCCAACAATTCATTGATGCTTTTAATCCCATTGTTCCCAGCGGCCCCACGGTTTTTTGCAAAACGGGTTTTGCCAAAGGGCAGTTCGATTTCATCATGAACCACTAGCAATTTATCCAATTCAACTTTGTAGTAATTGATAACTTCTGAAACGCTTTCCCCAGATTTATTCATGTAGGTCAGCGGTTTTAACAAAATGACTTCTTGGTCATCAATTTTGTTTTTGCAAAAGAGCCCCTTGTGGGACTCTTGCCATTTCTTGATCTGCATGCTTTCGGCAAACATATCCAAGGCCAAAAAACCTACATTATGCCTTGTAAAAGCATATTTGGGACCCGGATTGCCTAAACCAACTATCAGATACAATTATTTCTTGTCTTCTTTTTTAGCTTCAGGTTTTGCACCAGCGGCAGGAGCAGCAGCACCTGGTTTAGCACCAGCAGCAGCGCCCGGAGCGGCGGCACCAGCAGCAGCGGCAGCATCTGGAGTCGCAGCAGCGGCGGCGTCACCAGTAGCAGCAGTAGCTGTTGTAGTAAGAGATTCCTCTTCAAACAGATTCACAACCGCAATTGTTGTCTGCGGGGTTGAAAGCAATTTCACACCTGCAGGGATTGTCAAATCAGACACGTGAAGAGCATCGCCAACACCTAAATGAGAAATATCAGCAGAGAAGTTTTCTGGGATTTCCGTTGGTAAACATTCAACCTCAACGGTTCTGTTAACCACGTTTAACAAACCACCTTCAGCCAGACCCAACGGCTTACCTGACAATTTAACCTCAACAAAAACGCGAACGGCTTTTTTCAGATCCAATGCAAACAAATCTACATGCAATGGGATTCTGGTAACTGGATGAACATTGACGTCTTTCATCAAGACAACAACGTTGTTCAGTTCTGAATCTGGGCTTTTAAGGTTAAACAAAGCATTGTCATATTGAGAGACATTGAATTTTTTAACGGAATTTTCATCGATCAGAATATTTTTATTTTTAACTGAACCATAAACCACTGCTGGAATTTTGCGGCTGCGGCGAAAAGCGCGGCTGTTGTGTTTTCCTATTTCACGAGCTTCAACTGTTAAATCAAATCGCTGAGACATAAATCGTATCCTTTCATGCTAATTTACAAATCAAATAATGAACTTACCGAGTCTTTGCCGTGTATGCGTTTTATGGCTTCGGCTAAAACTGTCGCAATTGAAATCACTTCGATCTTTCCACTGGCTTTGGCGGTCTCGCTCAGGGGAATGGTATCGGTTACCCAAACCTTTTCGATCTTACTTTCAATCAAACGACTGACTGCTGGACCGGAAAGCAAAGGATGCGTCGCAACGGCGAACACCTTTTTTGCACCATTTTTATAAAGACTGTCAACAGCTTGTGTAAGAGTGCCTCCAGTATCAATCATATCGTCAACAATGATGGCTATTTTGCCTTCGACCTCACCGATCAAATGCAAAGCCTTGGCTTCGTTGGGGCCTGATCGTCTTTTATCGATTATGGCCAACGAACAATCGATTCTTTTGGCGAAGGCTCGGGTCCGTTCGACCCCGCCAGCATCAGGACTCACCGCAACAAAGGCTTCGCCTGAGCCAAATTTTTCCTTCCAAGCACGGGCCAGGGTAGGAATGGCGAACAAATGATCCACAGGAACATTGAAAAATCCCTGAATCTGAGCCGCATGCAAATCGATCGACACAACCCGAGTGGCACCCGCTGTGGTCAGCAAATCGGCCATAAGCTTGGCTGATATGGGTGCCCTGGGGGCGACCTTTCGATCCTGCCGAGCATATCCATAATAGGGAATCACCGCTGTGATGGATTCTGCCGAAGCTCTTCTGAGGGCATCGATTAAAATAAACAGTTCCATGTAGTTTTGATTTACAGGTGGGCATGTGCTCTGAACGACAAAAACATCACGGCCACGAACGCTTTCGTGAATTTCAACCTGAACCTCACCATCTGCAAATGCGCTCAATTGACAAAAGCCCAGTTCGATACCGGACTCTTTGGCAATTTTTTGTGCCAGATGGGGATTTGAATTTCCTGAAAAGATTTTTAGACCGCTCACCGCCCAAAGGTTTAGCGAAGATTGATAGGTTTTACAATATTTTTGGCTTGAATAAGTCCGGAATCTTTTGGTCCAACTTTAAAGTTAGTAACTCGACGCCGTAAAATATAAATATGAAACTAAAACTGCGTCAATATCAGCACAACGATTGTAAAATTCTGGAATGGCAGGGGCGAGTCGACAGCTTTACTAAATCTGAATTTGAAAAACAATTGCATGAGGCCGTTGCCGAAGGGGTCCTAAAGATCGCCATTGATATGAAGGGGATTGAATTTATCGCTCTGCCGACAATCAGTCTGTTGGTTAAGACCAAGCAAAAATTAAAACTGGCCGGTGGCGATTTGTTTATCCTGCAACCATCACCTAATATTTTAAAACACCTTAGGGTTTACACAGGCCCTTTTGAATTAGCGATTTTTAAAAATTTTAAAGATTTTGAAAAGGGTGAGCCTCTAGAATCTAGAGTTGAGCATTCATTTTTTGAATAAACTGATTAAGCGCAAGCCGCCTGTGAGAATGTTGATTTTTAAATCCATCCCCAAGCTCTGCCAAAGTTTTGGTTTCACCGTTGGGAACAAACACGGGGTCGTAACCAAATCCATGCAGACCAGAAGGTGTTTTAGAAATTTGACCTGAAAGCTTGCCTTCAAAAACAAATTCCTGATTGTCCTTAGCTAGGATCACCAACTGACACACAAAATGGGCCACGCGATTCATTGGACTGCGGATTTGCAGCATCTTTAATAATTTTGCGACGTTTTCATTGTCGGAAGCTTTGTCGCCAGCGTATCTGGCAGAATGGATTCCGGGCAGGCCACCCAAACCATCAACAACTAGTCCCGAGTCCTCGGCTAAAACCCAATCGTCTTTTTTAAGGGCTTTAAGGCTTTTGGCCTTAATCCTGGCGTTGTCCAAGAATGTTTTACCGTTTTCAGGTGGGCTTGAATAAGTATTCAGTTCAGCTAAATCATGCAGTTCAAAGGGGGCTTTTTGCAGGATGATTTTGATTTCTGCCAATTTGCCTTTGTTTGTTGTGGCTATCCAAAGTTTATCCATACAGATTGTTTTCAGCGAAGGTTTAAAATTCTGGAAACATGCTCTGACTGAATGGCAAACAGCTTTTCGCAACCAGAACGAGCGACTTCGATCATCGAAATAAATTGTTCTTGTGTGAAAGGCGATTTTTCGGCTGTGCCTTGAACCTCGATAAATTCGCCTTTATTGGTCATCACCACATTCATGTCTGTGCCGATGCTAGAGTCTTCGTTAAAATCCAGATCCAGCAAAGCCACTCCGTTTTGCAGACCCACGCTGATAGCTGATACATATTGGATCAAAGGCATTTTTTTAATTTCAGAAACAGCCAGCAGTTTTTCACAGGCTAACGCCAGGGCAACAAAACCACCAGTGATGGCAGCTGTTCTGGTGCCGCCGTCAGCTTGAATCACGTCACAATCCACTGTGATTTGTTTTTCGCCTAGGGCTTTCAAATCAACAGCGGCCCTGAGGCTGCGTCCAATCAGTCTGGAAATTTCCATTGTGCGCCCACTGGTGGATGCTTTATCCCGTTTTATCCTTTGGTGAGTGCTTCTGGGTAGCATTCCGTATTCGGCAGTGACCCAGCCTGAGCCTGAACCCTGCAACCATTTAGGCGCTTGGGTTTCATAGCTGGCTGTGCACAGAACCTTGGTAGCGCCAAATTCGACCATGGCGCTGCCTTCGGCATAGCTTGAAACATTAGGTGTGATAAGAACTTTTCTGAGGTCTGAGTTTTTTCGATCTTTACGCATGGCTGGGGACTATAGACCTGCCAGTCTTTGGTTGTCCACCATTTCCTTAAATTGCAAAATGCCCATGTATAATCGCTTTGCGATTTCTTTTTGATAATCTTTTGTGTTTAATTTTTCCGCTTCTTTGGGATTAGAGATAAATCCAAGCTCAATTAAAATGCTGGGCATCTTTGCGCGACTGACTACATAAAATGGTGCCTGTCTGATGTTAACCTGCGAGGTCGAGCTCTGCTGCCAGATTTCAGCCATCTTGCGGGATAAACGGTGCGACGTTCTGACGGCATGTTGTTTTTTAAGATCAGCAATGATGGCTTGAACTTCTGATTGTTTGCTGATTTCTGAATTGTTTTTTTCTTTTACAGATAAATTATGGTTTTCCAATGATGCCAAATACTGCATTTCCTCATCTGTTTCAGCTTGGCTCTGAAAGTAAAACTCGACACCTTTGGCTTTACGGGTGCTTTCAGAATTGGCGTGCAGGCTGATAAACAAATCAGCGTTGTTGGACTCGGCAATTTGCACCCTTGTTTTAAGCGAACGGGTTTGATTTTTGTCGCGGGTTAAAATCAGATGCAAACGGTTATCGCTTTTGGTGACCTCGCGCAGTTCCAGGGCCACGGATAATACCAGATCAGCCTCTTTCAGGTCATTTTTAACGGCGCCGTTGTCGATGCCGCCATGGCCAGGGTCAATGACGACCTTTAAAGGTTTGGCAAAGCTATTGGCTGCAATCAGCAGTAAAGGAATAATCCATTTCATAGTTTGATTTTAGACTTAAAGGGCGATGATTTTCAGTCCAGATAAAAAAAAAGCGACCTGGTTGGGGGGTAGGGGACCAGGCCGCTATGGGGGGGTATCTTTAGGTAGAGCAATCTAAGGGCCAGGTTTTGTGATTTTTCTAAAGTCTATTAGATCGACAGAAAATTCTGAAATTGAATATGTGAATTTCTAGGCGTGATTTAAGTCTGAGTGTAATGACCAACTTTTCTACAGGGGCGCCAAAACGGGTCTTTTTTTTTAAAAATCTTTGGCTCATTATGAGACTGAGTGTTTTCTGAAGTCCCATCATCCACTTATACTGTTAGCAGAACAAGAAAGAGGTATGTATGAACATCCTTACTTATATGAATCACAAGTTTTTAGTCAGAGCGATTGGACTGGTTGGGTTTGCGTTAACACCCATTATAGTCGAAAAAGCTTGGGCCGTTGATTCAATAGAAGTTGAAGAAGCCATGGCTGATTCAGAAGCCATCCAGGCTGAGGCCAAGGAAGCCCGCAAACGTTCTGAATCAGAAAGAGCTCGTAAAGAGCGAATCAGAGCACAGACATCTAATGCTGTGGCGTCTGCCAGAGCTTCTGAAGAAAGAGCCAAGGCTGAATTGTCTAGAGCTGAAGCTGAAGCTGCAAAACACAAAGCAGAATCAGAAGAGTATGCTCGTCAGGCTAAATTGGCTGAAGAAAAGCAAGTTCAAGCCACTAAACAATTAGCACTATATAAAGAGAAGTTGGATCGCACTAAGGAGCTTAGGCAAGCTGCTATTGAAAGAAAAAATCTTTCAGAAAAATCTTTGCAGGGATTGCAGGATAAACTGAGAGGCTTAGATGAAGAAGCTAAAAGATCAAAAGCTGAAGCTGATGATGTAGCAAAGTCTGCTCAAGAATTGAAAAATCAAGAGCAAACAATGACCGCACAGGTTGAGCGCAGAAAAGCTGAATTGGCAAAAACTCAGATGATGAACCAAGCTCAAATTGAAAGATCAAGAGCCGAAATGGCAAAGGCTGATGCATTAAAAGCACGAAGCCAAGTTGAGCTGGAAAAAATCAAAAACGCCGAAGAAAAAAGCAATCAAGAGCTAGAGACTATCAATCGTGAGCTGGCTAAGATGCAAAAAGAAGCTGACTCAATCAGAAATCAAACTGAAGTTGAGCGTAAAAAATTGGCTGATCTGAAGCGTGAAGAAGAAAAATCAAGATCACGCATTGGTGAAACCAAAGAAAACAATGAGCGCGAAAGAAACAACAACGCAAAAGAGTTGGCAACATTGAATATGGAAAATGCCAGACTGAAAAAGTCCATTGCTGATCAAGAATCAGAATTGCAACGAACTGAAAATGATTTAAAGAGATTGCAAGATGAAATCAGCAAGGCCAAAGAAGAAAGAAAACGTCTGCAAGGTGCTGATGAATCAATCAAAAACAAGATTGATTCACGAGGCTTAGAGCTGGAAACAGCTAAGGCTACCTTGGAAGCAGAGAAAATGAATATCGAAACTCAAAGGCTAAAGCTTGAAACTGCGGCTTTAAAAAGAAGCCGTACAAACACTGAGCTGAAAGAGCGTGCTGCAAACACAGCTGGCTTAAACGACAAGGTCGAAAAAAAAGCAGCTCTGAATCCAAAAACAAAAAAGCGATAAAACCTAAATAACCGAAAAGAGACCGTACGACTTTTTCTGTCTACGGTGCGAAAAAAGCCAAACGATGATTAAAAAAGTTAATCGTTTGGTTTTTTTATTTTTCGCACCGTAGACAGAAAAAGTCGTACGGTCTCTTTTCGGTTAGGCGGCTTTGAGGCTGTTGGCGATTTTTCGAAATGTGCCGGTGGGATAATTAGGCAGCTGTGTGGACAGATATTTTTCGATTTCAATCTTACCCTCTGATTGCATGTACAGATGGACGACTTCCTCGGCAATGATAAATATCGCCGCCAGCGGGGCTATGGAAGCTGAATTAAGCCCTCTGGGAAAGCCCTTGCCCTCGGCGTCTTCGTGGTGCTGAGTGATGATGGTAAAAACATCCTGAGGGACCTCTTGCATATTCATGACCATCTCGCCCGCGGCATAGGGGTGATTTTTAATCCGGTCAAAATCCAAAGCGCTTAGTTTATCGCGAAACATGTTTAATTGAGCCTTATTGCGGATCAATGCGAACTCTGGTTTTGGCAATGCGATGTCGTGTAAAAAAGACGCCAGAATTAATTTATGAAAAGTCGATTCACTGGGCCAGTTCAGTTTCAAAGCTATGCAGCAGGCTACCTGCGCTGTCATTACGCTGTGACTGGAAACCAAGTTTTTATTCTTAAGCAGTTTATCAAACACCAAGCTTGAAAGCTTAGGGGATTTGCCAATGGCCTTCAGTGTGGCCTTGACCGATGACTGAGTGATTTCCATCACCTGAGGTGAAAAGCCAAAAGTATTAGTCAGACTTAAAACGGCATCTTGAGCTTCGGAAACCACATTCAAAACTTCTTTGGGATCGTCGTCTGTGCTTGAGTGAGCCAACCGATCCAGGTCTTCTTGCAGTTTGGACATAAAACTGTGGGCCTCTGATTTGTGAACATATAAATACTCGAGCTTTTTAACATGCCAGATTTTATTCAAGTCATCCTTGGTAAACAAAGTGCCCTTTTTGAATAGCTTTACGTATTTGTGTTCGCCCAGTTTTAAATAAATGTCGCCCATCAAGGGTACAATCCTGAGCAGCAACGAAATGTGAATCCTGCAGTAAAATCCGTCCACCTGAACACGCAGGTCCTCGGGGCTAAAGTTTTTTTGCACTAACGACATTAATTTAGAGGGTTCATCACCCACGGTCATTTCGCCAATCAGATTTAATCCATTGTTCACGCTGGCCACGCTCAGATTTTTGCGACCAATAAAAATCATCGGAGTTCTGATTTGGTTTGAGGCTATGAACTTAAATAAATTATTAGACTGTTCGCAATCACCCGCCACAATCAGTTTGGGAGCTTCTTCGGATTTAATTTGTAACAAAGCTTTTTCCAGACTGTGCTCTTGGTGAATATGAAAACCCAATTGGCTTTCCAGCCAAAAAGCAAAAGATTTTAAACTGTCAGTTTCAGAATGAAATAGTAATACACGCATTCATAAATGCTTCGGCATTAAGTTAAAACTTTTTGATAGGCTAAGTGCGTTGGGTAAGCGAACTCTACCTTAATCTCTCGAGCTAAATCCAAGATCCCAGCCAAAATGGATTGTTGAATGACCAGCTCATCCGAAAGGCTGGTGACCTTGATATGACAAACGACCAGAATCTGAATGGCAAAATCACCTAAATTGTTCAGTGAAACGGTGATGTCATCAGGGACGACTTCGGCCCTTTGTTTAAGGTCGTAACGGATACGGCTTATAAACTCTTCCAATTTTTCCTTGGGGGTTTCATAGGTCACACCCAAAACATGTCTGATCCTGCGGGCAGGTCGTGCGCCCAAGTTGTCGATTTTTTCTTTGGCCATCATGGCGTTGGGGATGGAAACCACAGATCCATAACCGGTACGAATGCGGGTTGATCTGAATCCTACATCCTCAACAATGCCCTCGGTGTCGCCCACTCGAACCAAATCACCGACCTGAAAGGGTCTGTCCAAAATAATTGTGATTGAGCCAAACACATTAGCAGCCGTGTCTTGAGCGGCCAAGGCGATGGCCAAGCCGCCAATGCCCAAGCCTGCAATGATTGAAAATACATTGAAGCCAAAATTTTGCAAAACCAACAGCAATCCCACAATAACAACACCAGCTTTTAGGGTTTTGTTAATAAAAGGAGCCAATTGATCATCAAGAGTGTTTTCAGTTTTTGCTACGACTTCGGTAAGGACTTTGCCAAAGGCATCGGCCGATTGATAAGCCAATTGGATAAAGTTAAAGGAAAAAACGACCTTAACCATGGTAAACAAAAAATCATGAATGGAATCTGGGTAACCAACAGCATTGATTGTGATGATCCAAAAAAATCCAGTAAACACCCATGACAATGGGTCTTGTAAATCCTGTGATAAAAAATAATATGCAAATCTGTGAACCTTGTTTTCAGACTGAGCTGATTTTTTAATACTCAGAATGATTTTCCTGAAAATCCTTCGAACAAATAAACCCAAAACCAATGCGGCGATTATGGTAAGCCATTTCCAATTCGGAATAATAAACAAGGTCTGTTCAAAAACAGTTGTTAGATTTGACCCGTCCACAAAAGAGCCCACAGTAATCCTCCGATCAGTATTCGGTAATATCCAAATGGTTTTAATCCAAATTGGTTCAAGATGTTGATAAAGAACTTAATCGCCAAAACCGCCACAACAAATGAAATCAGCATTCCCACCAGGCAAAAATTTAAAAACTGCATATCAAATTGCGAAAAAGCCTCGATGGATTTTACGGCTGAAGCTCCAGCCAGTGTGGGCACTGCCAGAAAAAAACTAAATTCTGTGGAATCTTTTTTGTTCAGTCCCACAGCCATGGCGCCAATAATGGTAGCGGCAGCTCTGGAAACCCCTGGTATAAATGCCAAACATTGAAACAGCCCAATAATAATGCAACTGGTAAGTGTCAGGCTGTTGATGGTTTTGGTTTTAGTTTTATCTTCAGGAAAAATTTTGTCTATAAACAGCAAAAACACTCCACCCAATAGCAACGTCGTGGCAACCACGGCGGTACTGCCTAAAATCAGGTCAATATTTTTTTTAACGATAAGGCCAATCACGGCAGCCGGTAAAAAGGCTATCAGCAGCCTTTTGTAAAATTCGAAATTCCATTTGAATTTTTCAGAATACATAAACAGCACGGCCAAAATGGCGCCCAGTTGAATGATTATATTAAAGCTTTTAACAGCTTGCTGCTCGCTGATGCCAAAAAAAGCGCTGGTGATAATCAGATGTCCCGTTGAGGAAATCGGTAAATATTCGGTTAATCCCTCTACGATTGATAAAACGATGACTTCAGTCCAATTCATGTGTGGTTATTCCAATTCAAGCAATGTGCAGAGTCAATTGCAGAATTTTGCTGATTGAATCAGAAATTTGCTTTTTAATTTCGGCACCACCAAAGGAAATGGGGGATTTTGCGTATGAAGCGCTTTGTAGAGATTTTTCTGAAACATTCTGCGTTAATAGCTTTTTGTTTTTTAGCGTTAACATTATTTTTAACCACCACAGTTCAAGCTGAAGTTTTTTTGGTAAAATACAAAAGTACTGAAGGCATTGTCAGTATTCAAAATTCAGGTGCACAAATATTAGAGGTTCACAGGCCTGGTAAACTGGCCAAGGTTTATTTCGACGATCAGGTTTTAGTGCAAAGCTATTTAGCGTTGAGCAAAGATAAAAACGTTGAATACATAGTACCCAATACAAAAGTTTATTCGTACGCAAGGCCAGTGTGGTTTGATGCCATAGAGGGGATTTTTAAAAACCCTTCGCAAACCGAGGCATTTTTTGCCAGGTCTCAGTGGGCAATTGATAAAGTTCAGGCCAAAGAAGCTTGGCAAAAAGCTGGCAACAAAGGTTCCAGTAAAATCACTGTGGCTGTGATTGATACCGGTGTGGATTACAATCATGTGGCACTCAGAGCTAATATGGTTTCTGGTTATGATTTTATTGGTAAAGATTCTGATCCCATGGATGTGACTGGTCCCAATAATCCTGGTCATGGCACTCACTGTGCGGGTGTTGTTGGAGCAACTGGGGTTTCTGATTCGACTTTTGGGATTTCGCCAGAAGTCAGAATCATGCCGCTAAGATTTTTAGGCAGCAACGGGGGTGGTGATACAATGGACGGAGTTAAAGCCATTGATTATGCCATCAGCAAAAAAGTTCAGGTTATTTCTGCCAGCTGGGGCAGCAAACAAACGCCAGATAAAGCCCGTCCTATCATTGAAGCTGTTCAGAGAGCTCAAAACGCCGGCATCGTGTTTGTGGCAGCTGCAGGCAATGATGGCAAGGACAGTGATATTGCAAATTTTTTTCCGGCCAATGTGGCGACTATAAATGTAGCCGCCAGTGATTCGGCGGATGACAGGCCCTATTGGTCAAATTATGGCCGTAAAAATGTTCATGTAGCCGCACCGGGTGCTGAAATTATCAGTACCTTGCCAGGAAATGCCTACGGCAATCTGGATGGAACATCTATGGCAGCGCCTTTGGTGTCGGGGTTGGTGGCCTTTTTGTTGGCTCAGGATCCGTCGTTAAAACCTTCACAGGTAAAAGCAATCATCGAAGCCAGTGGTGATAAAGCAAATATCAGAACTGCCTGCAAATGCAGAGTGAATGTTTTAAAGGCAACCGAAATTGTCACAGGTAAATTGCTAGCGATTGAGCCCGCCGTGGGCAGTTTGCCCGTTGATGGTAAAATGAAGTTTAACAATATATATGGAAAGCCTCCGTTTAAATATTCTGTCAGCAATGATCAATTAGCTTCGATCGATGATTCTGGAAATCTGACTGCAAAATCAAATGGCGAAGTTCAGGTTATTGTTACAGACAGCAGTGGGGCCAATGCGCGCACTCAGAACATAATATTGGGAGCGGGTGGTGGCACTAATCCTCCACAAGATCCACCTAAGCCTCCAAATGACCCGCCTAACGACCCGCCAGATGAACCAGATCCAGAAAAATGTCCCTTTCAAAATCCCAGAGCTTGTGAGTACGCCTGCAAAATAGATCCAACTTTGCGGTGGTGTAAGTAGTTGGAATTTCATGGATGAGCAAAAACAAATATTTTCGAACAAGGAGTTAAGTTCTGAAAATAAAATCTAAAAAATTCAAATTAATAACAAGGTGTCTTTTTGATTCCACACCTTTGGCAAGTAAGTTGCTTTACATGTCTGCGAGTGTGAATTCAAAAAATAACAAACAAACCAACCAAGGGGGAAAAATGAAAAAACTTTTACTAACAGCGATGACGGTGTTGATGGCTGTGGCAGCTCAAGCTGATGATGACATTAGATTGGGTGAACCAAAATACGGCGGCACAGGATGTCCTGCAGGTTCAGCAGCTGTGGCTCTGAGTCCTGATCAAAAGGAACTGAGCGTTCTGTTTGATTCTTACACTTTGCAAGCTGGTGGAAGCAGTCCATCAACTATCGACAGAAAAAACTGTCAGTTAGCGATTCCAGTGCGTGTGCCACAAGGCTATTCTGTGTCTTTCTTTCAGGTCGACTACAGAGGATTTAACTCGTTACCCAGAAATGCTTACAGCAAATTGGACGTAACATATTTCTTTGCAGGATCAAGAGGCGTGAGAGCTCCTACAAAAATGTTCCGTGGTCCATTAGAAGGCAATTACCTGACTACAGACAATTTATTGGCTGAAGCAGTTGTGTGGAGCCGATGTGGTGATGACACAATCTTAAGACTGAACACTGCAATGTTTTTGTCTAACAATACCAGCAGAGATGCATTATCGACTGTAGACTCAATCGATTTATCTTCTGGTTTGATTTACAAAATCCAATGGAGACGTTGCAGCTAATTATTTTTGATTCTTAAACAAATCTAAAAATATCGGAAGGCTGGGGTGACCCGGCCTTTTGTTTTATCAAACGCAAATTGGCAAAATGATTTTTCGGTAAAATTCAATATTTAAAATATAGGTCCCTAAATTCCACTCCTTGTGAACACATTTGCGAGCGCGCATGGCATATCTGGTGTTGAGGCATAATTTAAAAGCGCAATTTGTAACTGAATCTGATTTGCTTTTCTGAGTCCAGAATTTGTATTTTTAAATATGGTTATATTTTTTATACCTTGTGAATACTTGCTAACGGCCGCAAGCTCATCTCTCGTATTGAGTCATTTGGATTAAATAGGTTTATGATTAATTATCATAAACCTATTTAATCCAAATGACTCAGCACCAGATATGCCATGCGCGCTCGCAAATGTATTCACAAGGTATAAAAAATATAACCATATTTAAAAATACAAATTCTGGACTCAGAAAATAACCCTTGATTGATTAATTGTTTTTAAGCTGATGACTCAATACGAGAGATGAGCTTGCGGCCGTTAGCAAGTGTTCACAAGGAGTGGAATTTAGGGACCTAAATTTTGAATTTTACCGAAAAATTATTTTGTCAGTTTGCGTTTGATCACGACGAACAAAAACTCACCCAGCATGTAGGCAAACATCATCAGGATCAGGCCTGCAGTTTTTAAAAAAGCCCATGCGACGGATGACCAGGTGTAAGCAGCCCAAGTGGCGATGCCCGCTTGGATGATAAAAAATATTCCTAATCTGAAATTAATCCCATTCAATAGCTGGATGGCTTCAGGTGCCATATTTTGATTTTGTTTTTTTGCCAACTCAAGCAATAAAGGCTTTTTTAGCAAGCTGGATCCAATCAATAGCCCTGCAAAAATTATTTCAAACAGCGCAAGTTGCAATTTAAACCAAATCCCGTCTTGTAAATAGATTGAAACCAATCCCAGCAATACAATCAATGCATTCATTCCCCAGGTAATGGCTGAAACCTTTTGGTATCTGATTCTTTCGTAAATGATTTCAGCAATGCCGACGATCAATGCCGCCACTGTTCCCCAAACGACCCCGTAATATTCTTCAATAAATGTAAATAACAGAACAGGAGTCAGCAGAAATAAAAACTGCCATTTGTTGGTTTGGTTTCGGGATCCATTTTTTGTCAGACTGTCGGTACTAGGATTGAGCTTTCCGTTAGGGTTGTTAGCTGAACTCAACCAAGGTCCCTTTGCCAACGGCAGAATGCTGGTTTTCCTGTAATGCCCATTTGCCATTGATTAAAACTGAATGCACTTGGCCGGTCACATTCATGCCATCATACGGGGTCCAACCACTTTTGGTTTTCATATCACTGTTTGAAATCACAAATTGTTTTTTTAAATCAACAATTGTTAAATCTGCATCCATGCCCTCGGCTATGCGGCCTTTGCTCAGGCAGCCAAAAGTTTTTCTGGGGCCTTCGCCTACCAGCTCGACAAATCTGAGTAAGCTTAATTTTTTGTTGTGCACATGATTGAGCATAATCGGAACTAGGGTTTGCGCCCCTGGCATTCCCGATGGCGAGGTTGGATAGGGTTTTTGTTTTTCGCTCAGTAAATGAGGGGCATGATCTGAACCCAGCACATCAACAGTGCCATCAGTAACAGCTTTCCACAAAAATTCCAGATGGCGTTTGTCTCTAATGGGTGGATTTTGTTGTGCCAATGTCCCCAGGCGTTCGTAGCATTCAGGCCCTGAAAAGGTTAAAAACTGGGGCAAAATTTCGACTGTGGCTAAGTCCTTTTGGCCTTTTAAAAAATCCATTTCTTCAGCACTGGAAATATGCAGGACGTGGACAAAATGTTTGTGTTTTCTGGCCAGGGCCATCAGTCTTTTGGTTGATGACAGTGCGGATTCTTCATTGCGCCAAAGACTGTGAGTTGCAACATTTTTACTGTCAATCGCCAGTTGCTTGCGAGTTCTCAGGATGTATTCATCCTCAGAGTGAACGATGATCCGTCTTTTGGTGTGAGTCAGAATCTGTTCCAGTGTTTTGTCGTCTTCAACCAATAAAGTTCCGGTTGAGCTTCCCATAAATATCTTTACACCGGGGCAGCCTTTCATGGTTTCCAGTTCGGACAACTGTTGTATGTTTTCAGATCCGCCACCAATAAAAAACGCATAATTAACCCATGCAGAATTTTTAGCTGATGCAATTTTATTTAAAAATTCTTGTTTGTTTGTGGTGGGTGGAATGGTGTTTGGCATTTCAAAAATGCTGGTAACACCTCCGTATAAGGCTGACAGCATTCCTGAACTTAAATCTTCTTTGTGGGTCATGCCCGGTTCACGAAAATGCACTTGGCTGTCAATTACACCTGGCAAAACCGTCAGATGAGTTGCATCCATTTCGTGATTGGCTTTAATCTGATCCGAGGAAACTTTGCTGATTTTGTCCCTGGTGATGGCAATGTTAACTCTACTTTGGACAAGCTGGCTACCATTCCAAACAACGGCTTCTGCATTTTTGATCACTAAATCGTAGTTCATAAATTTATTTGTACCTATTGAATCGATCTAGGTCTAGCTGGCATATTGACCCAAAGCAATGTCCACTGAGACAATTTTAATACGAACATGTCTGTGGATTCACTGCTGAAATTCATTTTTAACCACAACACTGCCATTATTGAGGTGTTGATTGCGCTGACCGCCTTGGCGGCCTTATTTTTATCCTTCAGATCTTTTATGACTCAGGATACTGGCGGTGGGGATTTTTCAAAGCTTGAAGAAACTTTGAAAAAGCTCTTAGAAAAAGCTGGCACAGTGACTGCCAAGGCTCCGGTTGGGGCTTCTGCCGCGGCGCCGAGTTCTGAAAGCGGAAATCTGCTGGCTGAAATTTCGACCCTCAAAACAGAGCTTGAAGACAAAAAGAAAATGATCGATGAAATTCAAAAATCTGCTGAAGGCGGTAAGGGCGCTGGTGCTGGAATTTCGCCCGAAGAAAAATCAAAACTGGAAGCTAAAATAAAAGAGCTTGAAGGCAAGCTGTCAGAATACGAAATCATCAGTGAGGACATCGCTGATTTATCAAAATACAAAGAACAAAATGTTAAATTAAAAGCTGAACTGGAAGATCTGAAGAAAAATCAAACAGCAGCGCCAGCGGCCGCACCTGCACCAGTGGCACCAGCACCGGTGGCACCCGCACCAGCACCAGTTTCTGCGCCTGCGGAAGCTCAGCCACCAGCGGCTGCCCCTGAGCCCGTAGCTGCGGCGCCTGTTCAACCTGCCGCCGCGAGCCCTGCTCCTGCTGCTCAGGCGACAGATGCTGGCAGTGTGGTCGACGATGATTTAATGAAAGAGTTCGCTGCTGCCGTTGAAAATCAGAAAAAAACTGAATCAGAACAAAAGGCAGCTCCCGCTCCAGCCGCAGTTGCGGCTCCAGCAGCTGCGCCAGCCGCAGAACCAGTGGGTGAAATTGATCTAGGCGCTATGGATGTTGATAAAATGGCCGCAGAGGCTGCTAAAATCACAGACACCTCTGGACCAGAGATTTCGTTTGAAGAGGCCGTTGGCACAAATTTGAACGAAGACAAATTGTTAGCTGAAGCTTCTGGGATGGAAGGCACTAGTTTGGCCGAGGAAAAAAAGCTTTTAGGTCAGTTTGAAGATTACGTTAAAAAAAACCAAACTTAGAAAGTTTAAAATGAAACCATTCACGGCATTGTTTTGGGGAATCTTTTGCTTGGCCATCAACGCTCAAGCGGCTTTTAAAAAAACCACTGATCTGACGTTGATGCAATCAAATAAATACGAAGACATTTTGTCAGTAGCCAATGACAAAACCATCGAATACGAAACCCGATGGAAGGCTGTTATGCAGCTGGCGGACTCAAGCCCCACGCGGGCCATCACTGATTTAAAAGAATTTTTGTCTGGAAAGGAATGGTTTATCCGCAGTGCCGCTATGACAGCCCTGAATGAAATTAACCCCTCAGAAGGCAAGTCTGCCGCTTTAAAATTGTTGTCTGACCGGGCCCTGGTAGTCAGGTCAGCCGCCGTGCAGGTGCTGGAGTCTCATATTGATACACAGGTGCGATCAAGACTTTGGCAGGAAATGGCGGCATCCTATAATTTCAGAAAAAAGCAAAGCTTATGGGTCAGGGGGCAGATCCTGAGTTTACTGTCGCAAAAGCCTTTACCCAGCGAAAAAAAGCAGTTTGAGAATCTGAAATCAGATTCAGACAAAAGGGTTTCTGCCGTCGCCAGCGGTGTAATCCTAAAATGAAACACTAAAATTTGTCTTAATATTGGACGCAGTCAAAGCTGTGGACAATTTTTTGTCTTCAAATAAAAGCAAATCACAAACAAGCCAGCACGACCTATGCAATGACTTATCATCACAGGGGGAAAAGCTGTGACGTTAACTCAATCTGCCACGTTGTTTGCTGTGTTTTTAGTTGTCCTGCAATACCAAAACTGTTCCCGAATCAATCCAGCTATACTGAGTAAGCCATCCTTCAGTGCAACGGATGGAATCATAGAATCATCTGCAGGCAGATCCATAGCCTCCAACAAAATTGAACAATTAAATTCAACTGAAAAAGCACGTTTTGAAAGCGAATGCACAGATCCGCATAAACCAAATTTCAGCAATGTGATGGAGCTAAAAGACATGGACGGGATTTTTACCGCCTTTGCCGATCATTTTTCAAATATCACTAACATGGGTGGAACCTTGGTTTTAAAGGCTACTGAACCGGGGGCACAGATTGATCAGATTGCAGAATTTGGTGGAAAGCTGGTGCTGTGTGGATTTAATGTCAAGAACATCGAAAACACAAATGGCAAAATTGTCGTCGTTGATGGCAAAATCGAAAATCTAAAAAATCACGAAGGCAATATTGTATTGGTGCGAAGTCATTTAATGGCTGCCAACAAGCTGAAAGGCCTGGTCTTAAAATAACTTTTCAAATCAATCAGGTCTTGTTCTAATGAATCAGATGGGATTGCTGCAAGAATTTGCCAAAAAAAATCAAAAAACTTATGAAGCTCTGAAACTGATTTTAATCGTTGGTGCTTTGGTTTATCTGTTTGAGTTGTCAAAGGACCTGTTTGACTACACTCAGGTGAACGGTTTTTTTGTGGGGCTATTGGTTTTTGGTATTTATTTGTTTGTGATGAATCCAATCCAGAAATTTGGGCTCAGTTATCAGGCCGAAACTGGGATTTTTGTGATTACGACAACAGTTTTTGTACTGTACTTTTTTATAACGGTTCTATATCCCCGAGTTTTGGCTGAAGAGGAAGCCAATGCGCCTTGCGGTGCCAACACTATGGAATTTCGATGTTATAATATGTCGAAAGGTGCCTGCAAATCGGCCTGGGAATACTATGAAAGCGGCTGCAAGGCCGAGGCTGAAACAAATCGAGCAGCACCCACCAAACTGGTTGGCGGAGGAGTCAAGAAATGCGTGCACAGAAATTTTGCTAAGCACATGGCCTTCAACCAGCGCCTTGATCAACCCGGTTGCAGATCCTTTGTTGAATCCCTCAGATAAATAAAAAACTAATTTCTAAGATCCACAAATCTTTTGCGAATCAGTGAAGAGGCAAAATCAAAAATCAACACCACTGACAATATCAGAACCAAAATGGCAAAAACTGAAGGGAAGTCCCGCCACTCTAGACTTTGCACTAAATCTTGACCTATGCCACCGGCCCCAACCAGGCCCAGAAGCGATGCTGATCTGACATTGTATTCAAGCATAAACACAAAGGCTGAAATCATTAAGGGTCTTGTCATCGGTAATACCGAAAAATAAAGGGCCTGCCAGCGGCTAGCGCCAAATTGCCTGAGGGATGAAAAAGGTTTTTGCTCCATATCCTCGAAGCCTTCATAAATCCATTTACTGAGGTAACCAACGGTGTAAACAGAAAGCGCTGCAATCCCTGCCACTGTGCCCAGTCCCAATCCAGCAACAAAAAGCATCGCCCATACCAACGAGGGAATGCTTCTGAGCATGACCAACAGAAAACGGAAAGGAACAGATATAAATTTCGGAAAAAAACTGTACGCAGCTAAAAAACTGAGTGGCAAAGCGATCAGAAAACCAAAAAATGTACCCAGAAATGCCATTTGCAAAGTCAGTAAAAGTCTTTCAAGAAGAAACCACCATGACACCTGTTGAAGGCTTGCTGGTGAATGAATAAATAGTTTCTGAAAAAAACTCAGAACCTCGTTGCCTGCGTTTTCAGAATTAAAGCCCTCCAAAGACAGAAAGTTTATGCATAACACTGCAAAAATAAATACTCCCACAAAAAGCGCAGTTTCCCACGGGCCACTGTGTTTCAAAATTGAGAGGGGTTTTTGTTTTTGCTCAGTAAGGCCTTGTTGACCCAGAAAAACCCTTCCGTCATGGATGCTCCAGGTTTCATTAAAGTATTTATTTACGACGGCAAGATTGTGGGTTGATAGCAGCAAACAGAATCCATATTTTTTTTGGATTTTGCAAATGTAGTCCATAATTTCAGTGGTCGTGGAGTGGTCCAAACTGCTAAAGGGCTCATCCGCTAAAAGCACTTCTGGCTTAGCCATCAGGGCTCGAGCAATCGCAACCCTTTGCTTTTGACCGCCTGACAAGGTTGAAACAGGTTGATCAATAACAGAGTTCAGACCAAAATCTTCAGCCAACGATTTAGCCTCTTGCAAAATTTGTGGTGAAAAGTGAAGACTGTGGGCGGGTATTCTGCCCAGTGCGCCCATCAAGATATTTTCTAAACAAGTTTTTTCAATAACCAAATGCAGTTCCTGATGAATGAAGGCTACTTTTGATGTTCTGAGCAGTTCTTGGGAATCTGGCAGATCTAAAAGGCCACCGAAAATTTTTAACAGTGTTGATTTGCCACCACCGGAGGGGCCTACTAAAGCAATGGCCAAACCTGCGGTCAGTTTGAGCGCTGGGCAACTCAAAGAAAAATGTGAGCTTTTTCCGTAATTAAAAACAAATCCTTCTGTCTGAAGAAGGATCCTGCTCATTTGACAAAGGTTTTCGCATCAAGCCCGGTGTCTTTGAGCGCCTGTCGTGTCTTGACAATATGGTTTTCAGTATCTGCAGGAGCTATCAATTCGGCAGCACCATAAACACTGGACAGCATCTGACCCTGTTGTTGAGACAGTTTCATCAACGCAGCTTGGATTTTGGTTTTTAATTGTTTGGACAAATCAGATCTGACAGCAATCAAATGTGTCGGCACTCCAGAGTTTCTTTTTAAGATTCTAATTTGATTGCGCTGTTCTTTGGTGCCATACAAATCGGCCTTTACGCCTTCAATCACATAGTCACTAAAGGCAGCGGCGTCGGCTTGACCGCTGACCACTGCTTGTAAGGCTTTATCGTAACCGCCTGCATACAAAATCTGAGAAAAATATTTATCTGCCTGTTGATAGTCGGAAACTTGTTTTTCTTGGACCAATAATGCCAATGGCATCAGGTATCCAGAGGTGCTTGTTTGAGAAGTGAAGGCCATCTTTTTGCCTTTTAGTTCTGTGACTTCTTTGATGGGACTGTCTTTGCGAACAACTAACAGTGAATCGTAATCTGTGCGGCCATTTCTTTTTTCAACTGCAATGATTTCAACAGGGGCTTCTTTCTTTGCCAATATATAAGGAAGTGAATCCATGTAGGCGACTTGGACTTTGTTTGAAATCAAAGCCTGCACACTGGCTCCGTAGGACATCGGAATCATAACTTCTACTTTGACTCCGATTTCTTTAGACAGAAAATCTGCGACCTGTTTTGCTTGGGTTTGCAGTTCTTCTGGAGCTTTTTGCTTCTGAAAACTAAACATCAGAGTTTCTGGGTCTTTGGCAAAACACAAGCTACCAAAAAGTGCTATCATCATTGCTGCAAGGTAACGCATAATTAAATCCGCCTGTAATGAGTTTCCCGAAGCTATAACTAATGTACCGGCAATTGGTAAAGGAAGATCCTGCAAAGCCCAGCAAATGAAAATCTAATGAAAACCCTTGGTTCTGATTTTGGTTATTTATAGTCTTTCTTGCGCATAATTGATTCTGTATAAGCAAGCATTAAAGAGCTCAGTAAGAACACAACGTGGATGATTACCTGCCACATAATCTGATCACCGGCTTTTTCTTTAATATTAATGAAAGATTTCAGTAAATGAATTCCCGAGATACCAACCAAAGCGGTTGCAAGTTTGACCTTCAGAGTTCCAGCATCAATTTTTTCTAACCAGTCTGGTTTGTCAGGGTGGTTGGTAAGATCAATCCGACTGACAAAGGTTGCATAGCCCCCAATGATCACCATGATTAGTAAATTCGCCACCATGGTGATGTCCACCAAAGTCAGAACCCCCAACATCAACATTTCCTCAGTGATCGTCTGAACTGTTGCTACCAAATGAATCAGTTCCACCAGAAATTTGTAGGCATACAATACCCCAGCAACAATTAGTCCTGCGTAAAGAGGGGCTTGAAACCAACGGCTGGCAAAAATAATTCCCTCAAAAAAACCTTCAATTTTCTTGTGGGTGCTCGTATTTGATTTGGTATTTGTCATGGGGCAGTTTTCTCCGATTGGTTGGTTGCTGGCTTGGGCTTACTTCTGCCACAGCCTATCCAGCCAAGCAAGCTTTTGGATTGTGTCACAACCGTTGATGCATTTTGTTTTTCTGAGATTTAGGAGGGACAAAAAGGGGTCTTTTCAGAGGGGAAAACTGTAATCCTTATGCCCGCGACTGTGTCAGCGCCAATTAAAATTCAGTGGCAGCAGTCATTGATTTTGCACAGCTGTACAGTGGTGATTTATGACACTGATTGGATTATGGCTTTTTATTTATATTCAGTATAAGCACTTGCCCCTGGCCGCGGCGGCAGAGGTTGCTGTGCCTGTTGGTCAATCGCAGAGTCAATCCCAGCAGATCACTGAAATCAACAATGCAGACCTGGAATCCATTGGTCCTTTGTTGTTTCAAGGCAGAACTAATTATTGTTATTCGTATGTGGCGGCGGATTTGATCAGTCAAGAATTAGGCGAACGGGTTTCGCCGGCGCAATTGGCGCTGACCTATCAGACATTTAATTATCAAAAAAATAAGCACGATACCACTGGCGAAATTGCTCTAAAGGGCAATGGGGGATCAGCAACCAGAGTCATTGAAATGATTCGCAATAGGGGATTTTGCAAGGACAGTGATCAGTATTCAAGATATTTTCAAACATGGATCGAAAAGCCCAAAAAATTTGCCTTACCAGATCCCCAGATTCCACCTGTGCAATTCAGAGCCAGAGTTTTTGAAAATGTCAGAGTGTTAGTTTCAAATAAAAATTATTTACGGCAGGTTGATCATCTGGGAACAGATTGTCGGATTTTAAACTTTGCAAAAAGCAACAACAAGTCTGCAGCTATTTATGAAACCTATTATCAATGTGCAAGCTTGCTTAAAAGCCATGATGACCAAAGCCGGTCTGCGGGTACCCAACATCAAGGGGTAAAATTAATCGGGCCTGTGCCTTGGTTTGAAGGTGATTCGCAAGCGGGTGGCAGAGTGTGGCAATCAGGTCATTACATTGTGATGCCGGAGTCGCAGGATTTGCAGAGTCTTTTGCAGCAGGATTTACCAGAGCCTTTTAAGGGTTACACTTTGATTCAAATAAACAGCAGCGGGGCTGGTCGACAAATTGCCAGCGTCACAGAGTCAGATGACGAAGCTGTTGGCATTTACACTCCATTTAAGGCAGTGGGATCGCGCAAAAATAGAGGTTCAGATTATTTTCCGGATAATGGCCAGGTTGGCAAATACAGTATGTTAGTGAATTCTTGTCAGCAAAAACTGTGGTTACCAGAAACAGTAAAAATAAATTTAAAATGTGATTTTGCAAAGCAAGGATCCCTGCAGACACACAACTCAGATTCTATTTTAGGAAATTTAGACAGATTGTTGGAATCAGGAAAAATCGTGGGATTTAGCCACAAAGCTACCGAGATGAATCACATCATCACAGTGATTGGCCGCAAATGTTCAGGGTCAAAACCCAGTGACTGTGTGTATACGGTCAGAAATTCAGCCCAACCCAACGAAAAATTTAAAACCGCAGAATTCATTCTGCAAAAAGGCCTTTGCCTGTCCTGGCTGCAAAAGTGACCGTATTACTTTTTCTGTCTACAGCGCAGAATTGAAATCGAAAACCTAGAAAACCAAAATGCCACTTATAAATCTAATTTTACTTTGCAATCTTAAAAACTCAAACAGCGGGCGCAAAGCTGCGCGCATTTAAGTGCTGAAAGCATGTAAGTCATCCGCGCAGCTTCGCGTCCGAACTCGTTTTTAAAACTGCAAAGTAAAATTAGATTTATAAGTGGCAACTTGGTTTTTTAATCTTTAAGACTTTTTATTCTGCGCTGTAGACAGAAAAAGTAATACGGTCACTTTTGACGGTCACTTTTGCGACAGAAATTCTTTTTCGATTTTTAATAAGCCCAAGGCAATGGATTGGCTTAAGGCCGCTATTTTTGCAGAATTGGCGCTGTTTGGTTTTTCACAAACAGGTTCGATTTCAACCACGGATTTTTGAAACTCATCTAATGCGGGATGTAGCTCTGTTGCAAAAGCCGATTGTGATCTTTCCAGAAAATATCCCAGACTCCAGGCGGTTTCACCAAATTTGGACAGCAAATAACAACGTTCATAGTCTGAACTGGTTGATTCAGTCACTGCAGACAGTTTTTCAACAATCGAATGCAGGATTGATAATTTTAAATCTTTATACAGCAGCCAGCCCAAGACTCCCTTTAAACTGGCGATTTTAAATCCGCAAGAGGCAACGTAAATTTCGTCATTGTGAAAGATGCCCTCGTTGATCGGACTATCCAAATAAATTGGAGTCGTCATCGAAAATTGTTTTCCCTCAGAATTAAAATAATAAACGACCTGACTGAATGCAAAAATCACTTGGATGTTAAGCCCTGGTACAGCCTGATCCCAATTGATAACGGAACTTTGTTTAAAAACATTTATTTCTTCAGTGTGTTTTGCGATCACCTGGTGTTCTTGTGAGCTGTCTTTGGATCTTTTTTGCAATTCGCAAACAATCGAATCCTGGCCCAATGAAAATTCACCCATCAGCAGAATGATCAAAACTAAAATACTTTTCATTTTTATGTCCCCTTGATTAAGCTTTTTTAACAAATTCTGATTTTAAATTAATCGAGCCAATCCCATCAATTTTACAAGCGATATCATGTCCATCGCCACCGTCGGCCAATCTGATGTTTTTAACTTTAGTGCCGACCTTCACCACAGATGATGAGCCTTTGATTTTAAGTTCTTTGACGACGGTGACAGAATCCCCAGTGGCCAAAACATTTCCGAAGGCATCTTTGATAACACTGGAATCAATGCCAGCGGAGGCATCTGATTGGGATGCGGGTGAATCTGTCCATTCGTTAAAGCATTCGGGGCAGGTCCATAAATCGCGGTCTTGGTAAATATTGGGGCTTTGGCATTTGGGGCATTTGCTAGGCATCAGGAAAGCCTACTCAAAAATGGCCTGAATAAAAAGAACTGAGTTTCAATTACGCTCTGTAGTCAGGATAGCTGACACAGTCTTGTTTAAGGGGCAACCTCCAGCCAGATTTCATTGCGCCTTAAAAACCATAACTGAAAGGGTGAATTAAACCTGGCTAAAATAGGTTCTCCGACGGTTTTAATATTTTGTTTTAATAGCTCGGCAGTGAACGCAGATAGTTTTTCGTTGTAACGACTTTCAGACCATGAACCAGAATAGCTATAAACCGCGACCTTGCGTGCAGGAATTGTTCGCAATTGAACCCTGGAATCGTTGGGCGATGGCAGGGTTTCCATGGTATAGCCCTCTGGCATAGTAAACTGAACCAGTTGTCCTTTGGCATCTTTGCTTTGGCTCACGGGTGCTGTCATCGCGATTTTTTCTGAACCCGCAGTTTGTGATACAGGGGCAGTCATCGCAATTTTAGTTTTTGATTTGTTATTGCCAAAAATATAATCGGCTAAAATCCTGAAAGCTTTATTGCCGGCGTCTTCAAAATTTGCATCAACCAAGGTTTCGGCAACTATGGTTGGGCCATAAAAACGAATTTCAATATTTTCATATTTTTTTTCAACGGTGTATTTGGGTTCTTCGACAGCCATGGCGCCTCCTGAAAACATTGTTAGCAACACAAGCACGACCCATTTGCTGTGCGACCGTGTCCAGTCCCAACACGGATAGCTGTTTGTCCTCCAAAAATCTGGCTTAAGCAAAGTGCAACTCCATTTTCAGTTCAGTTTTTACAGAATTCAGAATAAATCCAGATTTGAAGGCTTTGTCGGCAATTGTTTTGACTCTGTCGGGACTTTCACAGCCTTCAATCACTACATGCAGCAGGCATATTTTCATGACGGGTTTTTTTGACTCGTCCAAATCGGTGATAAGTTCTGTTTTGACCCCTAAATGTTTAAAGCTGATTTTTGATTTTTCTGCATAGACCTTAAAGGTCGCAATAAAACAACTGGTCAGCGCCTGAGCAAACAGGTCCTCTGGTGACAGAGCCCCGCCGGGGCCTTCAAATTCTGTCGGTACAGCACAGTTTGTGGTGAAATTTTGGCTTTCGATCTGCCAGCCAGAATTAATTCCTTGATGGGATTCGGCCTTTGCAAAAAATGAAATGGGATATTTAATCATGTTTGATCTCACAGTAGGGGCTATTGGAACAATCAGCTTTCCGTCTGGGCAAATAGGGTCTGATCACAACAAAAAATTTGTAACCGGCTTCCAATATAGAGCGCACAGATTTTCTGTCGGACAATCGATGCAAAAACTGATATCTGGGAAGCTCTTTCCAAATCGCACGAAAGGCATCCACGCCCTGGCGAAGGACTCCATCTGTGTCCCGCACATGCATCACCTTGTGGGCCAGAAAGGGGTCGATCCCATGGTCCTCGGCCTTGAAATCAGCCTGAGTGATGTCCACAAACTCAAATTTATTTGCGCCAGTCTGTTTGCGGTAATGATTGATTTCGGTCGAGCAGGCGATGCAAAGTCCATCGTAATAAATTGCTCCTGTTTGCAGATTCATATTGCACCTCCGATATAGTTCATAGTAGTATGAACTATATGAAAAAGCAAGTTTTAAATCAGGTAAATGCTCTGGCGGACGGTGTGGGACAGTTTATACGCTACTGGGGCTTTCGTAAAATCCACGGCCAGATCTGGGCTCTGGTTTATTTATCCAGCGAGCCACTGTCTGGTATTGAGATGGGTCAAACCCTTGGTGTTTCAAAAGCACTGATAAGTCCTGCGCTAAAAGAGCTTGAGGCCGAGGGGCTTATCAAGCAGATTCCAAGCGAAAATGCCAAAACCAAAAGATACATCGCAGAAGAAGACGTCATGGCAATCATCCATGGGGTTTTAAAGCGAAGGGAAATTCCGATGCTGCTGAAGATCCAAAAAAGCTATGATGTCTTGGCCCAAAAAGCCGTGCCGGGGGATGGAATAGATCTGAACCGGATGCAAAGTGTGGGGTTGATGATCCAGATGGCGCAACTGGGTTTGGTTGGTTTATTGGATTCTGAAAACCTGTGGGGTGATTGAGTCATGCAAACAAGCAAAAAAACAAAGTTTAAAAAAATAAAAGGCGAATTTAAAATGGACAATACTGCGTATCAAGTAGGCGACAAAGTTCAGTGGAAATGGCTGGGGCGACCAATTGTTGGAACTGTTGAACAGATTTTTACGGACACAGTTATTCAAGAAATCAAAGGCAAACAGATCAAACGAAAAGGCTCGCAGGACAATCCGGCTTATCTGGTAAAATCCGCAGCCGGAAATCTGGCCCTTAAATTACAATCTGAGCTTGTGCCATCAAGCACAAATCACCCTGCTTCCGTGGTTCCGAAAATGTTCAGCTGACAGCACAGGTCCAGATCTTTGGGCGAATCCTATTCTTTTTAAATATAATTTAATAATGTTATAAAAAAAGAGGAGTTTTTTATGAGGATATTAGTGTTTTTGGTTGCTTTTGCTTTTTGTGGAACTGTGTTTGCTCAAATCCCATCTGATTGTCAAAAATGTCTGTCTGAGTGCCCCCATGATTCAAAAGATTTAAAACCCTGTGATCGCGGTTGCAAAAATCTATGTTCAGATGAACAAGTAGCTGAATGGAACAATGTTCAGGTTGAAAAAAATAAAACCAAGAAATGTTACGAATGCATGTCTGAGTGTCCACATAAAACCAAAGATCTAAAGTCATGCGATAAAGGTTGTGCTGATGACTGTGATCGTGATTCGTTGGTCGGCGCGTTTGCAAAGCTAAATGGTGATTTTAAAAAATGCTCAGACTCCAGCGGGAAAAAAACAAAAGACAAAATCAGTAAGGGTGTTAAGCAGTAACAAACTGTCTGGTTACATTTAAAAGTATTGTGTTTCATCAATGATCCATCGCATGTTTCGATCTTCGTCTTTTCCTAATTTAAGCAGTACATCTTGAATTATTGGATCTTGCGAGTTGCTGGCTCTGAGTGCTCTGGTGGCAATACTGCTAATATTTAAGTCCGCATCATATACTCGTGAAAGCAAAGCTTTCAGTATTCTTGGGTCTTGCGATTTTCTATTTCCAAGTGTTTTGGTTGCTGAAAAGCGAATGTATTGATGGGGATCCTTTGTCGAAATAAGCAGAGCTTCCAAAACTCTTGGATCTCGCGAATTTGAAATTGCCATGGATCTGAGTGCTGCTAATCTTACTTCGTTATCACTATCTATCATCGCATCAAGCAGAGCTTCGATTATTCTAGAATCTTGTGATTTCCATTCTCCAAGAAATATTATTGCGTTCCTGCGAACAACACGTTCACTTTTATCTTTGAATGCAACAAGCATTGCCTCCAAAACCCTTGGATCCTGCGATTTGCTATTTCCAAGTATCCAGCATGCTTGCACTCGGTTGGTTCCATCTCTATCCTTCATCGCCACCAGCAAAGCGTCCATAACTCTTGGATGTTCGGTTCCAAATGCGCCAAGTCCTACGATGGCCATAAAGCGATCTTGTGGTAAATTGCCTTTCGCAATAGCCAGCAGGGCTTCCAATACTCTTGTGTCTTGAAATTTGATTTCTCCGATTGCTCTTAATGCCGTCGCGCGAACAATGCCGTCGCTATCTTTAGTTGCATCGAGCATTGCCTCAAACACTCTTGGGTCCTGTGATTTGCTATTCCTAAGTTCATTGGTAGCCGTCTCTCGAACACGATCACTATAATCCTTCATCGCAGCTAGAAACACTTCCATAACACTGTCGTTTAAAATGATAAACTCACTCAGCAGACGCAATGCTCTTACTTGGGTTTGCTGGGTTTTTGAATAATCGTAACTACGGCCAGAAGTCTTTATCAGATCAACAAATCTTGTCCTGCTTGAAAAATTTGATTTTCTCTTTTGGGCACTTGGATTTCCGCCAAGAGCTAAATTTTTTAAAAGATCGATATCTTCAGGATGCTCATTAAGCCGTTGCTTAATAATCCCGTCGATTCTGGGATCTCGGCCATATCCAAAACCCTCGATATTGCCATTGATTTCGTATATAAATTCAATTTCTTGATGACTGAGGGGCTTTTGGTTTTTGTGCTTTTTCTCAATGGCTGTCAGCATTTTCATATCGGCATCTTTTTTTAAATAGATTTTTCCCTCATTTCCAAAATCCTTTAATTTATCTTTTAAAATATTTGTTTTCGCAATTTCACCATCAAGCTCTTGTGACCGTTCAACACCCCGAATTTCTCCGATTTTTGTATTTTCCATTCGGATCGCGATGCGTGGATGTGCGGGTTCCCCGGTAACATCGTTGCTATAATAAACATAAAAATCACCACGCATCAGCTGCGATTCCGCTGTTGCTGTCCCTGCCGTGCACCAACCTGTGCCCCTATTGGCCAGGGAATCCTCTAGCGGTTTGGGATCAGATCCCATCGGATATTTTACCCAATGGCCAGTGGTGATGGATTTATCAAAATGCTGACTAGGAAGCTGTTTGATCGCGTGGGCATACCAATGCCCAAACTGCGCTTTGTTTTTAATGATATTGATCAATTGAGGACCTTCAGTTTGTTTTAACGTATTTTTATCCAAGGCTTCTGCAGCCCAATCAACAACATTGGCTAAGGCCTCAATTTGCTTTAACGTATCTTTATCCAAGGCTTTTACAACCCAATCAACAACATTGGCTAAGGCCTCACGATTTAAATCCGGAAAGGCCGCCACTGTGTCATTTGTACGCTTAGCAAAGCTGCCTTTTTCTTTATCGAATTTTCCTAATTTAACAACTCCACTGATGATCCAAACTTTCGTCCACACAGGGTACATACTTGAATCGGACGACAGCAAATAATCAATCCAGGGGGTTAATGAATCTATTTGTTCCTTTTGATGCATCCTTAATAACTGATCGATAGCCTCTTTGGTGACAGTGATATCACCGTGTCCGCGTTCACGAGCGATTTGCTTTTGCAGTTCAATGTATTTTTCTGGTAATTCCTGGATGATATAGGGGGCGATCATGGACTTTGTGATCTGCTCGCGCTTTTGATCATTCTTGCTCACTCGTGGATAAATGTAATTTAAATAGTCGATGTATTTTTGGAAAGCCGTCAACGGATCAGCTTCCCTTTTGCCAGAGGCATTTGCTGCAACTTCGACAACTTTTTTTTCGCTGATCAGCTTTGGGCTGGTTTCAAATAAAAACCTTGCCTGGTCCCTGTTGGTGCCCTCGGCAAATGCCCCATGGCATTTACTGAGTTGGGTTTGCGCGACCACTGGTGATCCCAGACCTAATAAAATCACAACCTGTGACATTGTGACCAAAATTGTTCGACACCTGTTATTTAACAACAAATTAAACCTCAGTAAAATGAATCTAAACCATGCTAAAACGCTCAATGATTTTTAGTTGCAACAACCTTACTACCAAAGCTTGCTGCCCCATCATTTTCACCTCGCTTTGAAAGATCTGCTGTAATTGGGATTCAGCTGATTAAGTTTTTGTCACTGGCTGGCGGGTTTTGTTACTGACAGTGGGTGGATTCAATCGGTGCAGGTCATAGGGGTTTTAAGGGTCTTATATCCACCTCAACTCAGCATCCTGATTGCACCTGTACTGTCCTTATGAAAAACTTAATATTCACTTTAGCGTCCCTTATATTTGCGTTTTCAGTTACAACTTTAGCCTCTGGCCAAGATCCTATGGCAGACCGGGCACAGCTGGTCGGTGAAAATTCACTGTATATCACCGAAGCCCAAGCCCAATCCATGCTGCAAAAACTGCGGACCCAATACCAGGTTTCAATCTCTGCAGATAAAGGCGCAGAAGCGTTTTTAACCAATGACCTGATTTATTTTTTGTATGATTTCTTTACTCAGGCAAAGCCTAAAAACCCTTTGCAAATAGTGGTTTCAAGATTAGCAACCGTTAAACTGGTGAGTTTTAACCAAGCGACATCGCAGATTGTTTTGTCAGCCAGCGCAGGGGATAATCTGTTTGCCACACGCCTTAAAAAAGAAGCTCGGGCCAAGGGCATTGATTTGATGTCAGAAACTGTTGAAATGCAGCTTTCGTATTCAAACGAATTGTTAAAACAGCTTTTTACGGTTTTGGATTTTAATACCAAAACAAATTTTATTGAAAGCTATTTTAAGGTTAATATCAAACCCATCGATAATACTTTTGTTGAATTTCGTGACCGAGAGCTTAATCAATTGTTTTCAGCAACAGTTGATATCCCAACCCACAGTCGCAAAGAAATGAAAATCAAACACATCAACCGCATGCTGTATGGTTTAGCAAAATTCAAAGGCGGCGGGAATGTGCTGGCAGAATACAACAAGGTCTTAGAGCAAATCAGAGTTTACGAAGCAAATTTTGAAATCAGCACTAATTTTGGAGAAGACACCTACGCCCACGAGCTCTGCCATGCCTTATCAGCCGGCATGAATACCAAAATCAGAGATCAGTTTTATGCAATATCATGGGTGTTGGATGCAAATAACAAATGGGAATCAAAGCCTGGTGACAGTCAGTTTGTCACCGAATATTCAACCGAATCAGCAGAAGAAGATTTTGCAGAATCTTGCGGGGCCTACATTGTCTCTGGCAAAGCTTTAAATTTTAAAGCACCTGCAAAGTACAAATTCTTAAAAGACAAGGTTTTCAGAGGCATCGAATTCAGCGATGTTTTTAATTCTTTGATTTCAGCTAACATTAAAGCCATTTTGCCCGAGGACAAGCTGCCACCCAGTATGTCCCTGCCAATTGATAAAACCTTTAAGGTTTATATTTACGAAACCAAGACCAACGAGCTTGCCGTAGAAGTTGAAGCTTTTGGGCTGACTGACGATGTCAGTGGAATCAAGGACGTCACTGTGTTTATTGGCAAAAAATTAGATAGTCGTTTTTTAATCACGCTTAAAAAATCCGCTGGATCAAAAAGATATTTTGGTCGAAAGGTAATCGCTTTTTCTGAGGCGCCGGACGATTTTACTATCAATTCGGCTTTCTTGGAAGACGTTGCAACCAACAAGGCCTATATTCAGGTTGGTAAATTGTTTGTCCCAGCAAAGCACATTCAGGACAAAATCAACCAACATAAATCTAAGTCTGCAAGACCCGACATTAAGTTTGATTTTACCAAGGTTAAAATAAATTCAGTCCCCACTGACCAGGGCACAGTTTCGGCAGTAGAGGTTCCCATCAAACATACAGAATTGTTTGAAACAATAGTTTTTACCTTTGTAAGTCTGAAGGACAAATCAAATATTTCATTTCAAACCAGCCACAGAAAATTGTTATCATCTGAAGTCAGTAAAAATATTTTATCCAAAGACGGGCAGAATATTAAAATCAACACTATTATACCTGCTGAAGTCCCGACTGGGGATTATGAGCTCAGTTACGTAGGATATTATCATATGATAAAATTATCTGATGATGTGTTGCCGCCAGTGTGGACGTATCAGTTTAATAATTCTCAAATTTTTAAGTTCCAACCTGAGCCTAATTTGGTGATTCGCCACGTGGGCACTAAGGTCAAAAAAACCAATCCAGAAATCAATGCTAACAACCTAAAAATAAAATCCAAGGAAAACAATGATGGTACCGTTACAGTCAGAATAAAAGTTCCCGTCAGCAATGTCACAATGGGTGAAATCAAAGGATCAATCAAAGTCAAAGGGCCAGATGGCAGAACATTTAACGGCACTGCCAGTTCAATCAATACTGATGGCACAATTGATTTTGATGTTCAGCTTCCACCACATTTTACGGGTGGTACATACAGTGTCGAATCCATCGAGGTCCAAGAGTTTCCAGTCATCCAGCAAGAAGATGTCGAGACACCCCGTGAAGGTGATTACCCCTTTGGCAAGACCGAGCAAATCCTGAAAGAGCGCTCGATCAACCGCGAAATCAAAATCGAAGGACCCAAGCTGTACTAACCCTCAAAAAGAGACCGCAAAAAGAGACCGTACAGCTTTTTCTGTCTACAGAGCGCAATAATAAAAAACTGAAAAGCCATAATTCTGTTTATAAAAATAATCTATATTCACAGTTTTAAAAACGAGTTCGGACGTTAAGCTGCGCGGATGATTTACATTCTTTGATTACATAAATGCGTGCAGCTTTACGCCCGCTGTTTGAGTTTTTAAGATTGTGAATATAGATTATTTTTATAAACGGAATTATGGCTTTTCGGGGTTGTTGTTTTATTATTGCGCTCTGTAGACAGAAAAAGCTGCACGGTCTCTTTTTGCGCTGTAGACAGAAAAAGCTGCACGGTCTCTTTTTCGGTCTATTTTTGCTTTTGTAGGTAGCGGCGAAACGAATTCATCACAATCAGATGAGCCTTGGCCTGAGTGTAGACATAAACGTACCAGGGCAGCATGGGCTGATAATCATGAATGGCAGCCAATACGTATTTGCGATTCAAGACAACCCGAAACTCTAAGCGACCGCGGTTTTCAGCATGTACTAAAAATCCTTTGACTATGTACAACAGCTGTCTGTCAGCATTGCTGCGATCTGTATTTAGCTTTAACTCAATCAAGACCACCTTGGATCCAAAAATACAAAATGCCAATGAAGAACCAAAAATTTGAACTTTTAAAAATGGAGTCAAGTATCTGGGAAGCCATTCAAAATATTGGGCCTTGACCCAATCAGCATTTTTACCCTGGGGTAAGGGTAATCGCTGCACTGATCGAACGGTCTTGGATCGAGCCCGAAATTGAAACAGCGACCTGGCTGAGTAGGTTTTGACGGAAACGCCCTCTAATAATTCTTTGTAGCTTTTATTATCAGAGCCTTTTA
This sequence comes from Pseudobdellovibrionaceae bacterium, assembly GCA_044359815.1. GTDB lineage: Bacteria > Bdellovibrionota > Bdellovibrionia > Bdellovibrionales > Bdellovibrionaceae > JBIKLL01. The sequence continues at coordinate 50,613 of JBIKLL010000009.1, forward strand.
AAAGTTGACGGTCTTTGCGCGCCACCATTTCGTGTTCCAAGGATTCCACCAAGGGGTAAACCAGATCTTTGGGGGTTCCTGTGATCAAGCACACCCACATTCTGGACAGTGTTGGAGTAAAAAAGGGCACGGTAAAAAAGAATCTTTTCACACCCAATCGTTCTGCGGTTTCCCTCATCATTTGCAAATAGGTAATGGGTTCGCATCCCGCCAAATCATAGATTTTACCGATGCATTCATTATTGAGTGATGCTTCTGTCAGCGAAGTCAGCACTGTTTCCAGATCAACAGGTGTATTCAGTGTCTGCGTCCAGGCTGGGCAAATCATAATCGGTAATCTTTTGACCAGCTTCAACAAAATCTGAAACGATGATCCACCGGGCCCCAAAATCAACCCAGCTCGAAAAACTGTCATCGGAAGCTTAAACTGTGCAAAGGTTTCCTCAACCTCAAGCCGGCTTTGTAAATGCAACGATAAATTTTTGTCCTGTGGAACGATGCCACCTAAATAGATCAATTGCTTTAAATTGATTTTGCTTAAGGCTCTGGCAAAATTATCAGCCAAAATTAAATCATAATCAGCAAAAGATCCTTGATCCAGATTGGCAGTAGGCCCCATCGAATGAACCAGATACAGCGCCAAATCAGCAGATTCTGGTAATGCCGTCTCAATGGATTTTAATGAAAACAAATCGCAGGCCTTCCATTGAACGCGGGGATCGTCTGTCATTTGTTGGCTGCGTGACAGTGCAGTGATCGTGGCATTGGGAAATTTCTGTAACAATTTTGGAATAACTGCTTTGCCTATGTACCCGCTGGCTCCGGCAATAATAATTTTTGTGGCATTGGGATTCAACATAACAAGCGATCCTGACAATAATATAATAATAAAATCATCGCACGGCTTAGGTGGCCATACAATTTATAAATTCTAATATCCAGCACCAAGCATTTAATTTGCTAACAGCCCTAAAAATCACTAACCTTTTAGTCGATCAAAGGATCTTTATGAATATTGTAATCAGAGGTTATTTGTGTTTGTTTTTTTGGGTTGCCGTCGGGTTTCCTTTAACAGTTAATGCCTTCACTGAAAAAGATTTTGAAAATCTGGTTCGCGCTGATAACGTAGAAATCAAAGCTCTCTACGACAGATTCGAAGCCTTAAAATCAAATCAAGAGGAAGCCGAACTTATTTATGGCTGGCAGGCAGTGGGCGGATTAAATTCCAGAATGGATAAACGTCCTTCGGATGATCCTAATTTTACCTATGACTCAATAAAAACCACGGGTGTTCAGTTTGGATTGCAAAAAGCATTCAGCTTTGGTTTGGAAAGCAAGTTGTCATTGAATTCCACACAAACTGAAATCACAAACGGCAACGCGGGTTCTGGTAATTTTGATTCGAAAATTTGGGAAACTCAGCCTACTTTGGATTTAAAACTGCCATTGCTATCAGGTGGCTTTGGCAGAAAGATTCGGGCAGAGTATCAATCAGAAGTTTTTCGTAAAAGACTAGCGGCCTTGGAAGCTGAATCCCTCTATGACAGCAAAATGAACGAGGCCAAGATTTTGTTGTGGTCGACCATTTTACAAAAAGAACAATTGGCATCACAAACCGAGACCTTGAATCGCATTCAAAAAATCTATCAAATCGTCAGCAGAAAAGCCGCTCTAAACCTGGAGGCCTCGTCAAATTTTTTACAAACCAGATCTGCTTTAGAGTCCGCTGAATTGGATTTAAAAAACGCACAACTGAAATACAGTCAGTTGGAACGACTGCTAAATTTAGTTCTTAAAAAAATAAATGGCATTCAAGTGCCAAAATATGATTTCAATAAATTTAGAAAAGTTGATTTAAAAAACTATGCTCACAAGGTCACTCCAGAGCAAAAAATGATGAGCATTTCTGAGGATCTGCAAAATCAAACAGCTATTGCCGTACAAGAGATGAATCGCTCGCGATTGGATTTGGTAGCCTCGCTGGCAGTCAGTGGGCAAGACCGGGACTGGAATGAATCTTACAATCAATCGCGCAATGGACGATATCCAACTCAGTTTTTTGGCATTCAGTGGGTAATTCCTTTTGATCAGGGCATTACCTCCCGAGCCATTCATCGTCAGGAAATCATTTCTAAAGCAGCTCTGGCAAAGCAGCAATATCTGCAGACTGAACAGAAACAAGCTTTGTTGAACGACCTTGTCGATCAAGTAAATCAAATGGTCGATATGCTGTCGTTGAATCTGCGCCTGGAAAAAACTCAGGGCGAAAAATTAAAAAACGAAAGACAGCTTTTAAACCAGGGTCGGTCATCGATTTACCAGGTTTTACAATTTGAGCTGGATTTAGCCAGAGCTCAAGCAGGAAAATTTTTATTAGCGCTGGAATTAGAAAAGGCCTACCAACAATTGGCCCAGTATAGGTATGAATCTTATGAATAATATTTTTGCTTTTTTTGTCCACAACTGGAAGTTTTCATTTTTAACCACAGCATTTATTTTTATTGTGGGGATATTGAGCTTCAATTTGCTTCAGCGCGAATCCTATCCCCCGGTTAATTTTGCGGTGGTTTCCGTCACCACAGTTTTTCCAGGAGCTTCACCCGAAGAGGTCCAAGACAAAGTCACACAGACTATCGAAGAAGAGCTTCGCGGAATAGCTGGCATCAAAGACGTCCGTTCAGTTTCGCAGAGTGATTTAAGCGATATCACAGTCAGGATTGATATCGACGGCATAGATTCAGATGAAGTTGTTTCAGATATCCAAAAAGCCGTCCAGCGTGCCACCGGAAAGCTGCCCCCAGAGGTCACCGATGCTCCGCTGGTTATGGAGGTTGATGCCAAGGAAATTCCAGTTCTGGAATTAGCACTGATAGGTGATAACAAAGATCGCAGACGTGATATTTTAGCAGACCAGTTGCAAGACGAAATCGAAGACGTAAAAGGGGTTTCTTCGGTGCGGTTAAGCGGTTATTTGGACCGTGAGCTGCAGGTTTTGTTGGATCAAAAAAAACTGCGATCCTACGGCATTGGTTTGGCAGAGGTTTTTTCGGCGTTATCACAGCAAATTAAAAACGTCCCTTCGGGTTATATTGACGACCGCGAAACAATCAGCTTGGTCCGTGTGTTTGGCAAGAAAGTTAAGATTGCTGATCTAGAAAACGTAATTGTTCGATCAAACGATGCGGGCCAGACGGTGCAAATCCGTGACATCGGCCGTGTGGTTGATGCGGGTAAAAAGCCCACGCTGCTTGCGCGTATAAACGGTGAGGAAGCCACTATTTTGGTGACTACCAAAAAAGCAGATGCCGATGCTTTAAAAGTTTTGGATGAGGTTGATAAAAGGGTTGCCCAATTTGAAAAGACCCTAGAAAAGTCCCACAAAATTTTAGTCTACAATGACGAAGGCGCCCGCATTCGCAATCGATTGGATATTGTCACATTTAATGCTCTGTCTGGTATGGCCATAGTTTTGATGGTTCTGTTTATATTTTTACCTGGCAAGGCAGGATTGCTGAGCAGTTTGAGTTTGCCTATTTGCGGTGTTGCCACTGTGGCCGTGATGGTATTTTTAGGTGCGAACTTTAACATCATCACCATGATTGCTTTAATTATATGTTTGGGAAATCTGGTGGATAATTCGGTCGTGATTTCTGAAAACTACACCAGCCTTATCGAAAATGGGATGTCTGGTTCCGAGGCCGCTATCAAGTCAGCTAGGCAGTTTGTGATTCCTTTCACGGCGTCGACCATCACAATTATTTCGGCATTCATACCCATGCTGGTCACTAAGGGGGTGATGGGGCAGTTTATCAAATGGATTCCTGTGGTGGTCACCATTGCCCTGACGATCAGTTTGATTGAATCACTGACTTTATTACCGGCTCGGTTGCAGTTTTTAAAACCCAGGGCTAAAAAAGTTTCCGCAGCAGACTGGTTTGTTAAAGTCGAAAATAAATTTCAGAATTTGATCCGGTGGACCCTTGAACGTAAATACCTGACTGTCATTTCGTTAACGGGTTTGATTTTTTCTGGAGTTTTTGTCACAGCGATGTTTAATCGTTTTGAGCTTTTTCCGGCTGACGGGGTTGAATATTACGTCGCCAGATTTGAAGCCAAACCTGATACAAGTATTTATCGAACGGATCAATTGGCGGCTCAGGTTTCAAAATCTGTTTTGGCTGTAATGGATCCAGAGGTTGTTCAATCAGTGATTGCCCGCACGGGTGTATCGCAAACTGATCCCGCAGATCCCAGAACAAAGGTTGGCACTAATGTGGGGATTATTTTGGTAGCTATAAAACCAGATAAAGCTCCAGATCTGAGTGTGAAAAAAACTCTGGCGACACTGAAAGAAATTAAAAAACCAGATGAGCTAGAAAAATTAACCTTTGAGCCCATTGAGTCCGGCCCACCCATTGGTAAGCCGCTGACGATGACATTACGTTCATCAGATTATCAGCAGCTCAGTGAAGCCCGCCACGCGATGCTGGCAGAGCTTGCTAAGGTTCAAGGATTAATTGACCTTGAGGACGACGAGCAAACCACCGGTGATGAGTTTTTGTTTGATCCCAACGACGAGGCCCGTGCCTACGCCGGTCTATCAACGGATCAGATTGGATTAAATCTCAGAACGGCTTTAGAGGGCTCGACAGCTGCCAGGTTGACAGAGTTTGGGAAAGATTTTGATTTGGTAATACGTTTTGATGAAACCAGCCGAAACAACATCGATGATTTAAAAAAAGTCGAAGTTTTAACTCCCAAGGGAAATTTGATCCCATTGACATCATTAGGGCAGTTTACAAAAGGGCAGGCTCCAAAAACCAAAAAGAAATTCGAATATAAAAATTCAATCACCATTACCTCAGAAGTCGATAACGTAAATGTGACCTCGCAATCGGCCAATGATTTAGCTCGGGATATTTTTTTAAAGATGAGCGACAAATACCCATTAGTGAGTGCGATTTTTGGTGGTGAAGAAGAAAGCACAAACGAATCACTACAGTCATTGCAGATTGCTTTGATTCTGGCGCTTTTTGGAATTTTTGCGACCTTGGTTTTTACTTTTGGCAGCTATTCACAATCGATTTTAGTTTTGTCGACAATTCCGCTGGGATTGGTTGGAGTGTTTTATTCATTCACCGTCATCAGCAGACCGTTAAGTTTTTTAGCATTTATCGGAGTGGTGGGATTAACAGGAGTGGTCATAAACTCTGCCATTATTTTGGTGGATTATATTCGTGAATTGCAGGCTCAAAGGGGAGCTCAGGTCAGTCTGAAAGAGCTTCTGATTGAAGCTTCTGGCAAAAGACTCCGTGCGGTTTTAGCCACTGGATTGACGACAGTCGTAGGATTGCTGCCCACAGCATTTGGGTTGGGTGGTTACGACGCTATTTTAGTTGATATTACTTTGGCGCTTTCGTGGGGCATGATCATAGGCACAATTTTAACTTTGATTTGGATTCCCGCAGGTTTTTTAATACTCAGTGATCTTAAAAAACTGATTCTTTCGAAAGTCATGTGACTGTGTGCGAATTTGCGACATTTTCAAGTGAATTTCAAAATAATCAATTTTTTAGGTTTCAATGGTTTCATATTTATAAACAAAGGGAGAATTAGTCAGAATACCGTCACAAATCACGTCTAATCCTTTGTCAACGCCTTGTTTTAATTCACTAAGTGAATCTAATTTAACTTCAAAAGGCATCTTTTTTCCATCTGATAATGGTACAAAACACTCAATTGGAATCATTCTCCGAAAAAAGAAATGGAAAGCATATTTCTGAGCTAAATCAATTTCATGATCAGATAATCTATTCTTTTTTAGAGGAAGTGAATCAAGTATTCTATAATATTCCTCGGCAGAATTGGCATCTAAAGTTAATCCTTTGTTCTTTATCCAAGCTTCTCCAGCTACAATTACTGGGATTCCTCGGCTAGTCAGTTCAACTCCTGTCTTAGTTCCATAGATAATTACAGAATTGCAAAGTTCCATTGAAGAATAGGTGCTGATTTCGCTCTCAGGACCAATTACGAAAATATTTTTGGGTAAAACTTTATAATGCTTTTTCAATTCATTAACAACATTTTGACGTGATGGTGTCATTCCTCTGATTTCAGCAGGATGAACTCTTATTAATAGTTGCAAATCAGGGCGCTTCGAAAAGTAGTCAATTGTTTTAATTAACCAATCAAGCATACTGCTAAACGCATTTTTAGGGTAATGAAGCTGGGCATCCCAAATTACGTTTGTTAACAAACCAACAATTGGCTTATTTAAATCGATATTAGTTTCTTTAACTAATAAATTTTTTTCGGAATTTGGTTCGTTGTGAAACCAAATCCAGTCTTTTTTCCCTTGAGTCCTGTCATTAAGGTACTCCACTGTTTGTTGTTTTAGTTTACTTGAGAAATTTATACGGGCCCATTGCTCAATATCTTCATTCATTAATGTATGGTGATAGGTATTATCATGTGAAAAAATAAAACATTTTTTTCGATATGCTGGGTTCCAATTTACGACTCTTACTTCGTGTTTTCTACAGACTTCTCCTACAATGCCTTGAGGAATGTAAATACCATGATGAAATACCGCAACATCGTATTTTTTCTGAATCATTAAATTCTTTGTGGCAAAATAAGTTTGAAGTGCTGACTCAAAGTATTTTCTAAGTATTTGCACATAGCCTTCTTCAAAAGATGCGTCACCCATTGCAAAATATCGCAGACAACCGGCATAAGCATGTTCACCCAGACTGCAGCCTTCGAACTGAAAATTTCGTATTTCTTCTAACTTAACTTCACAAGCTAGTTTTTTGCTAAGTTCGAGTTCCTCTTTTGAAATGTGGTCAGAAATATCAATTACATTTAATCCTAAATCCGAAAAAACAGTCCTAAATTTTTTGCATTTCAAACAGTTTGACGGATGATTTTTCCATTCTTCGGAAGGTATGTCTTTCCAATCTTTAATGTTTTTTATTTTTAAGTTTAAGCAGGCGGAAAGCATTCCTTGGCAAACTAAAATGTCTACGTTGGCTCCTCGCAGTGTAAGCGCCGCAGCAAGTAAGCTTTCGACAACTGAGCCATTATGATATCCGACCAAATTATTTGCTATCAAAACTTTTTTTTGATTGGGTCGATTGCTTTTTAGAAGAGCTGAATTCCATAAATCACCGTCTTTTGCGATTAATTCCCTCCAAGGAGGAGTTCGTGGGTCATTTACGATACCTTTAGGGTTATTTTCTTTGGTACCCTGAGGCTTCTTCTGGATGCTCCTAGTTATCAAGTGTTGATTTTTTTTATAGTTTAAGCTCGAGCAATAAATTCTATCTTTAACAGATTTAAGTTTGATTCTCAGTCGCTTTAGAACTTGATTTATGTCCAATTAATTCACCTATTGATTTGAGCATTTTATTATACTAATCATTAGAGTGAAAACAAACCATTTCTTTATAGTGCTAAATTCTTGGTAAGGGAAGATTTTTTGGATGCTCAGGGTTTAACTTTTTTGACAGTGCTATACAATTGCGACGAACTTTTTGAGACTAACGTTGAAATTCTTTGTAAGTTGAATCCAAATTGTAAGATCAACTGGATACTGGTCAAAAATGATGGACATGATTTTTTTGATATTAATTTAAAGCTCGATAGATTTAGAAATCAGATAAATTTTAAGTTTATACAAGGCCACCCTAATTTTTTTACACCTTTTGATGAAGGAAGCTATCATCATGCAGCAGGTATACATTTCGGTTTATTAGAGGTTTCCACAAGATTTTTAGTCATTGTTGATCCTGATTTTTATGTGGTAAGGCCGAATTGGATTAACGAATTAATTAATCATATGGGACAAAATAATCTGTCTTTCTTCGGTTCGGTTTGGGACATTACTAATCGAGCCAAGCAACATGATTTTCCATCTGTGCACTTTATGGCTATTGACCTCAATAATATTCCAATTTACACCTTAGACTTTACACCCATTCTCAATAAATCCGCGCATATTCGTTCGATCGCTAACAATATAAAAGCAAAAATGCTTGATCTGAAATCAAGGGGTTTTATCACCATATCTAATTATTTATTTATCTTCATACTAATATTAAAGCGAAAGTGCAGCTTTGATACAGGATACAGGATCAGAAAATTATTTTATCGAAAAAGTGCATTTAAGCAGAATTATGAATTATTAAAATTTGTCCCGCACCCATTATTTATTGGAATATTAGAAAAAACTAGGAAAGTATTTCCCAGGTTTTTGAAAAACTGGCTTCCAGGATTTTTGGGATTAATTCCTAACAAAATGACTAATAAGTCAGGATTTATCAGGAAAGTAGATCCAATTTTTTATAAGAATAATTGTTGGGAAGAGTTTAGATTTGGTAAGGATCCATTTGCCTTCCATTGCAGAAGAGTTATTAACAGTTTTAGAGGGACGCTAGACAATACCGAAATGCCAATGCACCTCAAGGCGCGAAATCTGAGTCAAAAGATCGTAAAACAGTATTTCAATATTGATATAGCAGAAAAAACAACTGACTTGAGAATTGAAAATGAAGGTCACAATAATGTCGTTTTTCATAAATAAATTAAAGAATTTAACAATTTCTGTTTTGGTGTTTTTTAAAATCGATCCTTATAAGTTCAGGCATGATTATTTGATGACTGAAAATGGTAGAGCCAAGCTGTTTATTCGCAACAGGTATAAAACAACAGAAGAGTTTCAAAAGCGGAATATCGAAGTGGTTCATCTAGTACCTGAATCGGCGGCACGGCCTGAGCTTGTTTTTCATGGGTCGAACAAAGATATAAAAAACAGGACAGAGTTTTTTAATGAAAAAAAAATTAATACTTCGCTAGTTCAGCTTCCTAGAGTTGAAAACAGGATGATTGAAGTTATAAAGATAATTGATGATGAGTTTGCTCTTTTTAGCAATGCAAAATGCGTAATAGTGGATATCCCCGGATCTTATCCGAAACTAATAAAGTTTTTAAAAATGAGATTTAAAACATTGAAAGTAGTATTTCGGTCCCATAATGCAGAGTTTTTTCACAAGTTAGATTGGTTGTTTTCCTTCAAAAAAGGCATCTTCACTCGATTAACACTTTTAAAATTAGCACTAATGGCCTTATACAAAGATAGACTTATTTTAAAATACGCTGATTCGGTGTGGCCAATTTCACCTTGGGATACGTACTTTTATTGGAACAAATTTGCGAAGAATTTTAAAGAGTTAAAAAAGGTGATTTATGTTCCATACTTTTATCCGGACCGTCTCGAGGAGTATATAATACCTGAAATAAAACAGAAGAGTAACAAATTAGTCTGTCTAGGTATGGCTAATCAAAGGTCAGTTATGCTTGAGTCTTCTTTGAATACATTTAGCAAAATGGTAGATACCTTAAGTTCAGAAAGCGAGACGCTAAAGGAATGGAAGTTTTGTTACACGGGAAGTGAACCACAGTCTTTTCAGATGTCCTCAAGGATTGAGTCATTAGGAACTCTTTACAACCCATTTGATGCAATTTCTGATGCTAAAGGAATAATAATACCTTCTGATTTGGGTAGGGGATTTAAGACTAAAATCTTAGAAGCCATAATTTGTAATGTATATGTGATATTGCCTGAAAAAGTGTATTCAAGATTGCCTATTGAAATACTGCCTTACTGCATTTCGCTCCCTAATTACGAGAGTCATAATTTTATTTTAGCATTAGAAAAATTAAATAAGCCATTTCCTGAAAAAATTAATATTAACTCCTACATGAGAAAACTTGCTTACAGAAATATGACAGAGTTTTGTCATAAGGAAGCCGGGATAGTATGAAAAAATATTTTATAAAATTATTTGAAGATGTCGTTTTCAAATTTATTAGTCCCTATTTTGATCTTTTAAATAAAAAGTTTACGAAGTCTTTTTTAAAGATTGAAGACTCGTTGAGTCTTAATAACAGACTGCTTTTGAAAAATCAGAATGCGATTTTGAATGCCATCCTAAAGCTTGAAAAAATGGAATCAAAAATAAATCTTAAGTTTGAAACTTTTGAGAGACTTGGTAAAGATCCCAATAGTGTCAAGTCCCCAGGTTTTGATCAGTATTTATCGGATTTTTTCGAAATTGCAGATCTTAGAATTTTTGATATTGGTGGAAGGGGGGGGCCGTTATCGTTTTTTAAGCAATTTTCAAAGTTTTGTAATTTAATATTATGTGATGCCGACAAGACTGCTGCTGAGGAAATGCAAAAAGATGAAGTCTTACAAGGAAGTTGGAAATCAGTAAAAATTTTACCTCATGCCATTGGGAATCCTTTAAGGAAAACCCTCTATTTGACTAATCAACCAGGTCTTAGTTCTCAGTTGCCACCCAATGGTGAAGTCTTTAAGACTTATTTAAATTCAAATGAATGGCACGTAAGAGAAGAGGTCGTAGTAAATGTAAAATCGCTTGATGATTCATTGACTGAAGAGGTTGATTTTTTAAAAATAGATACACAAGGAACTGAACTTGAAATATTAAAATCTGGATTAAGCAGAGTTCTGCCGAATTGCTTAATGATTTACTGTGAGATCACCTACATAAAGTTATATCAAGATATGTATTCTTATCCTGAGTTTTTGTTATTTATGGAAGAAAATGGATTCGAAATTTTGGATATTAAGAGAACTTCCTCAAAGCGTTTGAACGAAGACAATCTCTATTCAAAAAGAGAATTCAGTTGGTCTCATACATTATTTATAAAAAAAGATTTTAGCGGATTAAATGAAATTAAACTTAAAAAGTTGATATGTTTATTAGTAAGTTTGGAATATTTTGACTACGCCAGCTATTTGGCGCGAAATTTTTTAAAACAAGAGTCTTTCAAAGAACTATTGGAGTCTATAAAAAATTATTCAAAGGCTTTCAATATCGTATTGCAGAAATCAATGAACAGTTGGGAATACAGCAAGGTTTCAAGAAATCAGCTTAAAGACCGAGATTTCGAAAGATGAGAATTTTGAATGCAAAAATATTTTAAGAAAAAATATGGTTTGAAAAAGCTTATAGTTTATTTGAATAACCATATTATTTCTCGAATTATTTTTTCAAGTGTCCGTAATTTTTGGTTTAAATATTTTTTGCGAATTGAATTGGGAGCGAAATCATCTATACTTACTGATTTTAAAGTATCCACTGTTGGAAACATAAAAATTGGTAAAAATTCAGTAATCAATAATTCATGCAGGTTTGACAATAGATTCCCGATTAAAATTGGTAACAATGTTTCCATATCTTATGGAACTCACATTCTAACAAAAGGGCATCTGCCTGATGATCCCTTGTTTAAAACATTTGGTAAAGCTGTAGTGATCGAGGATTACGCTTGGATATGTACGAATTCAATTATATTGCCCGGGGTAAATGTTGGAAAAGGCGCAGTAGTATTGACCGGTTCAGTGGTCACAAAAAATGTTGAACCCTATTCAATTGTTGGTGGCAATCCCGCAAAAATCATTAAATCCAGGTCAAAAAATTTGGAGTATAATTTGAATTACGATGCATGGGTGCCCTTTTGGGGCTGAAAGTAAGCTTTTAATTTTAAATTGAAGATCAATCCAAATAATCAGTTGATCCAGATTTTTATTATAAACTAATTTTAGGATTTTCCTAACTTTTTTGTACCGACGTAATGACGATAGAAACTAGGATTATCACTGATTTTTTTCTTTTGTGTTTCAGGTTTTACCGATTCTAAAAGATTTAACTCAGAACTATTAAGCAATAGTTTCCTTAGTTTATTCTTTAAGAGGTTACCTTGTTTAGAATTAAAATAACTCTGAATGGGGCGTGCCCAAGTTGGTACCCACGGTAATGGGTGCTTAGATTTTAATGTAGGTTTCTCAGTTTTTTTAGTGATCACATCTGTATATTGACTGTTTTCAAGAACTGTCACTTTCTCTAAATTAAAATGTCTACTCAAACATTCACTAACACTGGATATTTCATTATTGTGTTTAGATTTTTCTCTGTTATGGCTATAAATCCATTCGGCATTGCATTCTGCAGCTCTTTTTGCGTAACCAATCACTTGGTCACTAGTCATTTCCTGAAACGATACCATATTACAGGCCAAGTTGATTTTAAAAGGATCCATTTCAGAAAACAATTCTCGAGGTATAAAGACAA
>JBIKLL010000038.1:0-23910 GCA_044359815.1 Pseudobdellovibrionaceae bacterium
AATTCAGCGAAGATCCCACGGACTTTGCACCAGCAACGGAAACAGAAATAGCCTACGGAGACAAAGAAAAAAAAGTCAGGCAAGATCAGTTCCCAAAGCGCGGTAAGGGCACCTACAGATATATCAAAAGGGACCGAGGACAGTATCATGACAGTCAACCCTATCATTCCAATCGATCAAAATTTCCCTGGAAACGAATCATTCACAATGTACTGAGACCACCGGTCTATTTTAGAAATAACAATGTCAGTTCGGTGACTTGTTCAGCAAGAGATCGCCGTGGGTACAATTATTCCGTAGTCGAATACGGTTACAACAGACGGATGAATCAATCTCAGATCAGAAACCTGCAAGACGCGGCTCTGGACAAATGTTATTATGAATCTCGTGGTGGCAGCTGCACACTGACCGGCTGTACAGTTGAGTATGGTCGTTCCAGATACAATTATTAGAACTTAAAAGGGTGGATTTACAGTTTATATAACAAGGCCCCCTGACATGATGTTTATGGCCCAAGTAAATCCACTCGTAGAACCTAAGTGGGGATTAAATATCCCCACTTTTTTGACATATATCATGAGGGTTGAACTTGAATCGTTTCTTTGATCTAAATATTGGCCATGGCAGACGCACCTGTTTTAGAGCTTAAGAATGTTCAGATTAAATTTGGTGATGACCTGATACTGGACAACGTTAATATGAAGATTAATTCTGGCGAAAGCGTTGTTCTAATTGGTTTGAGCGGCGGTGGTAAGACCGTTTTGTTAAAAACCATAGCTGGACTGATTCCACCGGCAAAGGGCACCGTCAGCTGTTACGGTCATGATTGGGAAAAGCTGTCTTCGATTGGCAAACATGATCTGGCCAGCAAGATTGGAATGCAGTTTCAAAAAGCGGCTTTGTTTGACGAACTGAACACCTATGAAAATGTCGCCTATCCCCTGAGGGAACATTTAAAATTATCTGAGGAAGAAATTAAAACCAGAGTGCTTGAATGCTTAAGAGCTGTTAATCTGGAAAAAGCTCAGAACCAACAGGCTCATGAATTATCTGGTGGGATGAAACTTAGACTGGGCGTGGCCAGGGCCATTGCTGCCAGACCCGAAATTTTGTTTATGGATGATCCCACTGCCGGATTGGATCCAATCAGTGCTGATGAAATGGCAGAGTTGATTTTAAATATTAAAAAACAAATCAATGCCACATTGATCATTGTAACCAGTGACATTATGAGAGCTTACCAGTTTGCTGGCAGGATTTTTATTGTGGCTGACAAAGCGGTTCTGGAAACAGGCACTGTCGAACAAACTAAAAACCATCCCGACCCTCGTGTGCAACAATTTCTACACGGCTGGCTTAAGGGTCCACTGACACCCTTATAAAAACCAAACACCGAGGTCACGAGCCAATGAGCACTGCAACTAGATCTGACTCAACAAAATATTCAAATGAAGATTCAAAATCATCGACAGAAAAACCCAGGATCAGATTTTTAGGTGCTGCCCAAACAGTGACTGGATCCAAGTATTTAATTACTTACAATCACCAACGGATACTGGTGGATTGTGGACTTTTTCAGGGCCTGAAAGAACTGAGATTAAAAAACTGGGATCGCTTTCCCGTGGATCCAAAAACAATCAGCGCCATAGTGTTGACTCATGCCCACATTGATCATTCAGGCTATATCCCCAGACTCATCAAAGAAGGCTTTACAGGAAAAGTTTACTGCGCGGATGCCACTAAGGCACTTTGTAAAATACTGCTTCCTGACACGGGATATTTGCAACAGGAAGAGGCCGAGTTTTTGAATCGCAGAAGACTGTCTAAACATAAGCCCGCACTGCCTTTGTTTTCTGAAAAAGAGGCCGAAAATTCATTGGATTTCTTTGAATCAAAAAGTTTTAGCACCCCATTTCAGATTGCAGAAGGGATTGAAGCCACTTTTTTGTACGCAGGCCATATCTTGGGCGCAGCACAGGTTGTTTTGAGACTGGGCGAAACCACCATTGGCTTTTCGGGTGATTTAGGCAGACCCAATGATGCTATTTTGATGAATCCTGAGCCCATGAAAAAGGTTGATTATTTAGTGATGGAATCAACCTATGGCAACCGCACCCATGAAGATTCTGATCCATCGATCGAGCTTGAAAAAATAATCAATCAGGCTGTTAAAAATAAATCAGTAGTCGTGATCCCATCCTTTGCCGTGGGCCGTGCCCAAATGCTGCTTTATTATTTGCATCAGTTAAAATCCCAAAATAAAATTCCAGATATTCCCATGTATCTGAACAGCCCCATGGCAACCAATGTTACTCAGTTACTGAAGCAATTCAGATCTCTGCACAAACTCAGCATCGAAAAATGTGATGAAATCTGCTCAACGGTGAAATACGTTAAATCGGTCGAGGAATCAAAATGGCTGAATGAACAAAAAGGCCCTATGGTTATAATCTCGGCCAGCGGCATGGCAACGGGTGGAAGGATTTTGCACCACTTGAAAGCCTTTGCTGGGGATCCCAAAAACTTTATTGTTTTAGCTGGGTTTCAGGCAGCTGGCACCCGAGGACGTTCACTGCAAGACGGCAGTCAGGAAATAAAAATATTCAGAGAACTGATTCCAGTCAGAGCCAAAGTTGAAGTGCTGGAAAACCTGTCTGCCCATGCTGATGGCGCTGAGCTCACAGATTGGCTTAATAAGTCAAAAATAAGTCCAAAGAATATATTTGTGACCCACGGCGAATCCCAAGCCAGTCAGTTTTTGGCGCAGAAACTGCGCACCGAGCTTGGGTTCAATTGTACGGTGCCAATCCCCGATCGCGAATACGATCTGGATTGATTAATTGCTGAGTTCAGTTGTAATGTGCAGGACCTATGGCTTTAGTGGCGCAACCGAAATGGTTTAAAAGATTTCTATTAAAAATTTGGAATGTCTGGCCACCCTTTCTGGGCTCTGGAATCACAGTGCATATTCTGACCCAGGATTTGCGCCAGGTGGAAGTCCGATTGAAACTCAGATTTTGGAATAAAAACTTTTTTGGCACTCAATACGGTGGCTCGTTGTTTTCAATGACCGATGCCATGTATTCGGTGATGTTGATTGAAAACTTGGGGCCTGGTTATGTGGTCTGGGATAAATCAGCAACCATCAGATATTTGAAGCCTGGCAGGACAAATGTAAAAGCAAATTTTGAAATCACTCAGTCCGACATTGATAAAATCACCAGCCAATTAAATGAAGTCGAAAAAATGGATTGGCACAAGCCTGTTCAAATTTATGATACCCATCAAAACCTGGTGGCAGAAGTTGATAAGGTTATTTACATCAGACGTAAGACAACCAAGCAAAAATAATTACGCCAGCCAATAAGGCTCCCCAAAAAATTAAAGTCAGCTTTAACACCAAAAATTTAAACGATTTTTCTGCCAGCAGGAATACCAAACCCAGTTTTGACAAAAACGCCGCAAACAGTGAAATCGCTACCAACAAACCTAACTGGGTCACCTGCAAAACCCCCTGATTGTGAATCTGGCTGTTAGCGATCATAGAGCCATGAATTTCAAAAAGAGATACCAAAAAGGTGATCAAATAAATTCCGCTTTCACCAAAAGTGATTTGCAAAAATTTAGAGGTCATCAAAATAAAAAATATAAACCCTGTCAGTTTGATCAATCCCCAAGGGTCCAGCGTACTGGGCGGTAAAGCTTCCTGATGTTGATTTTCTTTCCGCGAAAAATAAATCAACAAAATAGCAATGGCAAACATGGGACATAAAATTACAGCAATCACTGGCAAATGAATGTGATCAGACCCAACCATAATAATCAAAATAGCCTCTGCCAACATGGCCAAGTTTGTACTGAGAAAAACCAAAACATGACTGGTGATGTTTTTTGATGTTTGGCTCTTTTTGGCCAAGGCTGCGGTGGTGGCAGTGCTGGAGACTAAACCGCCTAAAAATCCCGAGGCCACAGAGCCTGCTTTGACGCCCAGCCAAAATATTAAAACTGACCCCAAGGTCTGCACCAAAGCCAGGGCGAAAATTAATTGTAAAACCCTTTTTGGATTGAATAAATCAAAAGAAAACAGCGTTCTATCAGGCGATACCCAAGCAAGAATCCAAAGCGCTACTACGATTACCACTGACTGCAGAAAGGGTTTGTAGTTTTGGATCAAGACTTTGTTTTTCATTAATCCCTTTTATACAAGATTGCATTTGCAACTGTCACTGTGACAGCTGATTTATTTAAGCTTATTCGGGGATCTGCAAAATCCATCCGGCAATTGAATCACTTCAGATCATTGTAAAATTCATATAAACCTACACTAATCGCTAATAATCGTTGTCCCTGGGCATTCAGCAGCTTAAAAACTGGAACTTCAAATTTTTAAATCAACAGGGGTTCCTATGAAGCTATTAATCTGCGCTCTTTCACTACTTTTAACTCCATCTGTTTTTGCCAAAACCATTTTTGCATTGGGAGACATCAAAAATCCCGAACTGATTTTTATCGACTCGATTGAAACACGAACCACAAAAGACCAAGTTATAACTGTGATCACTCATGGATCCAAAAAAATTTCTGCTATTTCGCCCATCGAACTGAAAGCTCAAATGATTGATTTGTCTCTGCTAGAAGAAAAAGTTAATGGCAAAGTTATTTCCAGCGGAGTGCTTGCTCCGTATATGAAAGATCCCAATCATGAATTGTCAGTTGATACAGTTATTCATTGTACAAAGGTCGTTCAAGAAATCTGCAAAGGCTTATCAGTATTTTCGATTCCCCCTACCCCGGTGGCTTCACTGACCAAAATCAAAGCCGAAACCAAAAAAGGCCTTCTGAAAAAATAGCTTTGCCTCAAAAAAATTTCGTTGTGACATTTCACTTCGGAATCGAAACTATAAAGCCAAAATTTCTTTCAAGCTATTACAGTTTCGCCCCTATGGACCTTTGGTGGTATAAAAACTAACTCCCGAACATTGTCTTTTTTTACCTTTTCATAGTTGATTACTGGAGAACCAGTCACGTATCTTGTAAGTTCAGCAATCATAAATTCTTTGCCGTCAAGAATTGCCTCGACTACTTCTTCTAATGACAAAAGGGCCAAAACTTCACCGCCGACTCCAAGTACAGGTAAATGACGAATGTTTTTTCTGGTCATTAAAGCCAAGCACTCATCCAACAAATACTCGGGAGTGACATAAATTACTTTTTTGGCCATAACTTCATTAATTTCAGTTGATAAAGATGACTTTCCAAAGAGCAGTATTTTTCGAGCATAGTCACGTTCAGAAAATAACCCCAATATTTTACCTTCTTCCATTACCAAAATGGCACCCAGATTATTCACTGCCATTTTGCGAAGCGCTTTCGCTACCGAGTCTGATGGTGAAACTGAGAAGATTTTCTTTTTATTTGTCGAGATAAGTAATTCTTTTACCGTATTCATTTTGCCCCTCCTTGTTATTATACAAATCTTTAGTCATTTGGTTTTCGCTGATCAGCTAATTATCAAAAAGAACTAAGCAAATTTCACTTTATATAAATTTGTGAAGGCAGCTGGGAAAGGCGGCGATAAACCTGATCTGTAGAGGTTAAAATAATTCATAAGCTCCTCTCAAATAAAATTTCTCTTAGTTGAAAAGCGTTTACGTTTTCTTCTTTGTGCAAATTGGGATCAATGAAAAATTTGTCAAGGCAACGAACCGAAAAAAATAATAAAATGTTTGTGCCTTATTTACCGTGCTGGACCAAAGTCCTATGGGTCTGCTAACAGTCAATCTATAGGAAACGCGGAAGATTTTAAATATATATAATGGGTTGGATAGGAGATTTCAGTGTTTTTATAAATGCAAATAATTGTGCGAGTGTCTGACTTAAGAAATGCCAATTTCATCATATCGTATTGGTATAAATTAACTGGATAAATCACTGCCGTGGGGCGAGTAAAATGGGCAATGTATTTTGCCGCCATCACATCCCGAAGCCCATCAGCCGAATTGTCTTTTGCCCAACGAAGTGTCGTGGGGTTTAGCGTTAAAGTTCTAACAACAAATCCAACCTTCCATGGACCTGATGCTGTATTTGGCCCCTCCCACATTCCCTCGACAATGGCGCACTTTTCCATTGGCCTGGCAAAAACTGAAACTGAAACTGAAACTGAAAAAGAAATAAAAAAAGTTATACAAAATAATGATTTTAATTTAAGCATAAATTCCCTCTGTTTTAAACTGATGTCTGTCTAATTATTTCTTTCAGAAAGGTCAAGACAATCAACAGAATAATTCGCATGGCCCTTGCTTATTTAAAAATCAGTTCAGTGAATCGCTACTTTTTAACCGTACCCTGATGAAATTCCAACTGCCATCTATCTGAATTTTTGCGCCAAACAGTACTCCTTAAAAATTCAGTTTTGATTCCAGCGACAGTGGTAATTGATATGTATGTTATCAAAACAACTTCGGGAGCCAAAGCTGTAGCTTTAAAATTTATTGATTCGATTTTGGAGTCTCCATCCTCGGTGGGAAGCCTCTTTAATATGTCTTCTCTTGTTCAAAGACTTCCAGAAGAGCCATATTCGAAAAAGTCTGGGCTCAATAGACCGGCGAGTTTAGCTGCGTTCGAGCGGAATTCAAAAGTATGAAGGGTTTTCTCCAGCTTAAATAAAATTTCAAATTTCTCCATAACATTCCCCATTTGAGGTCCATGACCAACTTTACATACAAAGTATGCACTCATAAAGTCAGTTTTGGTGCGGCCTAATTTTAACATTAGTAGAGACCAACCGAGAAATTATTAGAGATTTTTAAAAACTTATTCTACCGTTAAGCAATTGCACGCCAATCAGCAAAAGACGAATTATCTCAGAACCAAAACAGGAACTCGGCTTGCACGTAAAATCTGCCGAGTTACGCTTCCACCCATGAGGGCTGTACCTCGACCCGATTTAGCAACGACTGCGACTAGATCAGCTCGCTGCTTGGATGCATGCTTAAGCGCAAGGGTGCTAATCATTTCAAATTTCGTTGAAATGATAAATTTGCAGATCACTTTCTGTTTGGCACATGCATCTTCTACAGATTTCTTTGTCTGGTTCAGTTTTTGGTTATAGGCTTTCTCATCGGAACTCAGATTTTTGTCAGCGATATTATAACTGAAACGTGCCGCATGAAACACAATCAGGCGTGCGCCTTTTTCTTTACAGAACACGATGGTATCTTCGAGCGCCTTTTGCGAACCACGTTCGCCATCGTAGCAAAAAAACACACTCTTGATCCCACTTTGAAGCTTTGAATGTGGATTCACAACAAGAAGCTTGTTTTGAGCCAGGTGCACGATGGACTCGGCAAAGCTGCCAAGAAATAATTTTTTAACAGAACTCCCGCCCTGACTATAGACAACGCAAAGATCACAACTGTTTTGTTTTGCCATTTTTAGAAGGTACTCTGCCGCTTTAGTCGTCGATAAAGTTGGAAAATCAACAACATGCAAGCGAAGTTTTTGAGTGGGAATTCCAGCGTTCTTTAGCTTTTTCTCGAGAACTTTTTTGGGATACGAAGTGAAGCGCTCATCGATAGGAACGTCGAAAGCTAGTGTGAGGTCAGTTTCGTTACGAGTTACCACATACCCAACATGGATTTCGTCCTTGGGCTTGGCTTGCATGGCTAAAATCAACTTATATGCTCTTTGCAATTGAGTCTTGTTTTGATGAAAAGGATCTATTCCCCAAAAAATTTTCATACCTGTACCTCCATGAACCTAGCCGCAAAATTTCTATATTAGCTTACAGTAGAAACGATAACCTATATTTTACGTATTTAAAATGGATAAATGTTCTACTACTTATCGTTTGAAAGTATAGTCGCAGACGACGTTTTTGAGTTAAACCTAAAAGTGTCAAAAAGTCCCGAAAAAGAAATTTGGTGCGGCCGGCTTGAGGAGTTTCGAACAAAGTACATTAAATCGCTACTTTTTAACGGTGCCCTGATGAAATTCCAACTGCCATCTATCTGAATTTTTGCGCCAAACAGAACTCCTTAAAAATTGAGTTTTGATTCCAGCGACAGTCGTAATTGAAATGTATGTGATCAAAACAACTTCGGGAGCCAAAGCTTTAGCTTTGAAATTTATTGATTCGATTTTGGAATCTCCATCCTCGGTGGGAAGCTTTTTTAAGATGTCTTCTCTTGTCCAAAGACTTCCAGAAGAGCCAAATTCGAAAAAGTCTGGGCTCAATAGACCGGCGATTTTAGCAGCGTTTGAGCGGACTTCAAAAGTATGCAGGCTTTTCTCCAGCTCAAATAAAATTTCAAATTTCTCCATTTAAACGGACTTTTTCCATATCGTTTTTGGAGTCATTTTTTGTTCTTTACAGCTTTTTAGAAAATCGTTTACTAACGTTTGATACGGGACATGGGTTTGTTCGCTTAACTTCTTGAAATACTCGATTACATCAGCATCAAGGCGAATGGTGACACTTTTTTTAAGCTTTTCGATATAAGGATTGTCAACCAGTTTCATTTTTTTTAAGTCATACTCTTTACGCATAAATTTCTCCCTTAAATATTCTCAAAATCATGTTTTTCTGACTGTGCCCAATAAGAATATACCTATCTTCATCTTCAGAATGGTCTGGGTCATGCCCTAACTTTGCAAGTGGATCATAAAACACTGTTGCGGCCTCCTCAAAAGAGACTCTGTGCTTTTCAAGATTAGCTTTAGCCTTTTGAGAATCCCATTTGAAGTCCATGATTTATTGTACATACAAAGTATGTACTCGTAAAGTCAGATTTTTAACTTCCGATTTTCTGACTCTATCTATATGAATTTATGGTATTTTCTAAAATCTTAAAATGTGATATTTGGTGCGGCCGGAGAGATGGCTTCGGGCTCCTGCCCTCAGCCTTACACTTCGTTTCAGGCCAGCTACGCTGTCCAAAAAGGCCCTCATGGCCTTTTTGCCGAACGGGGAGTTCTCATCTACTCCAACCACATCAAAATAATTCCCATGGCCCTAGCTTATTTAAAAATGAGTTAGGAGCACAGGCTGTAATCAGCCGAGCACCTCTGTTTGAATTTTTAATTAAGCTAGGGACATGCGAATTATTTTGGTGCGGCCGGAGAGATTCGAACTCCCGACACCCTGGTTCGAAGCCAGGTACTCTATCCAGCTGAGCTACGGCCGCACATTCTGTAATGACCTGTATTGCTAAATATTTAGCCCATCGAAATTTGATCGGCAATAGCTTTCACATAAAAATAATCTGATTACAGATCTGATCCTTCTTTTGACCTTTAAAAGGGAACTTATCATGCAATACACCCATGCAAAGATTTATCCCCAGCTCAAGCCCTGAAGCTAACCCCTGATCACCGATTTTACTGAGCATTTGCTGCATAATGCCCTGCCAATAGTCTTTGGGTACCAGTTTATCGATTTTATCATCAGCCAAAATAACGGCCTGTCTTTCCATCAATGACAGGTAAATTAAAACCCCGGTTTCGGAATGTGTTTTTGAATTCACTCGTCTGTGAAACTCCAGTTCCGCCATGGCATTGACAGCCATTATTTCGGCCCTATCAGAGGTCAAAAATCTTTTAACGAAATCCAATCGATTCAATCCAAAACAAATCCCTAAACCCAAAAAATAAACTACTCCAGAAATCAATTCCTCAGAAGGCAGAAAATTTTGATGAAAGACTCCCCAAAATCCAAAAAACACAGCAGACCAACCTAAAATTAACAAAGCAATAACATGATTTGTATGAGCCGACTGTGAAGCTACCACAACCACTAGTTCGCCTTCGGTTTGCTTTTCAGCCTTGGCAATAGTTTCTTCAAGTCTGATCACATCTTCTTTGGAAAGCAATTTACCAACCGCCACTGGCACCTCCACCGCTGAATCCACCGCCACCACCTGACCAGCCGCCCCCACCGCCGCCAAATCCTCCACCACCAAATCCGCCACCGCCCCATCCACCGTGACGGGATCGATAACCACTGCTGTGATAGGGGATTGCTCCACGTAAAATTCGTGACAGCAGAGACCCGAAAATAAAAAACAATAACATTATAAAGGGCATTTGATTGCCAATCCAATTTGCCCAATTTTTGATTTCAAAATTCAAATCCTGCGGCACCAACTGCGGATCCAGTTTGTAAGCCACAGCCGAGGCTCCCATTAAAATTCCCTCAGAAAATTGCCCTTTTTTAAAAAAAGGGATCATCTGTTCCCGGATTATTCGCGAGGCCACCACATCTGGCAGATCACCCTCAAGACCTTGACCGACTTCGATACGGATTTTACGTTCATCACGTGCAACCAGTATCAAAACACCGTTGTCCTGTTGGGCCGTGCCCAGTTTCCATTTCTCAGCGACTTTTAGGGCTGCGGTTTCTATTGTCTCGTTGCCAATAGTTGGAACAGTCAATATGGCCAACTGAGCCTTGCCTTGATTATACAAAGCTCCTGAAACTTTCTGAATTTCCAGTCTCTCGGGCCGGCTGATCAGCCGGGCTTCATCGTGAATGATTTCGGTCAAGTTAGGAAATTCAAACTCTTGGGCCCAACCAAAACTTAAAAATACAAACAGTAATGACAACATTAAAATTTAACTTCTGGAGTTTTCTCGGCCGCAGCTTTTTCGGAAGCTTCTAAATCCCATTGAGGCATTTTTTCGTGATGATAAAAAAGTGCATTAGTCCAGCTGGTCACAGGAACAGTCACCAGATTATTAAATTCTTTTATCGACTCAATAAAACGTTGTCTGGCCACCGTGATGCGATTTTCGGTGCCTTCCAATTGGGCCTGTAAATCCCTAAAATTAGCATCCGCTTTTAAATTTGGATAGTTTTCGGTGATCGCCAGTAATTTACCCAGAGCCGCGGAAAGAGCGCCTTGGGCCCTTTGAAACTCAACCAACTGTTGAGCTGATACTTTTGAAGGATCAATCGTCATTTGAGTGGCCTTAGAACGAGCTTCAGTCACGCCTTGCAATGTATCTTTTTCGTGTTTTGCATACCCTTTTACCACGTTAACTAGATTTGGAATCAAATCAGCTCGGCGCTTGTATTGATTAGTCACTTCTGCCAAAGAAGCCTCAGTATTGTTTTTTGCTTTTGGGATTGATTGCAACCCGCAAGAACTCAGTAACACAAATGCAGAAAGATAAAACATCTTTTTCATATAGACTCCTTTTTTCTAGAGCGCTAAAAGTAACAAACAAATGATTTTAGGAAAACCAAAAAAATGCATGTGATCATAGGCGACGTAGTCTTTGCCGATAAGCCCAGCGGTGTTACAACTCACCAATCAAATGCGCATTTATTAGGATATGTCGAATACCTGCAATCCCATTTAGGCACCAGTCTGCACGTAGTGCACAGGCTGGATAGGGAAACTACAGGTGCAATTTGTTTTGCCAAATCAAAAAACACAGCTGCTGAATTGTTTGAATTCTTCAATCAAAGAAAAATTAAAAAAACTTATTTGTTTTTGACGGCTCAAAAATCCGAAAAAGATGAATTTACTTGTTCAATACCCATTGATGAAAAGCCCAGCGAAACAGTTTTTAAACGGATCAAAAGAAACGCCTTTTGTGAAATGTGGCAGGCCGAACCACTGACCGGCAGACCCCATCAAATCAGAAAACACGCTCAAGCCTCTGGAATTTCCATCTTAGGTGATCAAACCTATCAGGGAAAACCTTTTCCGCATTTGTGTTTGCATTCTGCCAGCCTAGAAATCCCCGGGTATCCCAAATGGATCTGCCCAGAACCTCTGTTTTTTAAGCGCATGGGCCTGGCCATGAACGAACCCGTTGTCAAATTGCTTTCCAGTGCGGATCGCCGACAAAGGCTGTTTGATTTTTTAAAAAATCGTGATGATTGCTTTAGGCTGTTTCACTTTGAAAACCAAATGGATCTGGCCATCGATAAATTGGGGCCCCAATTATTTATCCTGGAAAATGAAAATCTATCAGATGAATCTTATAAATCAGAATTTTTGATGGAAGCTTTTTGTGATGCTTTAAACACCCCGAAGATTATCCGTAACCGGGTGGACAGGGGCAGTGCTAATATACTGGGATCAGCTTCTGCAGGTCAGGATCAGCAATCGCAAACCTGGATGGCTTTTGAAAATTCAAGCCAGTACCATTTTAAATCTGACAGCGGCATGTCAGCAGGATTATTTTTGGATCAAAGATTGAATCGCCTGAAGGTCCGAAACCTCGCAGAAGGAAAATCTGTGCTAAATCTATTTGCCTACACCTGCGGCTTCAGTTTGGCGGCCGCACTAGGCAAGGCCTCAAAAGTC
This sequence comes from Pseudobdellovibrionaceae bacterium, assembly GCA_044359815.1. GTDB lineage: Bacteria > Bdellovibrionota > Bdellovibrionia > Bdellovibrionales > Bdellovibrionaceae > JBIKLL01. Next base: position 12,318 of record JBIKLL010000038.1, read on the forward strand.
GTCTCGGTTGACACCAGTCAAAACTATCTGGATTGGGGTCAAGAAAACTTTAAGCTGAATCAGTGCCAAGGTGATTTTCAATTTATCAAGCAAGACTCCATGCTTTATTTAAAGGGCGCTCGAAAACACAAATCACAATTTGATCTGATTATCATCGACCCACCGTCGTTTTCACGAGGCAACAAAAACACAAAACCCTTTAAAATTGATAAGGACCTGCCCGAACTGATTCAAAATGCACTGGCCTGCCTGAAACCCAAAGGTCAGATTTTAGTGTGCACTAATTTTGAAAAATGGAGTCCTGAAATATTTGAAAAAAAGATTTTAAAATCCATACCTGCAAAGATAAAAATCCAAAGCCTGTCTGGTGACTGGGATTTTGAACTACCCGGCACCGAACCCCGCATGAAATCTGCAATACTCAGCCTAATATAACTGCGTTAAAAGTACTTAACTTTCATTCCGTATAGCCGGCCCAGAACTGCAATTTTACTAGATTCATTTGGCTGCCATTAATGTGTTTCTGAATTTGAATTTTAAAAAATCTAAATATTTGATTTTATTTTAAAAGACCCTCTGCGGAGCCTGGACGGCGGGGGCTTGGCCCGAGCAGAGAAGCAGGAGCTGTGGTCTTTTTAAATAAAAATATTTAGATTTTTTAAAATTCAAATTCAGAAACACAATTGAGATAGCTAAATAAATTCAAAAATCCAAATTAAAATATCAGTTCTGGGTCGGCCAATACAGATGGAATTTGTGTTTTTTTAACGCAGTTCTTTGGCCATCTTGACGGCTTGGTATGCATCCACCACTCCACCGCAGCTAAATTTGTCGGCTAGTGCTGAAACCTTGCGGCAGCTATCAATCAAAATCTGCTTTACCTGTTCTGCCTTCAACGAAGGATTTGCAGATCGAATCAGGCCAGCAACTGCGGCTACCATCGGCGCAGAAAAAGAAGTCCCATTAGCATGATACCATTTCCCATCAATCCAAGGTCCTATGATATTGAACCCAGGAGCTCCCACGTGAACAAATTTGGGACTGAAGTTTGAAATGGTTGACCAATTGTCCTTGGGCGTAGACCCACCCACTGTGATCATATTAGGTTCATTAAAATTTGCAGGCCACAATGGATTTTTATCTGAATTTTCACCATCATTACCTGCTGAAACCACAACCAAAATATCTTTGGTCCCAGCATATCTGATGGCATTTCGAATCAATAAAGACTTTTCGTCAGAGGCAAAAGAATAATTAATAATTTTAGCACCGTGATCAGCAGCATATTTAAAAGCGCTGACGGCGTCTTCGGTGTCGCCAAACCCTTCGGAATTAGAAAACCTAAGAGGCATAATTTTACAAGCAGGACAAATGCCGACACTGCCATGGCCGTTGTCAGGTTGAGCCGCTATGATGCCCGCGATAAAAGTTCCATGTCCGTTATCATCATAGGGCAAAAACATTTCGTCTTCCCAATTCCAGCCAATGATATCATCGATAAAACCGTTTTTATCGTTGTCTTCCTTATCCCTTTGGATCTCTGATGGGTTCCACCAAATCGCATCGTAAATATCCGGATCATTATAAACCACACCGCTGTCTATGATGGCTATCACAGTGGAAGCCTCACCCTTGGTGATTGTCCAAGCTTGCTCTACATTCAGATTTTTAAGATGCCAAGATTTTGGTAAAAAGGGATCCCCGGATTTTCCACTGTCCTGGGGCTTAGCGGGATAAGGAACCTTTCCCTTGTAAGCCCATAGGCTGGTTGATATCAAGCACACCCAACAGAAAATAAATAATTTTTTTACCATAAGACAATCGGACTATTTGTCCAATAAACTGTCAATCCAGAATTTCAAAATCTTCATAGGGTTTATGATTTTGCTTTTTGACTTGATGTTTTTGTTGATTCTGAACCGAGCTCCACAGCAGGGGTCTGAATTCTGCTGGGTCTAACCCCAGATCCCGCAAATGCGCTTCTGCAGCTTGAAACCACTTTTCGGGATTGCGCTTCCAATTGTATACATCTAATCCAGAAAATTTGGGCTGCAGCAATATTGGTGCACTGGCATTGAGCCCTTTATTCATAAAGGCTCTCCACCATTTGATCTGCAGGGCTGCCATAAACTCATCCTCGGGGGCATCAAAAAATCTGGCCTCAATTCGGTCAGTGACACGGTTAAAATTTGGAAACCATTTTTGCTTGGGATTTTTGATGTCCAAGGTTTTTTCCATATACTGATCAGGTATGATTTCTGTCATTAATGCCGTCACGTTCAGCGGCACGTACTTAGGTTTGCGGCCCACATAAACATTAAAATATTTTTCCTGATACAACAGCTTTGCCAATTCCATCCAATCACCCTGAAACTGATTCAGCTTTTCAATCAGAGTCTTTGTAAGCTTCACCGGAGTCGAGGCATGCGACCTAAATGGATGCTGCCACATAAATAAAATCAGCTGCTGATTGCTTTCAAAATAATTAATCATATTCACGATGGCCCGTGCGCCTTGCTTGGGGGGCAAAAGCTCTTTGATTTTTTTAATATCCATGTTCATGTGAGCACCGCCAGCACTTCTGCGAGGCCTCATATTTAATTTTCTGCCAGTCACAAAAACTTGCTTTAAAGCATCATCAAATTCATAGGGTACAATTTTGGGAGTAGGAACTTCGACATGACCGCCCCAAGCACGCAAGGGCTTCCCATTTTTGTAAGTTCTTTGAATCCCATCCCATTCAACACGCCAAGTTTTACCCTGTGAATCTTTGAACTGGTATTTCACAATGATATTGTGTCCATGCCCGCCTTTTTCAATTAACTCGGGAGCTGTGCCGCCAATGGCCTCTGACAACTGGGTGGCGTATCTGAAAATCATTGCCTGCGCCTGCGATTGACTTCTGGGTTCAAATCCAGAGGTAAACCTTAAGGAATACTCAACTCCCAAAGCAATCTGATTAATAGGGATCTGACCGGTTTCGGCCACCCTTATGGATGGCAGATTTTTAGGACTGGGTATTAGGTAATTTTCAAAATCAATGTCCAGTCTGACTTTTGCTGAAAAATCAAATAAGGCTTTTTCGATACGAGCCATTGTAGCCGCTCGCAATTGATTGGCAGGAATCTGTTTTTTGACTGAACTCAAATATTTTTCAGCGATCGCTTTTAATGCGTAAGCATATTCTTTTCGCGCCGTAAACATCAGGCCTTTTTTATAACTTAAATCAAAACGACTTTCCCAATTAAAAAAAGGCGACAAGATTCTGTTGCGATAATGATTGTCTGAATTTCCATGAGTTGAAAACTTCATTTCTTTAAACTGTTCTTCGAATTGCTTTAAGGGCTTGAGCTCGGATTCTGACAGCATGCCCTCAAACAATTTTTCAAGGGGCGTTGAGGGGTCAAATTGATTATCCCGAAAATCACGCAGTCTTGCATAATCACCACTGACCAAATGAGCCTCAATCATCATATCGATCAATGGCTCCTTAGGGCCTTTGTTACCCGATCGGATTTCCCAATCAGGCACTGATCCTGAACCCTGCTCAGGGATATCGGGATGGGCCTTGAAATTTCTGGCACCAATCATCCTATGCATGTCTTCAAAAGCTTCGACTTTGTTTTCAACAAAAGCTTGATACAGTCGCTTCAGTGATTGACGAGTGTAAACCCCCAGATAGGGATGAAACAAAATCGAATCGATTTCTGTAGGGTCACGTTTCATCTGTCGCCAAAATAAAAACCATGTGGTGGCATCCAACAATTCAATATATTTAGGACCAATGCGTTCGCGCTCAGCCCGATCAGTGGGCCATCCATGAAATTTGTGCTGATGACCGACCCGACCTTCCAGATAGGTTTCAATTTTAGATTTTAACTTTAAATATTCCGTGCGATCAGCTAAGCCCAAATCCAACAACACTTCGTAAGAACCTAGATCGTCCATAACCCTAACAGACTTTGGCGCACGATCCGAAGGCAGCAAATCATCAAAACTTAAAATCTCGGCATCAAAAAGCTCTTCAATTTTCTGCACCTCGATCAAATCAAAAAAGTTTTCCTGTTTCAGTAAAAACATTAATTTTTGATAAGGTGTTCGTTGTCCCCAATTGTTGGGCTGGACTTCAGATCTGAGTTCCAAATCCTGAAGCCAATTAAATAATCGCCCTTTACGGTTTTTGATTTCATGATCAAATTTGTTTCGCAATTTTTGGTGAGCTTCTGGCTTGACTTGATTAAACCAAGCCGCAATGTCCGAATACAATAAGCCTTCCTTTTCCAAACTGCGAACGATGGGCATAGGACTGCCATAAGAATTTAAAATTTTTCCTTCAGTTGTTAGCTGATTATCAACAGAGTATTTATGGTCTTTGATTTTTTGAAAAGTTTGATAGGCATCAAGGGAATGTGGGACAAAAGCATATTCGCACAAATTCACTGACAGGGCTTGAAAGCCCGCCAAGTTCATTGCAATAAAAAACCAATAAATTAAGGCTCCCCTAAAGCGCAAAATTTTACCCTTCCCCTACAAAAACAAGAACCCAAATATAATAGCGGCGGTTTCATTAAATCACTGTGGTTTTAACGCTTTGAAAAGAATTTCCAACAAAAAATTTAAATTTTTGATTTATTAAAAATTATTATCGCCCTAATAAAGTTTTGAGGGCATTTCTGAATAAGACCCTGGCCTGTAATTGATTTTACGGGCTTTCAGCAAATCCTGATGGCTTTTTTGCGACCAACAGCAATAAGGATAAATCGCAATGCCACCGCGCGGAGTGAACTCCCCGATGACCTCAATAAATTTGGGCTTCATTAATTTAACCAAGTCATCACAGATTTTTTGCATGCAGTCCTCGTGAAAATCGCCATGATTTCGAAAGCTGAACAAATAAAGTTTCAACGATTTGCTTTCCACCATTTTTTTATCAGCGATGTAATTGATGTAAACCCTGGCAAAATCCGGCTGGCCAGTTTTAGGACATAAGGAAGTAAACTCCATGCAAAGCAAACTGGTCCAAGCTTCAGAATCTGGGTTTTTATTATCAAAGGCCTCCAACACCGAGGGATCATAGGTGGTGGGTATGGCTGATGGTTTTCCCAATCTAAAATTCTTAAGTTCTGATTTTTTTCGGCTCATAACGGTTTCCACCAATAAAGGATTTATGATGGCATTTTTTTGCACGGTTTACGCAAAAGCTCAAGCTAAGCACGGTTGTTTAAGGGCTTTATTTTACCTTTTTCAAAGCTCATTTGTATCTGATCAGTGGCTGAATCCAAGGTTCTTAAAATATAATGAGCTTTAAGCACATTCAGTTGCTCTGCAGTCAGCACCTGGGGCTTTTTATGCAGGTAAATGTGATAAAAGCAAAGGGCTGCTGCCACTGAAATATTGTAGCTTTGTACCAGACCCCTGATCGGTAAGATCACGCATTCATCAGCCAGATCCTGGCTTAATTGACTGATGCCGGATTTTTCGTTTCCCAAAACCAGGGCGCAGTTTTGATTAAAATCAATTTCAGAAATAGGTTTTGCTTTGGGCCCCAGACTGGTAGCAAAAATTTTAATTCCGTTGGCTTTCAGATTTTTTAAACAGCTTTCGGTGTCCTTCCAACGTGTGATTTCAACCCATTTATCGGCACCAGCCGTAGTCCTTGATGATTCTTTAAAACGTTCGGTGAGTTCAATTAAATGAAAATCTGTAAAACCCAAAGCTTCAGCTGATCGCATCACGGCGCTGGCGTTACCCCTGTCATAGATGTCTTCCAAAACCACTGATACACTAAAATCCCTTTGGACAATCACACTGTCTATGCGATTTTGTCTGGCCTCAGTCAACTGTGACCACAGTAAATCGATAATGTCGGTAGCAGAGAATAAATTTTTGTTAACCTGTATTTCAGAACTAAAGGGAAACATTAAAAAATCAGCGACTGATTTTTAGCCAGATCTCTGGTGATGTTTTTCTGGTGAGCTTCCAAAGTTCCTCCGCCAATTTCTAAAAGCTTTGCATCCCTCCAAAGCCTTTCAACGACATATTCACCCACGTAACCATAGCCGCCCAGAACCTGCATAGCCCTGTCTGCCACGTTTTTACCCATAGTCGTCGCCACCAGTTTGACGCCGTCAGAATCCAATCGATTACCTTCTTTGTTTAAGTCCATTTTGCGAGCCACATCGTAAACATAGGTTTTCGCAGATTTGTATTCGGCATAGCTGTCAGCAATGTATTTCTGAACCTGTCCAAAAAAATTCAAAGGTTTACCAAAAGCCTCGCGCTCGGTGGCGTAGCGATTCATGATTTCCAATGACCGTTTGGCGATTCCTATGCTCATGGCTGCTAATGTGAGTCGCTCGACTTCTAGATTTCTCATCATATGCATCATCGAATCGCCTTCGTGACCCACCAAATGAGTCTTTGGGACTTTGCAATCGTCAAAAACTAATTCAGCAGTGTTCGATGCACGCATTCCAGTTTTATCCATAATTTTTTGTCCCACCGAATACCCAGACATACCTTTTTCCACCAAAAAGGTAGAAATTTTGGGGCGATCGTTGGCATCACCCGTTTTTGCATAGACCAGAACGCAGTCTGCAGGGGTTTTGTTTTCATCCAAAGTTCCATTGGTGATCCACATCTTACGGCCATTTAATAAATAATGGTCGCCCTTTAAAGTCGCAGAAGTCTTCATGCCCAGCACATCTGTCCCTACCGCAGGTTCACTCATGGCCATGGCACCCACCCATTCACCCGAACATACTTTCGGAAGAACTCGCTTTTTTTGGTCTTCGCTGGCATTGATGGCAAAATTATTTACTATCAACATCGAATGGGCTAAATACGCCAAACACAACCCAGGATCACTATAGCTCAGTTCTTCGTGAGCAATCACCGCTGCTGTGGCATCCAGGCCCGAGCCGCCGTAGGTTTCAGGAACTGTGATTCCCAAAAGCCCCATCTGACCCAATTTACGAAACAATGGCAGATTAAATTGTTCTTTACGGTCAAACTGATGAGCCTGAGGTTCAACCTCGGATTTGACAAAAGCCTGCAAAGACTCACGCAGCATCTGATGTTCTGGAGTGGGGTTAAATAAATCAAAAGTTTTGAAATCTGACATTGAAACTCCTGTTGAAATTTGGCTTTCGTATGTTCTAGTAAACCAATTTTTTATTGGCAACCCTCAATGCTGTGTGGATGTGGTTTCAAGCCTTTTGACCGAAAATCCCTGCTTTTCTAAAAGCTTCAACAGACCCTTATCACCCACCAGATGATTAACTCCTAGGCTGACAAATAATGGGGCTTTAACCAGATTCTGAATTTCGTTGATTCTGCTGGCAAAATCTTGGTTTCGATCGACAATAAGGCATTGTTGTACAGCCGGATTGTCATCCTTGGTGATGTTTTGAATTTCTGCTTCCTGACCGCTTAAATAGAATTTCTTTGTGTCATCAAGCTCTCTAACAAAATCTTTTGCAGATATCGTAAAATGCCGCTTTATTAGTTCGACAAATACCAGATCTTCGCAGTCTTTGTTTTTAAAGGTTTCCTCAGTGTCCAGTTCAAAAATTTGTTTTTGCTGTTTCAAAGATTCTCGGTAAATTTCAATATCAAGGGATTTTGAAGGGTCCCAATTGGTCTTACGCAAGCTAGCCATTTTGCTGTCCAAGATCTGCAGATTATAAAAGGCCGCCTTGGGCGTTAAGAACTGAATGTACCCTTCATCAGGAATGTATTTAGACATGATGGTTTTGACATTATTATAAGTTGGCTGATCTAAAATCTCATTTAATTTTTTGCGTTTTGATCGCACCAACATATCCTGCCCCAGCTTTTTAAAAAATTCTTTCATGCCGTCTTCAGATTCATCGATACGGTTTTCAACAACTATAACTGGGGATTGTTCAAATTTCTGCAACACCATCTGAGGCAATTGTTTTTTACTGACCCCCATGTGAATTGTCCCAAACACATAGGATTTTATATTTTGTTTTTCGATTTCATAAATAAAAGGCCTCTCAATCTTGTGAGCACAGGCTGATAATAACAAAAACAACAGGGATACAAAAAAACTTTTCACATTAACCTCCGCAATCGACACATTTGATTTCTGTAAAAGGATCCAAGGATTGACCGACTTTACCGCGGGTCAGAGGCTCTGACAATTTTGAGCCTTCCCTGTAAATAGCCACAGATTTCAACCCCAGTTCCCAGGCCCTGAAATACAAATCAGAAATTTCATCAACCGTAGTGTCCATCGGTAAATTCACTGTTTTTGAAATCGCACCACTGATAAAGGGCTGCACCGCTGCCATCATCAGCAAATGAGCTTCGGGTTTTATAAATCTTTTCCCCACTCCATTTTTCATCGCGCAATCAAACACGGCTAAATCCTGATCTTTAATGGCGCCTTCGATGCCCTGGTGTTCTAACAAATGCTTTTCGATTTTTTTAATTTCCGATTCCTGGTATCCCCGCGCAGCCAGTCCCTTAAATAAACTGCTGCTGATAAATTTCAGACTGCCTCCTCCAGCTAAAGTCTTAAATTTAACCAACGAAAATTCGGGTTCAATACCCGTGGTTTCACAATCCATGACCAACCCTATGGTCCCCGTCGGTGCAATCACCGTCAGCTGGCTGTTACGAATCCCGGTTTTAGACAGATTTCTGAGTGCCACTAAAAACTGTCCTACAATACGGTCTTTCACAGACAAATCATCCGAAAGATTTTTCACAAACTCAAAGTGCATTTTATGCACTAGCTGCACATGTTTTTTATTTTTTGAATAGCCTGCAAAAGCGCCTTTGATTTTCGCAAAAACTGTCGATTGCATAAAACAACTGGCCTGCATCAGTGCCGAAATTTCAGAGGCTCTGTTGCGGCCTTGTTCGGAATCGTAGGGAACACCGGCTGACATCAGGGCTGCACCTAAGCCACAAATACCCATGCCCAGCGGCCTGTAGTCATGGGAATTTTGGCAGATTTTTTCGGTGGGATAGCCCGCATAATCAACCAACAGTTCTTGGGCTAAAAACACAGTTCGCACTGTGTGAATAAAATCATCGACTAAAAAATGCCCCTGGTTATCAAAAAACTTAAGCAGATTAATGCTGGCCAGGTTACAGGCTGAATCATCTAAAAACATAAATTCAGAGCAAGGATTTGAAGCCCGAATTTCACCACTGGCTACGCAGGTATGCCACTGATTGATGGTGTCGTGAAATTGCAATCCCGGATCAGCACATTCCCAAGCGGCTTCTGCAATGTTTTTCCAGATATCCTGGGCCGGCAAGGACTTCCAGGACTTTCCATCACTGCGAAATTTTAAATCAACAGATTGTTTTGATTTCAGAGCCTTCATAAACTGATCAGTGATGCGCACAGAATTATTAGAATTTTGCCCAGATACTGATCTGAAAGCTTCGCCCTCAAAACCATCTTGGTAGCCATTCTGAATTAACACTTTGGCCTTTTTTTCCTCGGCCCTTTTCCAGTTTATAAAATCCAACAGCTCCGGATGATCCAAATCCAGGCAAACCATTTTTGCAGCCCGTCTGGTGGTTCCCCCAGATTTGATACTGCCAGCTGATTTATCAAATATTTCTAAAAATGACATCAGGCCTGAACTGGTGCCGCCCCCACTCAGTTTTTCAAAACGGCTTCTGAGAGATGAAAAATTTGTCCCGCTGCCTGATCCAAATTTAAAAAGCTTGGCTTCGCTCTTAAGCAGTTCGTAAATCCCGTCCATTGAATCTTCCACGCTTTGGATAAAGCAGGCCGACACCTGGGGATGCTTGTAAACGCCTTTTTCTAAAACAGGTTTACGGTTCCAAACCCAGTGCTGATCATCGCCCTTTATTCGGTACGAATCCCACAAACCACAATTAAACCAAACGGGACTGTTAAAAAATGCCCTCTGCGAAGCTAAAATGTATTTTAGTTCCTCAAAAAATATTTTAGCGTCTTTGGGTTTTAAAAAACCCTGTTTGACAGATTCTTTCTGAAGCACTTTTGCAACCCTGAGGATCATTTGCTTAACTGAAATTTCAGACCCTGTTTTAGGAACCTCGGTCTTACGAAAATATTTTTGAAAAGCCATCTGCACAGCCACAGTGGACCATTCGGCAGGGGCCTCAACCTGATCCCCTGACTCCAATTTAAATTTATTCCATCGCAGCAAAGAAAAGCTGTCCTTTGCACCTTTGACAAAATATGATTTTACCAGTTCATTAGGTTTTTTATTTATCATTTTCATAATTATGGATAGGGTCCAATTGAATGAAAACACTTTATTTTGACTACAACGCAACAAGCCCAGTGGATCCCCAGGTGCTAGAGGCCATGAAGCCTTTTTTTACTGAAAAATTTGGCAATCCCACCAGTCAAACCCACGCCTATGGGTGGGATGCAGAATCTGCTGTCGAGGAAGCACGTGCGCAGGTGGCAAAGCTATTGGGCTGTTTGAAAAAAGAAATCTATTTCACAGGCAGCGCTACTGAATCCAACAACTGGGCCATTTGGGGCTTAGTGAAATCACATTTTAACGAACTGCCGATTCATATTGTAACTACAGAAGTGGAACACAAATCTGTCCTGGAGCCTTTGAAAGAATTGATTCAACTAAAACTGATCGAAGTGACTTTTGTAAAACCACAATCAGATGGATCTATTCAAATTTCAGATATTGAGTCTGCTGTTAGACCCAACACCAAATTGGTGTCAGTGATTTGGGTGCAAAACGAAATCGGCACTATCGCCAAGGCTTCTGAAATCGCTCAGTTTTGTCATGACAGAAAAATTTATTTTCACACGGATGCCACACAGGCTATTGGTAAAATAAATATTAATCTGCAGGATCAGAAAATCGATATGCTGTCATTTTCAGGGCACAAGATTTATGCCCCCAAAGGCATTGGCGTTTTGTACATCAGATCCAATAATCCCAAAGTCACGTTAGCGCCTTTTATCAGCGGCGGTGGTCAGGAAAGCTCTATGCGTTCAGGAACACTCAATGTCCCTGGTATAGTGGGCATAGGTAAAGCCTGTCAATTGGCTCAGATGCATTTGTCCACTGAACCTGAAAGGCTGCTGGGACTTAGAAATAAATTTTTGGATTTAATTTATCAAAATTTCCCAGGCGCTGAATTGAACGGCGGATTAGAAAACCGTATCTGCAATAATATGAACATCTTTTTTAAAGGTTATAAGGTTCCTGGTCAGTTCGCCAATCTGGCAGTCAGCCAAAGCTCGGCCTGCCTGTCGGGTCCAGCCAGCACCAGTCACGTCTTAAAGGCCATCGGCAGAAGCACCGAGGAAGCCGATAAATCCCTCAGAATCAGCCTTGGCCGATATACCACTGAATCGGAAATCCACAGCGCCATCGAAATCCTCAAAAACCAAATAAAAAAATAAATTTTAAAAAAATATGTCTATGATTTTATATCTTGTGAATACATTTGCGAGCGCGCATGGCATATCTGGTGTTGTGTCATAAAGTGAAAGCGTAATTTTTATTGATTCTGAATTAGTCTTCTGAAGGCAGATTTTCTATTTTCAAATATTTCTTTATTTTATACCTTTTGAATACTT
>JBIKLL010000105.1:0-7031 GCA_044359815.1 Pseudobdellovibrionaceae bacterium
TATAAATGACACAATACGAGAGATGAGCTTGCGGCCGTTAGCAAGTATTCAAAAGGTATAAAACAAAGGAATATTTGAAAATACAAAATCTGGCTTCGGAAAACTAATTCAGAATCAATAAAAATTGCGCTTTCACATTATGACACAACACTAGATATGCGGCGGTAAATTAACCGTCGCGCTCGCAAATGTATTATCAAGGTATAAAAACACAGAAATATTTTTTTTAAATTCAAAATAGTCTCAGGTCAGTTAGTTTTTTTTGCGGACTGATTGATCGTATTTAAAGCCAAAGCGAAATATTTTATTTGCTTAATCATCGCAAAAAATCCGTTGGCTCTTGAGGGTGACAGATGGCTTTTGAAACCCAGCTTTTCAACAAAGTCCGGATTGTGAACCATGATTTCAGCCGGATCTTGTCCCGAATAAACTTGGATCAATACAGCTACCAAACCTTTTACAATCAAAGCATCGCTGTCGGCTTGAATGATCATTTTGCCTTGATCCAGATAAGCATGCATCCACACCTGACTCTGACACCCCTTCACCAAGGATTGCTCGGTTTTTAGATTTGCAGGCATGTCAGCCAAGTCTTTTCCCATGTCGATGATTTTTTTGTACCTGGCTTCCCAATCGGTGAAAGCTAAAAATTCTGATTCAATTGTTTTTTGTTTTTCAGACACACTCATTGATAAACACCTTGCTGATTTCTGAGTTCATTCTTTAACAGAATTCTTTCAAGCTTTGCAATGCTGAGCTTTTCGTAGTCCACGCCTATTTTGCCAATCAATGTTTCAAATTCAGAACGGCTTAGGTTTTTAACATAATTGTAGCACCACAGATAAAAGGACTCCTGTTCCTTGAAAAAATCCTGCCACAACAATTCCAGAGTCCAATCCTGCAAACCGTTCATCTCTGATTCGGTGGCTTCTTTGCGATTAATGTATTCCAGATTGTAGCGAGTGATCCTGGGACTGTACCCTGTCATTACCAGACAATCCTGAGCCAATGACATCTCAACCGCAGACAGATAATCCAAAAATATTTTCCAAAATTCTTTGCCTTCTTCGCCAAAACTGGACTGACAAAACCAAGTGGCACACACTGATCCTCGGAATTCCCAGATTTTACATGACCCTTTGTCATAATATGGACACAACAAATCCTGACGTCTTCCGAAATCGTCTTTTTTGCGATTGTTAAATTGGACCTGATATTTAATCGGTGCGGTGATTCCAATGGGCAAAACAACAGCCTGTTGGTTTTGCATAATGTACTGCTGGATCTGTTTTTTGCCCGGTAGATTTTCTGTTAAAATAGCACCCACCAGATAATTGGGCAGATAGGGCCAAAAGGTGCAGCATTTAGTATTTGGGCTGTAGCATTTACCCTCTGATCGTTTAGGCTGCAGCATATTACAGTTATTGCAGTCAGCTTTTGTTTCCAGCATGGTGGCCTCAAACAGAGGCGCTGGAATCAGATTTTTATAAAACGAACTGAGCATCAAATCTCCGCATTGTCTAAATCTTATACATATGTCTGCATTGAAATAACAGCCTCAAATAACTGCCATGGTGACTTTATATTAAAGCCCTAAAGCCCCTGTTTTTCGCAAAATGAGACATGGCCCGGGCCTTGCTGTAACAGTGTGTAAGAGGTGATTTATGAAAAAGATAGCACTTATTATGATTTTAGGCTTTGCCTGCTCTTCATGGGCCAATGTAGCTAAGGCAGCTATCAATTCTCAAACACAGACCTTTAGTTTTAACTTTAAATTAAAATCTAAAAACTATAAGACCGAAGCTAAAGGCAAATCCTTTGAAGAGGCTTTCGAACAGGCCGCAAAAAATTGCTATTCGCACTATAAAAACGGTCTGACATTAACTGAAGAAATTGGTTTAGATATCATCGACGCCTGCGCAAATCCTGTTTCTTCGATTTAATCTTGCCTTGATTTAAATTCACCCTTAAATTGTTGCTATGGGTATACTTAAAGCAATTGGTGACTTTTTGTTGGGCAAAGATCCCGATATATTTGACGATAAGGGCAATGTCCTACATAAATTCCCCAAGAAAAAATGGGATGATTGGCAAAATCGGTGGAAAGCTAACCCTGACTACAACTGGCGCAATCATTCGGGCACTCAACACAATTTAAAGGACAAGAACAATGCCAAAACATAATCGCAAAAAAAGCATCCGACACCGCAAAAAAAGACTCCTTAAGAAAAAGCGAATGATCAAGGCAAAGTCTCCTAAAAAGCGCCGCTAGTTTATAAATTAAAAACTGGCCCGCTTAGCCTCAGTTAATTTAAAATTTAAAAAATAGATCTATATTTTTACATCTTGAGAATACATCTGCGAGCGCGACGATTAATTCTTCGTCGCACGTCTGGTGTTGCGTAAATGCACAGATAATTTGTTTTTATTGTTTTTAGACACATTCAGCGAGCGCGCGGGGCATATCTGGTGTTGAGTCATTAAGATTAATCTAAATGACTCAACACGAGAGATGAGCCCGCGGCCGTTAGCGAGTGTCTAAAAATAGTGAAAAAAATTATCTTTGCATTTGTGCAACACGAGATAAACGGCGAAATGGATTTTGTGACTATTGAACGATGTCCTTTTGGATCTCAGACAGTTTTACCAAGGCCTCGATTGGCGAAAGCTTATTGATTTCTAGTGCCTTGATTTTTTCCAGCACGGGGTCTGATTTCTGCAAAAAACTCATCTGAACTTTGGGTTCATAGGGGGACTTGGCAGCTTTGCCAGATTTCGGAGACTCCAAATCCATTAACAATTCTTTGGCCCTTCTGGTAATTGGACCTGGAATCCCTGCCAGCTCAGCTACCTGAATCCCAAATGACCTGCTGGCACTGCCCGTTTTCAATTGATAGGGGAAAGTTATCGTTCCCGATTGTTCATTGGCAGTCATGTGAGCATTTTTTAAACTCAAAAACTTTTCAGATAGCTCAGCTAATTCATGATAGTGGGTAGCAAATAGGACAAAAGATTTTTTTTGTTCTAATAAATATTCCAGAATACTTTGGGCCAACGACATTCCATCAAAGGTAGACGTCCCCCGTCCAATTTCATCTAATACCACCAAAGACTTTCCATCATATCCAGCCAGCAATTCGGCTGTTTCTTTCATTTCAACCATAAATGTTGATAGACCCTGCGACAAAGAATCGCTGGCACCTATGCGGGTAAAAATTTTGTTTAAAAGCGGCAATTCTGCCTGATAGGCCGGAACGGCAGAACCAATCTGTGCCAATATACAAGTCAAAGCAATCTGTCGCATCAGCGTGGATTTACCAGCCATATTAGGACCTGTTATCAACATCACCTCTGACTGATTTAAATCAAAATCATTTTCTACAAAACTTGAAACTAATTTTTCAATCACTGCGTGGCGCGAACCCTGGATCCTAAAATCCTGACCAAAAACCGGAAAGCAATAGTTGCGTTCAACAGACAGCCAGGCCAGCGAGATGATCACATCTAAATAAGCACAGGTATCTGCCACATGTAAAATCAGGCTTGCCTGATCTAATATGCCTTTTCTTAGATTTTCATAAATTTGAAATTCCAAATCATTGCGCCGACTCTGAGCACTAAGAACCTTTTTTTCAAGCTCAATCAGTTCATCAGTGCAGTATCTTTCGGCATTGGTCAGTGTTTGTTTTCGTGTGTACCGAGCGGGAACCTTGTCTTTGTGGGTGTTTGTGATTTCGATGTAATACCCAAAGACACTGTTGTATCTGATTTTAAGACTGCTGATACCAGTGGCTGATTTTTCAGAAGCTTCCATCTGCAAAACCAGTTTCTGACTGCTGTTTGAAAGCTCGATCAACTCATCCAGCTCTGAACTAAAACCTTTTTCAATAAATCCACCACCCTTTGGATTAGTGGACGGCTCTTCAGACAATGCCCTTAATATTTCCACACAAGTACTTTGCAGTTTTTGGCGCTGCTCTGGATTTATTTTTTCAATCCAATTTTGCCCTCTATCAATGATTGCCAAAGCCTGTTGCAAGTGAGTGGCTATGCTTCTGAGATCAGGAACTTGGGCATTAGGGGTCGTCAACTTAGAAAACTTGCGTTCAATATCGTGCAACCCTGCCATGTCCAGTCTGAGCTTTTTCAGTTCATCAATATCCTGGGCCGCCGCCCTGATAACAGATTGTCTGTGTTCGATCTGCGACTGATTGACCAGGGGAAACCTGAGCCAATTTTTAAGCTTGCGCGCACCCGCAGAAGTTTTTGTTAAATCAATTGATGAAAACAATGAACCCGCGGCCAAGCCCTTGTAGTTTTCAAAAATCTCTAAATGCTCAATCACAGTCTGCGATAATTCCAGACTGTTTTTTAAAAATCTTTGTTTAAATTCCAGCAATATCAGCTTTTGTTCAGCAGTGGCGATTTCGTTAAAATAGGATTTTAAAACTTCCACTGCAGAATATTCTGATTTGTGTTTTAAATTAAATTCTTCCACTTCAATAATTTCAGCAATGGGAAGAAGCTTTACCAAACGATCCAGTTCATTATTTGTTAATTCCACATAATAAAAAGCTTCCCCTGTGCTGGGATCCAAGCAGGCCAACTGCGATACCCCTACAGCCGCAATGTAGTTGGCGGCCTGACCATCTAAGCTTTCTGGATCGTAAACCATACCTGGTGTTAAAATTCGGGTAATACCCCTTTTAACGATTCCTTTTGCGGTTTTAGGATCCTCTAACTGATCGCAGATCGCGACCTTTTTGCCTGCAGCCAATAATTTATTTATTGGAGTGGCCACCGAATGAAAGGGGACTCCGCACATGGGGATTTCGTCTTGGCTTTTTTTATTTCTTCTGGTTAAAGCGATATTTAAAATCGGAGCTGCCGTGACAGCATCATCAAAAAACATCTCATAAAAATCACCCATTCTATACAGAATGACTTTATCTGGGTGCATCGATTTGATGTCCCAATATTGGCGCATCATTGGAGTCATTGAATATTTTTAGGGTAACTATCCGGCTTTATCAAACAGATATTTTTTATTGATCATGGTTTTAAGGGCCAAAAAGACCTGCTTGTTAAAAGGCTGCCCCAGAACATTCTCAATATGGCTAATAGCTTCATCTGGCTTAAAAGAATGACCCTCTTCGTTAAACAGCAGCTCAGCAAAATAATCTGCCAGGCCAACAATTTTACTGAGGGGACTGATTTTGATATCCCTGATTTTTTTAGGGTATCCAGTTCCCAAAGCGTTTTCGTGATGTTCTGCCACAATCAAAAAAACCTCGCTGGGCAGATCTTTAATTTCACGAATCATCTCGGCAGATTTAATCGGATGCTGTTCATACAATGCCAATTCTTCATGATTCATATGAATTTTCTTTTTAGATAACAAACCCTCTGGCAGGGCTTTTAAACCCACGTCGTGCAACATGGCTCCTAAGGCAATTTTTTTTAATACAATCTCTTGATTGATTTTCATTTCCTCAGCAATCAGCAAACTAAACAGACAGGTTGTCATTGAATGCTTGGCGTAGCTTTCAGGCATTTTTTCAAGCACCGCACAGATTTCATTAAAATTTGGTATTTTCTTAGAAAGCTTCAGCAAAATATCCGAGGCTCTTTGAATCTGCTCGATTGAAGCCACTCCCTCACCTTTAATACTGTCGACAGCACTGTCCACTAATGCCGACACATAGGCAGACTTCACACTAAAAGACACTGTTTGGGCCTCTATAATTCTCTCAGTCAAATTAGATAGGCCTCGCATCAACAAATGATGGTCATTTTTATGAACATATAATTTTGCGTCTTTATTTTTAATTGATTTGTAGTCACTCAGAACTGCTTTTTCGTCCTTGCGACCAATCAACAGATACACACCGGTTCTGACTTTCAGATAAATATTTGTTGGTAAAATCATGCCCTCAAAAAATAACTCTTTGGACACTTCTTTAACTTTTAAATCGGGTATGATCTCGGATCCACCGATTTTGTTTGAATTCCCCATAACCACCTATCGGAAAGCCCTGAAAATATCCAAAACAAATCTCAAAATGAGACACTGTTTTTTTATTGTTTAAGGTTATCAGTGGTTTAACGACTGCAATGTGGGCAATTTTGACGATTTTGCGCAGCATTTGTCAATTAATTGAATTTACTTTCAACATCCAGTTGCTAGGCTTTGATCACGCAAAACAAAAACACATTTTTTACTATGGAGGAAAAATGAAATTGAAACACAAATTGATCTTGGCATTAAGCACGGTTGCTACATCAGTAGCCATAGCAGCTTCAATACCTGAACTGAACGCAAAAATTGCATCACTGTTGGTTGAGTTTAACACCCCTGTGACAAGCGCGCAGATAGTATTCAACCAATTGGCTGCTTTGGATAAAGGTCAGTTTGTTGTTGATGGAACAGCCAGAATTAAAAAAACCGGAAATATCGGGACCTTGGAAATCGCTTTGAATCGCGGATTATATGACACTCGTGGTGGTAAAAGCCCAACAGCGATTTTTGATGCTTCAATCAATGCAAACTTAACTCAGTTTTTAAATCGCACCGAACTAGACGATGTTTTAAATGAAATAGAACCTTTACTAAACAGCATAGCTAAAGACTATTTGGCTGAATATGCAGATGCTGTGACAGTTAAAGTCACTATTTCTAGCAAACAAAATGATAACACAGGACATGTTGCAAGAGTCGTGGGAAATATTAGTTTGAATATTGATGTTAGAAAACTGCCTTCACATATTAAAGCCAGCGACATTGCCGTATTGTCAGTCAATGCCAATATCAGTATGGATGTATTTAGGGGCTTTTCAGTCAAAGCTAACATGGGACTAAATCCAGCCAATGCTTCAGTTCGCGATGTGGATGGATCAGCTAAAAACTTTATCACTAAGGTTTTAGCTCTTGATGCTGATACTTTAAATAATATGGTTTTAATGGCCAGAGACTTTGATGGCCTGTTAAATCAAATCGTTAACAAACAAAACTAGTCTTTATAAACTTTAAA
>JBIKLL010000106.1:0-7000 GCA_044359815.1 Pseudobdellovibrionaceae bacterium
CTAACTATCTAACTATCTAACTATCTAACTATCTAACTATCTAACTATCTAACTATCTAACTATCTAACTATCTAACTATCTAACTATCTAACTATCTAACTATCTAACTATCTAACTATCTAACTAATGGTTCAGTTTTAGATTAAAATTATTTCAAGATTTCCTAAAAGTTTTGATAGTTTAAGCTACTAATAATATATTGCCCCGTATGAGTTCAATAAATCATAAAAATAATCAACAATTGTCACTGATTCCCCAGCAGGATTTACGCTTTGTTAAAGCCATGAGCTTTGGTGGTAGCAAATTAAAAAAGCGCAGAAAAATCGCTCGACCACTAATCCCTGGAGCCATTCATCACGTTGTTTTAAAATCCAGTAAAGCCACTGGCAAACTAAGCTTTTATCAAAACAAAAACATGACGACGTCCTTGTTGAAGCAAAGATCCAAGAAATATTTTGTCGAAATCATCCAATGGGTCAATATGGGCAATCATCTGCACCTAAAAGTCAGATTTAAAAACCGTCAGAATTTTCAAAACTTCTTAAGGACTTTTACAGCAATTTTAGCTCGAAAAATCACAGGGGCTCATCGATCAAAATCCTTTGGCAGATTTTGGGATGGATTGGCTTTTACCAGAATAATCACAACCAAATTTGAAGAGCTGGGATTAAAAGCTTATTTCGAAGCCAATCACCGTCAGCGGGAATTGGGCTATGCTGCCAGGACAGAATATCTGAAATCTTTTAACCAATTTCTGTACCGTCTTAAATCCAAGCGAGCTCAATCAGTGAATCTTGATCAAATCCGGATATCCTGTTGATGAGCAGAATTAAAATTTTGTTGTAATCTTGTTGAACACCAAAAATATCAAAAAACGTAGTGATTTTATTGAACACCAAAAATATTAAAAAATCGTAGTGATTTTATTGAACACTTCGGAATTGGGCTTGATCTTGAGCGCACCCAGGTTTTCCTGCAATTGAGCCAGGCTGCTGGCTCCTAAAATCACGCTGCTCACGCCTTTTTGCATCAGCAACCAAGATATTGCTAACTGAGTCCGCGAACAGTTCATAGAATCTGCCAGCTTTTTAAATTCCTTTACCTTCTGAATATTTTCAGGATTGATCAACAATTCGCGAAGCCAATTGATTTTTGTTAATCGACCTTCGGTCACACCGTTGTCGTATTTGCCAGACAACATTCCTGATGCCAGCGGCGACCATGTAACGGTACCCATCCCAGTTTTTTTAACGACAGGTAAAATTTCTTCTTCGAACCTTTCGCGAAAAATCAAATTATACTGAGGCTGTTCGCACAAAGGCCGGTAATAACCATTTTCAGTGCAAAATTCATTAACCTCTTCAAGTTGTTCGCCAGACCATTCACTGGTGCCCCAGTATAAAATCTTGCCCTGTTTGATCAGATCATCCATGGCCCTAACTGTTTCCTCCAGAGGAGTGTCTGGATCATAGCGATGACAAAAATAAATATCTAAATAATCTAGCTGCATGCGCTTCAAAGATTTATTCACAGATTCAATCACATGTTTTCTGGAAAGCCCCTTGTCGTTAGGATCTTCGCTCATGGGCCAAAAAACTTTGCTGGAAATAATTAACTCATGACGTGGAAAATCCTTTAATGCATTTCCCATTTCAATCTCAGAATTTCCCATGGCGTAAATATCTGCACAGTCAAAAAAATTAACTCCGGCCTCGTAAGCCGCCCGATGAATTTTTTTGATTTCAGATTGGTCTTTGACGGACCCGCCAAAGGTGATCCAGCCGCCCAGACTGAGTGCGCTGACTTTCAACCCACTGGCTCCAACATTTCTGTAAGGCATTTCAGGATTAAACATCCGCACAACATAGATTTAAATTTTAGGTATAGATATAACTAGTGCACCGTGCCTGAATCACGTATCTGATTTATTTGTGCCGTTCTGTCCTGGTTGCTAATCACCGAGTCTTGAATCTCAGTTAAAACTTTAAGCAGTTTATCTTTGGCCTGAGTGATGGCCGAAAAAATATTCGCATCAGAGGCTTCTTCCTCCAAAGTTGTTCCATCTTCGGACAGAGTTATCGAAATGCGCCATATCTGGTTATCAGAAATATTTTGGGTGCTTTTTGACGATTTTTTAGGATCTTTAGCAATTACAGAAATCAATGTGGACGGTGTTATGAAGGGTTCAAATTCAATAATCGTTTGATAAATGAAGGCCTTAACCTCTGGTTCCATGCTTTCCAGTTGTTTTTCAAGGTCAATTTTGGGTGTAATAGGGTAGTCCATAATTGCACCTGCCTTTTCCTTAATTTTAGCATGGGTATTGCATTTCAGCAGGTCAAGCGAGGTCCAGTTTAAAAATATTTTATCTAATACAATGGTTTGAATCTAGTGGACTAAAGTGTATCAAATTGAAGCGAATCTAAATTGAACACCAACTATTTATAATTTATATAATTAAATTATATGGCTGAAGTGCAATTGTCCGAATCTTGGAAACCCTATCTATTAACCGAATTTGAAAAACCCTATATGCAAAATCTGCGTGGTTTTTTAAAGTCCGAAAAATCAAAAGGCAAAACTATATTTCCAATCGGAAATGAGTTTTTTAATTCGCTGAATTCGACTCCCTTTGATCAAGTCAAAGTCGTGATTTTGGGACAGGATCCTTACCATGGTGAAGGCGAAGCCCACGGACTCTGTTTCAGTGTTAAAAAGGGGATCAGAAAGCCACCCAGTCTGCAAAATATATTTAAAGAATTAAAATCTGATTTGGGTATCGAGACTCCAGAGCATGGCTATTTGCAGTCTTGGGCAAACCAAGGAGTTCTGTTATTGAACAGTATTTTAACTGTCGAAAAAGACAAACCCGCATCCCACAAAGACCGGGGTTGGGAAAGCTTCACTGATCAAGTCATTGCAAAACTAAATTCCGAAAAATCAAATCTGGCTTTTGTGCTGTGGGGCAGTTATGCGCAAAAAAAGGGAGCATTTTTGGATCGCAAAAAACACCTTGTGCTGGAAAGCCCTCACCCATCGCCGCTTTCGGCGCATCGGGGATTTTTTGGCACCAAACCCTTTTCAAAAATAAACAGCTACCTTAGACAAAACGGCATTAGCGAAATAGACTGGAAAATTAGCGACTAGGCGGTATTTACCCTATGGAACATTGATCCATAGCCTGTATAACGACAGCCCTTATATAACTGCAGTTTTGCGCCATAGCTAAAGCGAAAACTCTTTATTCAGCTCAATTTTAATGCAAGGATGTCCACCAATTTAAGGAGGACTCGATGACAGGTAAGTTGAGATTTGGTTTTGGATTATTGGTTTGGTTTGCAGCCAGTTCAGCATTTGCTGCAAAAACTTTTGTTTATTGCTCTGAGGGCAGTCCGACATTGTTTAATTCTCAGATGATCACTGATGGTCCCAGTATGAATGCAACCCATTCAACTATGTACAATACTTTGGTGGATTACAAAAAAGGCACCACAGAAATCAAGCCCAGCTTGGCTGAATCTTGGGAAACTTCTAAAGACGGGTTGAAGATCACATTTAAACTCAGAAAGGGTGTGAAATTTCACACCACAGCAGCTTTCACTCCGACCAGGGATTTTAATGCTGACGATTTGATTTATTCTTTTGAACGAATGCGTGATCCTAAACACCCTTTTCACAAGGTCAATGGCGGCCAGTATGAATACTGGGACAGCATGGAAATGAGCAAGATCATCAAAGAAATTAAAAAAATTGATGACTACACTGTGCAATTTCAATTGAGCCAACAGGAAGCACCATTTATCACAAATCTGGCGATGCCATTTACAATTGTTTTGTCCAAAGAATATCTGGAAAAAATGATGGCTGCAAAAACTCCTGAAAAAGTCGACACTCAACCTGTGGGAACAGGTCCCTTTGTTTTTCAGAGTTACGAAAAAGACAGCATCATCAGATACAAAGCGTTTGATAACTATTTTAAGGGCCGACCTAAAATTGATAACTTAGTTTTTTCGATCACCACTGATGCCAGCGTTCGAACGCAAAAGCTAAAAGCGGGTGAATGTCACTTAATTGCTGAGCCCAGTCCCCAAGATCTGCCAAAGCTAAAACAAGATTCCAATTTCAAGGTTTTAGAATTGGAAGGATTGAATGTGGGATATTTGGCAATGAATGTGAACAAAAAGCCATTTGATAAGCTGGAAGTCCGACAAGCCGTTAACATGGCGATGAATCGCAAATCTTATATGGAAGCAATTTATTTAGGTAATGCTTCATTGGCAAAAAATCCAGTGCCTCCGACATCATGGTCTTACAATGCTTCCACACCCGAGATTGAATACAATCCCGAAAAAGCCAAAGAACTGCTGAAAAAAGCAGGTTACCCTAATGGCTTTGAAACATCGATGTACACATTGCCAGTTTCAAGACCCTACAATCCATCAGGTAAAAAGATGGGTGAAATGATGCAGGCAGATTTAGCAAAAGTCGGCATCAAGGTAAAACTGATGACTTATGATTGGCCAACCTATTTGGACAAAACTCGAAAGGGCGAACATGAAATGGCTCAATTGGGTTGGACTGCAGACAACGGAGATCCAGACAATTTTTTAAATATGTTGCTGGGTTGTGCGGCCGTTCGATCAGGTTCCAATATTTCTAAATGGTGTCACAAGCCATTCAATGATTTGGTCCAAAAGGGCAAGCAGGTAATGGACATAAAAAAACGAACTGAGTTTTATAAAAAGGCTCAATTAGTTTTTAGTGAACAAGCTCCTTGGGTGACTTTGGCTCACGCGCGAATTTTTAGAGCTATTTCTGCCAAAGTTAAAAACTACGGAATGTCGCCATTGGGTGACGAGATTTTTGAAGACTTAGACCTGCAATGATTTTTAAGATTTTTAAAAAACTTTTGTACATGATTCCTACAGTCTTTGTGATCATAGTGATTTCATTTTCTTTGATCCGAATGGTGCCGGGCGATCCCGTGCTGCATTTGCTGGGCGAACGGGGAGGTGATCCCGAAACCGTTGCTAAGCTCAAGGAAAAGCTGGGGCTTGATCAGCCCTTGCATGTGCAGTTTTTTAAATTTGCCTCAGGGGTGGCTAAGGGTGATTTTGGTGAATCTATTATTGCCAGAAAACCTGTGTCTGAAGAATTTTGGGCTCGATTTCCTGCGACTCTGGAACTCAGTTTATTTGCACTGATTTGGTCTTCGTTAATTGGGATTGTAATGGGAGTGATTTCTGCCAGGAATCAGGGAACGGTTTTAGATTACGGCATTGTCGGTGTTTCTGTGATTGGGTATTCCCTGCCAATATTTTGGTGGGGATTAATTGTGATTATTGTTTTTTCTGTGTGGTTGGGATGGTTCCCAGTCAGCGGCAGGATCGAAGTCACCTATGAAGTTCCTTTTAAAACAGGATTTTATTTAATCGACGTGTGGTTTTCTGAATCACCCTTTCGCGCATTTTACAGTGCCTTGAAACATTTGGTATTACCCAGCTTTGTTTTGGGAACCATTCCACTGGCGGTGTTAACCCGCATGACCAGATCATCAATGCTAGAGGTTATCAAAGAAGACTACGTTCGCACAGCGCGGGCCAAGGGACTGTCAAATTTTAGAGTTATCTATGTACATGCTTTCAGGAATGCATTGATTCCTGTGGTAACCACCATTGGGATTTTGTTTGCTTCATTGATCACGGGTGCAGTTTTAACAGAGACAATATTTTCATGGCCAGGAATTGGCAGATGGATTGTCAAAAGCGTTGAAGCTAGGGATTACCCAGTTGTTCAGGGCGGAATAATTTATTTAGCCTTGCTGGTGATTTTTGTGAATTTTCTAATCGATATTTTATATTTGTGGGTTTATCCGAAAATGCGGGGGCAGTCGTGATCATAAGCTACAAAGATATTTTTAAAAACAAAGCGGCTGTGGTGTCTGTAGGATTTATCGCCATAGTGGCTTTGATTGCTGTGTTTGCAGATTTGTTAGCGCCCTTTAAACCTGCAGAGGTTTTTGCAGAAAGCATTAAGTCACCTCCATTTTGGACCGAAGGACACAATCCTGCATTTATATTGGGTACCGATGACGTGGGACGTGATTTGTTATCGCGACTGATTCATGGATCCAGATTTTCGCTTTTTATTGGATTGCTGGTTGTCGTCAGCATGCTGACCTTGGGAACTTTGCTGGGATTGATCAGCGGATCCATTGGTGGCCGCACTGATGCGCTGATCATGAGAATCATGGATATTATGATGGCTCTTCCCAGTGTGCTAACCGCCATTGTGATTGTTTCGATCTTGGGTCCTAGCTTAATTAATACCGTGATCGCAATCGCCATTGTTCAAATCCCTTACTATGTCAGGATTGTCAGATCCAGCGTGATGGTTGAAAACAGCAAAAACTATGTCGTCGCTGCCAGGAGCTACGGAGCTTCGTGGTTCAGAATATATTTTATTAATGTTTTACCCAATTGTTTGGGACCGATGTTGGTGCAAGCGACCTTTGGATTTAGCGAGGGCATTTTAAATGCCGCGGCCTTAGGGTTTTTGGGACTTGGTGTGCAGGCGCCGACTCCGGAATGGGGAACCATGCTGTCTGATTCTAGAGCCTACATCCAATCAGCTCCCGAGCTGGTGTTTTTGCCAGGAATTTGCATTTTACTAGTGGTGGTTTCTTTTAATATTTTAGGTGATTCATTAAGAGATGTTTTTGATCCCAAGGTTCACAAGGCTTAGTGATGAATATTTTAGAAGTCAAAAATCTTTCACTACAGTTCACTCATCAGGATAAACCGGTTCAGGTTTTAAGAAATGTCGAATTTTTTCTGCGACAGGGTGAGGCCCTAGGTTTTGTGGGCGAATCTGGCAGTGGTAAAAGCGTAACCTCTTTGTCATTGATGGGGTTACTGGAAACTGTCCCTCATATCAGTTCGGGTGAAATATTATTTAAAAACCAAAATCTGCTAACGATTCCTAAAAATGATTGGGCAA
>JBIKLL010000107.1:0-6933 GCA_044359815.1 Pseudobdellovibrionaceae bacterium
ATTTATTAATCATATACCTAGTTAAATTAAACGACACAATACGAGAGATGAGCTTGCGGCCGTTAGCAAGTATTCACAAGGTATAAAAAAAGAAAAATTTGAAAATACAAAATCTGGCTTCAGAAAACTAATTCAGATTCAATAAAAATTGCGCTTTCACATTATGACACAGCACCAGATATGCCATGCGCGCTCGCAAATGTATTCTCAAGGTGTAAAATCATAGAGATATTTTTTAAATTCAAATTAAACACAGAAATTAACTACAGCCAAGTGGGCCAGCTCCACGGTTGTGGGTTTCTACAAGCCCATTAGCTTTAAAAATTTTCCGGTTTCGCTGACTTTGATTTTTGCGACTTGCTCAGGAGTTCCCTTGGCAACTATTTCACCGCCATGCACGCCTCCGTCAGGCCCCAGATCAATAACATGATCTGACACCTTCACTACGTCCATATTGTGTTCGATCACGACCACAGTGTTTCCCTGATCAACCAGCTCTTGCAACAATTCAATCAGCTTTCTGATGTCCTCAAAATGCAGTCCGGTCGTTGGTTCATCCAGTATGTATAGCGTGGATCCAGTCCCCCTTTTGGAAAGCTCTTTGCTGAGCTTAACCCTTTGGGCCTCGCCCCCTGATAGCGTCGTCGAGCTTTGTCCCAAATGAATGTACTCAAGTCCGACTTTTTTAAGTGTTTCCAGTTTTCTGTAAATCCACGGGTGGTTTTTAAAAAACTCTAAGGCTTCTTCAACTGACATATCCAAAACGTCAGCAATGGATTTGTGATTGTATTTTACATTTATTGTTTCACGGTTGTATCTGCGACCCAAACAAGAATCACATCGTACAAAAACATCGGCCAAAAAATGCATTTCCATTTTGATTTGACCGTGCCCCTGACAGGTTTCGCACCGACCACCTTTGACGTTAAAACTGAATCTTCCAGGTTCGTAGCCACGGATTTTTGCCTCGGGCAATTGACTGAATAAATCCCTAATTAATGGAAACAACCCCACATAGGTTGAAGGCGTTGACCTGGGTGTGCGACCAATGGGTTTTTGGTTGATATCAATGATCTTATCGATTTTATCGACGCCTAAAATCTGACCGTAGGTTGAGGGCACAGCCTTGGACCCATAAAAATGCTGGGCCAAAATTTTATAAAGTGTATCTACAACCAGAGTTGATTTTCCGCTGCCAGAAACACCTGTGATCGCTGTAAAAGTTCCCAGCGGAATTTTTAAATCGACATTTTTTAAATTGTTTCCTTGAGCACCTTTTAGTTCCAGAAACTGACCGGAACCTGCCCTGCGGGATTTAGGAATTTCGACCTTTAATTTTTTGGACAGATATTTGCCGGTCAAACCCTTTTGACGCTTTTCGATTTCTGCAGGTGTTCCGGCATCGCTTAGCTCGCCACCGTTTTTACCAGCCCCGGGTCCCAAATCCACAACAAAATCGGCTGACCTGATTGTGTCCTCGTCATGTTCGACCAAAACCACAGTGTTGCCACGGTCCCTAAGCTCTGCAATTATTTTTAACAACCGGTGATGATCCCTGGGATGCAGTCCTATACTGGGTTCATCCATCACATACAAAACACCTATCAGTGAAGACCCCACTTGAGTTGCCAATCGGATCCGCTGAGCCTCGCCCCCTGACAAAGTTCTGGCGGGACGGTTCATTGATAAATACCCCGTACCCACACGGATTAAATACTCTAATCGCGAACTGATCTGAGCACATATTTTTTCTGCAATCATATGGTCGCGGGACTTTAAATCCAGTTTTTTAATCCATTTCAGCAATTCATCTGTCGATAGTTCGCCAAGCTCTGCGATTTGTGATCCGCCCACTTTCACGCTCAAAACCTCAGGCTTTAAGCGAGTGCCTTTGCATGTCGGGCAGACACTGAGCTGAATTTCTGATTCCTCTTCATCATCGTCGGTGATTTTTTCGCCCGTTTTCAGACGGTAGCTGACTTTACGTAGCACCTTTGAATCTGTTTGATATTCGATGTCTTGGTGTTCAACCAAATCAGCTGTGCCCAAACCATTGCAGGTTTCACAAGCCCCTCTAGGATTGTTAAACGAAAAATAACGGCTTTCTAATTCAGGAAAATTAAATCCGCACACAGGACAAGCCTGGTGGATAGAATAGGTTTTTCGCTCGCCATCCAGTGTTTCAATAATCACTCGGCCCATGCCCATGGTGATGGCCGTATTGATGCTTTCTGAAATCCTGCCTTTAAGCGAATCCTTTAAAACCAATTGGTCCACGACCAAATCAATGTCATGGGATTTTGTTTTTGCCAGCTTGCTGGCCGATTCCAGTTCAATAAAATTGCCGTCAACCTTGGCCTTGGCAAAACCTTTTTTGAGCCATTTCTGAAACTCATTTAAAAATTCGCCTTTTTTACCCACGGCCATCGGGCTCAGGATAAAAAACTTTGTGCCTTCTTTGAGTTTCAAAATTTCCTCAATGATCAATGCCGGCGATTGACTGGAAACTGGGATTTTGTGAGTTGGGCATTCAGGAATGCCGACTTTGGCAAACAACAGTCTTAAAAAATCATACACTTCTGTCACTGTGCCTACTGTGGATCTGGGATTAGTGCCCACAGATTTTTGATCGATGGCTATAGCTGGTGACAGTCCCGTAATGCTGTCGACTTCTGGTTTTTTCATTTGTTCCAGAAAATTTCTGGCGTAGGCTGACAGACTTTCAACATAACGCCGTTGGCCCTCGGCATAGATAGTATCAAAGGCCAATGATGATTTGCCCGAACCTGACAAACCCGTCAAAACCGTGATTTTGTTTCTGGGAATATCAATCGAGATATTTTTCAGATTGTGCTCGCGAGCACCTTTAACAGAAATAACATCAGTATCGATTGCGGCTTTGGGCTTCATAAGCCGGCTATCTTGCCAGCTGATCACACTCGGTGCAAATACCGTATAGCTCCAGTACATGATGAGTTAATTTAAAGCCCAACTGCTGGGCTACCTGCAATTGCAGATTTTCAATCTGCTCATGTTCAAATTCACAGATTTTGCCACATTTAACACAGGTCAAATGATCATGATGCCCTTCAGGAGCCAGCTCATACCGAGCAGGCATGCCACCAATCTTGATTTCGGTGACATGGCCATAATCAGTTAATGACCTTAAAAATCGATAAACAGTAGCAAATCCCACAGAAGAATCGACTTCAGAAACCCTTTCAAAGACCTCTTGAGCGGTGACGTGCATTCGCCCCTTGTGCAGGGTTTGTAATATAAGCATACGTTGAGTTGTGACCTTCAGATTCATGTCCCGAATAATTTGTCTGAGTTTGTCCTCAGTTAATGGCATTTTTGATTGAATTGAGCTTTGACTAAGCGCCTTTGACGGCAGTAAGACTTCTGTGTTTAGCACAAACACCCCCTTTGATAATGGTTTTCATAATCAAAAAATAAGGCTAATTCAATATGAAAATGAAAACTATTTGCATTTGCTAATTTTAGCAACAGCGTTATGGGCGTGTAGGCTTTCTTGATGGTTTACAGTTATTTGATAAGAGGCAATTCGTTGATCCTTGTCGCAATAATCAGCCAGCTTTCTGATGGCGTCCTCGCAGAACATCAGATTTCTGGCATTGAGCTTGGCAAATTCCAACTCATCCATCCGTTTGACTGCTGTTTGAACCGGAGTACCTAAACAGTTTTCAAAGGCATCAATAAAAGATCCTATTTCCAAATCTGATACTTTGAGCTCGATTTCAGCCAAGCTTCTTTGTGCATGGGGTGTCGCTGCCACTGAATCAGAGGTTTGCATCCAAGAATTTAACTGATCCAAATCCCAGTCTTTACCCTTAAAGTTTTCCGTGATCAGTTCGGCATTGGCTGACCTGGATAAGGCTGCTGATGCAGGACAAGTACTGGAATAAACAATTGAAAACTTAAGACCTACCAGATTTGCTTGAGTGCTATCAAACTGCAACTGCACGGGATAGTTCCTGTGCCCCTGAAGCCCACTGGACAAAGAACTTTTTTGCATAGGGAATTCAAAATTTAATATCAATCGTGCTTGTTCTGATTGCTGTTTGTGACTGTCTAAAACCGTTGATAACAATCCCTGAACCGTTGGCATCTGAAGATTTTTATGCGAAAGCTGCTGAATCAACGATAGGTACATTCGGCTCATGTGAATGCCCCTGCCCTGTTCTGAATGCAGATTCACAAATATATCGGCCTTGGCGGGAATCAAAAAAATTTCTGCACCCACTAAAAGCTTTATGGCCAGATCGATTTTCTCCATACCAACCCAATCAATCGAAATATTTTGTAACTGGGTTTGAGTGGTCGCCACGTCTGGCAAATTTCTGTCAAGCATGGCCTTGGATTACCTCAGATCTTTTTAAAATCCCATTAAAAACTGAACTGTTCACCCAGTTTCAAGTTGTAGCGCGGGCTTTGCGTGAATTATAAATAACCTATGCTTGTTCTGGCCTCTACCAGTCCCTACAGAATGAAACTTTTAAAAAAACTGGGGCTTTCTTTTGTCCAAAACAGTCCTAACTGTGATGAAGCCAGCTATAAACTGAAAATCAATGACCCATTTAAACTGTGTCAGACCCTGGCGTTTGAAAAGGCTAAAAGCGTGGCTCAAACTGGCAATGTGACCATTGGCTCTGATCAAGTCGCTGTGTTTGAAGGTACCGTTTTAGATAAACCTGGAAATTTTGAAAACGCTTTTGGGCAACTGAAAAAGCTTAACGGTCAATCCCATCAACTGCTGACTGCCGTTTGTGTATTGGATGGGTTAAACGTTTTTGAAGCTTGGGTGAACACCTGCACCCTGCGCATGAAACCCCTGACTGATTTACAAATCCAAAATTATTTAAATACTGATCAACCCTATGATACTTGTGGATCCTACAAGATCGAAGAACACGGAATATCGCTGTTTGACAGCATTGAATGTTCGGACTGGTCAGCTATTGAAGGCCTTCCGCTATTGGAGTTGTCAAAAGCTCTTGATAAACTGGGGCCGACAGGTAGTCTTTAATTTATGAATTCACCTCAATTTATCAAGCTAGCAATATCAGCCATGTCCAGTTCCCATTCACCCTACAGCGGGAAAAAAATCGGCGCATGCGTGGTCACCACTGCTGGTGATTTTTTTACCGGCGCCAATATTGAAAACGCATCTTATGGCGCCACTGTCTGCGCAGAACGGGTCGCCATCTGGAAAGCCCTAACTGAAAAACCAGGATCAAAAATTAAAACTGTTTATGTTTGCTCTGATGAAACCAGTCCCTGGCCGCCCTGTGGAATGTGCCGACAGGTCATTGCTGAGTTTGCCACTGAAGATTGCGAAATCCTTTGCATCAATCCAAAAGGCACTCAAAACAAAATCCTATTTAAAGATCTATTCCCCTCAGCCTTCGGCCCCAAGCACCTAAAACCATGATTTATTAAACCTTCTCTAGCTGGCCCAGTTCTCTGCAATTAATTTGAGTTTTAAAAAATAGCTCTCTGATTTTACACCTTGTGAATACATCCAGCGAGCGCGCATGGCATATCTCGTGATGCGTAAATGCAAAGATAATTTTTTTCACTATTTTTAGACACTCGCTAACGGCCGCGGGCTCATCTCTCGTATTGAGTCATTTAAATTAACTAGTTTTATGATTAATAAATTATCATAAACCTAGTTAATTTAAATGACTCAACACCAGATATGCCCCGCGCGCTCGCTGCATGTGTCTAAAAACAGTAAAAACAAATTACCTTTGCATTTATGCAATACGAGAGATGAGCTTGCGGCCGTTAGCGGGTGTTCACAAGGTGTAAAATCAGAGAGCTATTTTTTAAAACTCAAATTAATTGCAGCGAAGTGGGCCGGCTTTATTTTAATAAATCCTGGTTGGCCTCGATGCTGGCTGCTTTTCGCGAGGCTTCTAACCAAGTGCTGAAAACCTGGTTTGATTTTTCCTGATTGAGCTTTTGTCTGATGGGCTCAATGTCAGAAATAACTTCGTTTTTGATTTCTTTAACCTTAAACAAAAACTTACCTTGCTCTTCCCTGACAATTCTTCCCAGTAAAGGATTTTGCATATTCACGTCAGATAAAATCGGTGCCGCAGCAATGCCTAAATTAGGGATGGCTTCGTTTTCCAGATCAAAAAATCCAGTTTCTTGCCATTTGGCTCCAAAATCGGCCAAAGATTTATCAACTTCTGCCATGTTTTTGTTTTTCAAACTTTCTTCAATCGATGTTAATTTTGCTTCAAACTTTTCCTCAGAAATCAGTTTCTTAGCGATTTCAGGCCGTGCTTGCTCTAGTGATTTTTCAGATCCTGCTTTTCGATCTGTCACCTTGATCAGATGATAACCAAACTGAGATCTGATAGGTTCACTGATTGCATTTAATTGTGCCGCAAAAGCAACTTGTTCAAACTCGGGAACCATCCGGCCTTTGCTAAAAAATCCCAAATCCCCGCCTTTAATTTTGCTGCCCTCGTCTTGAGATTCTTTTTTCGCTATGGTTGCAAAATCAGATCCCCTTAAAGATTCTTTGATTTTTTTAATTTTTTCCAAGGCTGATGCTTCAGATGCGCCATCGCCATTTTGAAATTTGATTAAAATATGACTGGCTCGAATTTCCTCGGGTTTTGAAAACTCAGCTTTGTTGGCCGTATAATAATTGTCGACCCTTCCCTGAAAGGCCTTATCTGACAGTTTAGTTGAGACTTCGCCCTCAGAGACTGAAATCTTTTGTACCGCCAGATCTTTTTCAAGCTTTGCGTATAGCAGGTTATACTTTTTTTCCTTCAAGGCTTTAATTTTTTGAACTTCTTGGATTGAAGAAGCTGCGCCTAAATCCAACAACCTTCTGAGCTTTTGAGTTTGCTGGTCTTTGCGAATACGGGTTTCAAACTCACCTTTGCT
>JBIKLL010000039.1:0-22919 GCA_044359815.1 Pseudobdellovibrionaceae bacterium
CAGAGTCATCAGTACCAACTAATCCCGATAACACCAATTTAGCACCCAGTCCGGCCTCGGTTAATGTGAAAAACAAAATCCAATATTTGATTTTTTGAAGCACATGATCTTTAGGGATTTTTTGATAAATCCAAACAACATTATAAAATATCCACAAACCAAAAAATCCTGACATCAATCTGTGGCTGTACTCAATCCAAGTTTTTTTATCATCAAATTGTGGTATCAGCTCGTTGTCGCACAGGGGCCAAGAGCTGCCACAACCATCACCAGAATGCGAAATCCTAACCCAGGCTCCCCACAGGATCACCAATATTGTGTAACCCAAAAGCCATTCAAAATTACGTTTGATCTTATCAAAATGATTCATTTAAGCTCTTTTAAATATTTCTCAAGCACTAAACCTGCGTTAAATTTTGCCCCCAACACCGACAAGAAAACAAAAACCCCTGCCGTTTTTCTGTCTAAAAATATAATTTCCTTGGGTGGAGGCCTCAATGGAAAACCTTGGATGATTTTAAACGCTTTCTTGGTCAGCCTGTTTGGTAAATCCGAAGACTTCCAATCATACCCCTGCTCACCATGCGCTTTGAAAGGCTCAACCGTCAGCAGACAAAATTCTTCAAACAAAGTAACCAATTCCGCCGAATCACTGGCTAAAACAAATTTTAGCTGCTTGGCATTTTCGGTTAAAGTTCTAGCGTCGTCAGTAACTGCGGCTTTAATCATTCGTCTGTAGGGATTTAAAAATGGTGCCGAAAATTTTCGAACGGCACCAAAATCCAATAAGACCAACTGATCCATGCCATCAGCATTGACCCTGATTTTATAATTTCCTAAATGAGGATCCGTTTGCACAAATCCCCATACAAAAAGTTCTTTAAAATACAAATCCAAAAAATTTTCAGCCAAAGTGTTTCGCCGCGAAGGTCTCAGACTCAGAACCATAGGATCGTCGGGACGAACTCCGGGCTCGAATGATGTCGTGATAATCTTTTGAGTGCTAAAATAATCAAACACTTTAGGAACTACAAAACGACTGTCATTTGCCAGCAATTCCCCGTATTCTTTTGTGGCCAAGGCCTCATTCAAATAATTAGTTTCTTGCACCAGCATGGTTGTGATTTCCTCGATCACCGTATCCATATAGGGTCCGCTGGGAATCAGTTTCAATAAATTTAAAAAATTCCTGAGGGCATTCAGATCACTGGCGATGGCTTTTTCTACACCAGGATACTGAACCTTTACCGCAACTATCTTGCCAGATTCTTTGATCACCGCTTTGTAAACCTGACCCAACGAAGCACTGCCGATAGGGTTTCGATCAATTTCCAGCTGAGCCAGTTTTTCTGGGCCAAGCTCTTGAATCAAAACTTTTTCAATCTGGGGCCACTCAACCTGAGCCGAATCCATCTGCAAAGATTTTAAAATGTCATTAGCTTCTTTAGGTAAAAAATGTTCTCCGTAAACTGACAGCATCTGCCCAGCCTTCATGAGGCTGCCTTTAAGCTCGCCCAGTTCTTTGGCGATGGAAGTGGCTTGAGTTTTTAAAAGCTCATTCCATTTGTTTTGTTTTGCATCCTTATTGGATAGCAACGTTGTCAGTCCATGGGTTGCAATCTGCATCCCTGTGCTGACACCCAGTTTTGCCAAGGACATGGATCGTGAAAAAGTAGAAGATTTTATTTTCTGAATCTTTTTAGGCTCGTTATCACGTTTGCCGTTATTGGTTTTATCGTTGCCGTCATCGACTGCCATTCAGCATTTATCGCACATTGCCGCAGCGTAAAGAAGTGAAACTTTATTTTGTGTCGCGACAGACAGCCAAATACTGCTGACAGACTCACTGACCGCTCTGATTTAGTTTGCAATTTAAATAAAGATTTTTCGCACTCTACGACCAGCAGTTTATTTAAGCACCTTCCAAACAGCTTGGATTAGGGTCTTATCAGCTGTGCACACCGACAGTTCCTGCCAATCATTGGGCCCAACACAAACCGCAAGATCATGTTCGGTTAAAACCCACTGCTTATTACCCTGAACCAAATAAGCCCTGATTAAAAAACTTTGTGTGGGCTGCACCAGCTCAACCTCACTGACAAAAGTCTGGACTGTGACTGAAACACCGAGCTCTTCCAATAGTTCCCGCTTCAGACCTTCTGAATCTGTTTCATTGTTTTTTATTTTTCCACCTGGAAATTCGTACTGCAAAGTGTTTGTTTTTCGAAACAGATAGACCTTAGGCAAAGGCTTGATTTCATAAAAAATCCCCGCAGTGACAATGATATGATTTTCAAATTTGGATTTTGGGTTCATACTGATAAAATGTTTTCCCGTCCTTCGTCTTTGGCAGATTACAATTCTAAAAATATAGTTGTCTGGATGTCCATGGCTTTTCAGGCCGGCAGCATTAATGCCGGGGGTTTTTTGGCCTGCCACAGATTTGTTTCCCACGTCACCGGCTTTGCCACCCATTTTGGCGCCGAAGTTTCCTACGGTCATATCGGTACCGCCTTTGGAACACTCAGCGTGCCAGCCTATTTTTTACTAGGTGCCATGCTGGCTGCTTTTTTTGTGGATAAGAACCTGACTAAAGGTAAGCCGGCGAAATACACTTTTATGTTTTTAATCATTTCATTTTCAATGTTTGTGATTGCAGTAGGAGGGTCACTAGGCCTGTTAGGAAAGTTTGGCGAATCACCAGATTTGATATCGGACTATTTTTTACTGTCAGTTCTTTGTCTGTGTTCGGGGATTCAAAACGCCACAATCACTTCAGCTTCGGGTGCCGTGGTCAGAACCACTCATTTGACGGGTATCACAACGGATTTAGGCATTGGCATTGTGCGAACAATTTCTGCCAGTATACCCAAACCCATCAGACAGATGGAAAACCGAGCAAACGCAATGAGATCAGGTATCATCGTGTTTTTTATCTTAGGCTCACTGATCAGTTCATTTTGTTTTTTAAATTTTGACTATAAAGGATTTTTTATTCCCTGTTTGATCTCGGCGATGTTAGCCTATATTTCACACTCGGACAAACAACCTAAGGAAAAACATGGGACTTAACGAAACACCCGCGATCATTATACTACTAGCAGGTGTAGCGATTTTTTTGTACGGGATGCAGATGTCCAGCCAATCGCTGGAAAAACTGATGACCAATCGCTTAACGGCATTAATGAATAAACTTTCTCAAAGTCCTTTTTTGGCCATAGTGGTTGGGATTTCATTAACTACACTGCTGCAAAGTTCGGGAGCGGTGACTTCGATGCTGGTGGGATTGGGCTCTGCAAAAGTCATTAGTCTGCAACAGGTCATGGGGGTCATCATTGGAACCGCCATTGGATCAACCATCACTGTGCAAATCATGAGTTTTAATCTGGCCCAGTATGCTTTGCCTGCTTTTGCGCTGTTTTTCTTTTTCTATTTTATGTCTCGAAAAGCCGGCATCAAAACTATGCTGATGGTTTTTATGGGATTTTCATTTATGTTTATGGGCCTTGGTTTGATTTCTGATTCAGCCAGAATCCTGGCTCAGAATGAAATTTTCAGAAATTATTTAGACACCATCAAAGACAACCCTCTGCTGTCGATACTAGTTTCAACGTTGTTTTGTGCCAGCATTCATTCCAGCGCAGCGACTATTGGTTTAGCGATGTCATTGACCCAAGCCGGAGTCCTAACCATGAATGATGCCATGATGTGGGTTTACGGAGCCAATATCGGAACCACGTCCACTGCCTTGATTGCAGCGGTTGGCAGCAATCATGTGGGCAAGCAAGTCGCCTGGGCGCATTTTTTCTATAAATTTTTAAGTGTCGTTATTTTTATGATTGGTCCAATCACTGAATATCTGATTCAGTTTCTGAACCAGTTTCAAACTACGACCTTCCGAATGATTGCCAACGGCCATTTGGTATTTAATGTGATGAGCGCTATTATTTTTTATCCTTTTATAAAACCGGCCGCCAGAATGATAGAAAAAATCTTTCCTAAAAATCCTAAAGATGAATTTGGCGCCGAATACTTGACCCTCAACAATTATCACAGCTCTGCCCTGGCGATATCCTATGCAAATCGTGAAATCATGAGGGCCGCTGACATAGTCATGACAATGATCAATGATTCTATGAAATTATTTGATCGGTTTGATCAGGCCCTGTTGGAATCCATCAAAGACCGCGATAACCAAGTGGATTTCTTGTACCGAGAGACCAAAATGTTTTTACTGGATCATGCAAATAAAAGCCAGGTTTCGGTCCACCAGCGTGTGATGTTTATGATTATGTTTTTATCCGATCTGGAGCGCGCAGCTGATTCGATCGATTTAAATGTTTTGCAGCTGGCGATTAAAAAAGACGCTTTAAAATTAAATTTCTCGAAGGAAGGCCATGACGAACTGGTGCATATGCACCAAATGGTGATCAAGGTGGCTTCGATGGCAATCAATGCTTTTACAAACCGTGAAATGTGCGCCGATGTGATTCAGCTAAAACGCGAGCTGGCTCGTACTGAAATATTGCTGCGTGAACACCACATCGAAAGACTGAACAAAGGCATGCGCGAAACCATTAATACAAGTTCTATCCATTTAGATTTAATGAGCGAATACAAGCGCATCGGAAGTTTACTTAGCTCTCATTGTTATAACGAAGAAATCAAGTGATCCAAGTTCTGATTTTGGACATGGCCTCAATAGTAAAAATCTTGGCGTTTTTCACTTCGGATTCATAAATTTCTTTACGGATATCGACAAAGGATTTCCCCTGCTCGGCCGCGCCTAGCAAATAGGTATCATCGACCATTTCACAAAAATGAATCAGCTGGGATTCGATGGGGATTTTTTCGCCAAAAACGTTGTTGGGAAAACCTTTACCGTCGGCTCTGACGTGAGTGCAATTAAGGATGGTTCTGAGCTTGTCCACCAAACCCAGTTTTTTACTGAGGCAGATTTCCACACTCAATGCCGGGTGTCTGGAATATTCTGCCATTTCTGCAGCACTCAACCCATCGGCCTTTCGGTGTTTGATCAAATGACCTGTGATTTTCGGTGATAATTGCAGCAACCCTATATTGCATAATAAAGCTGCCACCATGACTTGAACGGGATCGCCCATACTGCTGATAAAACTGGCCAGGCCCGCAAACCCCGCCAATGAGGCCGATCTTTCTAAGGGACTCATATCACCAAAGGAACCAGTGTTAACCACGTCTGCAACATCATTGACCGAACTAAGATTTGTGAGCAAATCCTTAGCTAAGGTTTCGCATTTTTCATAAAGCTGTTTGCCCTTTTCAAAAGAGGCATTTTCACTTTGATCTATTAACAGGAACACAAAATCAGAATGCGACGAACTTAAACTTAAAAACTGCGAACGGCATCGACCCTTAAGGCCTTCGGCGGAAGCGTCTGTGTTTTTAATTGTATAGTCTTTATAAAGCTCAACGTCTTTGCGAAGCACGTATAATTCGCCAACCTGATCCAGCTTTTTTTTGCGGCTTTCATTCAGCACTGTTCCCGCAGGCACCACTGTCACCATTTTGTGATTCATGGGCATATTATAAATAACGTTAAATGTGATCGTGGTGTTGACCAGCAATTCAGCGGGCTTAATAGGAATCATCGATGCCCTGATGACCTGCGAACAAACAAACTCCAACTGACTGGTTTCCTTGAAATGGTTTTCATTTAAAACCAGTGAAGCCCCAGATCTTTTGATAAACTTTGCCTGTTCTTCCCTAAGCTTTTTATTGGCAATCACTAACAAAAAAGCCTGTGGCTGAATCTGGTGAATCACCTGCACCTGTCCGATGATGTCTTCAACCTTTTCGGTGTTTTGCCCACAAAGCACGACCAATTTAACATGGTCATCAGTCATTTTTTCAAGGAACTCATCAACAGTTTCAAATCCCAAAGCATTAAAATTAAAAAAATCCGACAGGTCTTGTACCCGCTTTCGGTCCTCAGGAACTGAGGAAATAACTACTAAATGTGTACTCGTATCCTGTTTATCACTCATAATGATGGCAATGCCTTTACTTTAGCATTTTCCATCGAAGCCCATTCATCAACTATTTTCTTGAGTATTTTTTCTGCAAAGGGTTTTGGCTCAACTGCAAAATCTTGTAAGCTGCAGGTTTTAACTGGAGTCCCTGAATTATTGATGTTCACTGCGAAATGTATCAAGCTGGAACCGATACTGGGACAGGCTATTGAAATCGAAAGCTTTTGGTCATTCCAATACAAATCATCCCCCCGTCTGATCAGTCGAACATTTTTTACGGTGTTTTCAATTTCGTCTTTAACAATACTGGCAATCAGTCTTTGCAAACCAATGGCTGCCATCACAGAGGTGTCAAATAGTTCGCAGATAAAATGCAGCATCAGATCACCGCAGATCTGACTGCCAGAATTCAAATCTTCCAAATCCTTCATGTGCTGAAAACTGACACTACAGGGGCCAATAAAACCAACAACAGAATTTCCGATGACTGAATGATTTTGACAAGCAAAGCGAGGCCGCAATTGACTGCCATCATAAGCGATCACTGAATCCAAAAATTTAAACTGCAAAAAAATCCCCCATATCAATCTGATTTTCTGCAAAGGCACGCTTGGCACGTTTACAGCTTTCGCAGACACCGCACCATTTGTCCAAGCTCTGATAGCAGGGCCAAATATTTTTAAAATCCACGCCAAGCTTCTGTCCCATTTGCACAATCTGAGTTTTGTTTTTATCAATGGTGTAACAATGCACCTTAACCTGATTATTGGTAGAATAGGAAAAACATTTTTCCAGCTCTTGGATAAACCCCATTGAATTATCCGCAAAGGTCTGAGCTTCCTCGATATTAAACCCTGGAATCACATACTGATAATTTAATGCCTCAGCAAATCCTGCAGCTATATTTAAAAAAATCCCATTGCGGTTAGGAACCCACACTGATTTGGCTGTAGCGCCACTGACAACGGGATCATTGATTTGTACCGATTCCCCTTGTGGGATGGATTGATTTTGATTGATTAAGCTTGAAACATTCCAATCCGCAATAAACGGAAGCTTTACAGTTTTAAATGGCAGATTCAGCTGATTACAAATCTTTGCAGCCTGCAAATTTTCTTTGGCAAAAGCTTTTTGACCATAGTCAAATTGTAGCGCCAGTAATTGATCAAATACGGGTTTTTGCATTTGCCGAGCTGCCATATACAGATTCACCGTTGAATCCAGGCCAGAGCTCAGCAGTACGACGGCTTTCATGCGGATCAGTCTTTATCTGCTGTGCTCTTTTTTTGCAAATTACGACTGATGTCTATCGCTTTTTGCAACACCTTAAGACCTATGGCTTTAAGTTCGCTCACACTGACTGTCCCTGATTCAACAGTTTGGGATAATCTATCAATGCGGTTTTGCACAGAGGGGCTCAGTTTTAATAAGATATCATCAACAATGGCTTTAGATCTTTTGATCAGCCTAGAAGGTTTAGCCAGCTTTTTTTTGCCAAAGGTTTTAATCTTTTGGACTCTGCTTTTTTTTGCAGAGACAGTTTTTTTCGAAACCTGACTTTTAGAAACAGTTCTTTTAGATTTTTTCAAAATAAGTCTCCAATTTAAGTTCTAGTATAATTTTTAACACCGATGTCCTTAAGGATTAACTGCGGCTTTTTCTGCATCCTAAAGTGATTCCATTGAATTTCACCAATTAAATAGTCAATGCGAGAGGTTTTATCAATTGAATTAATGATCTCGGCCCCGGCTGAAAAATACAAAGCATCCATCGAAACCCCCTTGGATTCCAAAGTCAGCTTAAGATGTTTTTCCTTAAGGACTCTTAAAGAGCTCACCGTAAAATCAGTGAGCTTAATAACTGGGTTTTTAAATCCCTGCCCAAAGGGTTCAAGCTTTTCCAGCCACATCATGAATTCTTGGTTTAAATCAGCCAGTGAAGACTCAAAATCATACCAATTAACAGGTACTTGGGACTTGACGGTTTCCATGGCCTTATCCAGTAATTCCACAAACCTGTCCCAGTTTTTCAGATCCACTTCAAATCCTGCAGCAAAAGCATGTCCCCCGAAACGGTTTAAAACCTCAGAGCAATTTTGCAAAACCTCAACCAAGCTGCAGCTGGCGCTACGGGCACTTCCCGTCACCACGGACTCACTGTTCACACTACCCACAAAGCAAGGCTTAAAGGATTCTTGCTGAAGTCTGGTGGCAATCAGCCCAATAACACCTTTATGAAAACTCTCAGAGCACACGGCTATATAATCTTTGTCACTGAAGGCTTCTGCCATTTTTCTGGCGTCTTCTTCACCCTGATTTTGCAATTGGATTCGCAATTCATTTTCAGCAAAGGCCTGCATAACCAGGGCACCGGCGTTTTGCTGGTCACTCAGAAAAATATCGATGGGCAATAATCCGTTTTCCATTCGGCTTAGGGCGTTTAATTTAGGAGCCAGCTTCATCCCCACCTCTGAGGCTGAAATCGGTCTGCCAGCTAAGTCTACTTTTTTTAGCAATTCCTTTAATCCAGCTCTTTGAGTGTTCTCTAGCGCCTTTAGTCCCGCCTTGACCAAAATACGATTGTCCTCAACCAAAGGAACCATGTCTGTGACAGTTGCAATGGTGAACAAATCTAAAAGCTCTCTCAGATTTAAATGAGCCTGATTGGCGTCACCCTCTTGGTGGAACTTGCGCTTTAAGGCTCTTAATAAATAAAACGCCACACCGGCGCCGCTAAGGTATTTTAATTCTGAGGAACATTCTTTCCTGTTGGGATTGACGATGGCAAAAGCCTTTGGAAGCTCATCCCCAGGCAAATGATGATCAGTAATAATGACCTGAACTCCATTGGCATTAGCGTAATCAACAGTTTGATTAGCTGTAATCCCCACATCCACTGTCACCACCAGGGTGACGTTGTTAGACTTCATTTCATCAATGGATTCTTTGTGAAAACCATAACCCTGCTGCAATCTTTTGGGCTGGTAATAAAACAAATTTTTATATCCCAGTTTTTTTAGGCCGCCCTTAAGCAAAGCCAATCCACTGGTTCCATCCAAATCAAAATCAGCATAGACACAAATGTTTTCGTTTTTCTGATAAGCCTGCCACAATCGGTCTACGGCAATATTCATATCGATGATTGAAAGCGGAGATTTTAGATCCTCTAAATTGGGATCAACAAAATTCTCCAGAACATTTTTACCAATCCCTTTGCTGGCTAAAAGCTTGGCCACGGAATCGGGAAAATCTGAATAGGCTTTTTTCAAGTCTTCAGAAATTTCCCTTTGGGTCCAAGAAAGCATTAATTCCCCTATTATAAAGTCGTCGGTCAAATTGCCAGTTAAGGTCGTCGCCTAGGTTGTCTGCTAAATTAAGTAGTCGCCGGCACCGCTCTGATCAAATTAAACTTTTCCATCACAATAATCAAAGGTGCTGCCACATAGATTGATGAGTAGGTTCCAAACAAAATACCCACACACAGTGCAAAGGCAATGTCGCTGACCGTTCCACCTGCAAACAAATACAGAGAAAATGCGGATGTAAAGACCGTTCCCGAGGTTATAAGAGTTCTGCCCAACATATCATTGATGGATTTATTAATAATAAACTTAATCCCTTTATCACGGTACAAGTGCTCGGTTTCACGGATCCTATCAAACACCACAATGGTATCGTTAAGCGAATAACCAATCAGAGTCAAAATTGCAGCCAAGATGGGAACGTTAACTTCCTTGCCCACTAAAACAAATACCCCCAGGGTAATGACGGCATCATGAAACAAACAAACCACAGCACCTGGTGCGTATTTGTAATCAAATCGCAGTCCCACATAAATTAAAATCACCAATAAGCTATAAAACACCGCTAAAAATCCACTGCGTTTTAGCTCGGAACCCACCTGTGGACCAACCGAATCAACCCTTCTGATTTCGGGCTTGGCATCAGCAAACTTAGTTGCCAATGCTTCTTTTAAACCAAGCACAGCTTTATTTTGCAGATCATTGGTTTCTTTGTCTGAGCTTCCATGGGGGGTTTGAAATCTGATAATAAATTCTTCGGATCCGCCAAAAGCCTGAACTCCGACTTCAACCAACCCCAGCCCCTCAGTGGCAGTCCTGACATCGTCAATGGATTTAGATGATTGAAATTTAATTTGTATTTCGGTACCACCAGCAAAATCAATCCCGTAGGGTAAACCCTTTACCATCAAATATCCCAGACTGATGATCACTAAAAATAATGACACCCCTCCAAACATCCCTACCTTGCCAACGAAATCAAATTTTCCTGAACTTTCAGATTTTTTGTTATTCATTTTCATTCCTTTAAACTGATAATTTCTTAATTCCAAATTTATGCACAATTATGTCTGCTAAAACTTTTGAAATAAAAACGTTAGCAAAAAGCGTTGTCGCAATCCCTACAAGCAATGTCACAGCAAAACCTTTTACAGGTCCCGTTCCAAAATACAGTAGCACCGCCGCCGTACCAGCAGTTGTGACGTTAGCATCCAGGATGGCAGACCAGGCTCTGTTGTAACCTTCTTCCAGAGCCATCATAAAACTGGAACCCTTGGCTAGCTCTTCACGGATCCTTTCGTTAATCAAAACATTGGCATCAACAGCAAACCCCACTGTCAGTGCGATCCCTGCAATACCTGGCAATGTTAATGTGGCACCTAAAGAGCTTAATAATGCCAATACCGCCAAGACATTTACACCCAACGAAATATCTGCAACCAAACCCATGGCTTTGTATCTGATTAAAATAAATAAGATAATTGCCAAGGCTCCAATCAAACTGGCCATTTGGGCTTTTTTAACAGAGTCCGCCCCAAGACTGGGTCCGACCCTGCGCTCTTCCAACTGCTCAAGAGCCGCTGGCAAGGCACCCGCGCGCAATGATGTCGAAATCATTTTAGCTTCATCCATCATTTTGTTGCGATCACGTCCACCACCCAGAGTAATTTGAGCACTGCCCCCTGCAATG
Source organism: Pseudobdellovibrionaceae bacterium (assembly GCA_044359815.1). Taxonomy (GTDB): domain Bacteria; phylum Bdellovibrionota; class Bdellovibrionia; order Bdellovibrionales; family Bdellovibrionaceae; genus JBIKLL01. The sequence goes on from JBIKLL010000039.1 coordinate 11,003, forward strand.
GGTTCATTGATTCGTGGCGCTGATTTGATCACACGGTCTAAAACAATAGCCATGCTTTTACCCACATACTGAGTGGTCAAATCTTTAAATTTAACGGCACCCACAGAATTAAATCTGAGCGATACAATCGGCGATCCATACTGGTCAAAAGACACAAAGGAATCATCTAAGTCAGAACCTGATAACCCCGAATCAGTTTTTACTAAAAAGGGAACTTTACCGGTTTCTAGATTTTGGGCGTTTTCTGATTTTTCAAAATAAACTACAGTGTTTGCTGGAAGCTTGGCTTTTAAATCCTGATTCACCCGGGTCACATAATCACTGTATTTCAAAGTGCCCAGATTATAATTGCCAGCTTTTTCAGCTTCTTCAATTAATTGAGGAAGCTGTTGAATAATGGGGTCCTCTGACAAAGGCATAAAATCAAGCTTTGCAGTGGTGTTGATTAATTGCTTAGCTTTTTCGGCATCAGCCATTCCTGGCAATTGGACCAAGATTCGGTCTTCACCCTGTTGGGAAATCGACGGCTCTGCCACACCAAATTCATCGATACGATTTCTGATGGTTTCAATTGCTTGTCCGATCACGCGCTTTTTATAATCCATCAAATAAGCATCGTAATACCTGACAACGAATTCGTTACCAGAACTTGAAATCACCTGCAGCATTGTAGAATATTTTTCTTCGATAAATTTAGATATCTTGGCTTTGCTAGCCTCGTCACCAGCAACAATTGTCAGTTCACCCTGATCTGCCTTAGTGGCTTTGATTTCGGAAACTGCAATTGAATCCGCGGTCATATCAGTCTTTAATTGTGTGGCTAATCTGTTGGTGCTTTCGCTAACCACTCCGTAAACATCAACACCCATCACCAGATGCAAGCCACCTTGGATGTCCAAGCCATAATTCAATTTTTTCTTAGTAGGCCACCAAGAGTTTTCAACATTGATAAAATTAGGCATCACCCACGCAAAGACGATCCCGATTCCGATTGCTGCTAAAATAAGTCTGAGTCTAAAATTTTCCATCTGTTAGTGCCTGCCTTTATTTTTTATCGCTTAAATATGCTGCCTGAGAGCCCGCGATTTGTCGTTTGAGCATTTTAACTTTGATTCCATTTGCAATTTCTAATGTCACCACTTGTTCGGTAAGCCCGTCAATAACTCCCAAAATACCGCTTTGTGTGACTACGGCATCGCCGCGTTTAAGTTCTTTGATAAAGCTTTCGTGCTTTTTCATGCGACTGCTTTGAGGTCTGATGATGAAAAAATAAAACACCACTAAAATCAGAATAAACGGAAAAAACATTTCCAGTGTTGATGGTTGTGCCGGATTCAAAAATACCTCCCAGTTTTTTTAAAACCAGAGGTCATCATTTTTATTCTAAAGAATCAACATTTTTGATAAATCGCGTTACGCAGAAATCTCGAAATTCCTTCCAACGATTTTGCTCAATGGCCTGGCGCGCTTTTTCCATAAGGCTCATGTAAAACCTTAAGTTGTGAATGGAGTTCAATCGGCTGCCCAAAATTTCACCGCTTAAAAATAAATGTCGCAGATAGGCCTTGGAATAATGCTTACAAGTGTAGCAATCACATTCAGGATCCAGAGCTGAATCATCCAATTTATATTCGTTGCGTTTAATACTGACCTTACCCTGCCAAGTATACAAAGTGCCATTGCGCGCAACTCGGGTGGGAATCACGCAGTCAAACATATCAATGCCTGCATCAATGCACAAAATTAAATCAATCGGAGTCCCCACACCCATTAAATATCTGGGCTTACCAGAGGGCATCATCGGTGCCACTTCTTTGACCAATGCATGCATCAGTTCAATGGGTTCACCCACACTGAATCCACCCAGAGCATAGCCCGGTAAATCCACACTGGTGATTTGATCCAAAGAATATTTTCTGTGTTTGAGTTCAAGTCCTCCTTGAATAATCCCAAATAACAAACTGTTTTCACGAGTCATCGCGCCCTTGGAACGCTTAAGCCAACGATAGGTTAAATCCATGCTTTTTTGAATTTCGTCATCGGTTGCTGGGTATTTTAAACATTCATCAAAGGCCATAATGATATCACTGCCAAGACTCATTTGGATCTGCATGCTTTTTTCGGGACTGATAAAATATTTGGAGCCATCTAGGTGGGATCTGAATTCAACCCCTTCCTCGGTCATGGTTCGCAGCTGTGACAGCGAAAACACCTGAAACCCCCCACTGTCAGTCAGAATGGGCTTGTTCCAGTTCATAAATTTATGCAAACCACCTAATTGCTGAATCACGTCCTCGCCAGGTCGTAAATGCAAATGATAGGTGTTTCCCAATACCACTTGAGTGCCGATTTCGGTAAGCTCTTCAGGTGTCATGGCTTTAACTGTGGCCTTGGTTCCCACCGCCATAAATGTGGGGGTTTCAAAACTGCCGTGGGCGGTAAAAAACTGACCCCGGCGGGCATTGCCGTCTGTGTGTTTTAGATTAAAAGTTCCTATTTTATCCATGCTGTTAAATCACCATAGCTAAAGAGTTTAAATTTACGATCAATGGCCCACTGATAACATTTTTTAACTGTTTGCAAGTCACTAAATCCTGCGACAAGCGCCAGCAAAGTGCTCTGCGGTTGATGAAAGTTCGTTAATAACCTGTCCACGATTTGAAAATTAAAACCAGGTGTTATCATCAAATCTGTTTCACCTATTATTGAGGGTTTGATTTTGCCCAATGCTGTGCTTTCTAAAACCCGGGTCACCGTTGTGCCCAGGGCCCAAATTTTATGGCCATTTTTTTTGCAGTCTTGAATCTGCTGCCAAATTCTACTGTCTATAAAAGCTGTTTCAGAATGCATAATGTGTTTGGATAAATCATCAACCTCAACCGGCAAAAACGTACCCAGACCCACATGCAAAGTGATTTCGCAAACCATCACCCCCCGGGATCTGAGCTGCTGCAATTGCTGTTCATTGAAATGCAAACTGGCTGTGGGGGCAGCAAAACTGCCAGCAATTTTAGCCCAATCAGTCTGATACCATTGTTCATCCTGGCTAAGGGTTTGCCTGTGGTTTCTTTGTTTTTGGATATAGGGCGGCAGTGCCAGCTGACCAAATTTTGCAAAAAAATCCTCATCCAAGGGTATGTTTGATTTTACGATCTGCGGTCTGCCCTTTTCAACCAATGTTAATGTCACTCCCTGGGCCACAGGAATCTGATCCCCGATAGCTAGCTTTTTGGAAGGCATTAAAACCTGCCAGTGCAAATCACCTGATTCAGATTTTAGTGGATCTAGAAATAAGATTTCCAGTCCATCTGCAAAGACTCTGCGTTTTAGAACCTTAGTGTTATTGATTACCAAACAATCACCTGCACAAAATTGATTCAACAATTCATCCACTGAAATTTCTGATGGTTGGTTATCATTAACCATCATCACCCGCGATGGTCGCGATGGCTGAGTAGCAATCAGTTCATTGGGGTAATCAAAAATCAAATCGGCAAGTTTCATGCGTGACAAAAAACCTCAGTTCTTAAAAATTGTCCATGCGTTATTGTTGGTTTTGATAATTTTTTAGAGCGAACACTCTATCAGTTTGTTTGAATAAAGAGCTTCCGCTCTATCAGATTGTTTGAAATTCGCAAATTATCTGCAGGCTGTCTTAAAAATCCCAGAGCTTGAATTTTTAAATCGCTGGGAACATTATCTGGCAAATTACAAAATCGAGGTCGCTCTTGCCAAACAATCCTGCCAATAATAATTCAGCTCCTGGTATTAACAATGCAGCTTTTAGCGAAGCCCATAAAACTGTGCTAACTGATGATGCCATTAAATTTTTAAACGAACTTCATAAAAACTTTGATGCCGACAGATTGTCATTACTGCAAAAACGCCCGGTAAAACAAAAAGCCCTAAGCACTGGTGGCCAATTAAAATTTATCCAATCACAGGCCAACCTGGCTGCTGGCAATTGGACTGTGGCCCAAGCGCCCAGTGATCTGAATGACAGAAGGGTTGAAATCACCGGCCCCGCGGAAGCTAAAATGATTATCAATGCCCTTAATTGTGGGGCCCGGGTTTTTATGGCGGATTTTGAGGATTCATTAAGCCCTACCTTTGAAAATCTGATTTTTGGTCAGCAATCTCTCATGCAAGCCGTGCGAAAATCCTTAAGCCTGCAGGGTGAGAACGGAAAATCCTATAAATTAAATCAACAACTAGCAACCCTGGTGGTGCGTCCCCGCGGACTGCATCTGCAGGAAGAAAACTTTTTGATCAATGGCAAATCAGCCAGCGGAAGCCTGTTTGATTTTGGACTTTATTTTTATCACAACGCCGCTCATTTGCTGCAAAACAGTTCAGGACCTTATTTTTATCTGCCAAAACTGGAAAGCGCCGAGGAAGCCGCTTGGTGGAACCGTGTTTTTGTATTTTCACAAGACTATTTAAAAATCCCTCAGGGCAGCGTGCGGGCGACGGTGTTGATAGAAACCATCACTGCGGCTTTTGAAATGGACGAAATTTTGTTTGTTCTGAAAGATCACATGGCAGGATTAAATGCCGGCAGATGGGATTATATTTTCAGTCTGATTAAGAAATTTAATTTTGATAAAAATAAAATTTTGCCAGATCGAAAAGACGTCACCATGTCCACCCCACCCCTGCAGGCTTATTGCGAACTACTGGTACAAACCTGTCACAAACGCAAGGCCCACGCTATCGGTGGAATGTCGGCCTTTATACCCAACCGCAGGGAACCCGAAGTCACAGAAAAAGCTCTGTCACAGGTCACAAACGATAAAAAACGCGAAGCCGGCATTGGCTTTGATGGAACTTGGGTGGCCCATCCGGATTTGGTTTTAGTAGCTCAAAAAGAATTTGATGCAGTCTTGGCTAAAAACCCTAATCAAAAATCAAAAATACCATCAGCCAATGTCAGCGAAGCCCAATTGATCAATGTTTCAGCTATACCCGGTAAAATCACCGAAGCTGGGATTCAAAACAATATTAACGTAGCCTTGCAATATATTGATAAATGGCTATCAGGGGTCGGAGCTGCCGCCATTCACAATCTGATGGAAGACGCTGCCACTGCTGAAATTTCCCGAAGCCAATTGTGGCAATGGGTGCATCACCAATGCAAAACAGATTCTGGGAAAACCATCACGGCAGAAATGATTGAATCCGGAATTAAAAAAGAAGTTTCAATTTTGAGTGGTGATCATTTAACACTGTCTGCAAAAATCCTGTCGGATTTAGTTTTAAATCCAGAGTTTGCGGAATTTTTAACTTTAAAAGCTTACAAATATTTAAACACAAAAAAGGAGACCCCACATGAGTCAAACACTACTAAAAACTTGGACAACTGACCCCCGCTGGAAAGGCATTGAGCGCAGCTACAAGGTCGAAGATGTTTTAAATCTGCGACCTTCCATACCCGTAAAACACACAATCGCTGAATTGGGTTCAAAAAGATTGTGGGGGCAATTGCAAGAATCAGGATACACGAATACTTTTGGCGCATTGACTGGAGCTCAAGCTGTGCAGATGGTGAAAGCTGGTTTGCGATCAATTTATCTGAGCGGTTGGCAAGTAGCTGCAGATAACAATCTGTCAGGACAGACTTATCCAGATCAAAGTTTATATCCATCAAACAGTGTGCCCAATGTTGTAAAACGTATTAACAATGCTTTTATCCGAGCTGATCAGATCGAAAGAGCCAGCGGTAAAAAAGGCTTAGGTGAAAACTGGTACGCACCCATCGTTGCTGATGCCGAAGCCGGATTTGGTGGTCCCCTGCACGCTTTTGAATTAATGAAATCCATGATCGAAGCCGGTGCCAGTGGTGTGCATTTTGAGGACCAATTAGCCGCCGAAAAAAAATGCGGCCATTTAGCTGGTAAAGTTTTAGTTCCTACGGCTAATTTTGTCAGAACATTGCAAGCTGCCAGACTGGCTGCTGACGTGTTGGACGTACCATCTGTGATCATCGCCAGAACTGATGCATTGAGCGCCACATTGATGACATCAGATATTGATCCAGCTGATAAGCCATTTTTGACCAGCGAAAGAACTCCAGAAGGATATTATGTGATCAAAGGCGGATTAGAATACGCTATTGCCAGATCACTGGCCTATGCACCATGGGCTGATGTATTGTGGTTTGAAACTTCAAAACCAGATATGAAAGAAGCTGCAGCGTTTGCTAAGGCCATTCATGCAAAATACCCTGGTAAAATATTGGCCTACAATTGCAGCCCAAGCTTTAATTGGAAGCTTCATTTAAATGAAAAAGAAATCGCAGGTTTTCAAAAAGATCTAAATGCCCTGGGATACAAATTTCATTTTATCACTCTGGCTGGTTGGCATTTGATTAATTATCACACCTTTGATTTGGCTCACAATTATGTGAAATCCGATATGACTGCCTATGTGGAACTGCAGGAAAAAGAATTTGATGCTGCAAAACACGGGTATTCTGCGGTCAAACACCAGGCCGAGGTTGGAACTGGGTATTTTGATAAGGTGCTTGAAACCATCACTCAAGGCACGGCTTCAACCGGAGCATTGAAGGGATCTACCGAAGAGCAGTTTAACGCTCATTTGTAGTTGGTCTGTACGTAAGTTTTGAAAGCATGTTTGGCTTTTTTGATGTGAAAAAGGCATTAAAAAAGCTCAGACATACGTTTTGCAGCGGTGCTCGCTTTTAGCGAGCACACGCACAAATCCGAACTCGTTTTTTAATGCCTTTTCCACATCAAAAAAATCAAACATACATTCTGCATTGGCGCCAACTACTTACCGGCACACGCACAAATCCGAACTCGTTTTTTAATGCCTTTTCCACATCAAAAAAATCAAACATACATTCTGCATTGGCGCTAACTACTTACCGGCACACGCACAAATCCGAACTCGTTTTTTAATGCCTTTTCCACATCAAAAAAATCAAACCTGGGTTCGGCAACAAATTGTAATGCAGAAAAAAAAAGCGGAGCTTTTGGCTCCGCTTGACTGATAAGGGGAACCACCTAAACCCTGATCAGTCGATAAACTTTGAATTTAAAAAACTAAAATTCCCTAAAACTATTCGAGCCATCAAATTTGACTGCGCGCCTTTTCTGAAATGTAAACATCGTCCAAAGCGATGCCAGCACCAGTGTTGAGTGCAACAGCATAAAAATAATCAAATATTTAAAATCTATAAATTCCATTTAATCCCCCCGGTTTACGGTGCCCTTGTTTTTACAAACCAATCATTGGTGTCCCAAGCCTTCAATTGGAGTTAAAGTCCGTCCTAGACTTTCCCCTCCCCTACAAAACCCTTTGCAAAACCTGACTGGCTACCTGATCCAAATACGTTCCGCTGTTAAGCTGCAGATTACCTGCTCAGGCTTTGCTGTCGGCATCCATGCCTTTCATAGATTAAGACGCTGCGGCCTGTAAAACTGGTTAATGAATAGGCTCAAAATTGTTTTTTTCTGGACCTGCCTGGGGGCTGTCCTCAATACTCGTCGAGCAAACCATAAACAAATAGGGGGATATTTATGAAAGCTGTTTTAGCGTTTTTAACGGTAGCATTATTGCAAACAGTGGCTTTTGCGCAGGCACAAACTGCCGATCAACTGAACGAAGAATTAAAGGTCACATTACTGAACCACAAACAAAGTGTTACCATTGGTAGCTGCCGCTTTTCAAACCACGAAGGCATAGTATCTCTAGTCACTAACGACTATGCCTATTATTTAGTATTTGGACAAAATCCACAGGTAATCAGAAATCAACAGCCTGGTGTGGTTCAGATCATCAGCCAGAATCCAAATCAAGCAAGGGCCGTTGTGACTTTGCGGGCTTCACCAACAAATGCGAAATTGTTTAATTCTGTTGTTTATGAAAGATACTTATGGGGCAAAATCAATGATGGTTCTGCGGCCGATCCAATCATCCGAGATGGCTGGGTACCGAACATTTTATTTAACTGTAAATAGTTTGAGTTAACTTATCGAGCGCGGATGGTGGAATTGGTAGACACGTATGTTTGAGGGGCATATGTCGAAAGACGTGGGGGTTCAAGTCCCCCTTCGCGCACCAACTAAAATAAAAAAGCCGGGTTCACCCCGGCTTTTTTATTTTACGTGGTCTGTGAATTGGGGACTTGAAGAAAAGGTCATGTCCCGCAGTCAAAGCGACCTTTGGAAGCTTTGGATGCGAGGGCAAAATTGCTGAGCAATTTTGAATGACCGATGCCGGTTCTGGCAGACGGATGAGCCTGATGCGAATCCGTCGAGAAGACCAAGTCCCCTCTTTTTCAACATATGAGCAAGCGGGAGGCTTGCGAATGGATTGGTCAAGTCCCCCTTCCCCCGCAATCTGCATAGGATACATTCCTTTGCTACCCTTGCTTCAGAAGGCTCAGACATGGTGATATTTTATCAGACCAAAAGGATTTGGTTTTGGCAACGCCATGCAAATTCGGCTAAACTCAAAAGGTGGATTTACAAATCATACCGGCTACTCAAGAACATATACCTTTAATCAGCTCTTTAGGAGCGAAGACTTTTTCAGAAACCTATCTCGCGATAATCCCAAGTCGAGCTGAGATCGTAAAAGCGTATGTGGACGAGAACTTCTCCAGGGAAAAAATTCTTGATGAAATGTCTGATGGCAAAGTGCAATTCTTCATAGTCGAGGCCGACACCGAAACTATTGGTTATGCAAAGATCGTCGAAAGCCAGCCTCCTGGCCAGGTAAAGAATCGTCCCACGATCGAGCTTGAGCGGATTTACTTAGATAAATCTAGAGTAGGGAAAGGTTTAGGTAAGAAGATCCTCTCAAGGATTTCAACAAAAGTTAGGACTGAGGGATTTAAATCGATGTGGCTTGCCGTATTTGACCAAAACAAATCCGCTATAGATTTCTATCGCCGCGAAGGCTTCCAAGAAGTCGGCCAACGAAAGTTTGAGTTTGAATGGAATGGCCTGCAATACTCGGATTGTGATTTGCTTTTTGAGCTTCCTCTTTCCTAGGACCCATAACCACTGCATTTTAGTCGGTCTTCAAATCTTTAACCTCAGCATTCCTGATGCCCTTTAACTTTTTGGACAAATCTATTGACTTTGTGTCCCAGATATGGGACATTGGTCACTAGTGAAACCAGCTGTTTTTCAACCTCAAGCTAGATCTGAAATGCATGAATTCCCTGAGGACGTTCGGCGTGAGTTTGGTAAGGCTATTTTTGACCTGCAAAAGGGTTCTAAATTATCCATGCCGGTTTCACGTCGGGAAAAAACGACTGAAGGAGCTTCTTTATGAAAAAAAATAAATCCACGGTAACTAGAAATGCGACGGAACTTGCAGAGGCCCTTGGATTAAGTCCTGCTGATGGATTAGAAATCGAAGTTCGAAGCGACCTCAACGATAAAATCATTGAAGTCGTGAAGAAAAAAACTTTGACCCATGCCCAGGTTGCTAAACTTGCAAAGACTTCTCGAACTAGAATCACCGCTTTAATCAACAGGAATACTAAAGACATCTCCACGGATTTAATGCTGCGGGTTTTAGCTGCGCTTGGTGTGCACGCAAAAATCCAGTTTAGAAACACCTCTGCATAAATTTAGACGCTTTAAGACCCTATCGTCGCTCTCTATATGCAGGATGTATAGCTTAGAAAATTGTCCTGGCAAGCAATCTGTACAGAAAACTAACAGACGAAAGAAAATCCAAAATTTTATATATTTCGGGGGATAAATCATTATCGAAAGGCTGATTATGAAAATGAATTTTCTAGCTGCAGTAATTGCTTTCTCATTTGTGAGCAATGTTCAGGCAAGTGACCTGCCATTGGAGCTTATTAATTTTCAACAAAGTCTAGATTTGGCGGAAAGTTTTGCGGAGAAAAATGAGACTAATATTGAGTCCCAAAAAGCTGGTTTTTGCTATGAAGACTTAGCATCAATAAAATTCCATGGAAGACAGGTTTTCAAGCGGCTTCTTGATTATACTGACATCTCCAAAACCAGCGATATTCAAATAGCCAGGGAGAGAAATTCCTTTTTCTATGGGTACGCTGCTTTTGATAGTTTTTGCTCAGGCAAGCAAATAGATGGAAAAGTTGCTTCTCTAGAAGATGTGAAAAATTCTATCTCTATGCACATAGAGAATGCGGTAAAGGTACGAAAGCTCATTATCCAACGCTAGAATGCCTTCCCATAATCCCTGGTCCACTGATAGCCAATCAATTTCAGTTACCTAGATTCAAACTGAACCTTTTGAAGCAAGAGGTTACGCTGCTTAGGCCGCTTTAGTCCTCAGAGCCACTTTTATTTTTAATGCTGATCTGATTTCCACTAACTTGTCGATTGTCATGTGGCCGACTTGGCCAGAAAATATCTTTGAAACCCTGTCTTGAGTCAGTCCTGGAAACATTGACGCCAGCTTTCTTTGGCTTACGTGGTGGTCGCTGCAATATTCTTTAATTGCATCGATCAGATCAAATTTGATTTTGAAAACTTGGAAATCAATGCCCCAGTTGCTGGCAAGGCTTTCAAGACTTTGTGGATTTAATTTTTGATTCTTCATATTTGAATCCTCCGAATCCGATTACGGGTTACATCAAGGGAAATGCCTGATGTGGAAATTTGATTTTCTCGTAGAAACCGAATAAGCTCGGGACATTGCAAGAGCAATATCATCTTTATCCAATGTCAAAATCTCAACTATATTAAAATCAAGAGAAACGCTGCACATGTAAAAGTCTGCAAAATCGTATTCATTTTTGTAGGTTGATTCGCAATATTTTTCGTAAAGCTCAATTTCCCGTTTTTCGTTTGTGGGATAAAGTTCGATGTGCAACAGACTCAAGTTTTTTCGGATATCTTTCGGAGAAATTACTTTTTGGGTTTTAAAAAATAATTCCACCAAACACGGGGTTACAATGTGCCTTGAAGCATGTGGGAATCTATCAGCAAATTGCAACGCGAGGTCTGCGATCTTTTCTTCTGTTTTATTTTTATTGAAAAAACCTACTAAAATTGAAGTATCAAAAAAGATGGCTTGGGGATTACTCAAAAAGCGATTCCTTAACTTTTCTCCCGGCATTGTCACCAAGGTCTACTTTTACCAAATTAGATGTGTCGGTGCCGTTTTCAGATAAAATGCCAAGACGTGATCGAATGACAGATTCTTTGCCTTCAGGTGACAAGTGCGGCAGATCATTCTCAACTTGCTTGCGAATTTCATTTTCCAGTGGACCGTTCTTTTTTCCCAAATCTGGAGCGCCAGCGTTTATTATTACTTTTTCTATTTCCGACATTGGGTCCTCCTGATAATTGTCTACTTATATTAAGTTTTGACTTTTTTCGACAGCAAAACGGTTAAAATGCAATATACCTGATTTAAAAAACAAATCGTACGCTATCTTAGATATATGCAATCTGCTGACCATATTTATCCGGACAATGTCGGCCATTAGCATAGTTCCTAAAATATTCAGCTAATTCTTTTGTGGACCAACCCTCAACCCAGCGTAAACCTGCCAGCTCCGCTAAATTCAGCCTTGGTTCCCGCCACTGAGTTGGATAGGTTAAGACCCAGCAAAGTGGTTCTTCTACCTTAGGCCCGCGGGCACCAATCGAAATAAAAAAGGCCGGGTTCACCCCGGCTTTTTTATTTTACGTGGTCTGTGAATTGGGGACTTGAACGAGAATTTTCGGCCGCAACATATGCGAACATATTTGAGCATTTGTTGTGGCAAGGTATGCAGGATGCATAGCTTAGAAAATTATCCTGCCAAGGAATGAGCAATCGTGCAGAGGTAGCCCAAGGTTTTGAATCTGCGAAAGCTGCGCTCATAAAAGCCTTTTAGGCCAGTGTATTTGGAGTCCTGTGGGTCAGTGTCGACCCTCTGCTCGGACTGCGACTGTTT
>JBIKLL010000040.1:0-22859 GCA_044359815.1 Pseudobdellovibrionaceae bacterium
AAAGTTTCTACCCATCTGAAACAGATTGAAAACGTACTCAGGGATAAACTTTCAGAAATTGGTTTTTATCTGATGAAGCCGATGAACAGCAATTTATACAATCTGAATTGGGATGCTATATCCAGACTGGACAGCCGGTTGGAGGACCGCATTGATTTTGCGAAATCTTACAATGCGCAAATGATTATAGTTGGCGAAATCGAAATCAAAGCAAAGGACAATAAAATCTTTGAAATTCTGATGAGTCTATCAGCCTATCAAACATTGAATCGCAGATTAGTTGCTGAAGTGGTCAGAAAATTTGATACAGCTCCTGGCAGTTATGATTTTGTTGTCCCCAAAAAATTAGAGCAAGCCTATGCTCAAGTTTTTCAAGATCTTTCAAATCAGATTTTTGATACTTGGCAAAAGGGAACCCTGGGGTCATCGGTTTACAAGCTGACCTTGAAAGGCAAATTGCCCTTGCTACAACAAGAAGCTTTTAAGGAATTAGTACGAAGCCGGGCCTTGGATATAAAAAACATCCGTGAACGCTTTATGACTTTGTCGTCGACTATTTATGAGTTTGATTCAACAGCTAGCCCCAAAGACATTTCAACCAAACTGAATAATTTAGAATTAGCGGGATTTAAATTTGTGATTGAGTCAGCGAACGATGAAGCTATAGTTTTGAACAGCTTAAAAAGATAATTGATTATAGACTGAATTTGTAACTGAGAAATTGTTTATTGAATCGAACATATGATGCGAATGAGGAATTTATGACTAACACTCCGACCGTAGATTTTATTAAACTCAGCTTTTGGCCCTGTTTTTTGGGACTCATTTTATCAGGTTGTGCCTTACTGGAACCCAAACAAGAGGTTAAAAAAACAATCAAAGATGTACCGGCCACGGCCCGCAAAGAAGATGCATCTCCCAGACAGCGTCTGGTGATTTTACCTTTTTTGGATGACAATCGTGATCGTCCGCAAGGCATGAGGGATCAATCCAGGGATGAGTTTATTCATCTGCTAAATAAAACAAAAGACGTGATTGTGATCGACAGTAAGGACATCAAGCTTGATCTGAAATCCCATGTGAATTCCAACAACGAATACAGCATGGTGGCCATTGCCAAAGAAGCTGCCAGACTGGGAGCCAGTGCTGTGCTGGAAGGTAAAGTTATTGATATTCAGATTAAAAAATCTGCTGATGAAGTCGGTGTTTTCAGAACCATGAAAACCAAATTTGAATGCAAAGTCAGGGTCAGAATTTTTGCATCCAGAACTGCCCGTGAACTGTATAATGTGACAAAAACCGTAACCGTTGAGGAATCAAACGTGCGCGTAGCTGAAAACGTAGACACCGATAAATTTCTGAAAGCCAATCCAGTTATTATTGCTAATTTGCTGACCGAGAGCTTTATAGATTTTAATCCCGCCATATTGGATACGATGAGTAAAATGAATTGGGAAGGCCGTATTGCCGTGATTAACGGTGATAGGGTTTATTTAAATGTGGGCAGAATTTCTGGAGTTAATGTCGGAGATATTTTAAAAGTCACAGAAGACGGAGATGAAATTTATGACCCGCAAACCGGGGGTTATATTGGTAAAGTTTCTGGTAGACTGAAAGGCACATTGGAAGTAGTAAGCTACTTCGGTCAAGACGGTGCTGTTGCCATCATTCATTCGGGTGCTGGTTTTAAGGAAAACGACAGGGTTGAGCTTTACTGATGCTGCTTTGGAGCTTGTAAATGCTAGAAAACTTAAAAGTTCAGGAGCCCTATCATTTTCTGCCTCCTACATTGCCTGAATGGATAGGTTTAAAAAAATATACTGACGTTTACAATTTGCAGATTTCGACGGCCAATCAAATCAGAAACACAGATAAAATTGCATTTATTGGCTGTGAACACCCAACAGTAGTTACCCTGGGAAAAAGAGGAAGCTCAGCTGATATACTGAATCCATCGGTTGAATTTGTTGAAACTGATAGGGGAGGTTTAGCAACCCTGCATAGCCCAGGTCAGCTGGTTGTTTATCCGGTGATTGATTTAAAACAAAATAATCTTACTGTGCGCGAATACGTCAATTTATTGCTGTACACGACCCAATGTTTTTTGGATGAGCACAAGATTAAAACATTTAGAAAATGCGAAACCGGAATTTTTACTGATTTTGGTAAAATTGGTTTTGTGGGCATAAGAGTCAATGATCATGTTGCTTATCACGGAGTCTCTATAAATGTTCAAAACGATTTGAATCTGTTTAGACTGATTAGGCCCTGCGGTATGCAGGAAGCCCACATGGATTCGATGTCGCAGGTAACGGGTAAAAAGTTTGAGCTGCAGGATCTGTATTTGAAATGGGTTAGAACCTTTGTTATGTTAAAGCATCTTTAGCGATGATCCCTTGGCGCAGTTGGTAGCGCGTTTCCTTGACATGGAAAAGGTCAGTGGTTCAAGTCCACTAGGGATCACCAGTTTTTTAGTTGAATCAACCCCTGAATAAATCTAAAAGTAGAGTCTAGCAAAAGATCTTAAAAAATTTAAAGCAGAGGGGGCTTTATGAAATTAATCGCAACTTTACTGTCAGTGATTTTATTGTTTTCACAAATGGGTTTTGCAGATGATGCTTTGCGAATCAAGGCACTGAAAGATCAAATTATAACCATGGCCAAGGATTTTGAAGGGCAGGGGGATGCTGATTTTTCAAAACAAAAAGCCTTGGATGTTTTGGTTGAAGAATTAGTTCTTTTAGCACCGCAGAAACCTGTGAAGGACAGAATCAGCGTTATCGCTGGGGTTTGGCGACAAGTGTGGGGCAAATACGACTACCGCAATGAAGACCGAGGCATAGATCCTGAATTAGGTATTGAAGAAATTTATCAAGTCGTAAATGAAAAAGGTTATTACTACAACGTATCCTATTTGTATAAAGACGGTGACAGAAACCAAAAACGAATTGGCTTGTTGCGAGGTAAGTTTAAATTAGACAAGCAAGATTCGAATTCTTTAAAAGTAAAGTTCACCGACTACCCCGGTGCCAGTAAAAAATCAGATAATGTTCCATTGTGGGCATTAGCTGAAATGGCAGAGAATAAAACACTTCCAAACAGAATCACTATTGTGTCTTCTTGGATTGTGCGATGGTTTTTTGGTGGCGGAACTTTGCGTGAAGCCTACACTGACAAAGATTTGCGCATCGTTTACGGAGCCAGCGGCGGAGTCAAAGAAAACGAAACCATTTATGTGATGACAAGGGTTCAATAACCCTTTAGGTTGGGCCTCAAAATTAAAGGAGGCCTCAATGCCTTATGAAATTTATAATTTTATTCACATCCTGGGTTTAATTTTGGTTGTATATAGTTTCGGTATCGCATTTTTAAGATCAACGGGACAGGATAAGCGCAAATGGCCCATGATGATTAATGGCATTGGGTTGGCTTTGATTTTATTAGGTGGGTTTGGCATGGCTGCTCGATTGGGCTACACCACAGGGTTTCCGACCTGGGTTTTATTTAAAATTGGTTTTTGGGTAGTTTTAGGTTTTATCCCTGTGATTTTACGCAAATTTAGCGCTCCAGCCTATGTTTCGGCACTGGCTCAGATCGGATTAGTGCTGGTGGCCGCAGGTTTCGGGATTTTTAAACCAATGAGCTAAGCTCGGGCAAAGCTGATAATAGATATTTCAGCTATTAAAAAGTCCATAGCGCCCCATCACAAAAACCGATAGATCAAAGCCATGGCAAATTCTGTGGTTATATTTTTGATTCAAGTCATTTTTCTTGTGGGACCTTCGCAATCTGTCGCCATCAATGCACAGGCTCAATCGCAATCTAAAAATCAAACAATCTCGGAATCAGATCAGGAGCTAGAGTCCCTGACTGTCACTGAATTGCTTAAAAAAATTCAAGGTTCTGATCTTAAAAACGTCCAACGGTTGTTAAAAATTGTCGAAAAATCCGAATATTTTAAAAAGGCCCATGTTATTCAATTGATATTTTTAGTACACGCTCAATCAGATTATCAGACAGAATTGTTATTGATAGATTTTATCGCTAAAAAAATATCTGAACTGTATTACAACACCAAGGCTGACCAAAATGAACTTTTGATTATCAAAAATTTGGTAAAAACCCTGAATGCCAGACATCCCTACCGACAAACTCTGTTTGATATTTTGCATTCTAAAAATTTATTAACCCCACAGGACATTGAGCTGGTGGCTTTGTTTTTACCACCACTTAAGCATAAAAGCTCTCGGCAGAAATTGGATATATTGTACCCACTATTGAGCGCAGGATTTCAGCACGCAAAACCTGAAACTCAAGAACTGATTTTACAAAAAATCTCAGCCAGTAATTTGGCTTCATTTTCCAAATCCATATTGCTGTTTAATGTCGGGGACAGAAATATTTATCACATTAAAAATCTGATCAGGCTTTTTGCGGATGAACATTCTAAATATTTAAAGTCACTGGATCCGAAAAGTGATTTTGTCTATAAGCCCCATCCTTCAGTGAACACTGGGGATTACGATGAGGTATTAAGCGAAATTAATAAATTATTGTTTACGCAGACAGTGGCGGGCAGCCGTTTAAGGTCTTACGTGGCACAAATCAGAAAGCATTTTAAACATGGCTTAACCAATGGCTCTGATTCAGAAGGCATCGATGATAAATACCGGCTGGAATTTATTAACCTGTTTGATAATGGAAATTTTAGATTGTATTCGCCCAATGTTGAAAACAAGTGCGATTATGTCTTTGCCAAAAGATTTTTTTGATCACTCAATACCTGCGACGCCCTTAGCTTAAGAGCTTATTTATTGAAAATAGCTGTAGGTTAAAGACAGATTGAGTTCTGAATGACTGCAGTCGCCAGGTAATCCGAACCCAAAGTCATCGTTGTCACCAGTCGTAATCAGTGTCACCGTATGCGGGGCCGCTACAGATTTGCCGGCGAGACGATAACAGCTTGGAATCCAATCACCAGTGGCGGAGCAATCACAACGATGGCAAATTCTGGAGCTAATTTAATTGTGGGTGGAACCTTCACTTCTTTAGGTGGAGTTCCCAGAAATTATTTAGCAATGTATGACACCAATAATCCTATACCCACTTTGATGCCATGGAATCCAAATCCCAATGGATTTGTCAGCGACGTTCGACTTGCAAATGGAAATTTATATATTTCTGGCAATTACAGCTCCATCGGTGGGGCTCTCAGGCCAGGCTTGGCTCATCTGGAGCTTGCCACAGGTAATGCCACTTCATGGACACCTCCTGCAGTCGTTGCCGCCAGACCGCCAGCAGTCTCTAATTTTAATGGATCAATGTTTTACCATTATGGAAAACAGCTTTATATTTATGGCAGGCATTATGTAGGCGATGATGGATTCACACGCGACCTGATTGGCATCAATACACAAACGGGTGGATTAAGGCCTTAGGGAATCTGCGTTAGTTTAACTCAAATAATTTTCCTTTTTCGTGTGTCATTTTATTTTGTCTGTAAAATCCTTTTGATCGCTAGGTCGCCCCCTTAATCGCGGGCCGCTATCAGAAAGCCATCTTTTGACTTCAGTTTTTAAAACTCGGCGATGTCCGCCTGGGGTGATCATGGATTTCAATTCGCCACGGTCAATAGCCCTTCTGATGGTGTCTTTGTGACATTTCATTCTTAAGGCGATTTCCTCGGGACTGTAGGATTCCTCAGCATCCCAGTCGGGTGGAAAGTGGGCAGGGGACGGGGCTGGGATAGGCAGCCCCTGTTGCAGCATTTTACCCCTTTGATCCTCGGCCTTTTTCCAAGCTTTCAATATCTGTTCGCCAATCATGGCAAAGTATTTTCTCTTTTGTGAATCCTTTAATCTTTTGATGGACGGCAAGCTGTCGGTTTCGACTGCAAAATCAGGAATATAAATTTTGAGTGATTCAAACTCAGACCTTAAAACCAAAGGATATTCCTGAATACTGGTCAACCTATCCGCCGTTGATGTTTTACCAGAACGAACTTTGCGGATCAGTTTTTTAAGGGTCTTTTGTTTTTTTAACTCAAGCCGTTCAAGCGCCTTTTTCTGATTTAACTTATTCTTTTTACTCTTATTAAACCCTTTTTTGAGAATTCTTGATTTTGTTTTAAACGATTTCTTGTCTCTGCGACTGGTTTTAAACTTTGCTTTTCTGGCAATGTGTTTTCGGTTTAAATTCTTACGTTTTTTAAGGTTTTTCCCTACTGTTTTTGATCTTTTTTTGCTGTTTTTAAGGGAGGATTTAGTCTTTTTCCTGAAGACGACGGGTTTTTTAAATCGACTGTTTTTACCCTTATTATTTCGGCCGCCTTTTTTTGCTGTTTTACCCTTTTTTGGCTTTCCGGCAAACTTAGGTTTTTTGGAACCACTGGCCCTCTTGTTTTTCAAACCATTTTTCCGCTTCTTCAAACCTTTTTTAGCAGCCATTTTTACCCCCAAAATTGAAATTCAAAACCCTTTATAACCCTAAAAAACGGGTCAAATCATTGATAAAGCCATACAACAAAACCAAAGAAAAAAATCTATCAGATAAAATAGTCGCAAATGTCGCATTAAAAATAAAGCTTTATTTTGTTGCCTGAGCTATTATTTAATGTATTATAAGATTAGTTATCGTACATAAAAGATTTGTGGGTTTTTACTTTTCAATTTTCAGTCTGAAAACCCAGGGATTTTGATGGTTTTTACGAATTTTTAATGAGTGTTTTTTAAAGGCAGGGGGATTATATGAGTCAAAAGCGAGGTCTAGATTCCAAATCAACCACTGAAAACAATCACCCATTGCAAATCCAATCAAAAACCCAAGGTTTTTTAACTGATTTAACCCACCTTTCAGACAAGGAGCTTAAGCTTTTGACTTCTTGGTTGTTTTCTAGACCCAGAAACACGCAAAAGTCCTACAAAACTGAAATCGCCAAGTTTTTGCAGATGTATCCTGGCCTGCAGCTAAAAAACGTTGAAACCTTTCACGTAGTCAAATTTTTAAACGATCTTAAAAAATCAGGACTTAAAGAAGTCTCTATCAATCACGCCAGGGATGCCCTGTCGTCGATGTTTAATTACTTTGTGAAAACTCATTTTATAGTTTCAAACCCCGTAAGCCCCATTGAGCGAAATAAAATCCCTGATCAAACAGCTCACCGAATACAAACCATGGATGAAACCTTGCTGATGATCAAAAAAGAACCTGATGAAAGAAACAGAATCATTATCAGGACTATTTTTGAAACCGGAGTCAGACGGGAAGAACTGTGCAAGCTTTGTTTTAACAATATCTATAAATACGGAAGAAACTATTTTCTGACGGTCACAGGCAAAGGTTCAAAAACCAGGACCATTATGATTTCTAAAAGTTTATTTTTAAGCCTGGAATCGCTGATTAAAAATCCTGACGGCACATTGGCTCCTCGAAAGACCGAGGTTTTTAGATCCTACAGATTTCCCTATAAGGCTCTGACGGGGACTGATATTTACCGCATTATCATCAAAGCCAGCCTTCGCTGTGGCAAAAAACGATCTCCGCACGAGGGGCGCCATGGACACGCCACCTTGGCCCTTGAAAAGGGTGCAGACCTTCGTGAAATCCAGTTTACCTTGGGACATGAATCTATAACAACCACGACGAAATACACTCACGTCAGACCAACACAGTCGACGACAAGATTTATAAGATTTAAAAAAATATGATTGCTTAGGGATAGCGGGGGTGACCCGTAAGATG
Organism: Pseudobdellovibrionaceae bacterium; assembly: GCA_044359815.1. GTDB lineage: Bacteria > Bdellovibrionota > Bdellovibrionia > Bdellovibrionales > Bdellovibrionaceae > JBIKLL01. The sequence continues at coordinate 7,741 of JBIKLL010000040.1, forward strand.
TGCTTGTTCTAAACTGTTGTAAATGAGTTCTGAGTAATACTTGAGTTTTAAAGATGAAACATACTCAACATTTGAATCGTCTTTGATCGTCACCAAAAACAAATTGTCAGACTGATGTTGTAATTCGATTATTATGCTAAATCCAGTCACCCATTGACCAACAGATTTTGGACCTAGCCTGATTTGATAAAGTGTCTGATTTTGTGTCTGTTCTGTGTAAATCAGATTACTGTTGGAACGCACATGGTTTTTTATAAGCTGTAGTTTTGCATTAAGTTGGGCTGATTTAATTATTCCCGAATCTATAAGTCCTTGTATGCCTGTGTCTGATTGAAAATTAAAGGCCATTAAATAACTGGGCACAGAGTTGTAATAAAAATTCAGATTAAACATATTGCTAAACTGCGAATCAACACCGCAATTTAGGTCAATCACGCTGGCCCTGATAACAAAGTTTCTGTACCTGGTCATAATGTTTGCAGATTGCTTCATGTACTCGTCAATAAAATAGGTGGCGGGTATTTCTTCGGAGCTGGCTTGATCTATCTGGGAGCTTTGTTGTGCCGGTCCTCGCTCATCGCCCAATATCGAATTACACCCTAAATTAAAAATCGATAAAAGTATGATTAAAAATATAAATATCATGTTCCTCATAAATACCTTTCTCGATTCAATACGCCTCAATTTAAGTATTTCATTTCTGGACAGGTGGGACAATATTAACCTGGCTAGTGACTCATACTGATCCGCTTTAAAGTTTAGCTGCAAAACAAGGGTGTTAATCTTTTGGACAGACTGGCATTTTCCCAATTAAAAAAATGCCCAAATCCCTGCCAAATCACGACAGCTACTTGAAATCAATCTGCCTGGAATCTATAAGTCTGAGATGTTCAAATTCAGTGTTTTTACAATAATGCTTTTAATCAGTGTTGTGGTTCAGCAGTCGCAGGCCAAGGGACTTTGTGAAAACGCTTTTCGATTGGCTGGATTTGAAGATGTTCTGACCAGAGCCCAGGCCAAGCTTCCTGCAAATCTTAAAAACTTGAAAACACTTGATAACCTGACGGATGCTCAGATTGAAAGAGCTGTTCGCTTTGAACAACCTGTTGGTATTGAAGTTTCAAAACACTTTGGATTGTACCCTTTGGCGATTAAATTGATTCAATCCAATTTGCACGTGCTGGACACTGTCAGGCGCATAGATTTTGATAACATTATTGATACCAGAATTTATAAAATAACCAATCATCCTCTGTATCCCAGATTTAGGTTACTAATAAAATATTCCAGATTTGGGGACGTCAAAGTTTTTGAAAAGGATTTTCGAAGCAACGGTTATCTGGCCTTTTTGCATAACTCGTACAGAGATCATCAAAAACATGAAGCTCTGAGAATGTTTTTTACCTACAGCCCTGAGTTTTCTTTCTTGGCATCCAGAAAACAGGCTCGGGTTAAGGTTTACGAACAAACTGATTTTGTTTTGTCAACCTTACCTGAAACCCTTGAGCTTTCGCGGGTAATGACAAAAACAGAAGCTGATTTGTGGCAATTGGGAAGCTCGACAGAAATAAAAACCTATTACAATAATGGTGGGACCCATTTTGCGTTGAAAGAATATCTGTTCCCAAACAGAGAACCTTCGCTGTTATATTACATTCAAATCCCAAAAGATGTGTTTTATGATCTAAGGGCTCGCGACCTTCTGGTTGTAAACACCTATCCTTCTGTAGTTGATGATTTGGTGTGGGGGATGGTTGCGCAGAATCAGACGTCCTTTGGTTTAGAAATCGAAATCGTTGTTTTAAAATCAGAAGGCCGCAAGATCCTGGAGCCTTATATGAAAAGCATGGTGCCGGGGCCAGCTTCCCCCACCGTCGAAGACCGAAAAAGAATGCTTAACCCTGATCTTTTTTAGTTTTTCAAAGCAAAACTAAAAAAAGCTCCCATACTGATCTTTTAAATATTTTAAAAGTATCTATATTCGAAAAAAGAGTTTCATTAGTACCACAAATTCCAACGTAAATTTTATTTTTTAATGACTTGTGCAGCGAGCGCGCTCTGCGTATCTAAGTGTTGCGGCATCGACAGATGAAGCAACACGGGAGACGAAGTGCGGCCGTTAGCGAAAGTCATTAAAGAGTAAAATTTATGTTGGAATTTGTGGTACTAATTCTATTTGCAGAAAGGAAAATAGTTTCTTTTAAAATATTTAAAGGATCAGTATGGGCATTCGTACTGAAAGCGCGCGACGGCGGCAGCAGGAGCTGAAGCAAAGGTCAGGATATTGCCCGAGACTGTGAATGCAGGCAGCGATGGTCCGCTGACCAATGTAGCAGTGACATCGGGGGACCCATTGTTGTCCTTATCCACAGGTGTGCACTGCAGTTGGATTTGCTTAACTGAGTTTTTGATCTGATGGCCGATGTCATCCAAGATTGTTGAATAATCATTGCTTTTAATCTGTCCATCAGTGGCGCCAGTCAGTGTTTGCAACGACTGCAAAGCCCCAAGGATGCAAGGGACATTGTAACTGCAGACATTGTCAGCGGCTGGATCTTTGATTGTATGGAAAAACATTTTTTTATTGATCCAGTTTTTGTTGATCAAACCTTGCAGGTAACTGCCCCTGCTTCTGATAGTGGTTCCGCCTTCGGCCTCATCAGTGATTGAAATAATATGCAAACTGGCGTTGGCTCTGACAAAGGCTTTATTGTGTTGATTGATTGAATCACTCAGCAACGCCCTTTCCAGCATCCGCGCTGTGGATTTGATGGACTGCTGGGCCCAGTGACCCTTTTCACCCAACATCAGTGATTGAGCCAGGTTTGTGTTTAAATTTAAAGTGTCCATTGAATACCAGTACTTTGTGCTGTCTTGATGATTTGCCAACAGTAAGCCGTCTTGAACCTTTTGTTTAAATAATAAATCCTTGTTCGCAGGTTCAGGGCTGTTTGTGCCATCATAGTTCATATCCGAAACACAGGTGTTGGCGTAAATATTTTGATTTTGGCCGTTACACAAACTGCCAGTCGTTGTGAATCCAATTCGGTAATCTATACCTGTAAGATGTGTGGTCAAATTGCCTATGGCTAAGCCCAGGGCCTGATGTTCGGAACTCATCGATGAAGTGTTAGCCACCACAAATAAAATTTCTGTCTGATTCAAGGGTTGTTCTTGGATGATTTTTTTACCCTCATTGACCACTGAAAAATTAAAATGCCTTTCAGTTTGATTAGACAGTGTATCAGTCATCCGCACTTTGAAAGTGTGCGACCCCACAGACAATCCAGAATAAATTTTGGTTTCAGGATTGGCGCAGGGTTGATAGGGTGATCCATCCATTGTGCATTCAACCGATGACAGCACCACTGAATTTCCCACGGCGTGAAAGGCAAAAACCACATCCTGCAGATTTCCCACGGCGGGTTCGGGACTGGCCGAAAACAAAACCTCTGGTCCAGATGAAATTGGCACCAAGGCATTTTGAATCCACGAAATCACCAGGGGTGGGGATTTATTACCAGCATTATCAAAAGCTTCTATCACCAAGGTTTTATTGCCATTTGTAATTGCGGTCAGATTTAATGGCGAACTGCATTCGGACCTGGCCTGTCCTGTAAAAACACATTCGTATTTTAAAATTCCTGATCCTGCATCGGCACCTGAAAACTCCACTGTGGCCGTGCTGCCAGCGATTGTTCCGCTGGGGCCAGTTACCAGACTCAGAGTCGGCTTAATATTGTCGTGCAAATAAGTCACCGATTCACATCCAGATTCTGAATGTGAGTTTTTAAATTTTACGTAGACCGTGTTGGATTGATTCAGGTTTAAAATATTCCAGGACTTTTGAAAGCTAAAGTCTTCCCAGGCACCACCTGTTGAACAATCTGAAGTATTTGTGACATAGATTTGATTGGCGTGATTGGCAGTCAGATCCAGCAGAACGCTGGTTTTATTGGTAAACGAAGCTGCGGTCATTAAACCAGTGGGTGATTGAGATTCTGTAAAGGTTTGAACACTGGCTAAGGTCGTTGAAGTAGTGCTTGAAGAGGTTGATGCAGCCTCTAGCTGCTGGGGCTTTTCGCAATTGTTAAAGGCCAGCATCAGGATAATTCCGCATAAGGACAGAGCAAAATATCTGAAGACCCCTTTTTTCAGTGCCATCTTTTTAGAATCGTCTATAATTTCAAATAGCTAAACAGAATTTTTAAAGGACGTATCAACGTGAGACTGCTGTCCCCAGAACAAATCCTAGCGATGGATCAATGGTGTTTAAAACACCATCCAGAATTAAATTTGATGAATCATGCAATCAATAAAATTTCTGATTTAATTCCTAAATTGATTCCCGATTTGATACGGCAAAAAGCAGTCGTGGTCTGTGGTCCTGGTAACAATGGCAAAGACGGTCAAGGTGTTGGAGCAAAATTAAATTTAGAAGTCCTGAGCGTAAAACAGTTTTTACAATCCAACAAATCCTATGATTTGATCGTTGATGCTATTTACGGAGTGGGCCAGAGGCTTCCGCTAAATGCTGAAACTGAAAAGGCCATTCACAAAATAAATGCCAGCAATGCGACCATCATCGCACTGGATGTTGCTACAGGTTGCGATCCCCTATCCGGAGTAGGGGAGTGTTTTGTCAAAGCTCATTGGACCTTGGCATTGGGATTTTTAAAGCCAGGATATTTTTTAAACAATGGACCACAGGCCTTTGGTAAAATTAAATTGCTGACATTGCCTTATCCTGAACAGCAAATTTCAAAAATCAAACCCAGGTATTTATTGGCAACAAAAACTTGGGTTAAAAAACACTTTGTTAAACGAACTGATAATTCCAATAAAACCTATGGGGGCAGATCCATCGTGATCGCTGGATCCAGGCAGTTTCCTGGGGCCAGTGTGCTTGCGTCAGACACAGCTCTGCGCATTGGAGCTGGGTATTTAGATCTGTTTACTGAAGTGTTGGATTCAGTAAAAAATCCAGATTTTATTTTGCATGATAAATTTAAAGTAAAACTGGAACACCTTAATGTCTCTGAAACAAAAAACCATAACAAACTAGCCGTGCTGATAGGGCCAGGTGTAGGAATCAATTCAAACACCAGTGATTGGTTAAAGTATTTGTTTAAAAATAATTATCAAAAGGTCGTGGTGGATGCGGATGCCATTTCGGTATTTGCCAAGGGCGGAATGAAGGCTCAACCACAATGGGTGTTCACCCCACACAGTGGAGAAATGGCAAAACTGATTGATCGCAGCAGCCAGTGGATTAACGAAAATAAATTTCAAGCGCTGAGCGAGTTTTATCAACAATACAAATGTCGGTGTTTGTTAAAGGGATTTCATTCGGTTTATTTTAATGGATCTGATTATGTGATTATACCCACAGGCAATAAAGCTCTGGCAAAATCAGGGACTGGGGATGTGCTGGCTGGAATGATCGTTGGATTAATGTCCCAGGGGCAGTCCACAGATCTGGCGACCATCAGTGCGGGATTTATCCACGGAGCCATCGCTGATGATTTTGTGACTGAAAATCATTATCTGACATTGAAAGCCTCTGATTTACCCAAAGGATTAAAAAAATTCTTAGACAGTTGGTGATTGATTCAGCTGAATCACTTGGTGGGCCATATTAAAGCCGGCCTTAGAAAGGGCCTCGTGACCTTTATCGTAAACTCTGTCGCCAATGATGTAGTGATTGCCGTAGTTATCAATATAAAAAATCAATTTCAAAGCCTGCCATGAATCCGTCGTGTCCATGACCAAACAGATGGGCTCTGGGTATTTTTTGACGTCTTCGATTTCATTCAAACATTGGACCAGGATTTTTTTAGCCTCGATCACGTTACAACCATAGGGCAATCTGAAAAACAAACTCTTAATGATGGGCTTTCCAAACAATGAATAATTTGAAATCTGTGATGAGGCCAATGTGCGATTAGGAACGATGATCAGTTCATCACTCCATCCAACCACTGTGGTGGCCCGCCATGAAATTTCTTTGACCTGACCGACGGTTTTACTGGAGCCGTTTACAATTTCAAGCCAGTCACCGATTTCAAATGATCTATCGATTTGTAGCGAAATCCCTGCAAATAAATTTCCCAAGGTGTCTTGCAATGCCAAACCCAGAACGACAGACACGATGGCCGAGGTTGCCAACAGCGGAGCCAACTTAACATTGAAAACCGATGATGCCATCCAAAGTGATAAAACAATCACCAACAGCAGCGAGAATATATTTACGATCAAAACAGGCACACCGTGTTTCATGGAACCTAAAAACAAATACTGCAGCAGTATTAAAGAGCATGTTCTAACAAACACCATAAAGCCCCAAAACAAAGCGACAAGGCCCAGATAGGGAAAGGCTCTGGCAAAAATTGTGTCGGTTTCGGCCGAGAAATTGTTTTTTGCTACTAACGCACAAAAAAACAAAACCGTAAAAATCATATAGTGTCTGAGTAACCTTGAAAAATCCCGCCTGAGGTTTCGATGTCGTTCTTCGCTAACGGCAGTTAAAAACAATCGGTAAAACACCCAAGCCACCAAAAACAAACTCGACAGTAAAACAAAGGGCTCTAGATCTACGAATCCAAACAGGGCTTCGATATTGATGATTTGTTCTTTCATATTACAAAAGTTCTGCGATGGCCGCGGCTATGGTGTAAATGCAAGCTTGAATGTCTTCTTCGGGCAGGGGATCGGCATCGCCTTCGCGCCAATTTTTAAAAGCCGCGATATTTCGCAGCGACACACTGAACATCATGTTACCACTGGGATTTGTGCCGTAAGCACAGATAAATGTTTGAATGCGGTTTTCTTTGAATGTCAGCCCCACCACAGATTTACGCAGTGTCATCGCGCCCATGGCCAGATCCTCGACGATCATTTTATAAGTTTCCATTTTCATTTGGCGTAAATTGCTAAAGCTATTTTTAAAACTTCCGTCGTTATAGATGGCTAAAATTTCATTGCCTTTTGTGAGCAGTTTTTTTTCAAGCAGGCTTGGTTCGGCTTTGAGCAAGTTTGCAAGCTCTAATGTCGACTCATAGATATGAATAAAATTTTCTTTGAATTTGGGCGCTGCAGTCATACAAATATTTTGCCAACTATTCGCAAATTTTTCACCGAGACCATGGTCTGAATTCTTGGTCATTCACACCCCATCTGGACCGCTTAAACCCATATCTCGTGATGCATAAATGCAAAGATAATTTTTTTCACTATTTTTAGACACTCGCTAACGGCCGCGGGCTCATCTCTCGTATTGAATCATTTTATAAAAGCAATTTTTTTGCTTTTATCAAATGATTCAACACCAGATATGCCCCGCACGCTCGCTGCATGTGTCTAAAAACAGTAAAAACAAATTACCTTTGCATGCAAGCAATACGAGAGATGAGCTTGCGGCCGTTAGCAAGTATTCAAAAGGTATAAAACAAAGAAATATTTTTTAAAATTCAAATAAATTGCAGGTAAGGGAGTCATCTGGTGATTTTGTCTCAGAAGAATCCGTTTTTTGGTTTTAGATGGGTCGTTGGGGCTGTGAAAGCGCAACAATTCAGACCATGGTCCTGGAAAGATTTGATTCAGTTTATCCGTAAAGGGATACATGGGTTTATTAAAGCTTGTCGTTAATATCTTGAGTTTGTTCGCAATGGTTTCAGAGCCTGTTATGGCAGCTCAAGCAAAAGCCAATTACAATAAAAGTTTCAACGAATTTTTAAAACTCACTGAAGTGCACAAACGTCAGGTGACACTGCGAGAATTTTATCAAAAGACTGAAAAGTATTTACCCACTGAAATCAGAAAACAAGTTTTAGCTTTAGTGAACGAACAGGGCGATCAATTGATGCCAAAGATTCAGATTTCCAAAGTTAATTACAGGGGTAAACAAACACCTGCCATTAGTTTTGTCGAAGGCAAAACCAGCGGTGTAGTGACTTTGTTGGACGGTTATCACACTGGACAAAATAATGAAGTTTTTAAATTTGGTGTAAACATTTATAACGTAAATGAATTTGACAGTTTACCGTCTCTTGCCAGGGATTTACAAAACAATGCTAACACTTCACTTAAAAAAGAGCGCATGCCAAGCTCTGTGAATGAAGTCTTCCCCGATATTTCAAAAGTATGGGAAAAGATGAGCCAGAAACAAAGAATTGAATTTATCAAATCAACAATTCAAATATTAGAGGCCTCAGAGCAATTACAAAATGAAGTCCTAAAAAGCCAAAACAGTAAAATACCTGCCAAAAAGACATCTTCAATTTATCTGAAGGCAGCTATCAAAGAATTGTGGGCCGCGGGAGCTCAAAGCCAATTAAAGCAAATCAGATCAGGGTACTCTTGCATAGCACCCGGTGGTTGGCCTGGAAAATGGGTTTCCACAAAACCAAATTCAGAATGGAAAAGTTACACTGAAGATCTGGATGAAAGCACCTTAAAATGCCAACAGCAATGGGGTAATTGGCCTGCGGGAAAAAGGGTCTGCGCAGAGAATAACATACCTTGCAATCCATATATATTTGGCGTTCAAAACGGAATCAGCATTTGTGTTGGTGGCAGCAGTTATACAAATGATACAGTCAAAAAATGTTCTGAGGTCTATAAGCCAGAAAATCTAGCTTCGAATGCGAGAGGTAAAAATTTTTACGCATTTATTGAAAGCCTATCAGAAGCGACTAAAGAAAATTCAAGTATCTGTGCAAAATATAACTCATCAAATGCTAAATATATTGAAACTAGAGCAAATAATTTTAACAAAGATCCTCAGTTTGAAATATGCAGCACACTTCAAAAGCGGATGGACGGAATGAAATCTGAGTTTTGCAAGTTTGACAACGCGAAGGCCAGTAGTGCGTTCTGTCAACAACCTGCAATTGCACCAGCTTCTGCAGCGGCAACACCCGTTGAAGATGGATCTATAACTACACCAAATACCACTCAACCGAGTGCTAACCCCGGGGTTACAGAAAAATCTCCTACTACAAAATACAGGGATACTTCCCCTGAAGTAAGTAATGACACTAGCAAAGCAACTGACGACAGTAGCCAATTCGGAGAAATTTCAGCAGCTGCAGAATCTCAGGATGGCAGCACTGATGCACCACCACGCGATACGGCTCCACAACCAGAAGCCTGTGATTTGCCACCCAATGATGCCTCTTGCGAAGCTTGGGAAAAAGACTGCCTTAAGCGCAACGGCTATATGGTCGGATATTTTGAAAATGATAACCGTGGATATAATAATAAATCCAGAAAATCCATTGGCGATATTTGCAAAGCCAGTGGATGGTTAGACAGCTATCCAAAAGCAGAAGCCTTGCCACAAACCAGATGCAATCCGATTAATAGCAAACGCGACACCAGGGCGATTCAACAGTGTCGATGTGAATCAGACAGCTATAATCTGATATTCGACAGCAGATCTGAACGTTATTCTTGCGTTAAAAATTCAAGCGAATCCAGCTCTAGGGACTATGGATCCAGACGTGAAAAATCTTGGTTTGCTGAAAACAAAAGCTGGTTGTTCCCGATGTTTGCAATATTGCTTGCAGGCTTAGTTGGGTATCTGGCGTTTAGCAGTCAGAAAAAACAAATCCAAAAAGCCGCTGATCCGTTTTTTGTTGCTAATCCTCCAACCAGCGGATTAATCCCACTGCCACCGCCCAGAACCGGCACCGGCATCAGAAACTAATCAATATTTAACCGGACCAACATCTGGATGTGTCTGCTTTTTAGGGGACAGGGCTTAACCATTTTTTGGTTTTTGCTTAGACTAAACACTATGGAAAAAACAAAATTCAACGATAAAACTACAGATAAATTAAAATTTCAGTTAATCAACAACCCTGATTTTGAAAAAACAATTTCAAACACTGACACGATTCATGGCGAATTATTCGAAATCGAAAAACAAATCATCGAACAAAAAATTCCTATTGATATTGGTGTTGCCAATGATGAACACCTAAAACAACGCGAAAACGTCAGCTTTGTTGAATTCAGACGGGGATCCAGTTCACGAAAACCTGGTTACATTCTGGCTGCTTGGTCGTTTTTTAGCGCTTTATGTGACACTTTAATTAATTTCGGTATGGCTTGTTTATTTATGGTGGCCTCAAGCTTAGTCATGCAAAGTCAATCTGATCAGGTCTTTGAGTTTTTTCAAGATTCATTCCCCATCATTTTTATTTTGTTGTTCATGGCATTTCAAAGCCTGTACATGCTGGTGACCCGTGCCTTTATCGGCGCAAGCTTGGGTGAATGGGCCAGCGGCATCCGCCTGGGCAGTGTCAAAGACCGGCTGGACAGTTTTTACGTGGCCCGAGTGTTTGGCAGATCTTTAATGGTGTTTTGTACAGGAATAATAACTTTACCAGTACTGTCTTTGCTGATTGGCAAAGATGCCGCTGGATTTCTATCGGGGATCTATTTGGTAAAAATAGATTATAAAAATCATGTCTAAATCTGTTTTTGCATACAAGGAAGTGTTTTCAATGAATTCTAAAAAATTGGTTTTTATAGCGATGATGGTTTTAGCCACGGCTTGCACAAAATCCGCAGATTCCACACCGGCGGCTGTGGATCCCAATATTTCAAAACTGGCCGACAGGCTTTTTTGGATTTCTGGCGAAAATGTTCCTGACAGCACTATCGGAAAGCCCGAAGATTTTTATTTTCACACAGCCACAGCTGATATTTATAAAAAAGACGAAAACGACAATTGGAATTTGCTTTTAAACATCAAAGGACCTGCAGGCATTGGCCCCCAGGGACCACAGGGATTAATTGGTCCGCAAGGTCCTCAGGGTGAAATGGGTTTAACAGGAGCTACGGGACCTCAAGGTTTGACTGGTGCTACTGGCTCCTCTGGCCCGATGGGACCGCAGGGATTAATTGGACCCCAAGGCACACAAGGCCCGCAAGGATTAACGGGTCCGCAGGGGATTCAGGGCGTGGCGGGCAGTGACGGTGCCGATGGCTTAAATGCTAATTCGGTTGTGATGATTCATCAACAAACTCAAACAGCTGCCAGATACACTGCCAGTAAAAATTTAAATCTGTCAGTTCCTTTGACTGTGGATGCATTGATTGGCAGCGGCGCTCAAGGCGTTACCATCATGATTTATTCCACCGGGATTACCTGCAGCTACAGGGGAACAGCGTCGATTTCAAATCCCAGCACTGGCAGCCGGGACTACGAAATCGGAAAAGCTTATAAATTGCAAAAATGCGTTTCAAACGCAGGACTGGTTGATGATGATTTTAGAAATCAAACCGCAGCATTTACTGGCAGGCCGGCCATCGATGTCAGCGCGGGTATGGCTTTAACTGCTGGGCAATTTGTTGAATTAAAAATCCTGTCTGGCGGAGCCAGGGTTAATCCGATCAGAGCTCAATCGCATTCTGTCGTTTTGAATTAGTTTTTTTTGCCTCTGTAATTTAAAAATATGCTGATTTAAATCTTCCATAATTCCTTAAAATCCACTCCGGCGCCGGAGTAAGTGCCATTTTATTAGAGATAAAAATCACCAAAAACCACAGCCGCTTTTTTGTTTTAAAATCATCAGGACCTTGGCTGAGCGATTTGCTAAAATTCCAAAAAGCCAGTACCATTAAATAATGAACAAACTCATCATACGCATTCGGTACATAATATTACTTATCGGAATTATTCCGTTTCAATCTTTTGCCCAGTTTGAAACCTCACGTTGTGTGGATTTTTTGGCCCGAATCGCCCAGATTGATTATCGCAGGCAGAATTTCACAGATATGTGCTACCTCAGCACTAATCCCAATACTTATTCTACGATGAAATACCGCAGTTTTTCCTTTACCCAAGATGGCTCGATGATTGTTTTTAATTCTTTTGGCCAGGGACCATCTGAAACCATGACTGGGGCCAGACACTATTTCTTTTTCCCCAGAAACCAATACCCCAGCATTAAACAAAACAAAGACACCGTCAGTCTGTTTACTGGAGCTAAGGGTGCAGAATTCACCTTTGATCAAAAAAAGAGCCGAATTATCGAGTTAAAAGGGGGGATTTTTACTGAGGATCCTGAAATTGGCCCCCATAATAATGGGGGATTTGATATTACAAAAACCCCGACCTTGATGCTGGATTGCGGATATCAGACGGGACGGGATCCTTGTGCCGATCCTAAACGCAAATCTGTTTTTAAAGATACAGATTCAGCCACTTGCGAAGTTATTAATAAGGAAGTTTTTAATTATTCCGCTTCCGGAAATCCCACGCTTAAACACAGTAACGAAGAGCTGACAAAATTTTTGGCTTCTCGTTGCCCCGGTTTAAACCAAAAATCGATTTTGTAGTTGTTAGCTCGCGTAGAATAAATTTGAATCCGCAATCACAGGTAGTAAACTTTATTATTTAAATTTAACTCACAGGTATGGGATTAATCAAAAGTCCATTCCCTAAAGCCCTTTTTCTTGGCGTCAGCCAGGGATGCTTTTTCGATTTCATACACATTGGCCCTGCCCGTATCGCTGCCACACACTTGAGTCCGCATCAGGTTGTCTGTGATATTCATCTGCGAATAAGTTTTGATTTCACCTAGTTGCTTTTTCATCTCATCCGGTGAAACAACCTTGCCTTGGCCGCATTGTTTGGAACCATCGTATTTATAGACTCTAATTCTTTCAGCAGCGGTCGAGGTTGTAGGCATTTCTTTGCCGGAACCAGTACCTACCGAGTCCAGTTTTTGTGATCTGCAGTTGCCCTGAGCGCATCCAACCAATAACATAAACGTTAAGTAGATTTTGTAATTCACAAATCAAACTCCCTTTTTAAATTTAAAACTGTTCAATCCTTTAAAACTCTCAATCAAATTTTTAAAAACATATTTCAAAAAAGTCTAAATTTGAAATTCAAAAATACTTAGTAACAAAACTATCGGTATCCCCATTTAGCCTGGATCTTGTACAAATTAGCTTCGTTAGAAATAAAATAAACTTCATTCTTAGCTTCATCAACAGTGGGTTTTGAAAACACTCCCCGCCCCGGGTAAAAATCAGAAATCCTTTTCCCGCTGCCTGAATCTGCAAACACCAAGGCCCCAGAGGATTCACCAAACACCACCATGCCTTTAAACAATGACGGACTGGTCGCAATGCCATCTGACAGTTTGTAAACCCAGAGCTGTTTTCCTGTGTCTTTTTCCAGAGCAATCACTTCTTCAAAAGTACTGGCAAAAACCAATCGGTTCCCAGTGATTAAAACCGAACCGTACCCGCCCCGTTCAAATTTCCAAACAATTTCACCAGTGGCTGCCCGCAGACAGTAAACAGAGTCATCAAATCCCAGCAGATACAAAAACTCACCATCCACCACTGGATTAGAATCAATATCCTTAAATCGTTTATTGCGATTCAGGGCTCTTTCCCATTTCACGGCTCCATTGGCAGGATTCAGGCTAACGATCGCCCCATCGCTAAAGCCCGCATATAAATTATTGCCCTTAATTAATGGCTTCGATCCGCCACGGATTGATAAATTAGAGGGATCAATGCGCGAATAAACCCATTTTTGTTTTCCGGTTTCTGCATCCAGTGCATACAGGGTGTTGTTGCCAGTCAAAACATAAACCACACCATCAGCAACCAGTGGTTCGCTCAGGGTCTCAACCCTGACTGGATAGGTCCATAGCACGTTTCCTGTTTCAGCATCGACGCTGTAAACCTGTCCATCATTGGCACCAAAATATATTTTGTTTTTATCAACAGCTATAGGCGCTTCCACTCCATTTTGAATGTCCAGTCTCCAAACCAGTCTGGAATTACTGCGCTTTAGGGCGACCAATCCATCAACCGAATTTGCTTGAATGACTAAATCATTAAACAATACAGGACTCATGCGATTGATTTTTCTGTATTTGGTCTGCACATCTTTGGTGGTTTGATAAACCCACAGGTTGCCTACCTGAAAAGACTTGCGAGCATTTTTTAAATCAGACAGGGTGCTGCAACCAGATAACAATCCAGTCAATCCAACTGTTGCCAAAACAAACTGCAAAACTAATTTTATATTAATTTGTTTTAACATTAGCATCCTGTAGCAACATTAAATATTTTTCTGCCGTTTTTGCAGCCACTGATCCTGGATTTTTTTGTTTGATTTCATTCAGTGTGGCCCTGGCATTGTTCAAATCATTGATGGCCTCATAACATAGAGCCGTTTTTAATTTTACAGAACTGCTCAGATAATCCAAAGACTTTGCTTTTGAAATTTCATTCCACAACCCAATGGCTGCAGAACAATCATTTTTATCAGCATGCAGGGTCGCCAATTGATCCTTAACCAGACCCGATACTAAATTAGTGCTGGAGTCATTGACTGTTTTTAAAACTTCCATGGCCTCGTCAGTTTTTTGATATTTTTTTAATACTTCTGTCAGATTCAGGGCAGCCATTTTGGCTGAAACGCTTTTGGGGTTTTTCTGAACAAAACTTTTCAGATTAGTCACCACATCACCGTAATCTTGAGTCAAATCACCTGAGGCTTTAACAGCCTTTGTCGATTTGTCTTCAGGATTTTTAGGATCTTTGGTCGGGGGATTTTTGGCATCATTTTCAGCCTGTTCAAATTTGCCCTTTTTATCCAGATATTGTTTTTCGATTTTAAAATATTCAGACTGTAATTTTATTTCTGTCTGTTTTTTGTTGTAATCATAAACTGCCCAACCGCCACCGGCCAATAACAAGACAGCCGTAATGCCCAATACCAGTTTTGAATGGTTTGCTGACCATTGAAAGGCCGTCTGTAATTCTTTTTGAACAATGTCTGGAGTTTTTGCGTCTGATTTTTTGCTCACCTTAATTACCTCGTCGTGATTTCTTTAAGTGTTGTGAAATTTCTAGAACTCTTTCCTTGATGTCTTTGTTTTAATTTTCCTATGGATTTGATTCGTTCTTCAGCCATGCGATCAGCTGCCGTGTGGTTTCCGATATTATCACGCTTAGCGATTTCAAAAACCTTCAGGCAGTTATCATAAACTTTTCTGGTTTTATCAAAAGCCCTATCGTGCGAATAACCTTCCAGCTCAACAAACACATTCATCAACCCGCCGGCGTTCACCACAAAA
>JBIKLL010000041.1:0-22251 GCA_044359815.1 Pseudobdellovibrionaceae bacterium
TGCTCCAGACTTTTGACCTGAGAAAAATCACCTTCACACTTTTCAAGAATCTCGATCATTTGATCAACCAGGTCCTTGGACTCAGCTTGAAAATCACGTAAAATTTCAGGATCTAGTTGCGACATGAATCAAGAATAGTGATAATAAATAAACTATTCAAGTTATTTTGGCGCAACCTGCAACAAGGACTTAACAAATGGAATACCTGCCAATCCGGGTGAGTACACTCAGAGGTGATGCTCAAATAAATTTTGATGCCTTTGTTAAAATCAACGAAAAATTTGTTTTGTACATTCGAAAAGGCGACAGCTTCGAAGGCGAACGATTGACTCGATTAAAGGGCAAAAAACTTAAAAAAATGTTTATCGTTCCAGACGAGGAACCAAAATACCGAGATTATTTGTCAAAAAACATAGAAATGGCCTACGACAAAAATTCTGGCAAGACCGTACAAAATCGCGTCGAGATTGTTCAGGGCATTCAGCAAAACAATGCCGAAGAAGTCATGGAAAATCCTGAAAACGAGCAATCTTATAATACAGCCAAAGACGCCGCTGGCAGATTTGTGAATCTGTTGATTAGCGAACCTGAAGCCTTGGAAAGACTGGCCAAAATTGCCAATGTTGATCAAAACATCGCCCATCATGGAGTGACCGTATCCACTTTGGCTGTGGGTTTAGCAAAAAGATTGGGAGTCAACGATCCCAAGGTCAATCAAATGATTACAATGGGATCGCTGCTACATGATCTGGATCATTTTCAGACTCAGTTGAACATTGCCAGAAAGACTGCCGATTTCACACCCGACGAAATGACAATCTATAAAAATCATCCCTTAGCTGCTGCCAGAAAAGTTCAGGATAAAAAACATTTTGATCAACCTGTTATAAATATTATTTTGCAGCACGAAGAATTTATCGACGGCAAGGGATTTCCCCAAGGCCTTAGTGAATCAAAATTGGATCCTAACTCTGTGATCGTGGGGCTATGCAATTGTTTTGATCGCATGGTGGTTTTTGAGGGAATGAGCCGAGCCGATGCCACTAAAAAATTAATGATCGACAACGTTGGCAAGTACCCGCTGGGACACATCCAACAATTGTCTGCCCTGCTTAGTTCAATGAAATAATCCCTTTGGCTACCAATTGGTTAATAATATTTTGATGATTCGCTGGCAATTGAGCAATCATCCCAGCCCAAAAAGCCGTGTCTGAATCCTTTAGCAAATCAATCACCATGGCCTGTTCAAGACTGATGGGTTCTTCATAAAACTGATTATTGAAATTCCAAAACCCAAAGACTCCTGACTTACCTTGAATCTGTTTGGATTTATCAATTTTGAAAACCTGAAAAGTCGGATTTAAAAACTTAAACCCGCCCATAATCTGACTCTGAGTTTGGAACCTAGAAAAATCGATAAATACAGATTCCACAAGGTCCTCCTGCCAGTTTTGTTTTTTAACCACCAGCGGGATTAAATAATCTGGGGTCGCTTGAGCGATTTGTTTTAAGGCCTCGGCCAATCCCCGTTTTTCAATTTCGGGCCAAGAGAATTTTAAAATTTCTTTGAGTCTTGATTCATTCACAAATATAAATATTAAAAGATTTTTAATAAAAACCAAGGACCAATTGAGTATGGAACTTTATTTAAAGACCTGGCCAGAAATAGAAAGCTACCTGAAAACCAACGACAAAATAATAGTCCCTGTGGGTTCAACGGAACAACATGGGCCGACGGGATTAATTGGGACAGATTTTCTGACCGCTTGGGAAATTGCAAAAGCCAGCGGCAAGCAATCCCAAATTATGGTAGCGCCCCCTGTTTGTTATGGCATGGCTCTGCATCACATGGCGTTTCCTGGCAGCGCTGCTTTTAAACCGACGACTTACATCACAGTGATCAAAGAAGTTTGCGAATCCTTTTTGCAGCATGGCTTCAGACGATTTGCTTTTGTAAATGGTCACGGCGGCAATATACCTTCATTGACGGCGGCTTTTTCAGAAATGTTGGACGGAAAGCAAAGTACCGAATTCAAATTGTTTAATTGGTGGCATTTACCAAAGGTCCGAGAATACGAAGAAAAACATTTCGGCTCTAAAAATGGATTTCACGCCACTTGTGGTGAAATCAGCGTGACCATGCACACTCATCCCGAAGGATATAAAACAGAAAGACCCTTTAGATATTTTGAAAACCCAAAAACTTATTCCTGGCCAATGAGTCCCACAAAATTTCGGGAAACTTTCGCAGATGGCCGCATGGGGTCAGATCCTTCTGTAGCGACTGCCCATCATGGCAAAGAACTTTTTAGTTTAGCTGTGCAAGAAATCAGCGATCAGATTAACTCGTGGCATTAATGTTTTGGTTTGACCCCCCTAGGGTCCTTCAATACAGACTGTTGCGATGTCATTGATTTTAGCGCTTTTTTTATCATTTAACCTGCAGGCAGATTACGTCGATTTTGCAGGGACTTTGCTGAAACAAGATGGCAGAAATTTTCTGAGGTATGATCATTCGGCAGAACCCGTTGAAATCAGGGGATCAACTGCATTAGTTAATAAAATCATCGGGGCCTTAGGAAATTTTGATTTAGCCTCAGGCCGTGCCGAGCAAATCACCACTAACATTTGGCTGGTAAATAACATAAATTTTGTAGGGATCAGAAAAATCCTTGGACGATGGGTCAGTATTGGGCCCGACAGAATGATTTATGATTTTAGAAATCATTTTGATTTGCGAATCAGTAAGTCGCATCAAAACACCAGCGGATTTAAAACAGGCTTAACCGGTAATCACACTTATTCCGTGGCTCCGGTGGATGGCAGCTTATACAGGATTTTTATTTCTGATGCTGACAATGTTCTGATCGCAAATTTAGTTTTCAATAAAAACTCAATGACAATCGATTTTTTAAACACCACCACCGGAGAAAAAGTCGATTCCCTAACACTGACTCGGATGAAATAGCTCATGCCACTAAAAGCCATTGATCCCGGATTGCTTTTTACAAAAAACGAAAAATCAGACATCAGATTAGGTGATCTGACTAAACAGACTGAATTAAAACTGCTACCTAAAAAATCTGACTTAGTTGTTTTGGGTTACCCTGATGACGAAGGTGTCAAATTAGTGGGTGGCAGACTCGGAGCTGCCGCGGGTCCGGATACAATCAGAAAATATTTCTATAAAATGACCCAAGGCCTGAGCTCATCCAAAGCTTGGCAGATTTTTGATCTGGGCAATATCGATGTCGGTGAATCACTGCCAAAACGTCACGATCAGGGGCAGTCTGTGGTCCACCATCTGTGCGAACGCAATCATTTTTGGATTTCATTGGGCGGAGGCCATGATTATGGCTTTAGCGATTGCAGTGGATTTTTAGCCAGCAAAAAACCCTCTGCAGCCATCATCAATTTTGACGCCCATTTTGATGTTCGAAGCACAGATAAAGGCCTCAGCAGCGGCACTCCATTTTTTAGAATCCTCAATGAATATTCTGATTTTAGTTTTTTTGAAGTTGGCATCCAGCCCCAGTGCAATTCAAAACATCATCTGGAATTTTTAAAATCAAAAAAAGCTCAGGTGTTTTTTTACGATGCCCCACTGATTAATGTCGTTAAGGCTTTGAAAAAACAAAAGATCAAAAATATTTTTCTGTCCATTGATATAGATTATTTTTCCAGCACCCTGGCTCCGGGCTGTTCGCAGTCCTGGCCACTGGGTCAAAATGATTTACCTGGTTTTTTGAATTTTTTAAACTCGCTGTTTGCAGAATTTAATATCTGTGGTGCTGGGATATACGAAGTGTCACCCGCTTTAGACGTGCAAGACCAAACCAGCAAATTAGCTGCAGTGCTGATGCATCAGCTTTTGACATTTAAAGCAGCAAACACCTAAGGAGCATTTTGACATGAACCGTGGCTTTGGAAGCGACAATCATTCTGGCACTCATCCGCAATTTTTAAAAGCCATCCAAGAATGCAATGGGGATCACGAGCCCTCTTACGGGACCGACCAATATTGCATCAAAGCCCAGCAAATGATGTCAGAGCTTTTTGGAAAACCTGTGGAAACCTATTTTGTTTTTAATGGAACAGGAGCCAATGTTTTTGCCCTTAGGTCTTTTGTGGACAGATTTGAATCCGTTATTTGCGGTGATTATTCTCACCTAAATGTGGACGAATGCGGGGCCGCCGAAGCCATTGGTGGCTACAAATTGATTCCCCTACCCAGTATCGATGGCAAAATCAGCGTTTCAGATATTGAAAAAGCTATTATCCGCAAAGGCGATCAACATTTTTCACAAGTGAAAGCTGTCAGCATCACTCAACCCACCGAGGTCGGGACCCTGTACACCCTGGATGAAATCAAACAGATTTCTGATTTGTGCCACCGGCACGAAATGTATTTACATGTTGATGGAGCCCGGATTGCCAATGCCGTGGTTTCATTAAAATCTGATTTTAAAGAAACCATCACGGATACGGGTGTAGACGTTTTATCCTTTGGCGGAACTAAAAATGGTATGTTGTTTGGCGAAGCCGTCGTATTTTTAAACCCGCAGCTGTGTAAAACCGCAAAATTTCACAGAAAGCAATTGGCACAACTGCCGTCTAAATCCAGATTTATTGCCAATCAGTTTTATCACTATCTGAGCGGACAATTGTGGCAAGAAATCGCTGGGCATTCGCTGTCCATGGCTCAAAAGCTGGCATCAGCGATAAGCAATTGTCCCCAGGTCAAAATCACTCACCCCGTTCAAAGCAACGGAGTGTTTGCACAAATCCCACAAAAATGGGTCAAAAAACTGCGGGAAGACTATTTTTTCTATGTTTGGGATGAAAATACCTTTGAATGCCGGCTGATGTGTTCTTGGGATACAACCGCCGCGGACATCCAAGGTTTTGCATCCGCGCTTAAAAACTTGAGTGAAAATTCAAACGAAAGCTTAAGAGGTTAAACATGAAATACCCACCCGTTGAATATTCAAACTATTTGCAACTGCAAAATATTTTAAAAAGCCAGTCTCTCAGAAGCGAAGAATTTAAAAAATCCAGCCACGATGAAATGCTGTTTATTATCACCCATCAGACCTATGAATTGTGGTTTAAACAGATTTTGTTTGAACTGGATTCTATCATGGAAATTTTTAAACTGAACAGCATCCCTGAAAAAGAAATGGGTCTGGTGGTTTCCAGACTGGAACGCGTGGTGCAGATCCAGAAATTTATTAACGGACAGATCGATGTGCTGGAAACCATGACGGCGCTGGATTTTTTAGACTTTCGTGAATTTCTGTATCCCGCCAGCGGCTTTCAGAGCTTTCAGTGGCGCTTGATTGAAACTAAATTAGGCCTTCGCAACGAAGACCGGTTGCTGTTTAATGATTCCCCGTTTTACAAAGCCCTCAGACCCGAGGATCAAAAACAAATGATGACAGTGTTAAACGAACCCAGTTTGTTTGATCTGTTGGATAAATGGCTTGCCAGAACCCCGTATTTAAATTTTAAATCATTTTCGTTTTGGGAAAATTATCAAAAAGTGGTTAAAGAATTTTTTGATCAAGAAATCAAAACCATCGAGGCAATAAGCCATTTGTCACCGTCTGAAAAATCCAGGACTGTGGCTCAAGTCAAAGCTTCGTTTGATCAGTTTCATTCACTGTTTGACGAAGCGCAATTTACAAAACTGCAGGAACAGGGCTATTTCAGAATGAGCTCTAAGGCCATACAGGCCGCATTGTTTGTGCAATTGTACCGCGATCAACCAGTGTTTCAGATGCCCTTCAGATTATTGCAGGGATTAATGAATCTGGATGAACACATGACGACTTGGCGCGACCGTCACGCGCTGATGGCGCACAGAATGATTGGCAAAAAGATCGGGACCTCGGGTTCAACAGGACATGATTATTTAAAAGCTACCAGTCAAAAACATAAGGTGTTTCTAGATCTGTTTAACTTAACAACTTTCTTTATACCTAAAAGCTTATTGCCTGAAATCCCTAGCGAATTGCTAGTTAAAATGAACTTTGTCCAATAGCACTGCCCTGACAGGCGAAGCCTCGGCACCCTTGATGGGTAAAGGCAGAGCGATTAAAAAATAAACCCCTTCGGGCACCTGGTTTAAAACGATGCCTTCCAAAATCCGCAGGTCGTTTTTATTTATGGCATTATGGGATTCAAGCTCTTTATCATCCTGAGGATCCATGCTGGGGGTATCAATCCCTATCAGTTTGACCTTTTGACTGGCCAAATACTCGACAGCGCCTGTGGACAAACCACAGAAATCCGCATTCCACTGATCAGGGTTCGGGAAACTGTTTGTTTGTATCAAAACCCTGGGTGCGACTATTTTGATATTTTCTAAATGTTTTTTTTCAACCCTTAACCCCTGGGGCCTGGGGATTTTGATCACTTGGGCGGCACCCATATAGATTTGCAAATCCGCAGATTCAATCGATTGTCCATCCCGGGCATAGTGTGACGGAGCATCCACGTGCGCACCAATATGAGTGGTGGTCATAAATTTTGTTAGCAGCAGGTTATCACCATTTTTGAAATCCATCACAGTGGTGGGTTCAAAAATCTGGTCACCCGGAAAAACGCCTAAGCCCTTATGTATGACTGGTGTGATATCGTAAATTTTCACTTAAGACTTTTGATGTAATTCAAAACCTCGGCGGCATGGCCTTCGGCTTTTACTTTTCTCCACTCATTCAGCAAAACGCCCTTTTCATCAATAACAAAGGTGCTGCGAACAACGCCCATGACCTTTTTGCCGTACATGTTTTTTTCATGGATCACATCAAACATTTTGCATGCGGTTTCTTGCTCATCGCTCAAAAGATCAATTTTGAAATTTTGCTTTTCTTTGAACTTGTTATGAGAATTCATTGAGTCCCTGGAAATTCCAAAAACCTCGGTGTTGTGTTTTTTAAACTGAGCACTGAGCTTTGAAAATTCCTGCCCCTGGACAGTGCATCCCGGTGTAGAATCTTTGGGATAAAAATACAGAACGACTTTTTTGCCCAATAAATCCTTAAGCGAAAATTCACTGCCTTCTGTGCTGGGAAGACTCAGGTTTGTAACTTTGCTACCAATTTTTAAATTATTTTTTGCCATGGCCATCAGTCTTATCTGGCGCCTTTAAAAATGTAAACCTTAATAAATAAAATCAAAGGTTTCCATTTTTAAAGGCGCCAGATTGGTTTTTAATCTCGGTTGGGCAAAGTCGTGCCGGTTAAATTTAATTCTTCGCCAGATTGATCTTCGTTGGATTCTTGTCCGTCAAATTTTGCGGCCTCACGCAGCTCGGCTTCATGGCGCAGATCTTCCTCGCTGGGACCATCATCACGTCGGACTGGCTGAGTGGTTGTGGTTGTTAAAACTGTAGGCACTGTGGGTTTGGCTGAATAATCAGGTATGGGAATTTCCTCTTCGATAATATTAATTTTGCCTTCAAAGGGAACTTTCATCGAAACTTTTTTTATCAGATCCTGCAAATCCTTGAACACATGAACTTCTGCTTGCAGCATGTTTTGTTGATCTTTGGAATACGTAAACTGCACTAATTCAAAATGCAGATCGGAGCTGATTTTAGCCCCTAAACCGGCGCATGAAAACCTTTGTATTCTGATTTCAGCATCCACCATATACTGACAGCGAATCATTTTGTTCAAAGTAGTCATCTGAACACCCTGCACGCTTTTAAATGACCCTGGATAAAATTCGATTTCGATTTCTCCATTTGGTTTTTCTGTATAATTTAAAAACTCAGTACCAGCCCCAGCCACACAGCCCTCTGCCAAAACTTGAAATTGATAATTATTTAAAGGCACCTGCCTGAGTCTTACTGTTTCGCATTTAGCTTGGGTCAAATCCCCATTGTCTGAATAAAAAACCCTCATTCGATTGAGAGCGTATTTAAAAATTGAATTTTGCGTGCTGAGTTTACTGCCTGGATTAATTGAAGGCCCCATGGATCTGATGGTTTCACGATAAAAATTGTGCGACTGAGTTAAAATTCTGTATAATTTATTGATCTGATTAAAACCGGCATTGCCCGTTGACTGTGATGAAGCCTGATCCACAGTTTTTATCTGAAGATCGGATTTTACATACATAAATGCCGTGATGATTGAAAAGGTCAAAAACAGCAATGCAAAAACAAAATACCTCAGCATTATATTATTATGCCTAAGGTCAGAAAATTGATCTATTGGACCAAAGGACAGTAAAAGTTGATTGCAATTTTTAAAGCTCCTCGTATCCTTTAGAAAGCCTAGGAGATCATATGTCATTATCAGAAAAAAAGCCGTGGATTAAAAATTACCCAAAAAATGTTTCTACCGAAATTGATTTGAACCAGTACCAGAGCATAGCTTCAGTGATCAAAGAATCTGTTTCAAAATTTAAGAACCAACCTGCTTTTTCTAATATGGATAAATCCATCAGCTTTCAAGAATTAGACAAGGCTTCAGATCAGTTTGCCGCCTTTTTGCAAAATGAATTAAAACTAAAAAAAGGCGACCGGATCGCAATCCAAATGCCTAATCTTTTGCAGTACCCAATTGCACTGTTTGGTTGCATTAAAGCCGGCCTGATTGTTGTGAACACTAACCCACTTTACACGGCCAAGGAAATGCGCCATCAATTTAAGGATTCAGGAGCCAAGGCCATCATCATCCTGGCCAATTTTGCCCACCTTCTTCAAGAAGTGATCAAAGACACGCAGATTGAATCAGTGGTGATCACCCAGGTCGGCGACATGATGAATTTTCCAAAAAACTTTATCGTTAACTCGGTTGTAAAATACATTAAAAAAATGGTTCCAGCTTACAACTTGAATCACTACACATTTAACCAAGCAATGATGTTAGGTGCGTCCACAGAATTTAAACCTGTCGATATGAATTTAAACGACATCGCATTTTTGCAATACACTGGCGGCACAACCGGTGTTTCAAAAGGTGCCGTGTTGACCCACAAAAACATTGTGGCCAATATGTTGCAGATTTGTGAATGGATGAAGGCCGAACTGATTGAGGGCAAAGAAATCGTCATTACAGCGCTTCCGATGTATCATATTTTTTCACTGACGGTGAACTCGCTGGCCTTTATGAGATTTGGTGGTCACAATATCTTGATCACTAACCCCAAAGACATTCCTGGATTTTTAAAAGAACTGCAAAAATACCCATTCACTTTGATGACCGGCGTGAACACTCTGTATAATGCTTTAATGAATCACCCCAATTTTTCAAAGGTTGATTTTTCAAAGCTAAAACTGTCAGTGGCTGGTGCCATGGCCCTGCAAAAAACAGTGGCAGACAGATGGAAGCAAAAAACCAAATCCCCAATATTTGAAGGTTATGGTTTGACCGAGGCAAGCCCCGTTGTTTGTTGCAATCCGATTTCGGGTGGAGATTTAGTTGGCACCATTGGCATGCCACTGCCTTCAACTGCTGTAAAGTTGCTAGACGACAATGGCAATGAGGTTGGCCTGGGACAAGAAGGAGAACTGTGCGTACAGGGGCCTCAGGTTATGTCTGGTTACTATCAGCGTCCTGATGAAACAGAAAAAGTTTTTACAAATGGTTGGCTTAAAACTGGTGACGTCGCCGTGATGTTTGAAACTGGATTTTTTAAAATTGTGGACAGAAAAAAGGACATGATTTTAGTTTCTGGCTTTAATGTTTATCCAAACGAAGTAGAGGAAGTCATATCTTCTCATCCAGGAGTTTTAGAAGTCGCAGCTGTTGGTGTCCCTGATGAACATTCGGGCGAAATCGTTAAGGTTTTTGTTGTCAAAAAAGACCCCTCTTTAACCAAAGAAATGGTGATCAATCATGCCAAGACCGGCCTGACCGGTTATAAAATCCCAAAACAGGTAGAATTTCGTACAGAACTTCCCAAAACAAACGTAGGGAAGATCCTGCGCAGGGCTCTGAGGGATACTCCCAAGTCAGCCTAATTAGATTTAGCACTGTCAGGAAATTGTTAGGACAGCGCGCGCAGCGCGAAATCTGTAATTGTCTGTTGTAACAACACTGAACTTAAGTTGAGATTAATAGTGAGCACTAGGTCGATGGCTGAAATCAGGAGGGATGATGACGGTCGAACGAGTTTTATTAAACCAGGCAATGATTGCTTTGTTAATAATGGTTTGCAATGTATCAAGCGCGTATTTTTCACCGCTGGATGACATCAGAAATTCAGTCTCGGACCAAATCAAAGATTACTATGTAATCGAAGAATCAAAAATAATTTCAGACGAATCAAATGGTCAATTTCAAGATCCTTACTCAATGCTGACTTTGCAAGACCAACAACCCGCAGCTTCTGCAGTTGATTTGTTAAACTGGAAGTATGTTTCACGATCATTTTCGCAACCTGAAGAACATTACAATCGTAAAAAACATTTTGGTGGCTGGGTTAGCGATCCCAACGACAATTCTTGCTTTAACACCAGGGCTCAGGTTCTGGAAAGGGATTCTCAGACACCTGTGCAAACCAGTCCCACCAATCGTTGTTTGGTTGCAAAGGGTTCTTGGGAAGATCCCTATACTGGTGAAATCATCACCGAAGCCAGTGACATACAAATTGACCATGTGGTTCCGTTGAAACAGGCTTACATTACGGGTGGATTTGGTTGGAACAAACAAAAGCGTTGTCTGTATGGCAATTTCACTAAAACCAAATATCATTTGCTGTCGGTCAAGGGTCACGAAAACATGAAAAAATCCGACAAGACCCCTGCTGAATATTTGCCACCAAATAGTTCCTATGTTTGTGAATACATTCACAACTGGTTAAAAATCAAATTAGCATGGCGATTGGTATTGGGCTCTGAAGAAGGTCAAGCCATCAATAAGATCTTGAAAGACTATGACTGCAATCCACGACAGATCAAAATTTCAGAGCGCGAATTGGCCACAGTCAGAGCTGCCGAAGACTCTTCTGGGATCTGCGGCGACAGCGATCAAAACTGATTTATCGACCGCAGTCTTGAACAGGTGGCTGAGACCTGAATTTGCTTTTGTAAAACCGATTCAGATCAGCCATATAATCCAGCAAAAATGTCCGCCAAATATTTAATTGTGCATCCAGGTGCCTTTGATTTTTCAAAGGGTCTGAGCAAATATGCTCGGTCAATGTTAGCAGGCCAATGTTAAAATAACGTTCCAGCTTTGCTTTTACATAAACTCCAAATTCATAATCAACAGTTCTGAGCAAATCCATCTGATTGACCACAAAAATTCTGGGTTCATAGCTTTTGTCCAACATTTGGCAAGCCGGGGCTTTACCCTGTGCTATCAAACTTTTTGCCTGAGTGACGTTGGTATAAACGTATCTGCTGGCGCACAACATATCCATGACGATGTATCGATCATCTTCGGTTTGTTGATTAAATATTTGATTCTGAGCATGGGCACTGACAGACAGTCCCACAATCACTGCCATCACTGCTGCTGCAATGGTCTTTGCATGCGTATTCACAAATCCCCTCCCTGTGAAATTCTGCAAAAGCCTAGCACTTGTGATCCCCACAAGTTCAGATAGAAATATTGATGGCATTTATAAGTCATTGGATAAAATGAACTTAAATTAAATTAAAAGCCTCTGTTTCAAATTTAAAATCTGAAAATATTTTTTAAATATAAACTTTAAATTTAATTTAAATAGGTTACGGCCTCCAGCCTCAGCCTCTCGGGCCAAGCCCCCGCCATCCATGGCTCCGCGGAGAACCTATTTAAACAAAATTTAAAGTTTATATTTAAAAAATATTTTCAGATTTTAAATTTGAAACAGAAGCTTTTAGTTTAAACTAGATGTCTGGGAGGCATTTTACCAGGTATTCCATATCGATGGGCCTAGAGACCGTCATTGTTCCCACAGGTTTTTGAAACTGATCCATCAAAACCTTGGATACTAGCTCTACCGGAATTAATTTTCCAGATTTGTGAACCATGTTGCTTTGAACCACTTTGTGAAATCCCTTATCAAAGATTTTTTTAAGACCGACTTCGGCTTGATTGTGGGCGTCTTTGGAATAAAGCTCAAAAATTGTTTTGCCAATTAAATCACCGTATTCGTAACCCAGCACCAGATGCAAAACTTCGTTGGCCATTTGGATTTTCTTTTCGCCATTCACTGAATGCATCATAAACGGACTCTTGGCAAAAAAGCTCTCGTATAAATACAGATTGGATTTCAATTCTTCATCTGGATTTGTACCCATCTGCCGATCAGATTTATTAATGGCTAAAAATGGCAACAGATCCTTGGCCGTGATAAACCCAGTGATGGCACCTGCAGAATTGATTACAAAAACACGGTTGCCCATGGCGCTTAAAACCTTTTTCATAATTTCAGGAAACACTTCAGATTCCTGAATCAATTGAAAGGGTTCAAATAATTCGCGGTATAAAATCAGGGTTTCGTTTCTGGGGTTTGCTTGAAATCGCAGATAAATCCGCATCAAGTTTGCTTCGGTCAGCACCCCGTGTATGCGTTCTTGGTCAGCCACCACAGCAGCAAATCCCAGTTTTGAAGTTCTCAGAAAGGCAATAGCCTCTTCAACCGAAGATTCATAGGGAATCACCGGAGCCCCAACGTGCATTATGTCTTTTGCAATGATCATAATTTATTTTCGTTAGGGCTTCGGTGCGCAGTCAAGCTATTGCTTTTTAATATTGATTTGTCTTGGTTTGACAGCTTCTGTTTTAGGTAAAACCACAGTCAATACTCCGTTTTTAAACTGAGCATCGATTTTATCCACATTGACCTCACGAGGCATTGTAAAGCTGCGCTCAAATGTCCCATAAGATCTTTCGGTTCTGTGAAGACCTTTTGATTCGGTCTTTTTCTCAAACTTTCTTTCGCCAGAAATTTTTAAAACATCTTCTAGCACTTCCAGCTTGATGTCTTTTTCTTCCAGTCCTGGTAAATCCAAATGCAGCGTAAAATCCTTTTCCGATTCCTCGACGTCGACTGCTGGTAAAAAACCGGTTCGAGCCCTATCCCAGGCTTCTGGCGCCCAGCTGTTGTTTCCCCAAAATTTTTCTAGGTCGTTAAATAGTGTCAGTGATCTCATAATGCCTCCTTTATTGGGCTTAAATTAATTAACCAGATGGGTATGTGGTTCGGACTAATGATCCAATCCAATTCTGCCGCCGTGACAGAGCCACCACTGGGTTTTGTTTATTTATTAAGCTTCTCGAGGCCTCGCATCGCTTACACCATCAAGATGTGTTGGGTTTGTTGTCTGTCAAGTTTCGTAAACGCTGTGTTAAGGTCTCGAATATCTTGAAAATTTATTGGGTCTAGTGTTTTTTAGGGATTCTTTAATCAAAAGTGCCTCGGTGGCGAAATTGGTAGACGCACAGGACTTAAAATCCTGGGCTTCGGTTAAACGGGCGTGCCAGTTCAAGTCTGGCCCGAGGCACCATTTTTGTTCTAGATAATTTATAAAAATACCTCTTCAAAAACTCAGACATGCGGTGCTCGGCGTGAGTCACGCCTGTCGAAGTGCCACTGGCACTTCGAACTGAACTCGTTTTTGAAAAGATATTTTTATAAATTATCTAGAATAAAAATGGTGCCCTGTGGTCCTGGCGCAGACCTGGCCAGCCACTGCTTTCTGTGCCAGTTCACAAAAAAAGCACGACGCTTTTTTTGCACGAACGTCAGTTCGCCCGAAGGGTGATGGGTAGGAACCCATCATCACACTGGCCCGAGGCACCAAAAATAAAAAGTAGTAAAATCTGGCAGCTTCAGCTCTTAAAGCCCTTTGCTTTATTTTTCGAATAATTCGACATTTTTTCCCAGTAACCTGAAATATCCAATTTGACCTCTAAACTTTTAAGGACTGAATAAACTCCTCCAAGCTTTCTGTGCAGAAATGCCAAACCATAGGGCGGTGGACTGAAAACCAGTAGTTCTGCCAAGTCTTTAGCAGCGTTGGCAGAATTGATGGCATGTTGAGGGTCAGAAAAATCAAATTTTTGCTGTCCTGCCTTAGCCGTAAAAAATGGTTTAGTGGCAGTGGCTAAAACCTGCTGAAAAGCAAAAAAAGCTTCTTTTGATTCGCGCTTGTCCAAAAGTCCAAACTGGATAGCATGTTCCTTGAGTGCCTCTGAATCCCCATTGGCAGAAAGATGCAAAAGCAAAATATAATCGCGAATAAAATCTTGCGAATACCGGCGGGTAGCTCCAAAATCCAGTAATATTAATTCCAGTTTATCACCGATATCGCGCACCAAAAAATTAGCCCAGTTTGGATCGGTTTGAACCAGTCCCCAGTCGAAAAATTCATGAAAATACAAATCCAATATGGCATGAGCCATAGCATCGCGCTTTACTTGGCTGGGATTTGAACCTATCCAAGTTTTTAGCGTAGAGCCCTGTTCAAAAGTCATTGCCAGAACATGGGCGGTCGACAGCTCGTCAATCACTCTGGGAACATGAAAGTGAAATCCTGTGTCGGATCGAATCTTTTCAATGCGAGCCGAGTATTCAGTTTGAAGTTTAGCTTCGCTGAGATAATCGACTTCCTGACTCAGAACATTTCGAAATTCTTGAAACAAAGGGTCCAAATTCATTTTTCGCCCTGTCATTTGGCAAAAAGACGAAGCTAAGATTTTTAGAATTTTCAAATCAGAATCGATAGAGTCCGCAACACCGGGATATTGAACTTTCAAAACAATGTCTTGATCGTTGTAACGCGCACGATGCACCTGACCGATGCTGGCGATGCCGATCGGAGAATTAGAAATTTCACTGAGCTTTTTAAAATTCGAAGCGCCAAGTTGCTTTTTAACTATGCCTTGCATTTGGTCAAATGGCTGTGCTGTCGCCTGGTTTTGCAACTGACTCAAAATCTGAATGGCCTCGGGCGGAAAGTAATTATTCAAATCCAAACTCAAAAGCTGACCCGCCTTCATGGCCGCACCTTTTAATCGTGAAAGGCTGTTGGCAATTAATACGGCTTGTTCGATTCGAGATTTCAAATCTCCGGATCGAAATTCCCTAATACCTACGCGGGCGGCAAGCCTTGCCAGTTCAATGGATCTGCCAAAAATTGATGATTTCACAGATCCACCTCCCTATTAACATTCAACAGATCTTTGGTTCCTTTGATAGCGACAGTTTCTGATGCGCTCAATTTTTGTCTTTACTCTTCATATAGTTAATACTACTATGAACTATATCAAAAGCAAAGTGTCGAGCCTTAAAATGAGAAACCAGTCGATTGTTAAAAGCTTTGGAGAAGCCATTCTTTTAACTGATGCCATTTCGCCCGAAATCGCATCAGCTTATTTCAGCCGCTTGCGAAAAGAGATCCAATGGCATCAAGAGCCGATCAGGATTTTTGGAAAATGGATCCCTCAACCACGACTGACTGCCTTTTACGGGGACCCCCAAAAAACCTACCGGTACTCAGGATTAACAATGAAGTCTTTACCTTGGACCGCTTGCCTTCTAGAGCTTAGAAACCTTGTGCAAGATTTAGCAGAGGAGACTTTTACAAGTGCACTGCTCAATTTGTATCGAAATGGCGACGATAGCATGGGCTGGCACCGTGACAATGAACCCGAGCTTGGCATTAATCCTGTCATTGCCTCGTTAAGCTTTGGAGCTACCAGAAGTTTTAGGTTTAGATTAAAAGGCAAAAAATCTTCTGAAATTTCAATCGATCTTCAGAACGGGTCATTGCTGATTATGAAAGGTGCCATTCAAACCCACTGGGAACACAGCCTTCCCAAAACCAAAAAGCCGATAGGCGAACGAATCAACATTACCTTTCGAAAAATTATCTAAATTGCAGGTGGTGATAATGACAAAGCCACTGCGATAAGGCTCAGCACCAGCATCACCGCAGCCGGCAAAGATTTTATCAAAGGGTCTTTGACTTTTATGTGCATGACTATGGCGCCAACCATTAATAGCGTCACCAGTCCCGCAAAAGGTGTGACCAGTGGTTGAATCCAGATGCCGGCTAAAAGCATCAGTGCTGAACCAATTTTCAAAATACCCACAACATTGTAGACCCAACTCGGAAGACCGTAAACTTGGAACTCTTCTTTTAATGTGGTTGCAGTCCCACCCCTGTAAGAAGTTTTCGACTTCAACCGCAGCAGCCAAACATTTAAAAGACCCAACGCTATAATTAATTGTGTGATCGGTAAAACTAAATTCAAAGGACCTCCTGTATTTGATACTAATCGAGATCAAAATATGATCAAGATGATTCATGAGTGATTTCGTCTTTGGCGCAAAAATTATTTCTTGTTTAAGTTTCCTCTATCACGGTGCCCGTTGCATTTTTTCTAAAAAAATTGAAATCGAATTCGATCGATACGGGTTGTCAGGCTTTAGAAAGCTAACTGGTGTTCTGCAAATCTTAGGAAGTCTTGGTATTGCGGCGGGGTTTTTCATCGGGGGATTAACAGCCCTATCATCGCTAGGCTTATCGATATTGATGATGATGGGGTTTTTTGTACGGCTTAAGATTCGTGACCCCTTCCTGTCTACTCTTCCAGCCTTATTCTTTTCAGTTTTAAATTTTTTTATATTTTTTAATTCAATTTAGATTTCACCAATGTGTTTGCAGACTGCGTTACCTACCCTGATAAGGAAAAGGGAATTTTTTATGAATATTTAGAAATCACATTAACTCTACTTCGCCCGTTTGGCATCATCAGATCAATACAGGGGCCAGCCATAAATGTAGTGATCAAAGCCATGATAACCATTATCGCAAAAAGTGAAGGCGAGATAATTCCAAGCTCCAGACCTATATTCAAAACGATGAGCTCCATCAGACCTCTTGTATTCATTAACACGCCGATTACGAAAGAATCCTTCCAGCTGAAGCCGGTGACTTTTGATGCCACAAGACCACCTCCCAACTTTCCAATGATTGCAAGGCCTGTAATCCCTAAGCAAACCTGCCAGGCTTGCCAATTATCTAACAAACCAATTTGTGTGCGCAAACCCGTCATAGCAAAAAACACGGGCAGAAAAATCAAAGCCCCTAAGCTTTCAATCCGTAGCTTCAAGAAATCGCGAAAGCGCGGATCATTAGGCATAGAGGCTCCTGCTAAAAAGGCTCCGAATAAGGCGTGCACCCCCGACCATTCAAAATACAACGCCGAAGACAAAAGAAAAAACATTCCTAATATGAATTGATATTTTTCAGACAATTGGTTTTTCTGAATCAAGTGACTCATTAAAGGAGAGACTCCTTTGATAAAGATCAATACGCCAAAAGCCATACTTCCCAAAGTCCAAAGGAATGGCTGCCAACCTTCATTTTTGCTAAAACCAATGATTCCTGCCAAAATAGTCCAAGCAGCAACATCGTCGATTGCAGCGCAGGTTAGGGCCATCATTCCGGTTTCTGTATGGGACATATTTCTATCTTGCAAAATGCGCGCAAGAACGGGAAAGGCCGTGATACTAAGGGAAATACCCAGGAACAACGCAAAGCTCATCTCGGTGGTATCTTGCTGAGCAAAGACTTCGTACAGTTGGGGTGCGATTAAAACTCCCAAAGAAAAGGGAAATATAATGCTAACTGATGAAATAAAAAGTGCTTTCTTTCCGCTTCCATCCCACGCCATTGGCCTGGCATGCAAGCCCACGGTGAACATAAATAAAATCAAACCCAATTGACTGATGATTTGAAGATTACCCAGAGTGCTTTTTGCAAACACAAACTGAAATTCCGTTGGAAAGTATAAACCAAAAAAAGAAGGACCCAATAAAATGCCGGCTACCACTTCACCTATCACTGCGGGCTGTTTGAAAAGCTGAAATATTTTTCCGCATAGCTGTGCTGTTAAAATAATCAAAATCAACTGTGCTAGGAAATGTCCTAAATTTGATAACAACGGAATAGCTGTTTCCATCTAAGCCTTCTCACCTGCAAGGCTTTCAAAAGATTGATCCAAAATGATTGGCCCAGAACAGTGATCGCATTTAATTGTAAACGGAAGCCTTTCGCTGAGTTCGCGAGCGCTATTAGTGGCTTTACAGAGGGGACAAGTGAAATCTTGTAGGCGAATTTTCTGCTCCTTAAGCGCAATCAGATGTTTCAAAAATGATCTAAAAATCAAGATGGGTATGTTCAATAAAAGTATCACAGGAAACACCAGGGAAGTTGCTGCCAGAAATATAAGGATGACTATACCAACATATTTGGCGAAACTACTTTCTACATATCGAACCGGCATCTGCGCTGGCATTGAAATCTGAGGAACTTCATTTGCCTTTAAAACGATTAGCTTTGTTTGCCACTTAATTGAACTCATGCAAAAGGATATATAAATAGTTCGTTTGGATTTCAAAAGAAAAGATTTAGACTTTTCATTTGCTGAATGAAACTAAGATTTGTCTTTAAGAAATCAGATTTGACTGGCGGTTTCAAATCAAGGTATTCAAATCTAACACAGTAAGTTCAAAGAACGCAGCAATAGGACAAAGAAAAATGAACAATGTAAATCCGACCGACCAAACCAATCTCAAAACAAAAGGCCCAAAAAAAATTCTTCAATCGGAATGTCCCAAAGGATTTGTGAATTTCGAATTTGAAACTCGGGTGCCCATATCAGCCAATGAGATTGAGGAGTTTTGGCGTCGATTAAATATTCGGGAAAGTTTCACAAAGGGTCAGATCTTTCCTTATCGAGTCGAATTCGATGCCAGCGAACAAGTGGGTCCTTTTACAGATGGCGAATTGAACATTCATCATGGTCCTTTTTTGAGCGCTCACGGAGCTATTGATGGACTTACGCCGCTGCATCGAGGACTGCAGTATTATTACGGAGCCTATGTTTTCAGCTTTCGACTGGTTCGATTAGTGAGACTGGATTTTTATCGTGAAAATGATGGAGTTCGCTTGAGGCTGAAAACCTTTGTGGCCCCTTGGTTTCGTCCTATTTGGCACTTCGGCAATCGCTTTTTCTGGAAATTTTTTAAGCTCTAGATGACTTTTTATCTGAGAAATCAAAATTGACAGAATACAGTAGAAGCCAATGAAGTTTTTTTACTCCGATCATTACACCCTGCCCTTGCCTGCAGACCATCGATTTCCAATGAACAAGTATCGACTCCTCAGAGATTATTTGATCGAAAATAAAATTCTCAGCTCTGAGGAACTTCTCGTCAGCCCCATAGCAAGTGAAGACTTGTTGGCTCTGGCCCACGACCCAAAATATATTACAGCGATGCGAACCGGCCAGATCGATCCCCAGATTATCAATCGCATCGGTTTTCCATGGTCCTATTCCCTTTATCAACGGAGCTGCGCCACTGTAGGAGGAGCTCTACAAGCAGCATTGACTGCCACTGAAGTCGGAGTTTCGGGAAATCTCGCCGGCGGCACTCATCACGCGCACTATAATTTCGGCGCTGGCTACTGCGTTTTTAACGACCTAGCTGTATCAACAAGGTATCTAATGAAGCATGGAAAGGCTAAGCGAGTGGCCATTATTGATTTGGATGTGCATCAAGGCGACGGCAATTCAAGCATATTGGGCAAAGATTCTGGAGTATTTATTTTTAGCATTCACGGTTCAAAGAACTTTCCATTTAGGAAAGTTGCCTCTCATCTTGATATTGCCTTGCCAGAAGGTGCTGGAGACGAGGTCTATCTTGAGTCGCTCGCGCAAGGCATGAACGAAATAAATAATTTTTCGCCGGACTTTATTTTTTATCAGATGGGAGTCGATCCCCTCAAAGAAGACAAACTTGGCAAAATGAATCTCAGTTTCGAAGGCCTCATTCAACGCGATGAAATAGTCCTGACCTATGCACGCAGCAATGGCGTGCCGATTTCCTTAGCTCTTGGCGGCGGCTACGCAGACCCCATCGAGCTGAGCGTTCAAGCTTATGCTAATACTTATCGAGTCCTCAAAAGAGTATTTAGATATCCTCGCTAAATTCAGCATTGTCTCCCGCCACTGGGCTGGATAGGCTCAAACCCAACAAAGTGGTTCTTCTTGTATTTTTATATTTATCTTTACAAAGATTCCTCTAAGCTTTAAGCCCTGACTCGATGATGGGGAAATGGCTTTTAACTTTTATTTTAACTTTTCAATGCAGCTTACAAGCTGCGGGCAACGATGACTCATTTGCTGAAGGTGTTTACCAATTTTGGTTAAAGCCACTGGGCGAAAAGCTTGCAGCCTTTCCCAACGAAGAGCACCCAGAGGTTTGCACGGAAAGTTATCAACAAATTTATCAAAAAGGATTTTTTGATATTCGCTTAGGTCTTGGATATATGGATCTTTCAACCGGAGAAAGTTTTGTGAGCTCCGAAACCGGTGAAAACTTTGGCCCCAGCGTGGCCTTTGATTACTGGGGACGCCAAGGCGTAGAAAAAGCTTTACTAAAACCTTGCACCGGCAATTTGCAAACTTGCGGATTTCAAAAAGTTTCTGAAACTTTATTTACAAAACACGTCACCGCACCCAATGGAAATTTGATTGAAGTTCGCTTGCAATTGGTGAACGGAGCTTATTCACCCCGCTATGCAGACAACCTGGGATCCTTGCATGCCGAGCAAGAGGCGCATTCGACCCTTGCCGAGTCTGTTTTTTTTAGTGGCGTTAGCCAATCCGATGCTGTGATTTATTTGGGCCACGCCCGCAATGGTGGCGGCCCCGATTTTCGCCCCCCCGTCTTGCGGACCGATGGTCATCCAGATTATTACGGATATTATTTAAAACACAGACCGGGACTTGCGATGTTAAAATCTGCCTTTGCTCAACCAGGCTTAAAACCAATTTTATTGGCATTGATTGGTTGTTTTACTGAGTACAAATTTGGCAAGTGGTTAAAGCTTAATAATACAACTGAATTAAAAAATAAAATGGGTTACATCCTAACAAATTCTTCAGATAAAATGAGTTTTCAAGAACTCACCGTGTCAGGATATGCTACAGTTGATGCCCTCTTAAGATTTCAATGTGCCAGTAATTTTAAAAGCTTAGTTGATCTTTCTGTCATCCGATACCCGCAGATTTTGATTCACAATTTTTTGGGATTTCCAGACATAGAACCAAAAAATATTGTGACCCCAAATAAATCAGCTGATTAAAAATAAATCTTTTTTTGTAAAAGCTTCTTACTCTCAATTTTGCGGCTCTGCACATTTTGACAGTGACTCAAAACTCAAGCATCAATTCCCAAATAGATTGAATAAAAACTGAGAAAATAATTTTTCGGTTTTTAAAACTAACCCTCTCAAAAGGAGAAAACATGAAATCATTATTTGCGTCACTTTTAGTGGCGGCGACTTTCGGCCTAGTTTCAAACCAAGCGAAAGCTATTGGCATTGAAACACCTTACGCTTGTGCAGCTACAGTTTCTGAACATTACCAAGGTGCAGCGTTTTTAGTTTTCAACGAATCTTCTGCTACTGGCACTTTGACTCAAGTTTGCATGGGTAACACTGATGGCTTGATTGCTACTGACACTTATGACTTAACATACGAAGGCGCTTTCGGCGTTGCTCTGGCGAATTTGCACCTTTACGGCATTGCGGTACAAGCTGGCCTTTCTGACGAAGACAATTTTGAAGGAACATGGACAGTTGTACGCGCTGACGCTGGTGTGTTAGCTGCTGCTGGTGCAGTTGCTGGTGTACAACTTCGACGTGGCAACCAATCAGTTCTGTTGATGGGTAAAGTTGGTTACGGTTGGGGCGCGGCTGTTGAGCTGGGTACCTTGACGTTGACAAAACGTTCATCAACTGTGACTCCTCCTGCTCCTGAGCCAGTAACACCTGTTGCTCCTCCAGTTGGTAAAGCAGACTAATTTTTAGTTAGCGTTAACCTAATTGTACAAAAATTCAATACCGCCATATTTAATACATATGGCGGTATTTTTGTAATAGGTGCTAAGCATTGTTTGTGTTTTTAAAATGTTAAGCAATTTCAGTTGAAATGATTTTAGCTCAAATGGTTTCAGTAAAAATTCTTTCCACTAAAATGATTTCGGTAAAATAAAGAGAGGTTCTATGAATCGAATTTTAAACTCAATTTTGTTTTGTGCTTTTTCTGTTTTCTGTTTTGCAGAAGCAGAGACTGGATATTTGCAGTCTTTTAAAAAAATCAAGGAAGTCGCTGTCAGTGATAAATATTGTGTGAATTCTAATAATGGCTGCAGTGGTTTGATTTTGTACGATGCCGTGATCAGCAGCGCACCAAAAGGTGGACAAACCAAAACTATTAAATATCT
>JBIKLL010000042.1:0-22155 GCA_044359815.1 Pseudobdellovibrionaceae bacterium
AACCCAAGGTCAATCGCTTAGCGATGGTTTCAGAAATGCTGATTGATTTTAATGGGGTGTTAACCAGCAAAACATTTTATGAAGCCGTGATTGAAAGCAAAGCCCGGGTGACCTATGGCGAAGCACAAGAAATCATTGATGGTCAGACCATCGAAAAACTGGCTCACGTGCAGGCTGATATTTTGCGCGCAAAAGATTTAGCAAAAATTTTGATGGCAAAACGGTTTCGCGATGGCTCGCTGGATCTGGACATCCCCGAGGTGCAAATCCTATTGGATGGCCAGGGTAATCCTACGGATTTAATCAGATCCGAACGATTGTTCGCACACAGGTTGATCGAAGAGCTGATGTTGGCTGCCAACATATCTGTGGCAGAATTTTTTCAAGAAAAAGATCTGCCCGGTGTTTATCGTATCCACGAACCGCCCAATCCTGATGCGATTATGATGCTGGAAAGATATTTGTGGAATTTTGGATCAAAAACTCCGCTGGGTCAGGGCTTGTTGCAAAAACGACTGACCAAGGTTTTGCAAGAATTCGAAAACACTCCGCACGCGCAGATTTTAAATATTTTAACTTTGCGATCCATGAGCCAGGCAAAATATTCGGCCAACAATGTGGGGCATTTTGGTTTGGGGTTTGCCAATTATTCGCATTTTACCTCGCCCATTCGAAGGTACCCTGATTTGATTGCCCACAGGATTTTGAAAAGCCAACTGTATCCCAATCGGTATGGCCGATTAGAGGAAGACGATTTGCAAACAGCCTGCACATTGCTGTCGGCCTGCGAACAAAGGGCAGTAAAATCAGAACGGCAATTTGTATCGATTAAAAAAGCCCGCTTTATGCAAAAACATGTGGGCGAAGAATTTGATGGAGTTATTAGCTCTGTCGTAAAGTTTGGTGTTTTTGTGTTGCTGCGACAGTTTGAGGTCGATGGTTTGGTGCGATTGGAACAATTGGCACAGGAACGTTTAGAATATGATGATGAACATCTGCTGTTGCGTGGTCGCAGATCAGGCGTAACCTACAGGATTGGTGACATTGTTAAAATCAAAGTCGCTGACGTTAACATCCAAGACGGCAAGATTGATTTTGAATTTGTAGAAAAAATTGAAGACGCCATCACTGTCGAAGATGCCCTGAAAAATTTTGCTGATATGCCAGCGCATTTAAAGAGCTTCGGTCAGAAGCAAAAATCTGAACGCGAATCAAAAGGTGGTTTTGGCAATCGAAATCAAAAGGGTAATTCCAGAAATCAAAAAAACCGCAACAACCGCGGCGGCAAAAACAAAAGCTTTAGCGGCCAAAAGGCCAAGGGCTCTGACGACAACAGTTTTAGAGGTTTCGGTAAACAAAAAGCCAAAGACTCTGATAACAACAATTTCAGAGGCAATAATAAAAATCAAAAAAGCTTTAAGGGTAAATCCAAACACCAGTCATCCAACAACAATCAACGTGACCAGGACAATAACCCCTATCGTCGCAATGATTCAAAAAACCAAAATCGTGTTTCGGGTTTCAGAACCGATTCAAAATCTGCCGGTCGATCACCACAAAAATCCAATGAGATCATTGAATTTGAAAAACCAGGCCAATCGAATTCTGAAAAACCTATTAAGCTGACGTTTGAAAAGCCTCATAAACTTACCTTTGAAAAACCAGATAAAGCCGGCCGAAGTAAGTTCAAAAAAAGGGGCGGAGTCAAAGCCCTATTTAAACGGAAAAAGTGATTTAAATTTAGAATAAATTGATGGATACAAAAATCCATTTAGCTGCTGCCATTTGCTGTTGTAAACCGTGTCAGCAGGAAACATTTGTTTAAATATCGCAATGGCTTTTGTGTTTTGGACGTTGTCTGCTAATGCCAGCTCACCCCACATAGTGGCATCCATTTCAGGTGAATGACGTAACAATCCAATCAATCGCTTGATGCGTTTGTCCTGAACATATT
The DNA here is from genome assembly GCA_044359815.1 of Pseudobdellovibrionaceae bacterium. Lineage (GTDB taxonomy): Bacteria > Bdellovibrionota > Bdellovibrionia > Bdellovibrionales > Bdellovibrionaceae > JBIKLL01. The sequence continues at coordinate 1,955 of JBIKLL010000042.1, forward strand.
CAGAAATATTTTTATTTTGTAAAAGTCCTAAATGCATTTCACCCATTTCTGCCAGGACAGCGTTCAGTGGAGCTTGAGAACGTTGATGGTGCCAAAATTCACCAAAGGTCAGGCCGTCTGCAGACAAACCCCCTGTGGGTCGAAATAAATCCCACCAGATTTTACGAAGGATTTTGATTTCTCGTCTGAATTGTTCAGCATGAGATTGATCCAATTCGAAATCGCTGATTTCCCTGCGAATCAATTTCGATATCAGTGGCAGTTGCGAAAGCAAATCTGAATATCTGGGGCTCACCAACCATGATGATTCCGACAAATAAAACATGCCGAGGTCTTTTTTGTCTCTGTATTCAAATTTTTTAAAAAATGCTTCACGTTCTGATGGTGGCAGACTTGCGCCCCTGGCAAATGTTTTTTCGGCTGCCAACTGCATGGTTTTTAAAAACTGAGGATTAACCATGCTGGCGTGCAGATGAGCCAGATCGTGCAGAAAATCAGTGGTGATCGCGTGGCCATAGGGATATTTTTTGCGGACGTTCCCAACTGTGCCAACAGATCCAATTATAAATTCACCTTTGCTCATATTATAAAAATAGTCCACGTTGCTATCGAGCGAATCCAAATCCAAAACTAGGGGTTTGCGTTTAAGACCACCAGCTGCAAAGGGTGTTAGGATTTCGGTGGCATCAACGTCTGAACCCATAACGTCGACTTTTAAATGCATTTTAAATTTTAGATTTATTTTTAAATTGGGATTGGCTTTGTTAAAAGCTTCGACCTGATCCATAAGGCGTTCAAACAAGACGATGAAATCTGGGAACTCGATGGGCTGATCCTGGCTGATCTTTACTCCTAAAGTTTCAAGAAACTTAAAAAAACCGTGATTGTATTTGGTTTCATTAGCAATCAGATATTTATTGAGTGGATTTTTAAAGTCTTTCACATGGTAGTCACGATATTGATCCGCAATGGTCCGCCAAAATGCTTTGGCTTCTGGGTGCAATCGATCAAACCTGTGGGTTTGCATTGATACTGTGGGTTTGGCGTTGGGATTAAACGCGTCTTCGCAAGCGCTTTGCGCCCATGACAAATTTGGGCCAACAGCTGTCAAAGCCATAGCTAATATTGTCGCTTTTATGCGTTTAATGATTCCGTTAAGTCTCATACAGGTAGATATATCAATATCTGTGCTAGGGGTTGGGTGTTCCACCAACAAAAATAAACTCAAACGGATAGGAAATTTAAAGCCCTTCCTTATGCTGTTTCCAATACCAATATATGACAATAAATTGAATCACTGAAAATCGCACCGGATGGGGCCTATGATTAAGCCCTTATACAAATCAAACAGTTAGCACTATTAATACCGCTGGACATTGTATATACATGTATATACAATAAATTATGTTTGTTTTAAAAGTTTGCAAATCATTTTCAGATAATGACGTAGAATTTGCCATTGTGGGTGGGTGGGCGGTGGCGTTGCATGGGGCAGTCAGGGGAACTATTGATTTAGATCTGGTGCTGTCTTTGAGCGAACGCAACTTGCGACAAGCGCAAAAGGCCTTAAATGATATTGGCTTGGTTAGCAAAATACCTGTAACGAGCGATGATATTTTCAGATTCCGCAAAGAATACATCACAAAAAAAAATCTGATAGCTTGGAGTTTCTATAGCCCCAAGGATCCTTCTGAAGTCGTTGACCTAATAATTACCTATGACAAAAAAAACATTCCCATTAAATGGAAAAGCATTGGCGGGATCAAAGTTCCGGTATTGGCTAAAACGGAACTGATAAAAATGAAAAAGCAATCCGCCCGCGAACAGGATTTAGAGGACATTAAGGCGCTGGAGGCGATTGATGAAAAAGACTAAACAGTTTCACACCAGGGGTGACAGATTAACCAGTGATCAGATAGCCAGGTTTTTAGAGGATTTCCGAAAAACTGCTGCGGGCGTAGATCAAAAAACAGTGGCCATCAGCATTCGCATACCGAAAAATATCCTGAACGCGGTCAAAGCCCACGCCAAACAAAAAAACACCAAATACCAACCCCTGATCATCCAATGGATCCGCGACGGGATTTTGAAGGACTGAGGATTTTATTAAAGACTTTGTCTTTAGGATAACGAATAATTGATTGTGCTGCTGTAAAACAAAACATCTAAAACCATTCGCAGGGAGCAAGCGTTGATTCAAACTTTAGCTGATATCCAAGTTCTGTTTGTCTGTGGCATGCACATTTTTTTTATGATTCTGGAAATGTTTCTGTGGCAAAAACCACTTGGATTAAGAATCTTTAGAAATACAGCAGAAAAAGCCCGATTGAGCTCAGCCTTAGCTGCAAATCAGGGTCTGTACAATGGCTTTTTAGCTGCCGGCTTGATCTGGGGAATGGTAAATCCCAATCCTGACTTTGCGGTTCAAGTAAAAATGTTTTTCCTAGGCTGCATAACCATCGCTGGAATCTATGGCGGCTACTCAGTGAACAAACGGATATTTTATATCCAATCTTTACCCGCAGTGTTGGCGATGTATCTAATCTACGTTTCCAATTTTCAGTGATTCAGGATTGATAAGAATGGTTCGGGATTGATCGGGTCGTCTGTGTTACCGAAAGCGATTTTTCAGAGAATCATAATTGATCGTGTCATCTATGTGACCCACAATAAATTCTCAGCGAATCAGAAAATCTCATAATAGATTAAGAGGTTTTAATCGAATCTAAAGCATACCATATTGCACATTTTAAAGAGCTGCGAACACCTTTGGATCTCTCCCGGATTCACATAGGCCGCATGGCGATACCGCTGCGGTGCTGGTAGGCGGCTTTGATGGATTTTTTCTGTGCGTAGTAGATCTGGTGAAAAGACAGAATTCATTTTCTATAGATTTACCAAATTACGAATTAAAAAAACAAATTCAACGACTGCCTTTCCATAAATTATGAGCCGAGCAAAGGAGCTGCAGATTGGTTGGATGATTGCTGCCCATTTTGGAAATCGGTTTGATGTGATCAATGTGCAAAAATCGTTTTTGATTGCACCGACGATTTGTCGCTTGATCAACAAATTCACATTGGTGTTGCGCCCGCATCCAAATCTGTCGTTTGTCATGGATGGAAATATATTTTCGTTGGTTTAGGTCACACTGCGATACCGCTGCGGTGCTGGTGTGCGGCTTGGGGTTATGGGTTGGAGAATTTTTATTGGTTAAACCCTTTTGCTTTTTTAACTGCGCCAATGTTTTTTCAATCATCAAATCAAAAATGCGTTCCAAATCATGGGGCAAACCCGACAGCTGTTCGATTTCGATCAAAGCCTGATAGGATTTTTTTGATACCGCAACCTGCAGTAAATGTTTTTCGGCAGACAAAACCCTTTCTTGTTTTTTGGGTGCAGATTGGGGATTTATTTCGGCCAATAAAACCTCGGCCTGACGTTGGGATTTATTTTCGAGCTTCAAAAGAATTTCTTTTTTTGCGGTCGCCGCCATTTTTTGACCGCATTGTTTTTCGATTTGTTTGATGTTCGATTGGGTCCTGGCCAAGTTTGACAATGTTAAAGCCCCGGTTTCGATTTTGGCAGCCAGCTCCGGTAAATCCTTCAGCAATCGCATGGATTGAATCCTTCGGTAGGCCGATGATTCAGAATATTTAAGCTCGCCGACACAATAATCGATTAAGCTGCCATACCCGAATTCACAATACAGACGACGGGCTTCCACCTCCCGCAAATGCCACAGGATTTCCAGTGTGATATTGCGCTCCCTTTCGGCAAGGGATTTTAGTTTGTGATGCAAATCTTCGTTTGAAATTGATGTAAGATTTTTGGTTGATCGATTTATATGAGCTTTTTTGTTTTCTGTCCTTAGTTTGATTTGGTTCATAGGAGTCCTTTCGAAGTTTATTGATTTTGTAACATGGGTTTTAATACCAAGGCTTTTGAGTGGGCTCGGGTGCTTTTGGCATACAGTTTTATTTGCGCGTAATCGCCCTCCATTGCGAGAATTTTGGTTTTTAGTTTTGGAAAACAAAAACTCAGAATTAACCAATGTTAACGGGGATTAGATGACCGAAAATTCGGTCAAGAAAAAATAATTATTTTTGAACATGCATCGAATTGTCCGGACAGATTTGTTGCAGGTTTAATTAAAAATCGATGGGATGTTTGAAGATCGGATAGCGGTCACAATTTCTTTAAAACCTAAATATATAAACTCTGGATTTTTTTCCATAGCGTGGGACGGATTAGTTCAAACCCGATTAAACAAACAGATTTTGTATTTTACCCCACAGAGTGGGACTGATTAAATCGGCGCCGACCAAATATATGACGTGATGACCCTTGCCCTTACCCTTTTTTGCATCAACAGGTAATGCACCTGTACCACCAAACTCATGCAGCCATTTGTCCCTAAGGGACAAAGAGTTTGAAACAAACATATGCTTGGCAGATTCTAAATCTTTTTTATCATAACCAGAAAGCTCAAACGGGCTCATCACCAAAACACTGGGATCACTGGAAACCTTGTCCATCTGCTGAAAGCCAACCTCAATCACATGTTGGTATTTTTGCCTGCCTGGTGATTTAACCGTAAATATCAGATCTAAATTTCCGCTGATAAAATTCGAATCCAGTTCTGCAAAATCCAAAACATCTAAATAAACCGATTTCATACCCAGGTTTTCAAAACACTGTTTTGCAAACTGCATGGCTATGTGTGAAAGCCCCTCCAGGGTACCAATGTGAAGCTGAGTGATTTCACGCGCAGTTGCCAAGGTCAAAATATCAGATTGCAGTCGGGTCATGCCCTTTGAAAATATCAAAGCAAGCTCATTGGCAATTGGTGTCCATCCCGATTTGCGACGGGCACTGCGATCCAGTAAAATCACATTGAGTTCTGATTCAATTTTGGCAATCAATCGCGAAATCTGCGGTTGGCTAAGCCCCACATGAACGGCTGCCGCTGACAGATTTTTATGCTGAACGGCCTTAGCTAAAACTGATAATTCATAAGCCAGATTCTGAATCATGGTAGCTGACTATCGTGATAAAAATTCTTTGTCCCTGAAAAACTTTTGGCTTTCGCGGCGAGTTGCAAGATTGCTGGCTTTCCCGCCAGCCTTAAGATTGCTTCCAAGGATACTAATTGTTATCCTGCCCAAGGATTTTTAACTCTGATTGAAGGATTCAAATTTTGACTAAGCCAAAAAATCAAAGCGACAGTTTTGTCATAGAATCTGGTATCGAGATAGGGCCATTACTGGAAGCCTATTCACAGTTTCACGAAGCCTTACAGGTCGCAAAAACCGATCTGGAAAAAGCCGGCACTATTCAGTATTTTGAATTCACCTATGAACTGGCCTGGAAAACTTTAAAAAGAGTTTTGGCTGAAAGGGGTAGACTGTTAAACAGCCCCAAACCAGTTTTTAGGGAAGCTGCTCTGGAAAAACTGATCGATGATCCCGAACTGTGGTTTAATTTTACCAAAGACCGCAACGACACAGTTCACACATATAATAAATTGATAGCTAACAATATATTTAAAGATCTGCATTTATTTGATTCAGAAATGGCTCGCTTAATCGACAAACTGAAAAAACTTAAAAAATGAAACTTCAGATCGAAGACAAACATTTGCAAATTATTAAATCCATACTAAACGACCACCAGGTCGACGCCTACGTCTTTGGCTCAAGAGCGAAAATGCAGGCAAAAAAGTTCTCGGATCTGGATTTGTGTTTAATGGATCAATATGACAAGACAACAATCCGAAAAGTTCAAGACTCATTTGAAGAATCCGATTTGCCTTTTAAGGTAGATATAGTCTGTTGGGGCGAAATTGATGACAATTTCAAAGCCAAAATAAAAACCGATTTGATCAAGTTTGAATTATGAGAATTAATCAAAACCATCTCTAATGATATGAAGGCAATATAGAAAACAAAAACCACCGCCGCACCCTGGGGACTAACAGGGGCGGTCAGTAAATTTTTAATTTTGGTGGCTCGACAGCATTAACCCAAAAACTCTTGCTCGACTAAACTAACCTAACAATTTTAGCGCCAGTTGCTGATAGCTGTTGGCTTGACCCAACACTGATACCGCTGCCTGTTGCAAAATATTGAATCGGGTCATTTCACTGGTTTCAGCTGCCACGTCAGTGTCACGAATCCTTGAATTTGCTGCCGAGAAGTTTTCATCAGCTACCTTCAAATTCTGAGAAGTCGACACCAGCCTGTTTTGCAAGGCTCCGAAATTGGCTCTGATCGCATTCACCGAGGTCAATGCATTGTCCACAGTGGTTAATGACATCTGAGCAGCTTCCTTGGTCGCCACATTTTCAGCTATCATACCCAATGCCGACAAAGTCGAATTCGCAGCAGCCGCATTGAACGATACCCTGTCTTTAAAAGGATCGTTGTGCACGCCCACCTGAATATCAATGACACCACCAGTACCATTTAACAGATCATATCCGTTAAAGTTTGTACTTTCAGTGATTCGCTCGATTTCGGATTTTAGCTGTTGGTATTCAACATCCAAAAATCTTCGCTCGGTATCACCGATGGTATCAGAGGCTCCCTGGATCGCCAGTTCGCGCAGCCTGATTAGTGTCGAAGACACTTCGTTTAAACTGCCCTCAGCAATCTGCACCAATGAAATACCATCATTGGCATTTCTGTCTGCTTGGCGCAAACCCCTGATGATGGCTCTCAAGTTTTCACTGATTGCCAATCCAGCAGCGTCGTCTGATGCTCTGTTAATGCGAAAGCCAGAGCTTAATCTTTCCATGGTTTTATTCAAACCAAGGCTATTCATGCCCAAATTTTTATGAGCATTTATCGCAGCCACGTTTGTGGCTATACGCAGTCCCATTTCTATCCTCCTTGCATACCAAAATCCTCCTTGATTATGCGCCTTCCATTATCCTTTGTTGGCGTCTACGCCACATTCTGTGACGGTTAATTGTTTACACTTCCGTAGGTTAATTCGGAACAATAAATTTATTTTTTAAGTCCAGATTTTATTTTTGATTTTTTGATATTTGAATTTCAACATGCGCACTACTGCTTCCGAAAACAGATTTCGAAAACCCACCGACACCTCTGATTACTCAGATTGTCTGAATGCTTTTTTTTAAAACCAAATCGTCGACTGATCCTTGCCAGAATCATCGCGATCGCCGAAACACAATCAAGATTCCAATCAAGCTTTCTTTAATCAGAAAAATCTTAATCAAAAACTTTTTTGCAGAGTCTGTATGAAGCTTTCAATTAACTGCCCCTTCTTGGACTGGTTAAAAAAGTTCAAACTGGCTTCTCACTTTCGTTGCAGAAATTTTTAATTGGTAATCTGTTTTTAGCAGAGTTTATTCTTTGTTAGGTTTCAAGCTCGTTGTGCTTGATCCCGTTCAAAGTTTTTGTCTCTGCTTGGTACCGAGATATCAAACCTCGATTCACAACTAAGTTTTTTCAACTCAGCTATCAGAAACTCCTACCTTTTTAAAACCTTCCACTTTCCTTTTCTGGGTTCACACCTAAATTTCTTAGGCTTCGCCCACTATCAGGTTCAAACCTGTTTTACCAGTTTCACCCTTATTCAAAAACACTCGTTCAGGCATACAGGCCATTTAAATCAGACTGCTTTAGCAATCTTGGTTTTCTGCCCCCTCTGATTTCACTCAGAGATCGAGAGCGGCGGTAAAGCCGCCCTCATTGCAGGAAACAGATCAATAATTCAGCAATCATAAGCCGAACTTTGCTTTGCCAAAAATTTCTTGGCAAAACACAACCGCCACATATTTAGAACTGCTTTCGCAATTCACGTGACAGCTTGGGAGGTGTTAAAGACCTGACCCAAGGACATCGGATGGAAAATTACTTAACCACCAAATGTCTTGTTCAAAAGTCCAAGTGCAACGTTTGCTGTCTGATTCGCTTGCGCTAGAACCGACGTACCGGCCTGGAGCAAGATATTATTTCTGGTCATTTCAGAAGTCTCTTCTGCCACATCAACATCTCGGATTCGAGAGTTTGCTGCAGACATGTTTTCAACGCTATTCTGAATGTTGGACACAGTTGTGGCCAAACGATTCTGAAGGGCACCGAAGTCAGCTCTCATCGCGCTTATGGACATAATCGCGGTATCGATTGCTGACAGAGCATTCTGGGCACTGGCTTTATCAGCCACAGACGATAGGTTCACACCTAAGGCAGCTGAGTTTGCATCCGCCTTTGATGAATCAAAGCTAATCCTGTCTATTTCAGGATTATTTCTGATACCAACCTGGAAATCCATAATGGATCCCACGCCTGACAAAAGCTGTGTGCCGTTAAATTCAGTAGCATCGGCGATACGATCAATCTCTGACACTAACTGATCATATTCCACATTCAGGAACTGACGTTCCACGGGACCGATCGTGTCTGAGGCTGATTGCACTGCCAGTTCACGCAGACGAATTAGAATTGATGACAATTCGTTCATCGCGCCCTCTGCCACTTGCACTAATGATATACCGTCGTTGGCATTTCGAGACGCCTGTTTCAGACCCCTGACTTGCGCTCGCAAGTTTTCAGAAATCGCTAATCCAGCCGCATCGTCACCAGCACGGTTAATTCTGTACCCTGATGAGAGTCTTTCAAAACTCTTATCTAAGGCAAGCTTCGTATTCCATAGAACCCTTTGCGAGTTCAACGAAGCCGTGTTCGTGTTAATACGTAACCCCATATTTTCCTCCTCCTTGAGATACCTCAGGTCACCATCCGTGATGACTTGGGGGAACTTGTCCGTTCCATGGGTTTCTTCTGTTTGTATTAATCGGAGACTTCAAAAATTCCTAAAGTGAGACATTGTACAAAAATGAAAATCAGGTCCTAGATCCAGTATTTTACAGCCGCGACTGATCTGGGATTTTTTGATTAAATTCTTAACAGCAATTTTAAAGATACTGACTAATAACATTTCAGTTTCCAGTTTTGAGTCGTGAACAAAAGTTCTGCAGTTTTGCCCTTGGTTGTTGGCGACCCGTCCTTGGTCTAGATTGATTGAAAGGAACAAAGTGGCCAAGTACGGCCGAGGAGCTAAATATGTTCACGTTTGCGAGAATCACCCTAGCTACAATCACGGCACTGTTTATGACTGCTTGTCTGGAAAAGCCAGAAGTCTCAACAGAGGAAACAGTCACTGACAGTGGCTCAACCACTGGTCAATCGTCTGGGTCAGAAGATAATGATTCTGGCGACACAACTGCTGGCACACCAGGCAGTGGCACACCAGGCAATGGTTCAACAACAACCACGCAGCCTGTTACCAGCGTAACTACGACCACTCAACCTGGTGGTACAGCGGGAACTGGACCTTCACCGATTGAATCGGTTCCTATGCCTCCACCTCCAACACCTATCAGTAACAATCCGGTGCTGCCACCAAACTATAATACGTGCACAGCTGAAACTGGAAACATAGCCGCTGGAACAATTGGAATCAGCGGAAACCCAACAGCAACATCAGCAAGCAATGTGGTTTTAAATTTAAACCGAGCAGAAGCCTCTTTTATGAAAGTCTCTGCGACACCTGATTGCAAATGCGGAACTTGGGAGCTGTATTCAACAACAAAATCTTGGACTCTTACAAAAAACTCGACCAACGCAATTTCAGTACAATTTAAAGATTTAGACGGTGTCTTGTCAGCATGTGCTTCAATGACAATTAAACATGATGATCAAGCGCCAACAGTTTCTGTTGTTGCTGATCCAAAAAACAACTACACAACTAATGAACCACAATATGTTCACGTAGTCGTTACAGATCCTGGTAGCGGCTTAGCCAGTTCACAATGTTTATTAGACAATCAAGCTGTGGCTTGCAACATCACTAATGGTCAACATTCTGTGATCACGCTTCCTGGAATGACAACTGGCGATCACACTTTCACAGTGATTGCTACAGACAGAACTGGAACTTCAACAACAGCTACACTGCCAATCACTATCCACCCTGCCCTGAGGGAAATGCTGACTCAATACGAAGTTAAGCAATCTAACAAAGTCGACATTTTAATAGTCATCGATAACTCTGGATCAATGCAGTACGAACAACAAAGCATGGCTCAACGTGTGGGTTCGATGATGAATCTAGTTCAAGGACTGGATTACCGAATTGGTATTACTACAACAGACCCCAGTAACAGTACATATGGCGATGGCCGACTGGTTCAGATGAAGGGCATGCCATCAGGCACATTCGTAATTGATTCGACTGTTTCACTGGCAACAGCACAAACAGTTTTAGGAAACACTTTGCAACGTACAGAAACCGGTAGCGGCAGTGAGCAAGCAATTTATGCAACATACAGAGCCGTAGAACGATTTATGAATGTGAATGACAACGGACCTCATAAAAAACTTTTCAGAGCTGACGCTGGTTTTGCCACACTGGTTATTTCTGACGAAGACGAAACAGGAACAGCCTTTAAAAATAAACCTGAAAATTTATTGAGCTATATCAAAACCACTTGGCCAGGAAAGCCTTTTGCGTTTCACTCAATTATCACACGCCCTGGTGATACAGTTTGTAAATCAACTCAAGGTGCCGCTTACGGAAATGCTTACAAGAAAATGTCAGAGCTTACTGGTTACGGAACGACTGGTGGAGCCCTGATTGGTGACGTGTGTGCTACGGATTACGCAGCCCAATTGGCTGGTATTGGTAATGCGGTCAAAGAAATGACTACAGTTATTGAACTGACTTGCGTGCCTGCTGCTGGTTCAACAGTGTTTGTTGATCTGAATGGTGCAGCTTACAATGGATCATACCTTGTAGAAGGCAAAAAACTGGTTTTCGATGCAGCACTTGAAGTCGGAAAATTCAGTGTCAGATACTGGTGTCAGTAATTTTTAAAATGGCATCAGATTCCTAGAGCATCTGATGCCCAGTTCACACAGCATTGATTCACAACGAGACACTTTTTTAGTTATTAGATATACAACTTTAATTAATGACCAGCCCCAGACAAACCCCATACCCCTTGTTCGCACTCGGGACTTAAAAAATCCCGAGTGTTTGTTTTTGCGGGAAAACCATTTAAGTGTTTCACGTTGATACACTTTGCCCCGTCCATCCAATCGACAAAGCCACAATATAGACAGCTGAAATGCATTTATTGTCGTCTACAACCGATTAGCAGGTGGCAATGGGATTGCAGTGCTAGACTGTATTAGGGGGATCTCGTGGGAACACAATTTATTAATATGGTGAAGCACTTAAGGGCGAAACTGTCAGATGGAATGACTGGCATCAAGCTCAGAAGACAACTGACCTTGTTAATTCCGATGCTGTTGTTGCTGACACAGTTTCAAAACTGCTCCAAGGTTGACCCTGGCGTTTTGCAAGATCCAAGTGATTTGATAACATTCTGTGAAAACAATCCTAACGATGCTCGATGTGCTACAGTGAATCCTCCAGGTGGCGGCGCTGATGGCGGAGCAGATGGTGGTGGAACCACTGGCGGTGCTGATGGTGGTGGAACTGGTGGCGGTGGTACTGGTGGCGGCGGTACTGGTGGCGGCGACCCTACTCCGACAACTCAGCCTCCGATTGCACGTAAAGTAACTCAAACTTATTCGCTAACTTCTTCAAACAAAGTTGACGTGTTGTTCATAGTTGATAATTCAGGTTCAATGGGACCAGAACAAGCCAGTATGGCGAACAAGGTTCAAAATATGCTGAACCTGATTCAAGGCATGAATTACCATGTTGCAGTTACTAATACTGATCCGAACTCAAACGCGAGCTTAGGTGGCGACGGCAGACTTATGGAATTTGATGGAATTCCAGGTACGAAATTTTTGACAAATACAACCTCCATTGGGACAGCAAATACGGCTATAGCAAACACAATTCAAATGGGCGAAAGTGGTAGTGGACAAGAACGAGGTATCTTAATCACTCACCGTGTGATTGAAAGAGCCTTGAACAATTCATCAAGTGCTGAAGGACAATTTCTACGCGCTGATGCGGCATTAGCAGTGGTTTTAATTTCTGATGAAGACGAATGCTCAGGAACTAATGGCGTTCTGTATGGCGATTGCAAGGCACCAAATAATGCAAAGGACACACCAACAAGTATTATTGAAAAGGTCACTAGCACTTGGCCAGGAAAGCCTTTTAATTTCCATTCGATTGTCACGGTTGATCAGGCTTGTGTCGAACAGCAAAGAATCGCCGATAATATTTCCGATGGGGCCGGTGGACTGAGACAGCGTGCTAATATTGGAACAATATACAAGCAGCTATCGTTAGCCACTGAATCAATAATTGGTAACGTCTGCGCTTCTGACTATACTTCGCAATTAAATGGTATTGGAACATCCATCACGCAAACTGGTAAGGTTATTCAGCTTAACTGCGCACCTGCTGAAGGCAAACCGATTATTGTAACCAAAGACGGAACGACATACGCTGATATTCCAACAGTTGCAGGAGCTAAGCTAATGTTCAATAACGACTTACAACTGGGCAACTACTCTATCGAATACTACTGTTACTAAAAATCAAAATTTTCTACGAATGACTAAATCATAAAATGATTTAGTCATTCGATTTAAAATAATCAAAATTTATTTAAAGCTGCTTTTTTGTAGCGTTGACGATCTGGTTACCCAGATCATTTAATGTTTTTTCAAGCTTTTCTGAATCACCTTTGCTGATGTCACCAACAGTGGCACCGCAATAGCTGGTTATACCAAAAACTGTTTGGCTGGCGTCGCTTAGATTTTGGTGGAAAATCCGTTTACCAGAATCCCAAGCAGCGTCGCGTGCTCTGCTGATGACAGCTGGCAATCGGCCCAGGGTCGCACACAGGGCAGACTCGTCTTTCTTTCTTAAAAACCCAATGGCCTTGTCCAACTCTGCTGCTGGGGCTACGGCCTCAGACACCAGGGCGTTCGCAGCACGGACTTTATCCTCGAACTTGACTTCGGCATTGATGACCTTAATCGAAGGATCTGGAGCATTTGATTTAGTCGTATCCTTCAGCAATTCTTTGGTAGATGCTTTAATATTGTCAAACTCGATGGATTCGTCGTCGGTGGTAACTACGGGCTCGACGATCAGGTCCTCGCTGGTTTCTTCAGGGATTTCAATGTCTGCCTCAGATTTTCCAGAAGTCTCAGTTTTTCTGGCTTCGATGGATTTGCGAAGTGGCTCAGTTGGTTTTTGAGTGGGCTTTTCTGATAATATTTCTGTGGTTTTTTCAACAAGTTTGCCTGTCAGTTTATCTGCAGTTTTTTCTGACTGCTTTGATGAAGCCACCAATTTTCTGTCGATATCTACACTTTTGATTTGCTCGGCTGAATCTTTTGATAAAGTTTCACCTATTTTTTGTTCTGCGCCCACAGAGTTAATAGTGTTGTGTTTTTTGGATTCATCAACCGTGGTTTTAGGTTCAGAATTTTTTCGCTTTGTATTTTCAATATTTTTTTGTTTTGCATTATTCGCTGTTGGCTTAACTGTAAATCTTTGCAGTTTCTGTAGTTCAGCTTGCTGGATGGGTTTTGCATTGCCGGCATTTTTGGATTGGGCTTTTGGATTTTTATGGCTATCGATAGGTTTCAATAATTCTGCGTTTCTGGCAGACTCTGTGGCTTTTGCGGTCAGTGAGTCTTTTAACACCAAAGCAGCAACGGAAATTTGAACTCCCACGACGATTGCTAAGATTGTTAATATTGCCTTCATAAAAGCTCCAGTTTACCAAATAAAAACACATGCTTAAATCGGGCCAAATAATTCAATTGATACCCCTTTATTTTGACTGCCGTCATCTGATTTAAAGGGCATTTGAGAAATTTGGATACCAAGTGACAATATTGGTCAGCTTTTAGGCCTACAAAGGCACTTAAGGTTTGCGTGGTGGGGGTTCGAGTTTTCCAAGAAACTCAAGGACAACATTTTTTTAGAATCTTATCGAGTTTATTTTTTAAACATCTTCTTTTCAAACTGGGCCCTTAATCCTTGAGCAAAATTGATGTTCAAAGATTCCGCATAAGTAATGATTCGATTCGTAATAATCGCTCCCCTTGACCATCCGTCAAACCCAGGCGAGCTCAATGCTTTTTGCATCTTTGATAAAATCCCCTGTTCAAGATTTTTACCATCAATGCCTGCATCACCTTGGGCAAAAGCTGTGAGGGTGATCATTGTTTCCAAAAGCTCGAATTCATCGGTAATCCGCTCAGCACCCTTTGATCTTTTATATTTTTCTATAAATACCTTTGCCTGCTTGATTGTTTCATCCTTATCAACCAGGGATCTAAGCTTGAGTTCTAAGTTTAAAATATTAGCCCTAACCTTAGTCGCTTGATCTAATTTTTTGTCTCCAAAAGCATCTGGTAAATGAGGCATGTAATACATCCACAACACTTCTCCAGCCTCTTTCGGTCGACCAACTGAAAGATAAAATTCAACCAAGTGATAGCAGTTAACTTCAAACGGTTTGACACTACACAACCTCTTGTAGGTTGTTTCAGCCTTATCTAGCTGTTTAGTATGAAAATAACTAGCCGCCATTAAATCCAAATTGTGGGCATAGTGCCAATCATCCTCTGGCTTGGCTTTGTTTTCAGCTTGCCATTGCAAATGCAATTGATCAGCCTTTTGAAATTCACTAATGGCTTCTGCCCATCGCCCTAATAAAGGCAAGACATGGCCGTGCATGTGCTGGGCATGGGCCGAACCCTGTGCCGTTTTAGCATAACTACCTGCGTATTTCTCTGCAGCCACAGAGTTGCTCCGCCCCTCATTGATGTGGGTCAGATAATGCTCAGCTGAAGAGTATTTTCCTTTTTGGTAGGTAGCTAAAATAACTTCTTCGTCCCAAAATTTAAACGCGAAATACAACTGAAAATCACTCAAATTATTCATCGCTGCCAATGTTGTTTTCTGATTGGAAAGTAATTTTTTATCAACCTTGTCATCACCACCAAAATATTTAATAAGCTCAAAAATAATTTTGTGAGCTTGGTAATTGGCATCAGTTTCTTTTAGATTCTTTGAGATTTCTTTTTTAAGATTTTGAAAGTCATCCATAACACCAAGTTCAAGGTAAGAAAGCGCTAAAGACATTTGCAGTTCAACGTTAGAATTTGTTAATGAGGCTGTCTTAAACGAGCGAATGGCATCCACATACATAAAATTGTGCAAATGGTTCCAACCCTGACGGTAAAGCTTTAGTTCAATATCATTGGCATTTCCCAAAGCGGCCATTGAATTGCCAAGATCAGCCCGTATTGAAATCGGAGAATTTAAAAGTTCCTTTCGAACTCGGACTTCAGTTTCGCTATTAGAACAAATTGAAGCAGCAAAGGTAAAAGACGAACCAAAAAATATCCCAATGAAAAACGCACTAAGAGTTGATTTTTTATTTAATTTCATGCAAATCCTTGCTCATGCGGATCAGTGATTTATTTTCAGGATCCTTTGCCAATTCAATTTTCAAACTCTTTTCGATTTCAGGTTTAAGGGCACGAGCTCTTTCCGTTTGCTTGTCCGCAATTAGAGCCAAAAATAAACTATATTTTGTCGACAAGACCAAGCCCGCAGATTGGGTTTTATCCACAACAATCTGTTTGAGATTTGAATGAGCCGCCTCACAGATTTCTACATGAGTTTTAGATTGGATCTTTAATATGTCGTTTCGTTCTCTTAGAAAGATACAACCAGCTAGGGCTATTACTGGTTCTTTCAAATCCAAATCACTAAGCTCCTTCAAAATGATTTCTGCGATTTTTTGAGGTTCTTGCTTTTTATTTGCTTTGTCATAGGTCACTGAGTTTTCCAAATATACCAGATGCATAAGCACTGGCATCACCATTTTTGCTGAGTTTTTTGGGTATACCTTAGATTTTTTTTCTAAAATCGAAAGTGATTTATTCCGCTCAAAACCATTGGTGGTAAGTTCCCGTTCCTCTTTTTTTAGATTCCAAAGTTGGGACAAAATTTGAAAATCTTCAGCTTGACCAATCTGGTTGTTTTTGGCCAAGCGAACGGTTTCTTCAAAAGCCTTCGCCCCAGGGGAACCCTCCCAAAAATAAATCAATCGACCTTCTTGGTCCAAAAGCAAATAATTAGGATAGCCGGTTACAATCATTTGCTCTTCAGTATCTTCAACAGATTGTTGGTCTTTAAAATAAATCACATTGTAATTGATCAAATCTTTGATCTTACGGTTGTCTTTTGATTTAGAAATATCCGAAAGACTCTTTTGAAAAAACTCTTCCAAAGTCTCAGGTTTTGTATCAAGGGATATCGAAACAATGACCATGTCCTTGGACATCTTTTCTTGAAGCTTGATCAATTCTGGAATGTCCTGAACACAAGGGGTACACCAAGTGGCCCATAAATCGATAAGCACATATTTTCCCTTAAAAATTGAAACATCCAAAGTCCCGTCGACCACACCTTTTAGTTTTGACACTTTTGGGATGGGTGGCATCATTTGCCCCATGTCAAAGGCTTGAGCAAGGGACGTAAAATGTAAGGCACCCAGGATGTTTAAAAGCAATAAAAAGCGCTGCATTGAATCCTCCAGCTATAAGGGTAACAGAATGCAAACTTCGCTCCCCCTGAGATGGCATTAAGGACGCAAAGTCGTCGGTCCCTTTAGTTAGGTTTTAAGGAGCCTGTTTTTGAAAGGTGTTAAATGAAAAACCAGTGCGGTCGGATTTGTCGATCAGTTTAAAATCAGACATTTTAAATTCAGGAAAATACACATCACCATCGACCTCTTTATCAATGACAGTCAGATAAATCTTATCCAGCTTATCCAGACTCTGTTGATAAATTTCCCCACCACCAATGACAAAAACTTCCTCGGAAAACAGTTCGTTGTAATGAGCGCTGTTTTTATTGACCAGCTGATTTGCCCAATCCACTGCAGCCTGAAAATTAGAAACAACCGAAAACAAACTGCCCTCAGCTATGATTTTGTGTTCTGGCATTGAAACCTTTGCACCCGTTTTTTTGCCAATCACTTCTGCGGCTTTCATAATGTCTCGTGAAATCACAATGTGATAACGATTTTTTAAAACCCCAGGAAAGGATTCAAAGGTCTTACGTCCCATAATCATGACTTTGCTGGTGGTTTTTTCTCTGAAAAATTTCAGATCCTCGGGGATATGCCATGGCAATTGATTGTTTTTGCCAATCACTCGATTTTTAGACATGGCCGCAATTGCTGACAAAATCATACAGCAATCTCCGCCTTAATTGCAGGATGTGATTGGTAACCAACAACCTCGATATCACTAAACTTAAAATCAAAGATATTTTTGATTTCAGGATTCAGTTTTAAAACTGGCAATGCAAAATGGTTTCGGCTCAGCTGAAGTTTTGCCTGCTCAATATGATTCAAATATAAATGCGCATCCCCCAGGGTGTGAACAAACTCGCCCACCTGCAGACCACAAACTTGCGCCACCATATGTACCAGCAACGCATAGCTGGCGATATTAAACGGCACGCCCAAAAACACATCTGCGCTTCGCTGATACAGCTGACAGGACAATTTACCGTTTGCCACATAAAACTGAAAAAACGCATGACAGGGTGGCAACGCCATCTGATCGACATCAGCGGGATTGTAGGCAACCACCAAATGCCTTCTGGAATCTGGATTGTTTTTAATAGATTCAATAACCTTAGAAATTTGATCAATGATTCTGCCATCAGCTGTTTGCCAGGATCTCCATTGTTTGCCATAAACGGGACCTAAATTTCCATTAGCATCAGCCCATTCGTCCCAAATGGTTACTCCGTTTACCTTCAGATATTGAATGTTGGTTTCGCCCTTTAAAAACCACAGCAGCTCATGGAATATTGATTTGGTGTGTAGCTTTTTGCTGGAAACCAAGGGAAAGCCCTCTTGCAAATTAAATCGCATTTGGTAACCAAACAAACTGATGGTACCAGTGCCAGTGCGATCAGACTTCCGAGTCCCAAAAGCCAATATATCCCTCATCAATTGATGGTAGCATTCAAGGGGATGATTTTTATCGGTCTGAATTTGATTGGTTTCTATTGATTGCATTCCTACTCCGTAAATCTTAGCTAATCCTGTTTGTATAGGATCTATCACTTTGCATCAAGGGGCGAATTTAGATTGCCTAGCTTTGCGCCGTCAGTTTTATAGAATGCATGTCTATTGAATTTCGCGACCCATTGCATGGAACCATATCATTAAACGACGGCGAAACCGAAGTCGTCAATTCCCCCCAGTTTCAGAGGCTTCGCGCAATCAAGCAGTTAGGGTTTGCCGATGTCAGTTTTCCGGGCGCTACCCACACCAGATTTTTGCATTCGTTAGGAGTTTGCCATCTGGCTGGAATAGCCTTTGACCAAATATTTTCTAATCATCATTTTTCAAAACCATCAGTCAAAAACAGATTGCGCCAATGTTTCAGGTTGGCTGCTTTGCTTCATGACGTGGGACATGGCCCCCTTAGCCATACAACGGAAGAAGTCATGCCCCTGCAAAAGGAACTGCAGATTGCAGTTTATAAAAATAAAAAAGGCAACGACCCAAAAGCCAGGTCAACCCACGAAGATTATACGATAAAATATTTAACAGATTCAGATTTGACCACAACGTTGAATCAGCAGTTTAAGGATTTGTCGCCTTATCATATTTGTTTGTTAATTGATAAAACACTTAAAAGCACAGATGATTTTTTTGTGGATCAGGGTGTGGATTACCGCCCAATACTGTCGCAACTGGTATCAAGCGAGCTGGACGTGGATCGCATGGATTATCTGGAACGCGATTCCTATTACACAGGTACCAATTACGGCAAATTTGATCGCGATTGGATGATTGCCAATTTAAAACCCTATCAACACAACGACAAAGTTTATTTATCAATCAACCGCCGAGCGCTTTATACCTTTGATGATTTTTTAATTTCCAGACACCACATACATTTGATGGTTTACTTTCATCACAAATGCATCGTGTTTGAAGAAATGCTGAACAATTATTTAGATTCTGCGGATTGTGATTTCAAATTACCAGCTGATATTAATGCCTACACCAAATGCAATGATTTTATGTTGTACGAACATTTAGCTGATTCAAAAAACCCATGGGCCCAAAGAATCTCGCTCAGAAAACCCTACAAAGTTGTGATTGAAATGCATAATACCCATGATTCTAGTCGACCTAAAAAGCTTAAAAAAGCACTCGAAGACGAAGGTCTTGATGTGATTTGGTCATCATCAAAAACCCGATTGTCTAAATACCATCAGGCAAATCCCGAGGAAAAATCACAAACAATTTTTGTTGTGGATCAATACGACAGATGGGACAAGCCAACCCCCATAGATCAATCAACCAAAATATTTCAAATGTACGAGGCCGCTAGGGTTATCGACAGGATTTACGTAGCCCCCGAAAAATTCAAACAAGCCGAAAAAATAATAAATCAAATCTAGCAAAAAGAGACCGTAAAAAGAGACCGTACGACTTTTTCTGTCTACACCGCAGGATAAAAAACCTAAAAAGAGACCGTACGACTTTTTCTGTCTACACCGCAGGATAAAAAACCTAGAGACTAAAAAAGCCAAATTACAATTTAGAAAAATAATTTTACTTTGCAGTTTTAAAAACGAGTTCGGACGTGAAGCTGCGCGGATGATTTACATTCTTTGACTACATAAATGCGTGCAGCTTGACGCCCGCTGTTCGAGTTTTAAAACTGCAAATTTAAATTATTTGTACAAATGGCAAAATAGCTTTTCTAGGTTGTTGCTTTTTACCGTGCGCAGTAGACAGAAAAAGTCGTACGGTCGCTTTTTAGATTTTTTCGATAAGGATCGCGATGCCTTGGCCGCCGCCGATACAGGCTGAACCAATTGCCCGCTTTGCACCCGTTCTGTGAAGCTCATATACCAGATGATTCATGATTCTGGTTCCAGAGGCTCCCAGTGGATGACCAACTGCTATGGCACCGCCGTTTACGTTGGCACGATCACGCGGAAGCTCTAGTTCCTTCTCGACTGACAGATACTGGGCTGCAAAGGCTTCGTTGACTTCAAACAGATCAATGTCTTTTAGGGTTAGTCCAGATTTTGCCAAAACATTTCTGATAGCTGGCGCAGGACCAATACCCATAATAGATGGATCACAACCTGCGGAAGCATAA
>JBIKLL010000043.1:0-21935 GCA_044359815.1 Pseudobdellovibrionaceae bacterium
TGCTAAGATGTTGATTTCGTAACCAAAATCTTACAGTAAAGAACCCTGCATGCTTATCTTTTTTGACTCATTGCCTTGTAATGTGAAATGGGAAGAACCCAACCTACTAATAAGTAGGCTTCAGTCGTTCGTCTTTGCTTCCTCGTCTTGCTCGCTTCTTTGAGGTGGTTATTTTTTGCGAAAGCGGGTTTTGTTTTTTGGTAGGGGCTGAAGGACTCGAATAAAGTGAGTGACCTGCGATGAATGCGACTAAAGGGAGCATTTGGCGCAGGGTAAAAAAGCAGGAAGCCATCGAGGCTTTAGCCGAAGAAGCGCTGAAGGCGCAATGGCGGAGGCTTTTTTAAGGGAACGTTGCCGGCTCTGGCAGCATTCGGAAGGAGTCCGAATGCGAGAAGACCGAGTCCATGTCAATCTAGCGGACCTTTAGAAGTCCCCGAGGCTGCATGGTCGAGACTTTGATTGCGATCATAACCATAAATTTACGGAAAGCTTATTGTTCATGAAAGATGTGACGTATCAACGTCACATCTTTTCAAACTGGATTTTTAAATACCGGAAAGATTACTTAAGATTTGAATACTTCTTCATAAGTTCTTCAAATTCCAACTCTTGCTTTAAGACCTCATCTGAAACCGCTGCGATATTTAAACCTGTGGCAGATGCCAATCTGGTATCTGCTTTGCCATTTGCTACTTTAGAAATGGATAAGTTCAAGTAACATTCTATTCTAATTGTATTTTTAGAGTCATTTTGAATTAACATCATCAAAGAAGCAGGATCGATTTCCATAGAAGCTAATAAGCTAATGGGTAGATTGCAGTAAACTACTTCAGTTTTACCCGACATGTCCGAAGGCACATAAGCCATCAAAGATAGGGCTTCCTGAGTAATTCTTGTTGATTGGATTTGCAAGTCAACTTTTTCGTTTATATCAATTGTAGTTTTGCTATTTTGCAAAACATGATTTCCTTCCACTAATCGCACCTTCATAGTCGCAGCATTTGATGTTGAGGAAGCTAAAATCAAAAAAATCACTAAAAAAGTTTTCACAAAATCTCCTTTTAAGGTTTGGGTTTTGTAATGGATTGCAAGG
This sequence comes from Pseudobdellovibrionaceae bacterium, assembly GCA_044359815.1. Lineage (GTDB taxonomy): Bacteria > Bdellovibrionota > Bdellovibrionia > Bdellovibrionales > Bdellovibrionaceae > JBIKLL01. The sequence continues at coordinate 1,094 of JBIKLL010000043.1, forward strand.
CCGTGCCATCGAAAAAAGTCCAAATTTCATATAAATTTTGCTTGTGGAAAATTGAATTTGAATCAATTTGTTTAAGCTAAGCTAAGCTAAGCTAAGCTAAGCTAAGCTAACTACTGTAGAATTAATGTGATTGTCGATGTTTTTGTCAGATTGACAAATTTAAGTCTTAATAGATCTATGCACAAAGCTTGTGGATGATTTTCCCAACGGTTTCCAAGGTCGGATTCCCATTCTCAGATAACATTCTAAACAAAGTTCTGCGCGGAATTCCTGCAGCTTTAGATAATTCTTCTTTATTCACAACTTCTAAATGTGTCCGTAGGATTTCCTTAAAGGCGTCAATGTCATTATCCACCAGGCATTCCCAAAGTGCTTGGGCTATCAATTGCTTGTTACGCAAACGATCCGAAGCTTTAACCCCTGAAAGTCCCTTTGTAGACTTGAGTTTAATGGGATCGATATCGTTCAAGGAGAAGGCGTGCTGTTTTAATATCTTTTTTTTGCGCATTTTTTAATCCTCCGATTAATAACAAAACTAGCTCTTTCAAAGTCAATTCCCCATGCCAATTCAAATACTCTTCAGTTGCGATAACTTTAATGCTCATATTATGATAGTGCCATATATGGCACTATTTGGCAATACAAATAATTGAAGTTGTATAATTTAGAAAACTATCCAGCAAAGGAATGGGCAAGCGAGACGCTATCGAATGCGAGAAGATCAAGTCCTCCATTAACCCACCACCTCGAATAAGCGTTGCAATACTTTGCCAGCATCATCCTCAGTCCTTGCAATGAGGTCAGGGAAAGATATCATCGGATAAATCCTATGGCGGTAAAGGGAAGAACTTAAAAATATGGCAAAGAAGAATGCAATCGATAAATTTAGGAAAGAATATGATCTGCTTAAAAAGAAATAGTTTGGCTATCTGCATTTTTATCATTCCACTTTTTGGATGTGTGACTTCATCCAAATATCAAGCGCAAAAACCAAACTCGTTGGGAACGGATATAGAAGTAACTCCTGATAGAGTTATTGTTGAGTGTGAATTTATAACTGATTATGAAGGCGATTATAAAAATCCCTATGGATTTATGATTCATATACTAGATAATCAGAAAACTGTTTTGACCGTCAGTAACGGGACTGTGCTAGAAAAAAAGGACTGCTTTGATAAGCTAAAGGTATCGGAGAAAATAATAAAAAACGCTAATATAGTTTTTGTTCGCGGCAGAGGTGATGCGGAGGCTCCAATTAAAATGGAAAGCTTTACCTATACCTTCCCGAAACATGGGACGTTTCACAATAATGGCCGAAGTCTAAATTTTTTGGGTATCTGGAATGACAAGGGTCAATGCTATAGTGCATTTAACGGATCTGGTGACTTTTGCACTTCAATTCGGTAGTAGTATTTAATCAATAGTCCGCAGTCGTTACCAAACTATAAATTATAGGAAGAGCTATTTTTTATTTTGTTATTTAAAAGGAATTTATTTGAACATCTTAACTGCTTTCAAAGACCATTCAGACATTCAGTTAAAAGCTGACTTTGAAATTTGGGAATCAGAAATCCGGGTCTTTTTTGAGTGGATGGAATCAGATCAAAAATTTTCAGATAGTTTTCAATCTAAAAACTATTCAGGGTCCCAATTGCAAAGAAAAGATAATTTGTGGCAGACGACCTGTTTTGAAGCTTTTTGGTCTGTCCCTGGCAGTAAGCAATATTTTGAACTAAATTTTTCTGCCCAGGGTGAATGGAATGTTTACCAGTTCAACGATTACCGTCAGCCTCAACCGCCCAAACCCAGTCATCAGTATACTGTCAGCCGGATAATTGTCGGCAAAAACAATATTGAATGCCAACTGCAAGCTGGAGTTTCATTTACCCATTTGGATGTGGGTTTGACTGCGATTATTACTACCGCAAAAGACAAATTGTATTTTGCCCTTAGCCACAAATCAGAAAAAGCTGACTTTCATATCAGAAACAGTTTTAATTTAACAAAAGAGATCAGATGAAACTGGGTATTGAAGTTCTACTGCAAAATAAAAAACTGCTGGGTAAATTAAAAAAACAAAGGGTGTCCCTTGTTTGCCATCCGGCATCTGTTGATCAGAAACTCAATCACAGTTTTGATTTGCTTCACCAAAAAATCGGTTTGTCATCAGCCTTTGGACCCCAACATGGTGTGAAGGGTGATAAGCAATACAACATGGTCGAAAGCGACGACTATCTGGATCCCATTTATAAAATCCCGATTTTTTCACTTTACGGTAAGGTCAGAAAGCCAACACCCGAAATGATGGAAACCTTTGATGTGTTGATTTTTGATCTGCAGGATTTGGGATGTCGAATCTATACCTTTATCACGACGTTGCTTTACATAATGCAAGAATGCGCCAACCATAAAAAACAAATTATTATTTTGGACAGACCGAATCCCATTGGCAGAGCGGTTGAAGGGCTCAGATTAGAATCCGGATGGGAATCTTTTGTTGGCGCAGCACCGATACCTATGCGCCACGGTCTGACTGTGGCCGAGATGGCGCTTTATTATAAAAAACATTTTAATCTGGATGTTGATTTAACGGTTATAAAAATGCAGGGATATAAACCCAATGCGAAACCTGGTTATGGATGGCCAACAGATTTATGCTGGATCAATCCATCACCTAATGCTCCGACATTAAACATGGCCAGAGCTTATCCGGGCACTGTCATGATTGAGGGCACGAATTTGTCTGAAGGTCGCGGAACAACCAGGTCATTAGAGGTTGTAGGAGCTCCAAGTTTAGATTTTTCTAAAATCCATAAAGCCATGATCAAAAAATCTGCTAAATGGCTTGATGGTGCTCTGCTGAGAGAGTGCTTTTTTCAACCCACGTTTTACAAATACAAAGACGAATTGTGCCATGGTCTGCAGTTTCATACAGATTTTCCTGGATACAATCCGGCAAAATTTAAACCGTTCAGAGCAGTTATATTAATGCTTAAATGCATTCGAGAGCTTTATCCTGACTATGTGCTTTATCGCGATTTCGCGTATGAATATGTTTTTGATAAATTGGCTTTTGATGTGATTCATGGTGGTCCCAAGATTCGGCAGTGGATCGAGGATCCAAAGGCCACCTGTGCCCAGATGGAAAAGATGCTTCAGAGTGATGAAAAATCATGGACCAAAGAATCAAAACAATTTTGGCTGTATAAATAATGGAAAATATGGATTCGCTACAGATGTGGGAACTGGCCAGTTACGTCGTTACAGTTATCGGCTTGCCGCTGGCCATAATGGTTTTTATTTATGAACAAAAACTGGAAAGACAAAATGAGGATGAAGAAATTTATCAACGTCTGTCGGACGAGTACGCCGAATTTTCAAAACTGATGCTGGAAAATGCTGATCTGCAATTATTGTCACAAAATAGTTCGGCTGAAAATCTGACCCCAGAACAACAGGAGCGTAAAAAAATCCTATTTGATTATTTGATATCGCTTTTTGAAAGAGCCTTTATCCTGGTTTACGAAGAAAAAATGCGACCTCAAACAAAGCGTCTGTGGGCCAGTTGGGAAGACTACATCAGATTTTGGTGCCGCAGAAATGATTTTCGTGAGGCTTTGTCTACATTGTTATTAGGTGAAGATCCAGATTTTATAGCGTACGTTCAAAAAGTTTCCACAGAAGAGAGCCATCATGCAAAATGAATTCAAAAACAAAAATGTACTGATCACCGGTGCTGGCAGCGGGATAGGTAGGGCCAGTGCTATTTTGTTTTCGAAAGCTGGGGCAAATTTAATTCTTACAGGAAGAGATCCTAAGAAATTAAAATCTTTGGAAAATGAATTCAAAAAACATAAATCAGAAGTTGAAATTATTGAATGCGATTTAGCTGTGGATAAACAGGTGGAAAAATTGTTTTCAAAAATCAAAAACCTTGATTGCGCGATCAACAATGCCGGTGTCGAAGGTAAAATGGCACCCATCAACAAACTGACCCTGAAAGATTTCGATGCCGTTTTTAATGTAAACGTAAGGGCCCTGTGGCTGTGTATGAAGCATGAGCTTTCAATCATGAAAAAGGGATCATCCATTGTTAATTTGTCTTCGATTTTAGGACTGCGTGGAATTGCGGAATCTGGTTTGTACGCGGCTTCTAAGCACGCCGTGATCGGACTGACAACTTCGCTGGCCTTAGAGCAAATCAAAAAGGGAATCAGAATCAACGTGGTCTGCCCTGGTGGGACAAAAACTCCTATGTTGGACAGGATATATTCGGGCCACCTGGAAGCCGCAAAGGACTTTCATCCCATTGGTAGACTGGCGGAACCCGAGGAAATTGCTGAAGCTATTTTATGGCTATGCTCCGACAAATCCAGCTTTGTGGTAGGGCATTCGCTGGTTTTGGATGGCGGCAGAACCGTAGAGTGCTAATAGCAAGTTGACCCAATGGCCCAATCAAGATTAAATCTTTCTTGATGAAGACAGAAATTCCCTATCATCTGCAGAACTACCTGGCCACTCAAGAATACGATCAATACACAGCTATTGACCACGCCAGTTGGCGATTTATTATGCGGATATCTTGCGAGTTTTTTAAAAAGCATGCTCATCCGATTTATTTAAAAGGTCTTGAGGAAACTGGAATCACCATCGACAGAATTCCCAGAATCACCGAAATGGATCAGAGGCTTTCTAAATTTGGTTGGAGAGCAGTGCCGATTACGGGCTTTATCCCACCAGCTCCATTTTTAGAAATGCTTTCGCTGAAAATCATGCCCATAGCCTGTGATATGCGAAAAATTGAAAACATTGATTACACGCCATCGCCCGATATTGTTCACGAAGCCGCTGGGCATGCTCCGATCATTGCAGATCCGGCCTATGAGTCCTATTTAAAAAAATTTGGCGAAATCGCCAGGTTTGTGATTTTTGCCAACGAAGACTGCACCGTTTACGAAGCTGTTTTAAATTTATCGGAGGTCAAAGAAGACCCACATTCAACACCTGAACAAATTCAGCAAGCGCAGGATTTATTGGATAAGGCTGCTGCCGGTGTTTATTACGTCAGCGAAGCTCAGCAGTTGACCAGGTTAGGTTGGTGGACAACCGAATATGGTTTGATCGAAAAAGACGGAAAATATTTAATTTACGGCGCTGGATTGTTGTCCTCAGTGGGCGAGAGCTACAATAGTTTTGATTCAAAGGTCAAAAAAGTGCCATTGACTATTGGATGTATTGAAACTGACTATGACATTACTAAGCCTCAGCCGCAGCTATTTGTGACCGATGATTTTAAAAAACTTGAAAAGGTCATTGATGATTTGGCTTCGATGATGTCCTACAAAAAAGGTGGCAAATACGGTCTGGATAAAGCCATTCAGGCCAAAACTGTTGTCACGGTCCAGTTTGAAAACGGCTTGCAGGTCAGCGGAATTTTAGAAAAGTATCTGATGGATGATCAGGAAAATTTGCAGTTTTTGAAATTTAAGGGCCCATCACAGATTTCAAAAGATTTTGTGCAGCTGTCAGGGCATTCGCCAAAATATCATTTGAACGGATTTTCATCGCCCTTGGGCCAATGCGAAGAACTTAAAAACATTCAAAATTGGAAACCAGATCAAAAAATCAATTTAAAATTTGCTTCTGGTTTTGAGCTGACCGGGGTTTATAAAAAAACTTTGAATGATAAAAATCAACCTCTGGTGATTACCTTTGATCAATGCCAGGTTAAAAAAGGCAGCGAGGTTTTTTATCAAGCTGACTGGGGACCATTTGATTTGGTGATTGGCAATAAGGCTGTATCAGTTTTTGGGGGAGCCGCTGACAGATCAGCCTATGTGAAGGAAAATCCGGGTCATTTATTTAAACCAAGGGCTCAGAAGCGCAATCAAACCAAAGAAAACCAGGATCTGATCCCTGTGTATCAAAAGGCCAGAATGCTTCGCGAGGAAAAAATTTCTGGTGCTGAGCTGGTAAAACACTCTGCCGAGATGTTAAAATTTTTGGATCAGAAATTTCCCAATGAATGGTTGATCAGGATTGAGATTTTAGAATTGTTAACTGAAGCAAACGTCGAGCCGCAATTGTGCCAAAAGTTACGTGATCAACTGAAAAAAATCGAAGCTCAGTCTGAAAAACTGCAGATGCTCATCAAACGCGGCCTTGAGCTGATTTAAAGTCGTAACTTGATCTGTGCTGAATAATAAATTTAGTCCTTTGTCTGTTGCAGAATTTAAAATTCGAAAATCTACATATTTAATTTTACTTCAAAAGACCCTCTGCGGAGCCTGGACGGCGGGAGCTCTGCTCGAGCAGAGAAGCAGGAGCTGTGGTTTTTTGAAGTAAAATTAAATATGTAAATTTTCGAATTTTAAATTCTGCAACAAACAAAGTGGATAACTAAATTTATCATTCAGCACAGAATCTATAAAGTTCTGTGCTTTATGAAAAGGCCTAAAGCTTTTGGCAGCCAGTTTCGTTTTTGGCTTCAACCCAAGAGCCAAATGCTCCGGCTTTAAGATTAAAATTTTGAATCACATGAGTGACGTGATCGATTCGCATGTCCAGCTCAATGTCTGTCCCGATTTTTAAAGTGGATTCCCAATCGACAGAGTTTCGATCAACTTTGCCTTTTATTTTTGTAGGCCAAATCTGTTGATCCTTTGAGATAGTAAAGAAATTGTACTGTTGTTGCAAAGCTGGTTTTGATTGATTTTTCAGGTCTACAAACAAAGTGTAAAATCCATCTTTTAAATCTTCGGTAAATGGATTTGGTGATTGGTCGTGAGTTCTGTTGTCTGAAATTTCAGGCTTCATTTCAGCCAACCAAGCAGCTTTCATCGGTGCTGATTTTGAAATGTCAGACACGCCGCCTTGGTAGTATTTAACAAAAAAAGCTTTTTGCAGTTTTAATTTGGCAATCAATGCTGGATCTGTGGCTTTGCCAATCCATTCATCAAAATTTTCCACAGCTTTGGCTCGGATCACCCAAACTGTTGGAACGGCCTTGCCGCTGCTGCGATCAATGGTCATATGCATCCATTTGTATTCTTTGTTACCAAAGGGTGGTGCTGGTCTAAACTGAAAAAATTCTACCAGTTTTCCATCTTGAAATTTCAGGTGTTCTTCCATCTGCAAAGTTTTACCGAATGTAACTGTGATTGCTGCTGTGGTTTCATTGCCATTTGTAACTGTGTGAGTGATCACATCGCCTTTTTGTGGAAACTCGACGTCGCCTGCATTGCCGTTAACGACAACCGGGCATTTAAAAAGTTCTGTAGTTGATGCGAATGCTGCAGAAGATGCAAAAATCAAAATGCTGATTAAAATTGTTTTCATATAACCTCCGTGCTTTTTGCGAGACTAATATGAATTACCCTTCCGAGAAACGAAAACATAACAATAAAATTTGATTATGCGGTGCTAATCTAAAATCTGGACCCAAGAAAACCGATTTTCCTAATCTTGGGAAGGATATTTTTTTAAGCCGTCGATTACCTAATTTCATGTAAGCAATGCATCCAGGCACCTTAGACTGCTCCTTAGATGATTGCATATTACATGTGTTCGCGTTAGCTTGGCGACATCAACAGACGAGGCATTGTTTGAGTTTGCTTAAAATGGCTCCTAATCCAAAATTAAATAATTGGGCACAGAATAAAGCCATTGAAGTCCTTAAGTCCGTCCCTTCCTATGATTTGATTTCAGAAGCCTATCTTTTTGGTTCAGCCGTTGATGGGAATTTTACATATGATTCTGATTTGGATATTTTAATTGTCACAAAAGACGAGGCTTCGATATCTCAGATTCAAAACGAGGTTTACAAATTAAATTTCACCGATATCGCCATTGACTGGATATTCAAAACCAAGGAAGCCTTTGATGAGCGTAAGAATTTTGGTGGCGTCACTTTTGTTGCTTATCATAGTGGGATGAAACTGAAATGAACCAACATCTAAAAAAGCAGCTTTTTAAAAAAGAATATGCAGCTGAGTTGCTAAATATTGCTAAGGGTGATCTGGAATCAGCAGAGGCTTTGTCAAAAGTCTCCAAGGGTAGACCAGAAAACATTGTTTTTTTGGCACAGCAGTCTGTCGAGAAATCTATAAAATCAGTTTTGATTCACCTTCAAGTGGCATTTCCACTGGTTCATGACCTTGGGATATTAATTGCCCTATTGCCTGAAGAGAAAGCTCCACAACAAGGTTTTTCGCTGACTGAGTTGAACCCCTTTGCGTCCGCTAGGCGCTATGAAGAGGGTCGTATTCCGTTAAGTTCTGAGGAAATTCAAACTTCAATTGAAGTAGCAAAAAAGATTACTGATTGGGCTACCAAAATCATCGGTAAATAATTAGTTAAATGTGTATTTACAAAATTGATTCGTAACTAGTCCAGCACCATGGCCGCGGACAAAACTACGCGGCCTTTAGTTTTTTGAGTCCATCGGCAATCGTTCACATACCCTTAAACTGAAAACCTTTTTTAGTGAAAATTTCTTTTATTTGTACGCGTTTATCGCCCTGGATTTCAATAACACCTTCTTTACCAGCAGTGGAATAGGTGCCGCCAACCCCGCATTTGGATTTTAGCTCTTTGCAAAGATCACGCAGAAAAATTTCTTGCTTAGGCAGATTGTCGATCACAGTAACGGTTTTGCCACCACGCCCATTTTTCTCCAAACGAAAGACAGCGACAAATTTATATTTTTTTAGTGTCTCTTCGGTGGACAAAGGTTTTTCAGGTTCAGGATTTAACAGCTTTTGATCTTTAGGATCGTCTGACCAAACCAGTTTTGAATTGCTCATTGCAAATACTCTTCCTGCAGGTATTCGACCTTTACGCTGTGGGCGGGCGATCTGTGATGAAATTTATTTTTGACTGTTTCTAAAATCATCTCTTTTATTCTATTTTTGTCATGGGCATGCAGTTTTATTTTTTCACCGATAGCTTCAGCAATGAAAATTGAATTTGGCCGTTCCCGAACTAAAAACCTCATGTGATTGTTGACGGGATAATCAGACCATTCAAAAATAAACTTCCAGTGAAAATAAGCACCCAGCAACACACAGATATGAAAAATTTCGTGAGGGCCAAAAACACCTTCGATCAAAAATGGCCAGCGCAGATTTTCTGATAAAGCTCCTACTGTGTAGGCCAATCCACCCAACAATAAAAATTTAGAATTTTCTTTTCCATAAATCTGATGGATTTTAATAAACGAAATCACACCCAGCCAACCTAGGCCTAAATAAAAACTCAAACCCAGCCATTCGGGAATATCGTAAAAATAAACTGTTTTTAAAACCAATCCTGTGATGGCAATTGCCCACAAAGAAATTAAAAACAACCATCTCCACCGCGCACGAAACAAAATCCAATGAATTGGCGTAAAGGTGCCAGCAATCATTGTCCAAATCCCTGCGTGATCCAGTCTTTGCATCACTAGCCTGGCGGTATATTCTGTGTCGATCAGGTGAAACACCGCTGACATTGAAAACATAAAAATCATGCAAAAGCTGTACAGGGACAGGGCAAAAATCCTGCCCCCGTTGCCATGGCCCCTGCGGATCATAAAAAATGTCCCAACCAACGCCAGGCCCAGACCAGTAAAGTGGGTCAACGAGCTTATCGGGTCAGCAAAAATCCAAAAAGGTGTGGAGTGATAGGATTCAATCATTTGAAACTGAGTGTGCTACTGGCCAGGCAAATAAGCATCATTTTGCGCAGGTGCTCCTCTTTATTTTTATTATTTTATGGCTTAGGATGATTAAAAGGTGCTTGTTATAGAGTGATTTATTACTCGCAGGTGCCCTTAAACACATTTTCCAAGAGATTTTATAATTTCTTGCAGAATAAAGGAGTTTTTATGTCAACGACGACTCAGTCTACAGAAGTGGCAAAATCTACGGCAGCCATTTCAAACCGAACAGCCAGTGTGAACGCAGCCATCAATCCGCCCACCAGAACAGTGGTGCCGCCGGGTGGAGAATTTGGGCCAGTGTCTGAATATTTCGGATCACTGACATTTGGTTTAAAGCACATGCGTGAAAAACTGCCCCGTGAAGCCTATCAAAATTTAATTAAAACTTTAGAGCAGGGAAAAAAGCTTCCAAAAGAAACCGCCGAAGCCATTGCCAGTTCTGTAAAAGAATGGGCGGTCACGAAAGGCGTGACACATTTTTGTCATTGGTTTCAGCCATTGACTGGTTTGACTGCTGAAAAACATGATGCCTTTATTTCTATACAAACAAATTATCATTCTGAACTAACTGTTATCGAAAGATTCACGGGATCACAGCTGATCCAGGGCGAGCCCGATGCTTCCAGTTTTCCAAGCGGCGGAACCCGATCGACTTTTGAAGCCAGGGGATACACGACTTGGGACCCATCATCACCTTTATTTATTATCGAAGACGAAGCCGGAAAAACTTTGTGCATTCCAACTGTGTTTTTTGGATATCATGGACAAGCCTTAGATTGTAAAACTCCGCTGTTGCGTTCAGTGGATTCATTGAACACATCGGCCTGTGAGTTTTTGAAATTAGTTGGCGACGTGGATGTTAAACGAGTGTCAGCCACATTGGGTGCTGAACAAGAATATTTTTTGATCGATAAAAATTTTGTAGCTCAAAGACCCGATCTGATTATGACGGGACGTACGTTGTTAGGTGCTGGATCACCCCGGGGGCAGCAGTTGGAAGACCATTATTTTGGTGCCATTCCTTCCCGAGTGAAAAAATTTATGCAAGAGGTAGAATACGAACTGTTTAAATTAGGAATCCCGGCAAAAACCAGACACAACGAAGTCGCCCCCAGTCAGTTTGAGCTGGCTCCAATTTTTGAAGACGTGAATGTGTCTGCAGATCACAACACATTGACTATGGAAATTTTAAAGAAGATTGCGCTCAAGCATAATTTCATTTGTTTGCTGCACGAAAAGCCTTTTGCAGGAATCAACGGCAGCGGCAAACACAATAACTGGAGTATTTCTAACGACAAGGGTGAAAATTTGCTAGAGCCAGGGACGACACCTCATCAAAATCTCAGATTTCTAGCTGTGCTGTCAGTGGTGGTAAAAGCGGTTCATGACAATGCCGCCATTATCAGGGCCTCAATCGCCAGTCCCGGTAACGATCATCGCTTGGGTGCTAATGAAGCCCCGCCTGCGATAATTTCTGTGTTTTTGGGATCAATGCTGGAAAAGATTTTTAATGATATTGAACAGGGAAAATCTTCGCAGGCAACCGAACAGGCAATCATTGATTTAGGTGTTGGCAAGATCCCTTCGATATCAAAGGATTATACTGACCGTAACCGAACCAGCCCCTTTGCTTTCACTGGAAATAAATTTGAGTTCAGAGCTGTGGGCTCATCAGCCATTGTTTCAATACCTATGACGTTTTTAAATGCTGCAGTTTCCGCGGCTTTTAAGGAAGCCAGTGAAAAACTGAAGTCACTAGTTAAATCTAAGGGTGGACGTGACGAAGCTGTGATGGAATTAATCAGGGCAAACATCAAAGACTCAAAAGCCGTACGGTTTGAGGGAAACGGGTATTCGCAAGAGTGGAAAGATGAAGCTGCAAAACGAAAATTACCGATTTTAAATTCAACGGCTGAAGCTTTAGAGGTTCTGACAGATAAAAAACTGACAAAGTTTTTGGTGCAAGAAAACGTCATGAGCCAAGAGGAAATTGACAGTCGATATCACATTGCGGTTGAAAGATACGTTAAAACTATCGACATCGAAATTGATACGCTTAAAGAAATGGTTCAAACATCCATCATACCAGCTGTTGAAAAGCAGTTGCTGATTTTGACTGGACTGACTGAAAACATCAGCTTGGCTTCGTTGAAAAAACGGCATTCAACCCGTGTTGATCAGTTAGAAAAAGTCCTTGATCAGATTTTTGTTAGATTTGATAAACTCAGTAAAGAGTACGCAGAAATGCACAACCTGAGCGATGAAACCAAAAAAATGCAGAGCCTTGCCGAAGAAGTTCAGCCTTTAGCAGTCGGTTTGCGCGAAGTTTGTGATGAAGCTGAAAAATTAGTTTCGGATGATTTATGGCCGTTGCCAAAATACCGAGAGATGTTGTTCGCAAATACATTGAGCTAAAGTTCAGGTAAAAAGTTTTTGCACTGAAACTCAGTTAATTTAATAGGATGGGCTCTTAGTAGCTCATCCTAATTTCGGAGGAAAAATGTCTGAACCAAAAATAAAAACCTACAAAGAATTTTGGCCTTTTTATATGAGCCAACACTCAGATCCAATGAACCGCAAAATGCACTATGTGGGAACTATCATTACCTTTGTGTTTTTGTTTTTAGCTATTTCGCAGTCTGAACCATTGCTGTTGTTGGGAATTCCCATTGGTGGGTATGGATTTGCTTGGTTTGGCCACTTTGTTATCGAGAAAAACAGGCCTGCGACTTTTACCTATCCTATCTGGAGTTTAGTGTCCGACTACCGCATGTTTTTTCTGTTTTTAGCAGGTAAAATCAAATAATTATCATTGATTTCTGGTGACCAAAAAGGGCCTTTGTTGAAGTATTTAACACTGACCTACACCATTAATGAGCTTTCAATCGGCAAGGGCTATCGTACGGATTTTGCACAGTAATAGCTAATTACAGTCAGCCTTGGAGGCCCAGATGACATTGAAGGCGTTGTTTGTTTTGGTATCAGTAGTTTCACTGCAAGCGGTTGCAAAAACCCCAGCAAAATCTGTGACAGTGGTTTGCAATGGCGTGAACGATGATTCCAGATATGCTTTCAATCTGAAATTTGATCGTCAGACATCACAATACACAGGAACCTTGGTTGATAAACAAGCTCCTACGGCAAAACAAATTTTAGTTTCTAGGGATCTGGTGTTTTCAAATTCATCTTATTGGGACGATCTGAGAATTTTTGAATTGGTTGGATTAAAAGTTGATTATGCCCAATCAAAAGAACTTGGAAAAACCGTGATGGTGCAAGACCATTCAATCAAATTTTCAGCCATGGGAATCAGAAAATCAGTGACCCTAAATGGAGTCACCGTCGAGCTGGAACAAATCTGTGCCAAGAATCAGGAATTTTTGGACAACATTTTGAATTACCTAGAAAACCAAGCCAACCAAACACACGGCGACTAAAAGCATTTGGCTTCGGCCTGGATTAAGTGACCTTTGCTGAAATTTAAATTTTGAAAATTATTTTTATGATTTTACACCTTGTGAATACTTGCTAACGGCCGCAAGCTCATCTCTCGTATTGCATAAATACAAAGGTAATTTGTTTTTACTGTTTTTAGACACATGCAGCGAGCGTGCGGGGCATATCTGGTGTTAAATTAAATGACTCAATACGAGAGATGAGCCCGCGGCCGTTAGCGAGTGTTTAAAAATAGTAAAAAAAATTATCTTTGTATTTACGCATCACCAGATATGCGGCGGTAAATTAAACGTCGCGCTCGCAAATGTATTCACAAGGTGTAAAATCATAAAAATAATTTTCAAAATTTAAATTTCAGCAAAGGCCTCCTGAATACCCAAGGGTCAAAGGCCTAAAAGCTGGTCCTCTTCTGGATCAAGGTCGGGCCCTGTATCATTTTGTCCATTATTAAAAATTCCGAACAGTTAAGCATGAAGAAGTCCAAAAAGCTGATTATTCTGCAGGACGAACGTCGCAGGGTAAAAAAACAAAAAACCAATCGTGTGGACTTGGATCCACAAACGACAGAGCACAGAGGCGTTAAAGGTTTTTACGAACTGTTGTTACGAAAATTTAAAACATTTATGTTTTTAGTCACGCTGGCTCCGGTTTACTGTTTGGGTGGATTGTTTATAGGTGTGTCCTTAGCTCCAGGGATTTTGTTTTACAATTGGGTTGCTGAATCCGTTGTTGAAAACACAATTTACACCCAAGCATTGGCCAAGGGGTTGGCAATTGGTGTGGGATTTTTCTTTTTTGGATTCACGCTAATTTTGATAGTTCCCTTTTCAAATTTTGTTCTGCGTGCAAAGCCCAGCTTGTTCAGAGGTCCTTATTATTCTGTCGATGTTTTAAAATGGGTTGTTCATAATTCATTGACCTATTTGGTCAGGTATACTTTTTTAGAGTTTATCACTCCCACACCATTTAATATTTTATTTTTTAAAATGATGGGTATGAAAATTGGCAAAGCCACACAGATAAACACCAGCAATATCTCAGACCCTGCACTAATCGAACTTGGAAAATACGTTACCATTGGTGGATCGGCAACCTTGTGTGCCCACTATGGACAGGGTGGTTATTTGGTTTTGGCTCCAATAAAAATCGGCGACAAAGTTACCGTAGGGTTAAGGTCTTCAATTATGGGCGGAGTCACTATCGGTGAGGGAGCAAAAATATTGCCACATTCAATCGTGCTGCCAAAAACTCAGATCCCTGCGGGTGAAACTTGGGGTGGAGTTCCTGCTCAAAAGATCATTCTAAAAAAAGCCGCCTGATTCAAAAGAATTTGGTAAATGAAACGTTCAGGTTTTTCGGATTTATTCTTTGATGCGCCAGGCGCCCATTAATAATTTCATGGTTTCAGTGTCAGAAAATTCAGGGATAGGAGCTAAATTCCACGTCCAATTAAAAAATGGCTTACCCATACTGACTCCGACCAATGAAGGCTCTTTACGGATAAATTTTCCGACAGAGTCTGAAAACTCGCGGCCGTTGTCACCGATGAGCAAAGATCGGCCCGAGTTTTGTTGCAAATGTCTGATGTGATTTTTTAAAAGCATCGAACAAAATTCTTCTTGCTCCTGTTCACTAAAACCCTCTGAAATTAATTTTTCGACAAACAAAATAGGAATTTGAGAAATCAGGTTTGCAGAAATCACCAGGTCAGCCTGAGGCCATGGCGGAGCAGCTTTTTCTAACAGCGAAAGCCATTTTGATTTATCTTGAGTTTTAATAATTTCCCAAAAACCGGTCACGTCTCGGTTCAGAATATTGACTTGTTTTCCCATTTTAAAAGTTTTTGGTCCGTGAACTATATCGACCAAATAAACTTCTTTAAACGCATTGATCAGCGAAATAATAGGGATCTCATGCAAAAGTCCACTGCCTAAAACCACAACCGAATGTTTGTTTTTTGTTTGAAGTATTTCTTCGTGGATCACTTGTTTGCAGTATTTTTCGTGATCTTTCCAAAGATCCTTTAATCTTTGGCGGCGGGCATTCAAAGCAATTAATTGATTCAAGTACCCACTGGATTTAGCTTCAGGTGTGGCTTTCCAAGTTTTTGATTGCAGCCATTCTTTAATCATTTTTTTGGGGTCCTTGCTGTTGCTCGAACAAACATATCAAAAAACACAGCGTCCTTTGCTTTTTTGACTTTTTCGATTTCTTTGTGCATTTGATTGATCAGTTTTTTGTCCACACGCTTGGTTTCCAACAAGGCTTGTTCCGCTGACAACAAAACCTTAAAAAATTGCTCTGAAAATAAAGCACGTTTTTTGGATTGCCTTGAATCAAAATGAAAAGGTTTAAACTCGACATTGATGTCAGTGTACCCGGCTTCATTCAGCACATGTCCCAAAAGTGCGCCCATAAAAGGATGGCCTTTGTTCGCCCATTGCCAATCATTGAATTCAAACCAATATTTTAAAATGGCCGGAGAATAAGGTTCCATAAACATGGCCTGATTGAAAATCTCAGTGCAATAAATTTTGGCACCTGGTTTCAGATAGGGCCTAATCCCTTTAAGCACTTTAACCGGATCTGGAACATGTTCTAAAAACCAGCATATAAACGCTGAATCGAACTTGCTGCCCACTAAATTTGCAGGAATGTTTGGCTCAATTGCATTGCGATTAAGCAATTGTACCCTTTTGTCTTTGATTTCTTGCTTCAGGAACTGGGATGCGACCTTTAGCTGGTTTTCGCTCAGATCCAAACCAACTACCTTTAGCTTTGGAAACCGGCGGCAAATGATCTTGGTTTGAGCTCCAACTCCACAGCCGACCTCTAGAAGTCGTTCTTTAAACTCAAGGTCGACGCCCTGAAACACGTATGGTTCTAGGAACTCCGCCTGCTCTATCAGTCTATTTTGCTCACGAGACGAAAACCCGTGAAGATATGTGAATTTTCCCATTTGTTCTGATTCATATTTTCTACAAGATTTCTTACGCAAGCAAGCTATTGCGTGACATCAATCTTGATAAAACCCTGACATGACAGAAACAACTCTTCTGGTACCTTGGGGCCACAAATTAGATCGTGTTTATAGGTATTTAAACAATTAAAAGGGGGCTCTATGATTCAATCTCTAAAATCTTTAAACCGCCAAATGGATAAATACATTGATACTCAGTTATTGATGACTTCATTGATTGCGGTAGCCATTTTGATGCTTTCATTTAAAGCCCTTGCTGACGCAGTTCCAGTTATCAAAATTGACGGGTCCAGCACTGTGTTTCCAATCACTGAAGCTGTGGCTGAAGAGTTTCAAAAAGACCAAAAGGGTAAAGTTCGCGTGACAGTGGGAATCTCTGGCACAGGCGGCGGATTTAAAAAGTTTTGCAGAGGCGAAACTGATGTTCAAGATGCTTCCAGACCTATATCAGCTTCAGAAATGGCAGACTGTAAAACTGCAGGCATTAAATATTTTGAATTGCCAGTGGCTTACGATGCTTTGGTTGTAGCTGTTAACCCGCAAAACACTTGGGTCACAGAAGTGACAGTGGAAGAACTGAAAAAAATGTGGGAACCGGATGCTCAAGGCAAAATCACAAAATGGAATCAGGTAAATCCTAAATGGCCAGATGCTCCTTTGAAATTGTTTGGTGCGGGTTCAGATTCTGGAACCTTTGACTATTTTACTGAAGCTGTTGTGGGCAAAGCCAAATCTTCACGAGGTGACTACACAGCCAGCGAAGACGACAACACATTGGTTCAAGGCATTTCGGGTGACAAAAACGCTATTGGTTACATCCCACTTTCGTATTTTGAGGAAAACAAAACCAAAATGAAAGCTCTTGCAATCGTAAACCCAAAAACTAAAAAAGCTGAGTTTCCCTCTGAAGCTACAGTGAATCAGGGTAAATACATTCCGTTTTCAAGACCCCTGTTTATTTATGTATCTGAAGCTTCGTACAAACGTTCAGAAGTTTCTAATTTTACAAAATTTTATTTGGCTCAGACTCCAAAATTAGTGGGTTCGGCAAAAATGATTGCTTTGCCTAACAAGGCTTACGAAATGGGTTTGAATATTTTGAACAAAAATAAATTTGGAACTATCTTTAGCGGACATTCTGAAATCGGCATGAAAATCGAAGACATGCTAAAAAAAGAAGGCAAATTGTAATTGGGTATTCGCACCAAGCAAGCCATAGCCCAGTTTACATCTCCGAATCATCCAACACGGAGAATGAGAAAAATGAAAGAGCTTTTAATAGAAGCTCTTTTGTTTTTAGCAGCAGCTTCGAGTGTGTTTGTGACCATCGCGATTTTTATGATTTTGGTCACGGAATCGATGCCATTTTTTAAACACGTTTCAATATCAGAATTTTTAACAGGCACAGAATGGACACCGCTTTTTTCAGATGCAAAATTTGGAATTTTGCCATTGATCTGTGGAACATTTTTGTCATCATTTGTGGCGCTGGTGGTAGCCATTCCTGTTGGCAGTGTTATCGCCATTTACCTGAGCGAATACTGTCCCGCAAAAGCTCGTGAATTGCTAAAACCAGCACTAGAGTTGTTGGCAGCGGTACCGACAGTTGTGTATGGGTATTTTGCATTTTTGTTTGTTTCTCCGTTGGTCAAAAAAGTTTTTCCAGAAATTTCGGGATTTAATATTTTATCTGCAGGTTTGGTCATCGGTGTGATGATTATACCCTATGTGTCTTCGTTAACTGAGGATGCCATGCGGGCAGTGCCTACATATTTACGTGAAGGGTCACTAGCCATGGGCGCGACAAAACTGCAGACGGCGATCAAAGTGGTGTATCCAGCTGCTTTGTCGGGTATTACATCTGCATATATTTTGGGGATTTCCAGAGCTGTTGGAGAAACCATGGTGGTCGCCATAGCGGGTGGTATGCAACCCAATTTTACATTGAATCCCCTTGAACCCGCAGCCACAATCACAGCCTTTATTGTGCAGGTATCCTTGGGTGATTTGCCCCATGGATCAATTGGCTATCAGTCAATTTACGTGGCTGGATTGACTTTGTTGGTAATCACTTTATTTTTCAATATTATTGGATTTTGGCTTAAGCGCAGATTTCGAGAGGCTTACTAGTGAAATTGGATTCAAAAGAACTTTCACGAAGGCAATTGATTAACCAATTATTTTCAATTTTT
Organism: Pseudobdellovibrionaceae bacterium; assembly: GCA_044359815.1. Lineage (GTDB taxonomy): Bacteria > Bdellovibrionota > Bdellovibrionia > Bdellovibrionales > Bdellovibrionaceae > JBIKLL01. The sequence goes on from JBIKLL010000043.1 coordinate 19,422, forward strand.
GGTTTGTTGTTGTTGATGTCAGCATTGATGATTTTATTGGTGTTGATATCAGATTTATTTGTCACTGGATTTGGCAGAATAAGCAGCCAGTTTTTGACCAGTTTTCCATCCAGATTTCCACAGGAAGCGGGGATTTTATCTGCCTGGGTGGGTTCATTGTGTGTAATGCTGACCACTGCGATGTTGGCAATACCCTTGGGAATAGCTGCAGGCATTTATCTGGAGGAATATTCATCCAAAAACTGGATCACCGGTATCATTGAAATTAACATCGTGAATTTAGCCGGCATTCCATCAATCACATTTGGACTGATGGCATTGGGATTATTTGTTTATCAATTTAAATTGGGTCAAAGCATTTTAACAGCAGGTTTAACATTGGGATTATTGATTTTGCCAATTGTGATTGTCACCACACGGGAATCCATTCGCGCAATCCCACAAACGATTCGTGAAGCCGCTTACGGATTAGGGGCTACAAAATGGCAGGTGATTCAGCATCATTTGCTGCCATATTCTACAGGTGGAATCATCACAGGCGTTATTATTTCATTATCACGAGCCATTGGCGAAACAGCGCCATTGATCACTGTGGGGGCGTTAACCTTTATCGCCTTTTTACCATCAGCTCCAATTTCGGATCAGGCTCCGTATATCAGTTTCCAATGGCTTATGGATCCATTTACGGTTATGCCGATTCAAATGTTTAATTGGATATCGCGACCACAGGCAGATTTTCACATCAATGCGGCAGCCACTGGATTAATTTTATTGGCGATGACTCTTGTATTAAATGGGATAGCAATTGTGATAAGGTACCGTTTTCGTAAAAAAATCAAATGGTGATAAATGATGACTGAGACAGCTGCTGACAAGAATTCAATTTTAAATGCTTCAAAGGCTTTGGCCAAACGGGCAGAAGTCAAAGACCTGACTTTTTCCTATGATGGTGACAAACAAATTCTAAAAAACGTAACTATGCCCATTCATGATCGCACAATCACTGCTCTGATTGGCCCCTCGGGTTGTGGTAAGACAACTTTGCTAAGATGCTTTAACAGAATGCATGATTTATATTCCAAGGTGAAATATACGGGTCAGATAATTTTGTTGCCAGAAAATCAAGATCTGTTGGCAAATGATATCGATCCCATCGAAGTCAGGATGAGAATCGGGATGGTGTTTCAAAAACCAAATCCCTTTCCGAAATCAATTTATGAAAATGTGGCCTATGGTTTAAGAGTCCGAGGCATTAAAAAACGCAGTTTTATTGATGAACAGGTTGAAAGATCCTTACAAAATGCGGGTCTATGGTCTGAGGTAAAGGATCGTTTGAAATCGCCGGCGCAATCGTTGTCGGGTGGACAGCAGCAAAGACTGTGTATCGCTAGGGCTTTAGCAACTGAGCCTGAAATATTATTGCTGGACGAACCAACATCTGCTTTGGATCCAATTTCGACAGCTCATATTGAGGAACTGGTAGTTCAGTTAAAAAAGGACATCACCATTGTGATGGTGACCCATAATCTGCATCAAGCATCACGGGTTTCGGATTACACAGCATTTATGTTTTTGGGTGATTTGATAGAATTTAATGAAACTGCAAAATTATTCACTACACCCAAGGATAAAAAAACCGAAAGCTACATCACTGGGCGATTTGGTTAATCTGGCCTATTCAGATATTGAATTAAGATAAAATAAAATTTTTAAAACACAAAAGGGAATAAAGACTAGTTGTCTTCGTCCTCTGATTCTTCTTCCTCTTCATCGTTATCATCATCGTCATCTTCGTCTTCATCCAAATCATCTTCTGATTCAATTTTTACAAGCCATGAATCATAAGGGTCTTCTTGGATCAAACTGGGTTCTTCGATAACAGCTGCGTTGACTTCGATCACTTTACCGCTGACGGGTGAATAAATATCCAGAGTGCCATCATCAGTTTCGATGGTACCTATAACAACATCTGAATCCACAGTTTCACCATCGTTAGGCATTTCAACTGAATTAATTTCGGTGATTTCTTCAATCCCGTCCTCGTTGATGCCTATGGTGTAGACATTGTCTTCCTTTTGAACCCACATGTAGCCCATAAAATTTTGATGATTGTCGCTCATATAATTCCTTTGCCTACAAGGTCTAACAGCAGATTTTCGAAAAAGGAAGAGCCTAAAAAAGTGATTCTAAAGAATTTTTTCCTGTGCTTATTTTTGTAACTTGCGAAACATTCTGAATTTTGATAATTCAAGACCCCTAAAATTATATGACAGCATGGCGACAGTGAAATTTTGAGGGGGGAAATTGATGACTGAATCAAAGTTTTTTGTTTATGGCTCATTGACTGAGGGTTTGGTTCATTTCAATCGAATTAGAGACTTTGTAGTCAATAAAGTTGATGCCACACTAACAGGATCTGTTTACCGTTTAAAAGTGGGTTACCCAGTATTTGTTGAACAGGGCCAGGACACGGTCATCGGCCAACTGCTGACAATTAGAACTTCTGACCTGCTG